>NZ_JBVHQD010000002.1:0-241440 GCF_055567595.1 Streptomyces sp. NPDC026515
GATCCGGAACATCTCGCGCACCAGGTCGATGCCGGCGACCTCCTCGGTCACCGGGTGCTCGACCTGGAGGCGGGTGTTGACCTCCAGGAAGGAGATCGTGCCGTCCTGGCCGACCAGGAACTCGCAGGTGCCGGCGCCCTCGTAGGCGGCCTCCTTGAGGATGGCCTTGGAGGCGCGGTACAGCTCGGCGACCTGGGCGTCGGACAGGAAGGGCGCCGGCGCCTCCTCCACGAGCTTCTGGTGGCGGCGCTGGAGCGAGCAGTCACGCGTGGACACGACGACCACGTTGCCGTGCTTGTCGGCCAGGCACTGCGTCTCCACGTGCCGCGGCCGGTCCAGGTAGCGCTCCACGAAGCACTCGCCGCGCCCGAAGGCGGCCACCGCCTCACGGACGGCGGAGTCGTACAGCTCCGGGACCTCTTCGAGGGTCCGGGCGACCTTCAGGCCGCGTCCGCCGCCGCCGAACGCGGCCTTGATGGCGATCGGCAGGCCGTGCTCCTCCGCGAAGGCCACGACCTCGTCGGCACCCGAGACCGGGTCCGGGGTGCCGGCGACCAGCGGGGCGCCGGCGCGCTGGGCGATGTGCCGGGCGGCGACCTTGTCGCCGAGGTCGCGGATGGCCTGCGGCGGCGGACCGATCCAGGTCAGACCCGCGTCCAGGACCGCCTGGGCGAACTCCGCGTTCTCGGAGAGGAACCCGTAGCCCGGATGGACGGCGTCGGCCCCCGCCTCGCGTGCCGCGTTCAGGACCTTGTCGATGTCCAGGTAACTGGTGGCCGGGGTGTCACCGCCCAGGGCGAACGCCTCATCCGCGGCGCGGACATGCAGAGCGTCCCGGTCCGGATCCGCGTAGACGGCCACGCTCGCGATCCCTGCGTCCCGGCAGGCCCGGGCCACGCGGACAGCGATTTCGCCACGGTTGGCGATGAGCACCTTGCGCACGATTGAGGCTCCCTCCTTGAAACAAGCCGAGTTTAGGGAAGGCCGACACGGCACTTCGACCCGTCCCCAATGGTGAGCTTGCCCACACGGAGCGTGATGCGAGGCTCGCCGGACCCGCGAAAGCCCTTGTCGCACCGAGGTACGCAGGACTCCTTCGGAAAACCCTAGCCCCGCGATGTGCTCAAGGTCTCTGTGAGAGCGTGCCGCGCCCCACAGTGTTTCTTTGTTGAGTCCCTACGAATGGCCCAACGAATCTTTGCCGACGCCCGGCCCCTTGTCCCCGGGTTTACCCGTTAGTAGCGTTCGCGATGTCTTGAACGTACTTCAGGTAACAGCGGCTCCCGGCGGGTCGTGAGCGAAAGTGGGTGGGGCCGGTGGTGCGCCGACCGGTGGCTCTGGTCGTGGCGGTCGTGCTCCTCGGGGAGGCACTCGGCATCGCCGCGTTCAACTGGTTCATGGGAGTGGTGGTCGACCGTCAGGACATGTCCCTGGCCGGGCTCGACCCCGACAACATGTCGATGACGGCGAAGATCGGCGCCGTGGTCTTCGGCCTCTACTTCGCCCTGTGCGCCCTGGTGGCCCTGCTGGTGGCGATACGCAACCGGGCGCCCGCCGGCCTCGGCCGCATCCTGCTGATCAGCGCGGCGGTCGTACACGGCCTGCTGGGCGCCGTGGCGTGGGGCCTGATCGGCTGGACCGCGTTCGTGTCCATGGTGGTCGTCCTCGCCCTCATCGTGCTGCTGTTGATGACGTACGACCGCGCGGAGGGCGCCGACGCCGGCGCGGTCGCCGGCGGGGGCGCGGACGGCTCCGGTCCGGCGGACGGTGAGCCGGAACCGGAACCGAGGAAGGACACGCCGGCCGCCGGGCCGGTCACTCCGCCGGCGCCCACAACTCCGTGATGCCGATGCCCAGCTCCCCGAGCAGCCGGCGCACCAGGGGCAGGCTGATGCCGATCACGTTGCCGTGGTCGCCCTCGATGCCGTCGATGAACGGCGCGCTGCGCCCGTCCAGGGTGAACGCGCCCGCCACGTAGAGGGGTTCGCCGGAGGCGACGTACGCGGCGACCTCCGCGTCGGAGGGCTCGCCGAACCGCACGACGGTGGAGGCCGTCGCCGACACGTGCCGGTTGCCCGCCGTGTCCCACACGCAGTGCCCGGTCTGCAGCGTGCCGGCCCGGCCGCGCATCGACTTCCAGCGGGCGGTGGCCTCCTCGGCGTCGGCCGGCTTGCCGAGCGCCCGGCCGTCGAGGTCCAGCACCGAGTCGCAGCCGATCACGATCGCGCCCTGCACGTCGGGGCGGGCGGCGACGACGGAGGCCTTGGCCTCCGCGAGGGCGAGGGCCAGTTCGGCCGGAGTGGGGGCGGTGACGGCGTCCTCGTCGACGCCGCTGACGATCACCTCGGGGGTGAGACCCGCCTGCTGCAGCAGATTCAGCCGGGCGGGGGACTGGGAGGCGAGGACGAGTCTGCGCATGGCGTCAGCCTAGTGGCTGCCTATCTCACGCCCAGCACGATCATCAGCAGCAGCATGACCACCGCCAGGAGGACGCCGAGCCGCCGGAGGGCGTTCTGCACGTCCTGCAGATCCTTCGGCGGCTCGTCTTCGGGGTCCGACCAGAGCATCTCTCCAGGGTGGGGCCTCGCGGGCGCCTGCGCCTGAGTAGGGGTACTCACATCGGAGCCCGGACTCGCAGTTGCGTGTGCCCGCGCGGCGGGGCCGCACATCGATGCGGCCCCGTCCCCCGAGGTGTCGTTCTCAGCCCGGCCAGTACGTGCGGGTCCACGCGGTCGGGCCCGGCTGGGGGAGCCGCTGCCGGGCGATGCGGGACGGGTCGGACCAGGCTGCCCGTCCCGTCGGGGCACCGGACCGGGTGGCCGCCAGGGCCGCCGCCCGCGCCCTGACCACCGCCAGCGCGGCGGCCAGTTCCTCCGGGGTCGGGTTGCCCCGTATGACCTTGATCGTCACAGCGGCTCCTTAGAGGGGGATGTTGCCGTGCTTCTTCGGCGGCAGGGACTCGCGCTTGGTGCGCAGCTGGCGCAGGCCCCGTACGACATGACGGCGGGTGTCCGAAGGCATGATCACCGCGTCGACGTAGCCGCGTTCGGCGGCGATGTAGGGGTTCAGGAGGTGGTCCTCGTACTCCTGGATCAGGTGGGCGCGCACCGCCTCGACGTCCGCGCCGCCCGCCTCGGCCTCGGCGATGGTGCGGCGGTGCAGGATGTTGACGGCGCCCTGGGCGCCCATGACGGCGATCTGGGCGGTAGGCCAGGCGAGGTTGATGTCGGCACCCAGGTGCTTGGAGCCCATCACGTCGTAGGCGCCGCCGAAGGCCTTGCGGGTGATGACGGTGATCAGCGGGACCGTCGCCTCGGCGTAGGCGTAGATCAGCTTGGCGCCGCGGCGGATGATGCCGTCGTGCTCCTGGTCGACGCCGGGCAGGAAGCCGGGCACGTCGACGAAGGTGATGACCGGGACGTTGAAGGCGTCGCAGGTGCGGACGAAGCGGGCCGCCTTCTCGCTCGCCTTGATGTCCAGGCAGCCGGCGAACTGCATCGGCTGGTTGGCGACGATGCCGACCGGGTGGCCCTCGACCCGGCCGAAGCCGGTGACGATGTTCGGCGCGAAGAGCGCCTGCGTCTCGAAGAACTCACTGTCGTCGAGAACGTGTTCGATCACCGTGTGGATGTCGTACGGCTGGTTCGCGCTGTCCGGGACCAGGGTGTCCAGCTCGCGGTCCTCGTCGGTGACCGACAGGTCGGCCTCCTCGGGGAAGACCGGGGCCTCGGAGAGGTTGTTGGACGGCAGGTACGACAGCAGCTGCTTGATGTACTCGATGGCGTCCTTCTCGTCGCCGGCCATGTGGTGGGCCACACCGGAGACCGAGTTGTGGGTGCGGGCGCCGCCCAGCTCCTCGAAGCCGACGTCCTCGCCGGTGACGGTCTTGATGACGTCAGGACCGGTGATGAACATGTGGGACGTCTGGTCGACCATGACCGTGAAGTCGGTGATGGCCGGGGAGTAGACGGCGCCGCCGGCGCAGGGCCCCACGACGAGACTGATCTGCGGGATCACCCCGCTCGCGTGCGTGTTGCGGCGGAAGATCTCGCCGTACGCGCCGAGGGAGGCGACCCCCTCCTGGATCCGGGCGCCGCCGGAGTCGTTGATGCCGATGACCGGGCAGCCGGTCTTCAGCGCGAAGTCCATCACCTTGACGATCTTCTGCCCGTAGACCTCGCCGAGGGCGCCGCCGAAGACCGTGAAGTCCTGGGAGAAGACGGCGATCGGGCGGCCGTCCACCGTGCCGTATCCGGTGACGACGCCGTCGCCGTAGGGGCGGTTCTTCTCCAGGCCGAAGTTGGTGGAGCGGTGGCGGGTGAACTCGTCCAGCTCCACGAAGGAGCCCTCGTCGAGGAGCAGCTGGATCCGCTCACGGGCCGTCAACTTGCCCTTGGCGTGCTGCTTTTCGACGGCGCGCTCCGAACCGGCGTGTGTCGCTTCATGGACACGGCGCTGGAGATCCGCGAGCTTCCCCGCGGTCGTGTGAATGTCGATCTCTTCCGGCTCGGACATCGGGATGCGGCTCCCTGCCTGCTCAAAAGGGGGGACGGTTACTCATCCGTAGCGTAGTGGGACGCCTACCAAACGGCAGTGCGGCGTACAACACACCTAGGGTGGCTTGCATGACGCCGCGAGATGCAGCAGACGAGAACAACAATCGCTGGTCCGACCTGGACCGTCCACCGCTCGGCGGCGCGGGACTGCGCCGGGCCCTGGTGAAGGACGGCGGGCACGGCGGGCTCTTCCGTGACGTCGAGGTCGTGCAGCGCACCGGCTCCACCAACTCGGATCTCGTGGCGCGGTTCCTCGCGGGAGACGCGGACGAGGGCGCTGTTCTCGTCGCCGAGGAGCAGACGTCCGGGCGGGGCCGCCTGGACCGCCGGTGGACGGCGCCGGCGCGCTCGGGCCTGTTCTTCTCGGTGCTGCTGAAGCCGGCCGGGGTACCGGTGGCCCGCTGGGGCTGGCTGCCGCTGCTGACCGGGGTGGCGGTGGCGACGGGGCTGGCGCGGGTGGCCGGTGTCGATCTGGCGCTGAAGTGGCCGAACGACCTCCTGGTCACCGTCGGCGGCGAGGAGCGCAAGGCCGGCGGCATCCTGGCGGAGCGGGCCGGAGAGGACGCCGTCGTGGTCGGTGTCGGCATCAACGTCACGCTCCGCGCGGACGAGCTGCCGGTGCCGCAGGCCGGGTCGCTGGCGCTGGCCGGCGCGGTGACCACGGACCGCGATCCGCTGCTGCGGGCCGTGCTGAGGTCGCTGGAGGACTGGTACGGGCGCTGGCGCGCGGCGGGCGGCGATCCGGCGGGCAGCGGGCTCCAGGAGACATACGCGGCGGGCTGCGCGACGCTGGGACGGACGGTCCGGGCCGAACTGCCCGGAGACCGATCGCTGGTGGGGGAGGCGGTGGCGATCGACGGCGACGGAAGGCTGGTGATCGCGACGAAGGAGGGAGTCCAGGAGCCGGTGGGGGCGGGCGACATCGTGCACCTGCGGCCGGCGTGAGGCCGGTGCGGGCGGCCCGGAGCGAGGCCTGCGGCGGTGCGCGCCGCCCGAGGCGAGGGCGTGCCCCGTGAGAGGCGCCGGGGGTGCCCCGGCCGAGGGCCGGGGCAGGAACCGCGCGATCTCCACCCGCCAGCACCCGGAGCCCCACCCCTCACCACCCCGAACCTCCTGACATCGGCCCACCTCACGAAGTGAGCTACCGCACAGCTGCCGTAGAGTTGAGGCCGGTCGATACGTGACCGCGGCAGATCGGAAGGGCAGCAGGCGTGACCGTCGACGACACGGGCTCCGGCGAGGGCGCGGACGCCGCCGACTCCGGCGAGGACCCGCTCGCCCTGCGCCTCGAAGGCCTGATCCTCGGTGCCGAGCGCCGCTACACCCCGTTCCAGGCGGCCCGCAGCGCCGGCGTCTCCATGGAACTGGCGTCGAGGTTCTGGCGGGCCATGGGCTTCGCGGACATCGGGCAGGCCAAGGCGCTCACCGAGGCCGATGTGCTGGCCCTGCGCCGGCTCGCCGGTCTCGTCGAGGCGGGGCTGCTCAGCGAGGCCATGGCGGTGCAGGTGGCCCGGTCGACCGGGCAGACCACCGCCCGTCTGGCGGAGTGGCAGATGGATTCCTTCCTGGAGGGCCTGACCGAGCCCCCCGAGCCGGGCATGACCCGCACCGAGGTCACGTACCCGATCGTCGAGCTGCTCCTGCCCGAGCTGGAGGAGTTCCTGGTCTACGTCTGGCGCCGGCAGCTCGCCGCCTCGGCCGGCCGGGTCGTGCAGTCGGCCGACGACGAGGAGATGGTCGACCGGCGGCTGGCCGTCGGCTTCGCCGACCTCGTCGGGTTCACCCGGCTGACCCGCCGGATGGAGGAGGAGGAGCTCGGCGAACTGGTCGAGGCCTTCGAGACCACCGCCGCCGACCTGGTCGCGGCCCGCGGCGGCCGGCTCATCAAGACCCTCGGCGACGAGGTCCTGTACGCCGCCGACGACGCGGGCACGGCCGCCGACATCGCCCTGCGCCTGGTGGAGACCATGGCGCACGACGAGACGATGCCGGAGCTGCGCGTCGGCATGGCCTTCGGCACCGTGACCACCCGAATGGGCGATGTCTTCGGTACGACCGTGAACCTGGCCTCCCGGCTGACCTCCATAGCCCCCCGGGACGCCGTGCTCGTCGACTCGGCGTTCGCGGAGGAACTGATCCGCTCCGGTGAGGCGCCCGCCTCGGAGGCGGATGCCGCCGAGGCCGCCGCCACCGCCGAGAAGGAGGGCGAGGAACCGCCGACGTACCGCTTCGCGCTCCAGCCGATGTGGCAGCGCCCGGTACGTGGCCTGGGCGTGGTGGAGCCGTGGCTGCTCACGCGCCGGGAGGCACCGCCGGCCGGTCCGTGACCACGGCGTGGCCCGTCCGCCGGCCGCGGCCGCCGTCCCGCCCCCACCGCCGTCACCGCTCGTCATCGCTCGCTCCTAGGGGGTGACGCACAGGCCGATGATCGGGACGCAGAGGCCCGGCTCCGCCGGGGCGGAGGGCCGGGGAGCCGGCGTGGGGGTGGCGGAGGGTGCCGGCCGGGGTGGTGTCGGGCTCGGCCGTGGGGTGGTCGACGGAGCCGGCGCGTTGGGGGACTCGGGGATGGTGGTTGCATCCGGACCACCCGGACCACCCGGGGCGGCGGGCCGGGACGTGGCCGGCTGGGGCGCGGGCGCGGAGGGCGCCGTCGGTGTCGTGCTCACCCCGCCCGGTACCGGGGCCGGTGAGGGGAGCACCCGGGGGATGGCGGTGGCGGTGGCGACCATGGCTGCGGCCGGGGTCGACCGGCCCGGCCCGCGGCCCACGTCCAGCCGGGGTTCGGCCTCGGCGGCGCCGGGGCCGCCGGCGCCCGGCTCGACGCTCACCCGGACCAGGCTCAGGGCCCCGGCGGCCAGCGCGATACCGCCCGCGACGAGCAGGACCCTGCGGCGGCGCGGGCGCCGGTGCCGGCCTCGGGTGCGGGGGGCGAAGAGGCGCGCACCGGCCGGGGCGGTGCCGGTGGCCGGTGACGCCGGTACCGGCTGTGCGGCCGTGAGGTCGGTGTCTCGCGCCGGCTGGGTCGACGTCTCGGTCATCACGATTCCTCCCCGATGCGCTCGCGCCCCCGATGCGCCGTGGCGAGCGCACGTTATGCGCTCCCCTGGGTGGTGCGGGGGGACTTGGGTGTGATGTCACTCGAACGGGTTGCCGGGCCTCGCTGCCGGAGCCGGCCGGCCGCCCTTTCCTCTTCACGACTCGGCTGCGATGATCGGATCCAGGCTGTTAACCCGCGTTAACCGGAGGGCGTGTCGTGAGCGAGGAGCGGTTCGGGGAGTTCGTGCTGGTACGACGGCACGGCCAGGTCGCGGAGCTGGTGCTGGACCGGCCCAGGGCGATGAACGCGGTGTCGGCGGACATGGCCCGCTCGATCGTGGCCGCGTGCGCCGCGCTGGGGGCCGACCGGGACGCCCGGGTGGTGGTGCTGACCTCCTCGCACGAGCGGGCGTTCTGCGTCGGCGCCGACCTCAAGGAGCGCAACTCCATGACCGACGCGGAGCTGGTCCGGGCGCGGCCGCTGTCGCGCGGGGCGTACACCGGCGTGCTGGAACTGCCGATGCCGACGATCGCCGCCGTGCACGGCTACGCGCTCGGCGGGGGCTTCGAGCTGGCGCTGTCCTGCGATGTGATCGTGGCGGACGGCACGGCCGTGGTGGGCCTGCCCGAGGTGTCGGTGGGCGTGATCCCGGGCGGTGGCGGCACGCAGTTGCTGCCCCGCCGGGTCGGCGCGGCCCGCGCGGCCGAGCTGGTCTTCTCGGCGCGCCGGGTGGAGGCGCCGGAGGCGCACCGGCTGGGCCTGGTCGACCAGCTGGTGGAGACCGGCCGGGACCGGGAGGCGGCGCTGGCGCTGGCGGCCGGGATGGCGGCGAACTCGCCGGTCGGCCTGCGGGCGGCGAAGCGGGCGCTGCGGCTCGGGCAGGGGCTGGACCTGCGGGCGGGGCTGGAGGTCGAGGACGCGGCCTGGCGCTCGGTGGCCTTCTCGGGGGACCGCGCGGAGGGTGTCGCGGCCTTCAACGAGAAGCGGAAGCCGGACTGGCCGGGGGAGTGAGGCGCGCGGCCGCCCCGGGCGCGTCCCGTGCCGGACCGGGCCGTGGCAACACCTGTTCGCCGCACCCGCGTCCCGGATCCAACAAATCATCCCTAACCTGGAGTAATGGGTGATGACAACCGGCTCGCCGCCGTAGTGGCGCTGGCGCAGGGCATGGCTGCCGCTCACACCCCACGTGAGTGCTGGCACGCCGCCGCGGCCGGTGCCTGCCGGGCTCTGGACGGCAGCTTCGCCGCGCTCTCCGTGTGGGAGCGCGACCTGGGCCGGCTGCGGGTCCTGGTGAACGTCGGGGAGCGCGCCACGGACGAGGAGGAGTTCCCGGACGCGGAGTCATACCCGGTGCACCAGTTCCCGGAGATCACCGAGTTCCTCCACGAGCGCTGGGCGGGCGGCGGCGGTCCCAACGCCTGGGTGGAGACGGCCGAGGGCCCCGCCGCCGGCCGTCCCGGTTACTCGCACCGGCGGGTCGACGCCCTGCGCCGCAGGGGCCGCGGCTGCTGCCTGGTCGCGCCGATCCTGCTGCACGGCAGGGCCTGGGGCGAGCTGTACGTCGCCCGTCCCGTCCGGGCCACCGTCTTCAATCGCGCCGACGCCGACTTCGCCACCGTCCTGGCCTCCGTCGTCGCCGCCGGGATGGCCCAGACCGAGCGTCTCGAGGAGGCTCGCCGGCTGGCGTACACCGACGCGCTCACCGGGCTCGCCAACCGCCGTGCCGTCGACGCGCATCTCGACGAGGCGATCGACCGGCACCGCGCGGACGACACCGTGGTCAGCCTCGTCGTCTGTGACCTCAACGGGCTCAAGCGGGTCAACGACACCCAGGGGCACGCCGTCGGCGACCGCCTCCTCGAACGGTTCGGCTCGGTCCTGTCGCTGTGCGGGGCGATGCTGCCGGGCGCCCTGGCCGCGCGGCTCGGCGGTGACGAGTTCTGTCTGCTGGCGGTCGGGCCGCCGGCCGACGACGTGGTCGAGGCGGCCGGTGAACTCTGCCGCCGGGCGGGGGAGTTGGAGCTGGGGGAGGGGGTGGCGTGCGGGGTGGCCTCGACCGCGGATCCGATCGGGCCGGTGCGCTCGGCCCGCCGTCTGTTCCGGCTCGCCGACGCCGCGCAGTACCGTGCCAAGGCGCTCCGCGCGGAGCGGCCGGTGGTGGCCGGACGTGAGGGGCCGGACGACCCCGTCCTGCGGCTGGCCGACGCGCCCCCGCCGGAACGGGCCGAGCGGCGCAGTTTCCGGGGCCGGCGTTCATGACCGTGGGGCTGTGACGCAGAACCCAACGGAAGTAAGGGGCAACCCGGTACCCCACTAGTGACAGCAGCGGCATTCACTGCGTACGCTCCTGAATATGGATATGCACACTGTGGTGGTGGGGACGTCCGGTGTCACCGCGTCCGACGTCCTCGCCGTGGCGCGTGGCGGCGCCCGCGTCGAACTGTCCGCGGAGGCGGTCGCGGCGCTCGCGGCGGCCCGCGAGATCGTGGACGCGCTGGCGGCCAAGCCGGAACCGGTCTACGGCGTCAGCACCGGCTTCGGCGCCCTCGCGTCCCGGCACATCAGCCCGGAACTGCGGGCCCAGTTGCAGCGCAACATCGTGCGCTCGCACGCGGCGGGCATGGGGCCGCGGGTGGAACGCGAGGTCGTCCGGGCCCTGATGTTCCTGCGGCTGAAGACCGTCTGCTCCGGACACACCGGTGTGCGTCCCGAGGTCGCCCAGACCATGGCCGACGTGCTGAACGCCGGGATCACCCCGGTCGTGCACGAGTACGGCTCCCTCGGCTGCTCCGGCGACCTGGCCCCGCTGTCCCACTGCGCGCTCACGCTGATGGGCGAGGGGGACGCGGAGGGCCCGGACGGCGTCGTGCGCCCCGCCGGCGAGCTGCTCGCCGAGCACGGGATCGCCCCCGTCGAACTGCGCGAGAAGGAGGGGCTCGCACTCCTCAACGGCACCGACGGCATGCTCGGCATGCTGGTGATGGCCCTCGCCGACCTGGACATGCTCTACAAGTCGGCCGATGTGACGGCCGCGTTGAGTCTGGAGGCGCTGCTCGGGACGGACAAGGTCCTCGCCCCCGAGCTGCACGCGATCCGCCCGCACCCCGGCCAGGGCGACAGCGCCGCCAACATGCTCGCCGTGCTCAAGGGCTCCCAGCTCACCGGGCACCATCAGGACGACGCGCCGCGCGTCCAGGACGCGTACTCGGTGCGGTGCGCTCCGCAGGTCGCCGGGGCCGGGCGGGACACGCTCGCGCACGCGCGCCTGGTCGCCGGGCGGGAGCTGGCCTCGGCCGTCGACAACCCGGTCGTCCTGCCTGGGGGCACCTCCCAGGCTTTCGGCACTGGGGGAGGCCGGGTCGAGTCCAACGGCAACTTCCACGGTGCGCCGGTCGCCTACGTCCTCGACTTCCTCGCCATCGCGGTCGCCGACCTCGGGTCCATCGCCGAGCGGCGGACCGACCGGTTGCTGGACAAGAACCGCAGCCACGGGCTGCCGCCGTTCCTGGCGGACGACGCGGGCGTCGACTCGGGACTGATGATCGCCCAGTACACGCAGGCGGCCCTGGTGAGCGAGCTGAAGCGGCTGGCCGTTCCGGCGTCGGCCGACTCGATCCCGTCCTCCGCGATGCAGGAGGACCACGTCTCCATGGGCTGGTCGGCGGCGCGCAAACTGCGGACGGCCGTCGGCAACCTGGCCCGGATCATCGCCGTCGAGCTGTACGCGGCGACCCGGGCGATCGAGTTGCGCGAGGGGCTGACGGCGGCGCCGGCCTCCCTGGCCGTGATCGAGGCGGCGCGCTCCGCGGGGGTGCGGGGCCCCGGCCCCGACCGGTACCTGGCTCCCGACCTCGCCGCGGCGGAGGAGTTCGTGCGGGGCGGGGCGCTGGTGGCGGCGGCCGAGAAGGTGACCGGCCCGCTGCGGTAGCCGGGTGCGGCTGCGGGCGCGAGGGGGCCGGTCGCGCAGGTCCTCCCCCAGCTTTCGGCCGGGGGTACCCCCAGCGCCCCTGGGTTCCTCGTCGCGGCCCTTCTGGAAGGGCCGCGACGAGTCGTGCTCACTTCAGCTTCGCCGACTGGGCCTTGATGACCGGGGCCGGGACCGTATAGGTCTTGCCGGACATCATCGCGCCGATGTTCATGGTGAAGTACGTGGCGAGCGTGTTGCCGTGGCGGACCACCTCCGCGTGCAGGGGCCCCGTGTCGCCGTCCATGTCCGTGACCGCGGTGAACGCCACCGACTCGTCGCCGGTGCCCGAGGGCTTGGCCGCGGTGACCTTCGTGACCTTCTGCTCGTCACCGGCGGAGCCGCCCGTGAAGCCGGTAGCGCAGTCCTTGACCGCCGCCGAGAGCGCCTTGAGGGCCTGCTGCGCGCCGTCCCCGTCGTAGGACGACAGGTCGAGGGAGGTGATGTCCAGGTTCAGCGAGTCCTTCAGCGCGCTCTCGAACTTGCCGTCGGCCATGTCGTCGAGGGAGGTCGCGTCGTCGGTCGGGTCCTTCTTGTCCTCCCGGACCGTGCGGCCGATCTCCGTGGCAGCGTCGGCCGGGGCGAGGCCGGTGAGGACGTAGGCCAGCGGACGGCACTTCTCGTCGCTCGCCTTGATCCTGCTCCGGGTCGGCGCGGCCGAGCCGACCGCGTTGACCTTGTACCCGTCCACCTCGTCCTGCGCGAGGATCCGCTGCTTCAACTCCGCGGCGTTCAGCGCCTTCACGGTGGACGCGGAGTCCTTGGCGGCGGCCGGATCCGTGGAACTCCCGTCGGAGCAGCCCGTGATGAGGGCGAGGGACAGTGCGCCGCCGGCGGCGAGGGTGCACATCCGCACGCCCGATGATCTCTTCATGAGAGGACTGTGAGTGTCCGGTCAAGGAGAGGTCAAATCATTTAGAACTCCAGCCGCTCCCGGCGGACCGAATACACCACGAACCCGGCGCCGACAGCGAGGAAGAGGGTGCCGCCGACGACGTACGGCGTGGTGTCCGGGCTTCCGGTGTCGGCGAGCCGGGTGGCGTCCCCGGTCGCCTCGGAGGTGGCCTCGGACAGCGCCCTGGCCTGCTGGGTGACCCGCGTCGCCGTACTCTCCGACGTGCCGGTTCTCGCCGGGGTGTCCTGCGACGCGTGGGCGGACGGGACGAACCACAGCGCGCACAGCAGGGTGCCTGCGGCGGTGGCGGTCAGCAACGGGCGGCGAGCGGATGACACGGAATATCGATCCCCTTGTGGCGCTGGCGAATTGGCCGTGTGAGGTGATGTTAGTGAAAATCGCGGGTCACGGGAAAGTCACAGGAGGTTTCGGCCTTACGCTCCCGGCATGAGCACTCCAGAGACATCACGTTTTGTGCGACTTCGGGTGGAGCTGGTCCTCGAGGTCGAGGACGCCGACGAGGTCACCAAGGTCGCGCTGCAGCGGATCGCCGAGGACCCCGAGCTGCCCGGCGAGGAGCGTGCGCACGCCGAGGCCGCTGTGACGGAGGACACCGCCGAGGCCCTCGCCTATCTCGTCGACCCGTTCGACCTGGTCAGCGAGGTGCCCGGAGTCGAACTCCAGCAGGCCTCCTGGTCCAGCGAGGAGGTCGCCTACGATCCGGATTCGCCGGAGTGGGACCTCGACGAGGATGATGGCGGCGACGACGAAGAGGACGGCATCGGCTGAGCGTTTCGGGGAACCAGTGACCCCGGACGGCAACCGCCGTCCGGGGTTTCGTCGTCTCGGACAGAGCACGGACCGACCCCTGCCGCACCGGCCGCCCCGTCGGACGTGGTGTGCCCCACACCTGACGGAAATGTGGAACGGGACGAAGCGGCCGTAGCGTTGAAGGCTCTTGAGGGGGACTCTCGGTGTGTTCGCGGACTCGGCAACGATGGAGAAGCGTGTGATGACGGACAGTAAGCGGCGCAAGGGCCTGGTGGCCGCGTCCGCACTGCTCGGCGGTGTGCTGGTGCTCACGGCGTGTTCCGGCAGCGACGACAAGGCGTCCGGCGGCGGTGAGAGCTCGCAGGCCCAGTCGGACCAGGCGGCGGCGGAGAAGTCGTCCCAGGCCGACATCACGATCACACCCAAGGACGGCTCCGGCAACGCGTCCATCAACAACTCCGCCGCAGTCACCGTCAGCAAGGGCACGCTCACCAGCGTGACCATGACCACCGCCGACGGCACCGCGGTCACCGGCGCCCTGTCCGCCGACAAGACGACCTGGAAGCCCTCCGCCCAGCTGGAGCGGTCCACCACCTACAAGGTCGCCGCCGAGGCCAAGGACTCCGCGGGTCTGGTCGCCCACGAGAACGCCTCCTTCACCACGGTCTCGCCCGCCAACAGCTTCATAGGCACCTTCACTCCGGAGGACGGCTCGACCGTCGGCGTGGGCATGCCCGTGTCGATCAACTTCGACAAGCAGATCACCGACAAGGCGGCCGTCCAGAAGGGCGTCACGGTCACCTCCAGCAGCGGCCAGGAGGTCGCCTGCCACTGGTTCTCCACCCAGCGCATGGACTGCCGTCCCGAGGACTACTGGAAGGAGAACTCCACCGTCACGCTGAAACTGGCGCTCGACGGTGTGCAGGGCGCCTCCGGTGTCTACGGCGTCCAGCAGAAGACGGTCACCTTCCACATCGGCCGCAACCAGGTCTCCTACGTCGACGCCAAGACCAAGGAGATGAAGGTCACCCAGGACGGCAAGACGGTCAAGACCATCCCGATCTCGGCGGGTTCGCCCGACAACAAGACGTACAACGGCGTCATGGTGATGTCCGAGAAGTTCAAGGAGACGCGCATGAACGGCGCGACCGTGGGCTTCACCGACAGCGACGGCAAGGGCGAGTACGACATCAAGGACGTGCCGCACGCCATCCGCCTCACCAGCTCCGGCACCTTCCTGCACGGCAACTACTGGGGCGCCAAGTCCATCTTCGGCGCCGTGAACACCAGTCACGGCTGCGTCGGCCTCTCCGACACCAAGGGCGCCAACGACACCAGCACGCCGGCCTACTGGATGTACAGCCACTCGATCGTCGGTGACGTGGTGGTCATCTCCAACACCGGCGACAAGACCGTGGCCCCCGACAACGGCCTCAACGGCTGGAACATGGACTGGGCCGCCTGGAAGGCCGGTTCGGCCGTCTGACGCACAGTCCGCCCACAGCACACCGATGCCGCCCCCAGGGGCGGCATCGGCGCTTCCGGGGCCCGGCACAGCCTTCTCATGCTTCTCTTATTTCGGCCTTATCGAGCCATCACGGTGCCTCCCTACGGTGCGGTCATGTTCTTCACCTACCTGAGGCGCGAACTGCGCCGCCGCAGAAAGGCGGCTCTCGTCGTCGCCTCCGGCCTCGCGCTGGGCATCGCACTGGTCATCGTGGTCAACTCCGTGTCCAACGGCATGGGGAAGGCGCAGGACAAGGTCCTCCAGTCGCTGTACGGCCTGGGTACGGACATGACCGTCACCAAGGCCGCGTCGGCCTCCACGAGCGCCTCCCAGCGCCCCCGCTTCAACTTCGACGCGCAGAACAACGGCTCGTCGGACACGCAGAGCAGCGACCGTGTGATGGTGCAGGGCTTCACCACCCTCGCCTCCACCACCGTCACCAAGGTCGGCGACCAGAAGGGCGTCGCGACCGCGGTCGGCGGGCTGAACCTCAACGTGGTCAAGATCAGCGGCCAGTTCACGCGGGGTCAGTTCCAGCAGAACCAGGGGTCCGGCGGCAACGGCGGCGGGTTCCCGGGCGGCGGCGGCAGCGGCCCGCCGCAGGGCGAGGTCCGCGGTGGAGGCGCCAACTTCGACGTCAACTCGTACACGGTCTACGGCACCGACGTCACCCAGGCCGGGATCGGCCCGCTGACCTCGTCGAAGATCACCAGCGGCCGTAGCTTCAAGACGACCGAGACCGACGCCAAGGTGCTGGTCGCCGACTCGGCGTACGCCAAGGAGAAGAAGTACAAGGTCGGTTCGACCGTCACCATCAACAAGGTCAAGTACACGATCGTCGGGATCGCGACGGCCGACAGCGGTGACGCGGCGGCCAACCTGTACATGCCGCTGAAGCAGGCGCAGACACTGGCCGGCGAGAAGAACAAGGTCACCACGATCTACGTCAAGGCGACCGACTCCAAGCAGATCTCGACCGTCAAGTCGACCATCCAGAAGAACGTCACGGGTACGACGGTCACCACCTCCGCCGACCTCGCGGACACCGTCTCCGGTTCCCTCTCCACGGCGTCCTCGCTCGCCACCGACGTCGGCAAGTGGCTGTCCGTCGCGGTGCTCGTGGCCGCGTTCCTGGTGGCCGGCCTGCTGACCTCCTCGGCGGTCTCCCGCCGGGTCCGCGAGTTCGGCACGCTGAAGGCCCTTGGCTGGAAGTCCCGCCGGGTCACCGGGCAGGTCATCGGTGAGGCCATGGTCAACGGCCTGGTCGGCGGCGCGCTCGGCATCGCGCTCGGTCTCGCCGGCGCGTACGTCGTCACCGAGATCAGTCCGACCCTGGACGCCTCCCTCGGCGGCGGCAACGCGGGCGGCAGAGGCGGTTTCGGCGGCGGCGGTTTCGGCGGCGGTCCCGGCCGGCAGACCGCGAAGACCCTGGAGGTCGCCCTCACGGCGCCGGTCAGCGTGACCACGATCGCGGTGGCGGTCGGGCTGGCGGTGGCCGGCGGCCTGATCGCGGGCGCGTTCGGCGGCTGGCGGGCGTCCCGGCTCCGGCCCGCGGACGCGCTGCGGCGCGTCGAGTAGCGGTCCGCACGCGGCGCCGGGGGCGGTCACTGGCTCAGGGGCGCGGGGCCCCAAGCCGATGTGCGGCTCCGCCGCGCGGGCGTGATCAGCCCCCACCGGCCCGCGGCCGACGACAGAACCGCCCGACCCCGAACCCTCTCAGGAGTCACCCCATGTACGAACTCAGAAGCGTCACCAAGCTCTACTCCCGGGGCAAGGACACCGTCCGCGCCCTCGACGGCATCGATCTCACCATCGCGGACGGCGACCGCCTGGTCATCCAGGGCCCCACCGGCGGCGGCAAGTCCACCCTCCTCCAGATGATCGGCGCCCTGGACCGTCCGACCTCCGGCGAGGTCGTCCTGGACGGCACCGACCTGGCCAAGCTCTCCGAGACCAAGCTGACCCGGGTCCGCAGCGAGAACATCGGTTTCGTGTTCCAGTCGTTCAACCTGATCCCGACGCTCACCGCCCAGGAGAACGTCGAGACCGCCCTCGTCCCGCTCGGCGTCAGGGCCAAGGACCGCCGGGAGCGGGCCGCCGAGGCACTGACCTCCGTCGGTCTCGGCGAGCGGCTCGGGCACCTGCCCTCGGAGATGTCCGGCGGCCAGCAGCAGCGCGTCGCCATCGCCCGGGCCCTGGTCAAGCAGCCCAAGGTGCTGCTCGCCGACGAGCCCACCGGCAACCTCGACGAGAGCATGCGCGACGAGATCATGGAGGTGCTGGAGCGCATGTGGAAGGAGCACGGGCTGACGTTCATCATGGTCACCCACGACTCCGCGATCGCGAGGAAGGCCCCGCGCCTGGCGACCATCCGCAAGGGCAGGATCACCGTCAAGGAGAACGCGGGCGCGTGAGGTGCGTCACGGGGGGACCGTGTCTAGCACTGAACTCCCGTGCAGAACCGCGCAGTTGGGTAACGGTGTCCGCCCGGGCGCGTAACACTTCTCCGGTCCTTCTCCTACCGGTCTCTCATCTATTGAGCCCACTGATCACCCCCCGGCATACTCCGTGTTCCGGGGGGTTGACGTATACGCGTACGAGACTGCCCCCGGCCGGGTGAACGGGGAATTCGCCCGGTACACCGTCTCCCAGGGGGAGTCTTGCGCAGACAAGTGAAATGGGCTGCCGCGGCCTCGGTGGCCACGGCAGCGGCCGTCGCCCTCGCCGCGGGCATGACCAGCCCGGCGTCGGCGAAGCCGGAACAGCGCGCCACCGCCGTAGCCGAGGCCGCCTCGGCGGTCGCCGGCCGGCACCACGTCACCCTGATCACCGGTGACCGGGTCGCCCTCGACGCCAAGGGCCGGGTCGTCGGCCTGGAACGGGCCAAGGGGCGCGAGCACATACCCTTCCGGATCCGCAAGGCCGACGGGCACACCCTCGTCGTCCCCGGTGACGCCGTCCGGCTGGTCGCCTCCGGCAAGCTGGACCGGCGGCTCTTCGACGTCACCGAGTTGGACAAGGCCGCGACCCGCAAGGCGCAGCGCAACGGTCTGAAGGTCATCGTCGGGTACCGGGGCGCCGCCGGCGCCGCCAGGGCCGACGTCCGTGACGCGGGTATCCTGCGGCACAGTCTCAGGACGCTCGACGCCGATGCCGTGCAGACCCCGGTCAAGGACGCGCCGCGGCTGTGGGACGCGGTCACCGACGGGGACCGGGCCGCGTCCGGCATCGCGCACGTCTGGCTCGACGGCGTCCGCAAGGCCAGCCTCGACAAGTCCGTGCCGCAGATCGGTGCCCCCAAGGCGTGGGCGGCCGGATACAACGGCAAGGGCGTCAAGATCGCCGTCCTGGACACCGGTGTGGACACGACCCACCCGGACCTCAGGGACCAGGTGATCGAGTCCAGGAACTTCACCACGGCCGCCGACGCCTCGGACCACTTCGGCCACGGCACGCACGTCGCGTCCATCGCGGCGGGCACCGGCGCCAAGTCGCACGGCAAGTACACCGGTGTCGCGCCCGGCGCGAAGATCCTCAACGGCAAGGTCCTGGACGACACCGGCTCCGGCGACGACTCCGGCATCCTGGCCGGCATGGAGTGGGCGGCGGCCCAGGGCGCCGATGTCGTCAACCTCAGCCTGGGCGGCTACGACACCCCCGAGATCGACCCGCTCGAAGCCGAGGTCAACAAGCTCTCGAACGAGAAGGGCATCCTGTTCGCGATCGCCGCGGGCAACGAGGGCCCGGAGTCCGTCGGTTCGCCGGGCAGCGCGGACGCCGCCCTGACCGTCGGCGCGGTCGACGGCAACGACAGGCTCGCCGACTTCTCCTCCACCGGCCCCAGCGCCGAGGGCACCATCAAGCCGGACGTCACCGCGCCCGGCGTCGACATCACCGCGGCCGCGGCCAAGGGCAGTCTCATCGACCAGGAGGTCGGCGAGAACCCGCCCGGTTACCTGACCATCTCGGGTACGTCGATGGCGACCCCGCATGTCGCCGGCGCCGCCGCGATCCTGAAGCAGGAGCATCCCGACTGGGGCTACCAGCAGCTGAAGGCCGTGCTGACCGGCTCCGCCAAGGGCGGCACGTACACGCCGTTCGAGCAGGGCACGGGCCGGATCCAGGTCGACAAGGCCATCAGGCAGACCGTGATCGCCGAGACGACGTCGGTGAACTTCGGGGTGCAGCAGTGGCCGCACACCGACGACACCCCGGTCACCAAGCAGCTCACCTACCGCAACCTCGGCACCAAGGACGTCACCCTCAGCCTCTCGGCGAGCGGCACCGGCCCCGGGGGCGCGGCGGCCCCGGCCGGCTTCTTCACGCTGGACGCGGCCAAGGTGACGGTCCCGGCGGGCGGCACGGCCGCCGTCGACGTCACCGCCGACACCAGGCTGGGCGGCACCCTCGACGGCGCCTACTCGGCGTACGTCACGGCGGCCGGCGACGGCCAGAGCGTCCGTACGGCGGCCGCGGTGCAGCGTGAGGTCCAGTCGTACAGCGTCACCGTCAAGCACGTCGGGCGCGACGGAAACCCGAGCGGTGTGTACAGCACCGACCTGGTGGGCTACTCGGGCCTCGGCCAGGGCCGCGACCTCGTCGTCCCGGTCGACGGCTCCGGCACCGCCACGATCCGGGTGGCGAAGGGCACCTACCTGCTCGACGCCCTGATCGCGAAGGACTTCACCACCCTAGACGGCGGTGTCGACTGGCTGGTGCAGCCGAAGGTCAGCGTCACCAGGGACCTCACGCTCACCGTCGACGCCCGTACCACCAAGGCGCCGGACATCACCGTGCCGGACGCGCAGGCGAAGCCGGGCTTCGCGACGGTCTCCTATGTGTACGACCCGGCGGGCGCCGGGTTCGGGGTCGGCTCCGACAGCTTCGACAAGATCCGGATCGCGCCGCTGGGCGGCGAGGTCGCGAGCGGTCTGACCCAGACCTGGAGCGGTCAGTTCACCAAGGGCGACCACGAGGAGTACGACGTCGCCACCAGCGCACGGGTCAAGAAGGTGCAGGGCGACAAGGTCCGGCACTTCAAGACCGGCGAGTTCGCCACGGTCAAGAACAGCCTCGGCGCCGCCGCCTCCGGCAAGACCGGCTCGCTCGGCGCGTGGGGCATCGTCGGCGAGGACTCGGCGATGACCGTCTTCTCGGAGCAGAAGCTGCCGAGCACCCGGACCGTCCACCTCTCCACCGTGGACGGAGC
Source organism: Streptomyces sp. NPDC026515 (assembly GCF_055567595.1). Lineage (NCBI taxonomy): Bacteria > Bacillati > Actinomycetota > Actinomycetes > Kitasatosporales > Streptomycetaceae > Streptomyces > Streptomyces sp. NPDC026515. The sequence continues at coordinate 19,940 of NZ_JBVHQD010000002.1, forward strand.
GCTGTGGGGCTTCGACTTCGCCCAGGTCAGCGGCCATGACGCCGAGGGCCTGCCGATCGCCGACGCCTTCTACTCGATCGACCCGCAGCAGTACAAGGCGGGCAAGAGCTACCAGAACACCTTCAACAGGGCGATCTTCGGCCCGCATCTGACCAGCCAGTACGGTCTGTACCGCGACGGCAACCAGATCTTCGGCGTCGTCCCGCTGTTCTCCGACAGCGCCAAGCATGCCGGTTCCTCCGACTTCCTGTCGGTGAACACCACCCTGTACCGCAACGGCACCAAGGTGGGCTCGAACAAGGACCCGCTGTTCGGTGACGGCGTCTTCACCGTGCCGTCCGCCGACGCCGAGTACCGGCTGACCACCTCGGTCATCCGCTCGGTCAAGGTCGCCGCCGCCTCCACGCGGATCGACGCGAGCTGGACCTTCCACTCGAAGAAGCCGTCGGCCGCCGGCCCGCCGGCCAAGCTGCCCGCGTCCACCGTCCACTTCGGTGCCAACACGGGATCGGACAGCCGCGTCGAGGCGGGCAAGAAGGTCACCTTCCCGGTCACCGTCGAGGGCGCGGCCGCCGGCCGCAACCTGAAGTCCCTCTCGGTCTACGTGTCGTACGACTACGGCAAGACCTGGAAGAAGCTGACGGTCAGCCACGGGAAGATCACCGTCAGGAACCCGGCCAAGGGCAAGGCCGTCTCGTTCCACGCCAAGATCGCCGACAAGAAGGGCAACAAGTCGACGATCTCGATCTACAACGCGTACTACGCCAGGTGAGCCGTAGCCGCTGAGAGCGAGCGGCCCGCCGGAAGCGCGGCTTCCGGCGGGCCGTTCCCCTTGTCCGCGGCGGGGCGGTCAGCCCAGGTCGGGGGCGGAGGCCACCCGGGTCGCGTCCGTGCCCCAGCTGGCCAGCAGGCGCAGCGCCTGTGCCGACGCCGAGCCCGGCTCCGCGTGGTACGTGACCAGGGACTGGTCGGGGTCGTCCGGCATCCGGAACGACTCGTAGCTGAGGGAGAGCTCGCCCACCAGAGGGTGGTGCAGCCGCTTCAGCCCGTGGCTCTTCTCCTTGACGTCGTGCGTCGCCCACAGCCGGCGGAACTCCTCGCTCTTGACCGAGAGCTCGCCGACCAGCGCGGACAGCCGGGTGTCGTCGGGAAAGCAGCCCGCGTCCATGCGCAGCAGACACACGATGTCGATCGCCTTCTGCTCCCACTCGACGAAGAGATCGCGGTACTCGGGCCGCAGGAACACCAGTCGCGCCCAGTTGCGCTCCGCGACCGGCAGCTGCGACCAGTCACCGAAGACCGCGGCCGCCATCCCGTTCCAGGCCAGGATGTCCGAGCGGCGCCCCCCGATGTACGCGGGCACGCCGTCCATCGCCTCCAGCAGCTGCCCCAGCGCCGGGCGTACCTGCTGGGGCCGCGCCGCCCCCTTCTTCTTGTGCTGCTTGCCCTTGGCCAGGTGCATGAGGTGCGCGTGCTCGGCGTCGGTGAGCCGCAGCGCCCGGGCGATCGCGTCCAGCACCTCCGCCGACACGTTCCGCCCGTTGCCCTGTTCCAGGCGCGTGTAGTACGCCACCGACACCCCGGCCAGCTGGGCCAGCTCCTCGCGCCGCAGCCCCGGCACCCTGCGGTGCCGCCCGAAGTCCGGCAGCCCCACGTCGCCGGGGAGCAGCCGGGCCCGCCGGGTGCGCAGGAACTCGCTGAGCTCGGCACGCCGGTCCAGGGGCGAGGAGGCGGGGGAGGTCGGGGACTGCTCTTCCATACGTCCAGTATTCACGGTCGTACGTCCACGAACCTGACCCCGCCAGTGGTAGGCACGCCCGACGTACGCAGAGGCGGGGTCTGGGTGGCGGACGTAGCGTGGAGGAGTCTGGGTGCGTGCCCGGGAAAGGCGACCGGGTACGACCACACCTTAGGAGAACCCCCCTCATGACCACTGTTGCTGCTTACGCCGCGCCCGCCGCGAAGGCCCCGCTGGAGCGGACCACGATCGAGCGGCGCGCGGTCGGTGAATTCGACGTCCTCATCGACATCGAGTTCGCCGGTATCTGTCACTCCGACATCCACCAGGCCCGCGAGGGCTGGGGTACGGCGATCTTCCCGATGGTGCCCGGTCACGAGATCGCGGGCGTCGTCGCCGAGGCCGGCCCGGGTGTCACCCGGTACGCGGTGGGGGACCGGGTGGGCGTCGGCTGCATGGTCGACTCCTGCCGTGAGTGCGACAACTGCAAGGCCGGTCTCCAGCAGTACTGCACCGGCGGCGGCCCGACCTGGACGTACAACGCCGTCGGCAAGGACGGGCAGCCGACCTACGGCGGCTACTCGCAGAAGATCGTCGTCGACGAGAACTACGTCGTCCGCATCCCCGACGGCCTCCCCCTCGACGTCGCCGCCCCGCTGCTGTGCGCCGGCATCACCACGTACTCCCCCCTGAAGCACTGGAACGCGGGTCCCGGCAAGAAGGTCGCGGTCGTCGGCCTCGGCGGGCTGGGACACATGGGCGTCAAGATCGCCGCAGCCCTCGGCGCGGAGGTCACCGTCCTGTCCCAGTCGCTGCGCAAGAAGGACGACGGCCTGAAGCTGGGGGCCACCGACTACCGGGCGACCAGCGACCCGAAGACCTTCGAGGAGCTCGAGGGCACGTTCGACATCATCCTCAACACGGTGTCGGCGCCGCTCGACTTCGACGCCTTCCTGTCGCTGCTGCGCACCGACGGCGCGATGGTGAACGTCGGTATCCCGGAGGAGCCGGTGAACATCCTGCTCTCCTCCGTCTCCGGCAACCGCCGCGTCCTGACCAGCTCCGGCATCGGCGGCATCCAGGAGACCCAGGAGATGCTGGACTTCTGCGCCGAGCACCAGCTGGGCGCCGAGATCGAACTGATCAACGCGGACCAGGTCAACGAGGCGTACGAGCGGGTCGTCAACAGCGACGTCCGCTACCGCTTCGTGATCGACACGGCGACCATCTGAACCAGACAGGGGCCGCCGACCAGGGAGGCGAGCGTACCCACCGGCATCTCCAGCGGAGGCACCAGGGTGCGCGCCCCCCGGCCGGCGGCCAGGACCGCCATCGACCGCCAAGGTGAGCCGTACCTTGAATCGGGCCGGGAGTACGTTGGACAGGAGGAGGTCTCACGATGACCGTGAACCTGAACCACACCATCGTCGCGGCACACGACAAGCAGGAGTCGGCGAGGTTCCTGGCCGACATCCTCGGTCTCGAAGTCAGCCCGGAATACGGACCGTTCGTCCCGGTGGCCCTGCCCAACGGCGTCACCCTCGACTACATGGAGAGCCCCGGGGACATCCCGCCGCAGCACTACGCCTTCCTCGTCTCCGAGGACGACTTCGACGAGATCTTCAGCCGCGTCCAGGACGCCGGCCTCAGCTACTGGGCCGATCCGCACCACAGGCTTCCCGGCGAGATCAACACCAACGACGGCGGCCGCGGCACCTACTTCGACGACCCCAACGGCCACCGCCTGGAAATCCTCACCCGCCCCTACGGCAGCGGCGGCTGACCCAGCGGCACGGACTCTCCGGGCGCGCACGACCGGACGACCGCACCCGCCCCGTCACCGGCGGACGACATGCACGCGCCCACGCCCGCCGACCAGGCCCCGCTCGTCCGACACCGTCAGCACGGTGTTCTCGTCGACCGCGACGCCGTACGGCACCCCGCCGTGCGTCACGGCCGCGACCAGCCGGCCCAGCGTGCCCCACTGCGCCGCGTGCACCTCCACCGCGAACGGCACCAGTCCGAAACCCGGCCGGATCTCCACCTCGTCCAGGTCCTCGGCGGTGTCCGGCGGACACACCGGCACCCCGTCCACCAGCCGGCCGCCGACCACGGCCCGCCGGGCGGCGGGAACGGCTCCGGCGGAGAACCCGGCACAGGGGAGCCCGCGCTCGGCAAGCACCTCGGGCAGCCGACGCAGACAGTCCGAGAACGTGTCCTGACAGGCCGGCGTGAGCCCGCCGCACACCGGCACCCCGTCCACGTCCCCCAGCCGCTCCGGACCGAACCGCCCGTCGAAAGGCACGATCAGCGGCACCGGAACGCACTTTCCGGCGGCCCGCAACATCCCCGCGTACCGCCCGAACAGCTCCTCGCCGTCCCCCTCGTCGACGATCACGCACCCGATACGGCGGCTGCCCGCACCCGCGGCCCGTACACCTCGGGAGCGTCCCAGCCCCCGCCGACGAGAAAGATCCCGCCCGCAGGTGCCCCGCGCTCGCCCTGACGGTCCCGGGTGCTCACCCCCGCAGGGCCTTGAGCCCGTCCTGCGCGGCCATGACCAGCTCGATGGCCCGGTTGTCGGCCGCCGGTTCACGCATCTGGTTCGTCACGTAGGCGAGCGTCATCCGTTCGTCCGGGTCGACCCAGACCAGCGCGCCGCCCCAGCCGCCCCAGCCCAGGGCGCTGCCGAAGAGGCCGTATCCCAGGCCGTACCGGGAGGGCATGCCCAGCACGCGGTCGTCACCGTCGAACTGCACCTCGCCGGCCCGTTCGCACCCCGCAGGCGACAGCACCCGCACCTCGCCGACGGCTCCGCCGCAGGCGAGCAGGGACTGCACGAGGGCGACGGAGCGGGCGTTGCCGAAGCCGCTCGCCGCGGGGATCTGCGCGCGCCGCCAGGCGATGCTGTTGCCGTCCCGGACGCGCAGGGTGGCGACACCGGCGCGGGTCGCGTCGCTGTCCCGCGCACCGGCCGCGTACTCCTCGTCCCTGCCCGGCGGCGGCACGGTGAGCGCCACCCGCCGGTCGTGCTCGGCACCCAGCCCGATGTGGAAGTCCGCGCCCAGCGGCCCGGCCACCTCGGCGGCGAAGAACTCGCCCAGGCTCCGCCCGGTGATCCGGCGCACCACCTCACCCACGAGGAACCCCTGGGTCAGCGAGTGGTACCCGGCCGCCGTCCCGGGCTCCCACTGCGGAGCCTGCCCGGCCAGCCGCGTCGTGGCCGTCGTCCAGTCGTACAGCTCCTCTGTCGGCCCTTCCCAGTCGGGCAGTCCGGCGGTGTGCGAGAGCACATGCCGTACCAGCACGCCCTCCTTGCCCGCCACGGCGAACTCCGGCCAGTACCGGGCCACCGGCGCGTCGGGATCCAGCTCACCCCGGTCGATCAGGACGAGCGCGCACAGGGCGGTCATCGTCTTGGTCACGGAGAACACGTTGACGATCGTGTCCCGCTCCCACGGCACACTCCGCCCCGCGTCGGCGAACCCGCCCCACACGTCGACCACGGCGGCTCCGTCCACGAAGACGGCGACCGCACCGCCCGCATCCCCCTCGTCCAGCAGTCCGGAGAGCATGGTGGGCACAGCGGCGAACAACTCGTCGTAGGAGCCATGAATGTCGGCCATGGAAGCCATTCAGCCCGCGGCACACGGCGGGCGCAACCCAATTCCCGGCGCGGACCCGGGCGGCCCGCCGTGCCCGGGCGGCGGGGCGGACCGGCACCCTGCGGCGGCGGTCACGCCCGCGGAATTCGCGTGGGGTCCTCGCGCGTTGTGGGGGTGTGGGCGCGGGAGGCCGGTGATGGGCGGGCCGAACAGCCCGAGTGAACGAGCTGACAGAAATTGGAGGGTCCGTAATGGCTGGGCAGACGCAGAGGGCCGTGCTGGCGGGCGGATGCTTCTGGGGGATGCAGGACCTGATCCGCCGGCTCCCCGGCGTGACCGGGACCCGGGTCGGATACACCGGGGGCGACGTGCCGAACGCGACGTACCGTAACCACGGCACGCACGCGGAGGCGATCGAGATCCTCTTCGACCCCGAGAAGACCGACTACCGGGCGATCCTGGAGTTCTTCTTCCAGATCCACGACCCGAGCACCAGGAACCGCCAGGGCAACGACATCGGCCTCAGCTACCGCTCGGCGATCTACTACGTGGACGACGAGCAGAAGCGGATCGCCGAGGACACCATCGCGGACGTCGACGCGTCCGGACTCTGGCCGGGCAAGGTCGTCACGGAGGTCGAGCCGGTCGGTCCCTTCTGGGAGGCCGAGCCCGAGCACCAGGACTACCTGGAGCGCTACCCGGAGGGCTACACCTGCCACTTCCCGCGCCCGGGCTGGCGCCTGCCGGCCCGCACGGAGGGCTGAGCGCAGGGCTGACCGACGGCTGACCCGGGGTTGACCGCAGGCCGGCTCGTCGGAACGAACCTTCGCTACGATCCACCCCGTGGCAGGCACGGGGGAAGCGAGGCGAAGGTTCGGCCCGGACGGGGCCTGGTGGGGCGTTCTGCTGCTGGATGCCCTGGTGAGCTGCGGCTCCGCCGCTCTGCTGGTCGTGTGGTCGACCCACAACCAGATCGACCCCGCGGAACCGGGACCGATGCTGCCGCAGCCCTCCGACACGTCGCTCATCGGCGCGGCGGTCGTTCTGCTGGCGTCGCTCGTCGGCACGGGGTGGGCGGCGCTGCGGCGCGAGAACCGTCCGGAGACGGTCAGGGGCGCCAGGGCGGTCTCGGTCCTGCGGCTGGTCCTGCTGCTCCTGGTGCTGCTGGCTTCCGCCATATAGAGCCGTGAGAAGAGCCGCAGGAGCGGGCTTCCCGTGTCGTCCTCCGGCTGACCGGCGACCGTCCCCTAGGCTCTGGTCGCCACAGAGGTCCTGAACTTCGCGGAGGGCAGCACGGCGGGGATCAATCGAGAGCAGGTCGTCAGAACGCTGACGTTCTGGCTGCGTCCCGTCTTCGCGCTGCGGGTCATCAACCGGTTCCAGAGGATCGTGGGTTTCGACCGCTCGATGGCCCTGGCGTCCAGCGCCCTGACGGCACTGATCCCGCTCTCCATCCTCGGCAGCGCCGTCCTGAGCGGCGCCGTGCACTACGACGCCGCAGGCCGGATCATCAGGCGGTATCACCTCACCGGAGCGGGCGCCACCGCTGTCGACTCGCTGTTCTCGCCCGCCGAGGGCACCAGGGCGAGCGTGGGTGTCTTCGGCACCGTGTTCCTGATGATCTCGGTGCTGAGCTTCACCCGAGCGGCACAACGGCTCTTCGAACAGACCTGGGAACTCAAGCCCCTCAGCGTGCGCAACACACGCAACGGCCTGTGGTGGATCCTCGTCCTCGGCGGCTACACGGTCGCGACAGCGTTGCTGTCCGCGCCCCTTGGCGGAGGCGTGCTGCGCGTGGTCACCTCGCTGTGCGAGGTACCGGTGACCGCCGCCTTCCTGGTCTGGAGCGGCCGGCTCCTGTCGGCCGGGCGGATCGGCTGGCGGGACCTGCTCCCCTTCGCCGTCGCGGGTGCCGTCCTGACGGTGGCCTACTCGACGGCCGCGAGGTTCTACATGCCGCGCCTGTTCAACTCCTCCGTCGAACGCTACGGAGTGGTCGGGGCCGTCTTCGCCATGGTCTCCGCCCTCTTCGCGGCCATGCTCGTCCTGGTCGCGTCGGCGGCCCTGGGACGAGAAGTACGGGACGAGCTCGGCCGGATCCGGCGGGGCGCCCGGCCGTCCGACCACGACGTACGCCAGGAGTGGGACAGGCTGGTCGAGCAGACCAGGTCACGGTGGCGCACGGTGCGGAAACAGGTGGCCCGCCGCCCGGCCGGGGGCGAGAACCACTGACCGGTGCTCTCAGGCCGCCGTCCCGGCCGCCGTCACGCGGAAGCCACGACCTCGCCGGCCACGACCTGGGGAGGGTCGGGGAGCAACGACGCGAGGTTGTCCCGTACGAAGTCGGCGGCCTTCGAGATCGATTCGTCGGCACCGGCCCGGTCCTGGAAGACGCTGGTCGACACCATCACTCCGTCCCCGGCATCGATCCAGTAGTAGGCCACGAAACCGGAGACCTGGCGCAGCAGCGGCACGAACCCCTCGTTCACGACACGTGCGGCCTCGGCCGCATCGGTCACTCCCTCGTACCGCCGGACCGCTGCGTACATCGCCAGACTCCTCACGGCGTTCTGGGTTCGCCTCTGCTCGGACGTCGTACCCCCGCGACGGCCGGCCGGCTCGCGAGGCCTCCGGCAATCACCTGAAGGGAGCCGCCCGAGGCGCCCCGGACGTCGGCCGCGCGGCGTCAGCCGCGCCGCCACCGGCGCTGCTTCGGTTCGTCCGCCCGGGACCGGTTCCGGCTTCGTGGGTGCGCACAGTGCGGGGGCAGGGTGGACTCGGCCGACTCGACCCGCGGAGGCGGTCTCCACGAGTTCGTCGGACCACCAGGCCCTCGCGTGGTGTCCCTCCCGGTCGGCTCGCTGGATGGGAAGCGTCGAACGCCCGGCGTTCTCGACTCTCGCGTCGATGATCGCGCCGGAGTGACCGGGCGGGTCAGACGTGGGCCGAGAGGCTCACGCCCGTCGTGGACGGTCGCCGGGCGCTCGGAGCCGACCGGCTGCGGGGTGCCGCGCGCGGCCGTGGGCGGTGGGCCCGGGCGGAGCCCGGCGGTGACGTCGGACCCCGCGTGCGGACCGGTGTACAGGCCGGTCGTCGTCAGGCTTTCAGCCGCTCCCGGTCCCCCATCACCACGACCGGGTGAAGGTGCGGATCGAGGGTGTGGAGCAGGGTCTTCATCCCGGACTCGGGAAGGCTGACACAGGCGGACGTGCCGTCACCGTGGTCCAGGTGCAGCCATATGCCGCCGCCCTTCTCCACCCCCTGGGGACGGCTCCAGTCGAACGGCGGGACACCCTTGAGCCGGTTGTAGTCGATGGCGATGACGTAGTCGAAGTCGTGCTCGTGGTCGGAGCCGTCCTCGATCATGGACGCGAAGGCGTTGTCGTCGTACCAGTAGTGCAGATGGCTGCCCGGATCCTCCAGGGACCCGCCCGCGTCCGTCAGGGAGAAGGTGCCGACGGGACTGCGCTCGTCGTCCAGGCGGTGGTCGGTCGTCCAGCCCAGCCTGCCGTTGTGCGCGCGCCAACTGCCCTTGTTCTTCCAGGCAGTGCCCTGCTTCTCGTAGAGCACGACGGTGCTCTCGTCGGAGTCCGCGTCGTCGCCGTAGACGACCACGGCCTGACGGGCGTCGGCCGGTACGTGCTTCCACATGCTGCTGCCGACGCCGGGAAGGCGCTCCGGGCCGGTCGAGCCCGGCGACGACGGGTTGTTGACGCCCGGGGCGCCGACGTGACTGGTGTGCCCGCCGACCCCGGCGCACGCCGCGGTGCCGGCCAGCAGGACACCGCAGGCCAGAGCCGCGGATATGGCATGACGTGCACCACCGCGTCGCACCGGCGGTGGACAGGGTCGTATGAGAGTAGATGTCCGCATGGTCAGGATCCTGTGGCGGGATGGCCCCGGCGCGCATCCCGGAGAGGGCATCCGGCGTAGCGGCCGCGCCGGTGTGACGGACCGGCGGCTCGGCCGGGTTACCCCCCGGGGGTGAGGCGACGGGTACGTATGGCGCAGCGCCCCCGCCCCGGACCCGCCGCACGGCGGAGCAGGGCGGGACGCTGCGGGCACGCGTCAGGACCCGCGGACAGGAGCCGTACCGACCCAGCGGTGGTAGGCGTCCGGGTCGACGTTGCCGCCGCACACGATGGTGACGACGTGTCGGCCGGCGAAGCGGGCGGGGTCCTCGAGGATCGCGGCGACGCCGAGCGCGGCCGACGGCTCCGCGACAAGGCCGGCGTGGTCCAGGAGCATCCGCATACCGGCGACGATCGACTCCTCCCGGACCAGGACGGCGTCGTCGGCGACCAGGAGGAGATCGTCCAGGACGGCCGGGACGGGACACCGTCCGGCGACCCCGTCGGCGATGGTGCGGGCCGAGTCGGTGGTGACGACGCGCCGCCCGCGCCACGAGAGGGTCATCGCGGGCGCGCCCAGCGGCTGCACGCAGATCACCTCGACTTCCGGCGCCAGGGTCTTCATCACGTGCCCGACACCGGTGGCCAGCGCCCCGCCGCCGAGAGCGATCAGAACGGTGTCGAACGACGGTGGAGAGCCGACCAGTTCAAGACCGATGGTCGCCGCACCCTCGCAGGTCTCGATGTCCAGGCTGTCCTCGAGCAGCCGGATGCCGTCGTACCGGGCGAGGGCCGCCGCGCGTTCGCGAGCCATCTCGTGGTCGCCGTCGACCAGTTCCAGCCGGGCGCCCAACGCCCGGATGCGATCGAGCTTGGCCACGGTCGCGGAGCGGGACGCCACGACGGTCACGGCGAGCCCCCGGCCGCGGCCCGACCAGGCCAGGGCCTGCCCGAGGTTGCCCGCGCTGGCGCACACCACGGCCTGCGCACCCTGTTCGGCGAGGAGGCCCGCGACCACCTCGGTAGCGCGGCCCTTGAAGCTGCGCACCGGGTTCGCCGTTTCGAGCTTGATGGTCACAGCGCAGCCGAGGGTGGATGCGAGCGCCTCGCAGGGGTACAGCGGGGTGTCGAGGAAAACCGGGTCGATCAGCCGGCGAACGGCCCGGATCCGCTCGGTGTCCAGGCGCGTCCCCTGCATGACAGGGCAGCGTAGCCCGGTCGGCGGCAGGGTGGTCACGGCCGGCACGGCCGGGAGGAGGCGGCTACGGCGGGAACAGCCATTCCATCGCGGCAAGGCTCTTGTCGACGTACTTTCCCTGTCCCGTCTCGATGCCGTGGGCGAGGTCCTCGAAGACACCGCACCGGGCATAGAAGACGGCGCGCTCGTGGAGAGCCGTGAGGTCGCCGGTGTCGGTTCGGCGGCTGCCGACGGCGGCGCGGGCAGCGGCAGGGCCGAGATCGCGGTGGAGCACCCCGAAGTCGTAGGCCGGATCGACGATCGCCGCGTCGCTCCAGTCGATGACGCCGCTCACCGTCCACGCGACCGGGTCCACGAGAACGTGCTCGATGCCCAGATCGTTGTGGGAGAACGCCGGGTTGTACCCGTCGTGCGGTGGTGCGGCGTCCAAGAACGCCTCGACGGAACGGCGACGCACCGCCGGTACCCGCCCGGCCACCCTCACACAGTCCTGCCTGGCCTCCTGCAGCCACTCGGCGAGCGGCCGCAGGTCCGTGTCCACCAGACCGGCCAGCCGTCCGACCGGAACGGAGTGCAGCGCGGTGAGCAACTCACCGAGCCGGGCGCCGATCGACGTGCCGTGGGCCGATCGCAGGTGCCGCGGCGTGTCCAACAGCGGCACGCCGGGGAGCTTGCGGTAGGCCAGACATCCCAGCTCCGCGACCGCGAACGCCGGTTCGGGGACGGGCAGCGGCGAGATGTCGGCGACGGCGGCGAGCAAGCGGGCCTCGTGGCTCACCAGGGCGGCCCGCCGTACCGGGTCGGGCTCCTTGCTGAAGCGCACGATCAGCTCACCGTTGACCTCGTACGCCAGGTTGTCCAGGCCCTCGCCGAGCAGCACCACGGACTCGGTCCGGTAGCCGGGCAGGTGCGCACCCACGACACCGCGCACGTCGGCGACGCGGTCGCGGCCACCACTGGTCATGTGCGGACCCTGCCCGTCGATACCCATCGATACCCGTCGATACCCGTCGATTGCACGGGGCGGAGGTACCCGGATCCGCCCCTGCAGCCGTGCTCGCGAGAGGTTCAGCCCATGAGCCGCCGACCGCCCTGCTGCCGACGCCCGTCGACAGCACGTGAGCCGGTGCGTTTCACGGAACGCGGGCGCGCACCCGCGTTCGCGGGGAGACCTGCTGGCGGCGGCCCGCCGTTTCGGAAATGCTGCCGCGCATGGACTGGATGCCCCTGCTCTCCACACTGGCCGGTGCCGCCATCGGTATCGCGGCCACTCTGATCGCCGATCGCAACCGGTGGCAACGGGAAGAAGCCAGACACGCGCTGGAACTACGCCGCGAGGTGTACACGGTGTTCGTCTCCGCTCTCAAGGCCGCGGGTGAGGACATACGGGCCGTCGCCCTGGGCGATCACATGTCCGCGTCGGCACGTGACTCGGCCGTGCGGGAGGCCGTACGCGAGACGGGCATCCATACGGCAAGTGAACGCCTTTGGCTCGTGGGGCCGCCGCAGGTCGTCACGGCGGGAAACGAGGCGTTCCACGGGATGCGCGCCCTGCGCGACGCGTACGCCCGAGGCGTGGCTGTCGGGTCCGACGAGGAAGCGTCCCTGATAGCGAGGCGGCGCGCGGCCATGGCGCAGATGCGTCGCGTCATGCGGGAGGACCTCGGTATCGGCCCGCTGGGCGTCGAGTGACCGTCACCCCACGAGCCACGTCGAGCCGCGCCCACAGTCCGTCGTCCGCTCCCGGTCCCGTCCGCCGTCCGACCGCCAGGAAAATCGATGGTCACCCGAGCTGACCGGGCCCACGCTGTACGCCATGGAAGAACCGTTCCGCCGGATTCGCGCGCTCCACACGGCGTCTACGATCACCGTCTACCAGGCGTACTCCCCTGAGATCGGACTGCCCGCCATCCGGGACGGCCGTTTTCCGGCCGCGTGGAAGCCTGGCCGGATGACGTGGATCAAACCCAGTTTCCTGTGGATGATGTACCGCTCGGGCTGGGGCACGAAGGAGGGTCAGGAGACCGTCCTCGCCGTCGATATCACCCGCGACGGTTTCGACTGGGCGCTGCGTCATGCCCGCCTGTCGAGTTACGTCCGCGGACTGCATCCCGACCGCGGCGCCTGGCAGCGTGACCTCAAGCATGCGCCGGCCCGTGTCCAGTGGGATCCGGAACGCGATCTGCACCTGCGTCCCCTGCCCTACCGCTCATTGCAACTTGGGCTCTCGGGCGAGGCGTCGACGCGTTACGCGGACGAGTGGATCGTGTCCGTCAGCGACGTGACCCCGCTCGCCCACGAGATCCACGCACTCGTCAGGGACGGCGAACCGGACGCAGCGACCCGACTTCTCCCCCGGGAGCACGGGTACCCCGCCGGCGCGGAACTCCTGGCCCATCTGTGTCCCTGACCCGTGGTCAGCGGCCCAGCCGGGGACGTCATCCCTGATGCCCGTGTGATGTGAGATGAAGGGCGTCGTCGCATCCCCGGGCGGAGCGCGCGGATTCGTCGGCCCTGTTGCACGGCCGGACGGCGGAAGTCGGTGCTCCGCCTTCCGGGGTGTGCCGGATCGCGCGAGACTGCACCATGGCATTCCCCGGACCGCCGTCGCCGCCTCCGCCGCGAGGGCCGGCCGCCACCCTCACCGGGCACGGCAGAGCGGTGAACGCGGTGGCGTTCAGTCCGGACGGACGGCTGCTGGCGTCCGGAAGCAGCGACAGGACCGTGGTCCTCTGGGATGTCACGGACGCATCGCACCAGACCCGGGCCGCCACCCTCACCGGGCACGGCAGAGCGGTGAACGCGGTGGCGTTCAGCCCGGACGGACGGCTGCTGGCGTCCGGAAGCACCGACCGGAGCGTGGTCCTCTGGGATGTCGCGGACCCCGCGAACCTGACCCGGTCGGCGATCCTCGTCCATGACCGCCCCGGCTGGTTGTTCCGAGACGGCTGGCGTCAAGGCGGTGTCCACGCGGTGAGTTTCAGCCCGGACGGACGGTTCATCGCCTGTGCCGTCGACCGCACGGTGATCATCTGGGATCTCCGCGACCTCGCAAGGCCGAGCCGGTGCGCCCGTGTCACCCACCACCGGCATCTCTGGCGGTCGGGTCCCGTCCTGTCGGTGATGTTCAGTCCCGATGGACGGTTACTGGCTTCGGGTTCCGACGGTGACAAGAACACCGGCGTCCTGTGGGACGTCAGCGAGCCGGCCCACCCGGTCCGAACCGCCGTCGTCCGGCCACAGGTCCGCGAATGGCCGAAGGCGTTGTCCGCGGGCGGGGCGCCGGCCGTCCATGCGGTGGGATTCAGTCCTCAGGGGCGGCTGCTGGCCACCGGCAGCGGGGACCTGGGCGTGGTGTCCGGCACCTATGGGTCGTGGCGGAAGGGAGCCGTCATGGTGTGGGACATCACCGACCCGGCACACCCGGTACGGACGGGCACAGGCATCCTTCCTCTGGCCGGTCCCGGGGACACGGGGCGGATGTACGCGGTGGTGTTCAGTCCGGACGGCCGGTTGCTGGCCTCCGGATGCGAGAACGCGGCGGTGACCCTGTGGGATGTCACCGACCCCGCGCACCTGACTCCGGCCGCCCATCTCACCGGCCACCGCAAGGCGGTACGGGGTCTGGCCTTCAGTCCGGACGGACGGATGCTCGCCGGCTGCGGCGTCGACAGGACGGTGAACCTGTGGGAAACGGGCTGACGGTACCCGCCGTCTCCCGTGTCCAGGCAGACCGGGGTTTCGGCGTCGGTTCCGGCGGTTGCCTGGGACGAGGGCGGTCGCCGCGCACCGCGGGCCGGGGATGCGGGCGTCCGGCTCACAGGCGGCGGTACTTGTCGATGTCCTCCGCGAACTCCTGGATGGCCTGTGCGGTGAGTGTCGGGCGGGTGTCGGCGATGGCGGTCATGTAGTCCTCGGTCGTCGCCGGTCGGCCCTGACGGTGGGTGACTTCGCGCTCGAATGCCGCCTGTGCGCCCTTGCGTGCCGCGAATTCGATGTCGGCCGGGGTGAACAGCTCGCTCGCCCGGACGAGTTGGGCGATGTCCACGGTCTCGGCGGAGGCTCGGATGTAGCGGCTCCAGATCGCCGCCCGGGCGGTCGCGTCCGGTGGGCCGATGGGGATGACGTAGTCGAAGCGGCCCGGCCGCAGGAACGCCGCGTCGAGAGAGCGAATCGAGTTGGTGGCGCAGGCCAGCAGCCGCGCGTCGTGCTCGCGGAAGATGGGGATGAGCTTGAGCAGCTCGTTGGTCACGCCGTGCCCGGGATCGACCGCCTTTCCTGAGCGCGCCCCGGCGATCTCCTCGACCTCGTCGATGAAGAGCAGGACCGAGTCCAGCTCCGCCAGGTCCGCGAAGGCCTCCCGCAGCGCCACGGCCAGGCCCTCGCTCGTGTCGGCCGCGAGCCGGGAGGGGAAGAGTTCCACGAACGGCCAGCCGAGCCGTGAGGCCACCGCTTTGGCGAAGCTCGTCTTTCCGGTGCCCGGCGGGCCGAACAGGATGATCGCCTTGGGCGGGGCCACGTCGTAAAGGTCCGCCAGTGCCGGTTCGGTCAGCGGGAGCACGACACGGCGCTCGACGACCTGCTTCTCCTCCTCCATGCCGGCCATGTCGTTCCAGAGGCCCTCGGGCAGCATGCGGCCGCCCAGCCCCGCGAGGACCTCCGCGTTCGCGGTGTCGACGGGTTCGAGCTTCTCGTAGTAGGTGAGCCCGTCGCGGAACCGGTAGCCGGAGTTCTCCAGAGCCTTCGTGCCCGCAGCCTCGGCGGGCAGCAGCGCGCTGATGTGGCGCACGCCCAGTGCCCGCAGGCGCCGCTCGAGATCGGAGAGGAGGGCGCTGCCGATCCCGCGCTCACGCCAGCGGGAGGCGAGCGCCACCAGGAGGATCCACCCCCGCTTTCCGTAGGCCTGCGCCACGGCCATGCCGACCAGTTCCTCCCCGACGACCGCGACGACCGCCGGCTGTCCGGCCTTGGCCGCCGTCATGACCTCGGAGACCGCGAACACCTGGTCCTCGTCGGGCGGACGGCTCTGGTCCCAGATGTCGATGGCCTGGTCGAGATCGTCTTCGCGGTATTCACGCAGGTGCCAAGCAGGCATCGCCACCACCTCACACGGCGCGGGAGTCCCATTGTTCTCTCCGCGGCGCCGGGTGACGAACCGAGGCGGGTCCCACCGGCGCCCCGGCCGGCACGCGTCCCGTCCTGTGGCCGGAGGCCTCTCAGCCGGGCAGTGTCGC
The DNA here is from genome assembly GCF_055567595.1 of Streptomyces sp. NPDC026515. Classification (NCBI taxonomy): domain Bacteria; kingdom Bacillati; phylum Actinomycetota; class Actinomycetes; order Kitasatosporales; family Streptomycetaceae; genus Streptomyces; species Streptomyces sp. NPDC026515. Next base: position 35,566 of record NZ_JBVHQD010000002.1, read on the forward strand.
CGGGCTGCCGCCGTTCGCCTCGTAGCCCGCCACCGCCAGCGCGCGGTAGAGGGTGAACTCGGCGGCCGGGTTCGCGGACAGCGTCCACGGCAGGGCCCCCACGTGCCCGTCGACGTGTATCAGCTCGCCCATGGCTTCCGCCCAGCGTTCGGAGCGGACCAGGAAGAAGATCAGCAGGTGCCGGACGTGGGCGAGCATCGGGTCGTCCTGGCGGGCCGAGTGCACCGCGTGCAGGGCGCCGTGGACGGCCTTGGTGACGACCTCGCTCTGGTAGAAGCTCGCCACCAGGTTGACCTCGGGAAGGTGCTCGAAGACCGCGAACAGCGGCATCGCGGCCAGCAGGGAGCCCCGCGGGGCGCGTGCGGCGGCGGCCTCGGCGAAGGAGTACGCCGCCTCGCGCGAGCCGTGCCACTTCTCGCACCAGTAGTGCAGGGCGGCGAGATGCGCCCCCATGTGCGCGGGCGCGCGGTCCAGGATCTTCAGCCAGAGCTTCTCGAAGTCCGGCTGCGAGTAGTTCAGCCCGCGGGCCACCGACAGCTCGATGACGTACGGCACCGGGTCGCCGGGGGACAGCAGCGCCGCCTGACCGCAGGCGTCCCTGGCCTCCTCCATGATGATCCGGAAGTCGTCCGTGCCCGGCGTCGACGTCCGCCACGCCTGCTGGACCAGGAACTCCGCGTGCACGGCCGCGCCGCCGGCGTCCTTGGGCTGCTCGGCGCGCCACACCCGCAGCCACTGGCCGCCCGGTGTCTCGCTGACCCCGCCCGGCCGCTGCTGGAGCTCCAGCGCCGCCGCGCCGGCGAAGGCCTGCACCCGCTGCCAGCGCAGTTCGCCGGTGATCTCCGTGCCCGCCAGCAGCTGCGCCGCGGCGTGGTAGTCGTGGGTACGCTGCACCAGGTCCAGGACGTCGAGCAGGTCGTGGTCGGGCCCGGGCATCCGGACGTCCAGGTCCTCCTCGCGCACGAAGCCGTAGTCCGCCGGGTCGGCGGCGTCCGGGTGGCTCGGGTGGACCTGCTCGATCATGCCGCGCCGCCGCCGCAGGACAGGGAGCAGCACGAAGCTCAGCAGGAGCAGCGCCATCAGGGCCCAGAGAATCGCCATGCGTCAAGCGAACCAGACGGCGCGGACAATTGGCGAACCGGTGGTCGTGGCCCGTGGACGACGCGGGGCCGGGACGCGGTCGCGGGGCGGTGGGGACGGGTGGCGTCCACGTGGCGAAGGCACACACCGGTACCGCCCCGCGCTCCTCCGGGGCGCGTGAGCAGGCGCCTGAGCACTAGGCTCGGGGCTTATGAGCGACAGGCACATCAGTCAGCATTTCGAGACGCTCGCCATCCACGCGGGCAACACGGCGGACCCCCTCACCGGTGCGGTCGTACCGCCGATCTACCAGGTCTCGACCTACAAGCAGGACGGCGTCGGCGGTCTGCGCGGCGGCTACGAGTACAGCCGCAGCGCCAACCCCACCAGGACCGCCCTGGAGGAGAACCTGGCCGCGCTGGAGGGCGGCCGCCGCGGCCTCGCGTTCGCGTCCGGGCTGGCGGCCGAGGACGCCCTGCTGCGCACGCTGCTCAGCCCCGGCGACCACGTGGTCATCCCGAACGACGCGTACGGCGGCACGTTCCGGCTGTTCGCGAAGGTCGTCTCCCGGTGGGGCGTGGAGTGGTCCGTCGCCGACACCAGCGACCCGTCGGCCGTGCGGGCCGCGATCACCCCGAAGACCAAGGCGGTCTGGGTGGAGACCCCGTCCAACCCGCTGCTCGGCATCACCGACATCGCCGCGGTCGCGCAGGTCGCCCACGACGCGGGCGCCCGGCTCGTCGTCGACAACACCTTCGCCACGCCCTACCTCCAGCAGCCGCTCTCGCTCGGCGCGGACGTCGTCGTGCACTCGCTGACGAAGTACATGGGCGGTCACTCCGACGTGGTCGGCGGCGCGCTGATCGTGTCGGACCAGGCGCTGGGCGAGGAGCTGGCGTACCACCAGAACGCGATGGGCGCGGTCGCCGGACCGTTCGACTCGTGGCTGGTGCTGCGCGGCACCAAGACGCTCGCGGTGCGCATGGACCGGCACAGTGAGAACGCCACCAGGATCGCGGACATGCTGAGCCGGCACGCGCGCGTGACGCGTGTCCTCTACCCGGGCCTGCCCGAGCACCCCGGGCACGAGACCGCCGCCAAGCAGATGAAGGCCTTCGGCGGCATGATCTCCTTCCAGGTCACGGGTGGCGAGGAGGCGGCGGTCGAGGTCTGCAACCGCGCCAAGGTGTTCACCCTCGGCGAGTCCCTGGGCGGCGTCGAGTCGCTGATCGAGCACCCGGGCCGGATGACGCACGCCTCGGCGGCCGGTTCCGCGCTGGAGGTGCCCGCCGACCTGGTGCGCCTGTCCGTGGGCATCGAGAACGTCGACGACCTGCTGGAAGACCTCCAGCAGGCGCTCGGCTAGAACCGGCTCACCAGCCGACGACGGGCGGAGTCGTCGTGGACGGCGGCTGCGCCCACGGCCGGACCAGCACCGCCCAGACGGTGAAGGCCACCGCCGCCGCGCACAGCAGCACCCACAGCAGGCGGCGGGCCGCCCGTCGGCGGCGCAACAGGCGGCCGCCGCGGCGCAGCACCTCGCCGTAGAGATCGGGCGGCACCCGTGGCGGCCCCTGTTCCATGATCCGCCGGGCGGCCGCCTCGCGTTCGACACGGTTCACGACGGTGCCACCTTCGCTCCCATCACCGGGGGTGCCGCCTTCCTGGGCGGGTGCAGCAGGGTGGCGGTGGCCCGGTCGCAGATGGTGTGCACCCGGTCCGTGGGCAGGCCGAGCAGCGCCGCCGTCTGCTCCTCGGCGACCCCTTCGTACAGCCGGAGCACCACGATCAGGCGCTCCTGCGGGGTCAGGACGGCGAGGGCGCTGTCCGGGTGCGGGCGGGCGCGGCTCAGCGGGCTGCCGTACTGGTGCCAGACGGAGTTCGCGAAGCGCAGGGCCAGGTGCTGGCGGGCCCGGTCGTACGGGTCCTCGCCGCGCAGCCCGTCCCAGCACGCGTACGTGTGCGCGAGCGCGAGGGTCAGCAGGCGCCGCGCGCGCGGGTTGGCGTCCGGGGCCTCCGCGGTGAGCAGCGTCGCGGCATGCAGCAGCCGTCCTGCCGCGCCCGCGACGAACGCCTCGAACTCCCGGGCCCGGCGGGCGTCCTGGAACGCCTGCCGATCACGCACCGTACCTCCCCGTCTGCGTGGGCCCCCGTGTCCGGGAACCGGACACGGATTCGGATAGGACGGAGGCCCGGTCTCATATGAGGCCAGGGGTGCCCTCACGGTCAAGAGCCGGGCGGCACGCACGCGTGCCGGACGGTCCGCGGGCCGGGGCCGGCCGGGGTTCAGGATGCCGGAGGTGCGTCCGAGCCCGGCTGGAGGGACATCCGCGCCGACAGGGCGGTGTTGAAGCGCGTGAGCAGCGCACAGAACGCCTCGCGCTCCGCCGGCTCCCAGTCCTGGGTCAGCTCCGCCATCAACTGCCGCCGCGAGGAACGTACTTCGTCCAGCCGCGACAGCCCGCGCGGGGACAGCTGGAGCACCACGGCCCGCCCGTCCTCGGGGTGCGAGGTGCGCTTGACGAGCCCGGTGTCGACCAGCGGGGCCACCTGCCGGGTGACCGTGGAGGAGTCGATCCCCATGCTCGCGGCGAGCGCCTTGACCCCCATGGGGCCTTCCTTGTCGAGGCGGTTGAGCAGCAGATACGCGGCGCGGTCCATGGAGTTGCGCACCTGCCCGACGCCGCCGAGCCGGGTCTGTTCGGCACGGCGGGCGAACACCGCCACCTCGTGCTGCAGCGTGTCGAGGAGGCCGGTGTCACCGACGGTCGTCATGTCCATCGACATTTCAGGTGTTGTGGGCATGGCCGGGGACTCACTTCATGAAGAGTGCTGGTGTGGGGGACAGAGTACGCGGACCGGGGTCGAGCCGTACCGGCGCTGCGCAAACCGGTCTCGGAGCTTGGTCACACCCGAGGCTCCGGCCTGTGAACTGCGAGACTTGGGTCATGAGCTACAGCACGGCTGACTCCCTGCGCCCCGTCACCCTCGACGACGTACGCGGCGCTCAGAAGATGCTCACGGGCGTGGCGCGGGTGACCGCGATGGAGGGCAGCCGTCACCTGTCCCAGCTGGTCGGCTCGCCGGTGCACCTCAAGTGCGAGAACCTCCAGCGGACCGGTTCGTTCAAGCTGCGCGGAGCCTACGTGCGGATCGCCGGGCTGCTGCCCGAGGAGCGCGCCGCCGGGGTGGTGGCGGCCAGCGCCGGCAACCACGCCCAGGGCGTGGCCCTGGCCTCCGCGCTGCTCGGTGTGCACGCCACGGTGTTCATGCCCGTCGGCGCCCCGCTGCCCAAGATCAGCGCGACCCGCGAGTACGGCGCCGAGGTCCGGCTGCACGGTCAGGTGGTCGACGAGACGCTGGCCGCCGCCCAGGAGTACGCGGCCGAGACCGGCGCGGTGTTCATCCACCCCTTCGACCACCCCGACGTCATCGCCGGTCAGGGCACGGTCGGGCTGGAGATCCTGGACCAGTGCCCGGAGGTCGGCACGATCGTCGTCGGTGTCGGGGGCGGCGGGCTCGCCGCCGGGATCGCGGTCGCGGTGAAGGCGATCAGGCCGGACGTGCGGATCGTCGGCGTCCAGGCGGAGGGTGCGGCCGCGTATCCGCCCTCGCTGGCCGCCGGACGGCCGGTCTCGGTGCACAACCCGGTGACGATGGCCGACGGGATCAAGGTCGGTCGGCCCGGCGACGTGCCGTTCGCGTTGGTCGAGGAGCTGGTCGACGAGGTCCGCACGGTCGGCGAGGACCGGCTCTCCGCCGCCCTGCTGCTCTGCCTGGAGCGGGCCAAGCTGGTCGTGGAACCGGCCGGTGCCGCTCCGGTGGCCGCCCTGCTCGCCGAGCCCGGCACCTTCGCCGGACCGGTCGTCGCGGTGCTCTCCGGTGGCAACGTCGATCCGGTGCTGATGCAGCGGGTGCTGCGGCACGGCATGTCCGCGCAGGGCCGCTACCTGGCCGTACGGCTGCGGCTGACCGACCGGCCGGGCGCCCTGGCCACGCTCCTCGGGGTGCTGTCGGGGGCCGACGCCAACGTCCTGGACATCAGCCACGTCAGGACCGACCCCCGGCTCGGGCTCTCGGAGGCGGAGGTCGAACTCCAGCTGGAGACCAAGGGGCCGGTGCACTGCACGGAGGTCGGGCAGGCACTGCGCGAGGCCGGCTACACGGTCATCGACTGAGAGAAACGGCCGCGCTCCCGGCGGCTCCCGGACGGCTCCGGGCTGCTTCCGGCCGCTCCGGGCCGCGCCTTCGGCCGCTTCCGAGGGCGAACGGCGAGGTCAGGACCTGTTCATTCACTCGTTCGAGAAAACCTGTCGACGAACGCGATACATCGCGTTATGGTGTGTCGCGTGGCCACGGTCGCGCCCGCCTGTCGTCGCGTCGGCGAAAACCATAGGCGGACCGAAGCGCGCATACCTAGCCTTTCTCGAAGAATCCTCGACGACGTGGAGACTCATATGCCAGGCGCCATCTATGCCGAAGGCCTGGTGAAGACCTTCGGTGACGTAAGGGCTTTGGACGGCGTCGATCTCGATGTCCCCGAAGGCACCGTCCTCGGACTGCTCGGGCCGAACGGCGCCGGCAAGACGACGACCGTCCGCTGTCTGACCACCCTGTTGCGCCCCGACAGCGGCAAGGCGGTCGTCGCGGGCCTGGACGTGGTCGGGCAACCGGACGCGGTGCGCCGCTCCATCGGCCTGTCCGGACAGTTCGCGGCGGTCGACGAATACCTGACCGGCCGCGAGAACCTGCAGATGGTCGGCCGTCTGTACCAGATGGGCGCGAAACAGGCCAAGGCCCGCGCGGTCGAGCTGCTGGAGCAGTTCCACCTCACCGACGCCGCGGACCGCCCCGCCAAGACCTACTCCGGAGGCATGCGCCGCCGCCTCGACCTGGCGGCCGCACTGGTCGTCTCGCCGCCGGTGATGTTCATGGACGAACCCACCACCGGCCTCGACCCGCGCAACCGCCAGCAGCTGTGGGAGGTCATCAAGCAGCTCGTCTCCGGCGGCACGACGCTGCTGCTGACCACGCAGTACCTGGAGGAGGCCGACCACCTCGCCCACGACATCGCGGTCGTCGACCACGGACGGGTCATCGCCCAGGGCACCTCGGACCAGCTCAAGGCCCGCACCGGCGGCGAGCGCGTCGAGGTCGTCGTCCACGAGCGCGAGCACATCCCGACCGCCGGCGAGGTGCTGCGCGGCTTCGGCAAGGGCGAGACCACCGTCGAGGAGCACACCCGCAAGCTCACGGTCCCCGTCACCGGCGGCGCCAAGCTGCTCGCGGAGGTCATCCGTGAGCTGGACTCCCGGGGCATCGAGATCGACGACATCGCGCTGCGCCGCCCGACCCTCGACGACGTCTTCCTGTCCCTGACCGGACACACGGCCGAGGAGAAGACCGAGGACACCGGCGACCAGGGCCGGCAGAACACCCGCAAGGACAGCCGCAAGGAGACCGTGAAGTGAGCGCCGTCAGCGACACCGTGCGGGTAGCCGCCCCGGGCAACGCCGTCAGTCAGTCCTTCCGCGACTCGATGGTGATCGCGAAACGCAACCTGATCCGGATGTCCCGGATCCCCGAGATGCTGATCTTCGGGCTCATCCAGCCCATCATGTTCGTGGTGCTGTTCACCTACGTGTTCGGCGGCTCGATCCAGGTCGGCTCGTCCACCTCCACCCAGGCCTACCGCGAGTTCCTGATGGCGGGCATCTTCGCGCAGACGGTGACCTTCGCCACCGCGGGCGCGGGCGCGGGCATCGCCGACGACATGCACAAGGGCCTCATCGACCGCTTCCGGTCGCTGCCCATGGCGCGCGGCGCGGTGCTGACCGGCCGGACCATCGCCGACCTGGTGCAGACGGCGCTCACCCTCGTCGTGCTGGCGGTCGTCGCCCTGATCGTCGGCTGGCGCACCCACGAGAACCTCGGCAAGGTGCTCGCCGGATTCGGTCTGCTCCTGCTGCTCGGGTACGCGTTCTCCTGGATCGGCGCGCTCATCGGCCTGTCCGTGCGCACCCCCGAGGCGGCGACCTCGGGCGGTCTGATCTGGCTGTTCCCGCTGACGTTCATCTCGAACGCGTTCGTGGACGCCAGCCACCTGCCGGCCTTCCTGCGTCACATCGCGGAGTGGAACCCGTTCAGCGCCACCGTCCAGGCCAGCCGTGAGCTGTTCGGCAATCTGCCGCCGGGCTTCAACGCGTCCGGCGCCTGGCCCATGCAGCACCCGGTCGTGGCCTCGCTGATCTGGTCGGTCGCGATCATCCTGGTCTTCCGGACGCTAGCGGTCCGCAAGTACCGCTCGGCCACCGCCTGACCCGGCCCATGACAACGCCCCCGGCGTCCCGTGGACGCCGGGGGCAGGTGTCTGTCGAGGTCAGCCGGAGTAGGGCTCGGCCTTGAGGATCTTCACCGAGGCCTTCTTGCCGTTCGGCAGCTCGTACTCGGCGTCCTCGCCCACCTTGTGTCCGATGACACCGGTGCCCAGCGGGGACTGCGGCGAGTAGGTCTCGACGTCGGCGCTGGCGTACTCGCGCGAGGCGAGGAGGAACGTCATCGTGTCGTCCTCGTCGCCGTCGAAGGCGATGGTCACCACCATGCCGGGCGCGACAGCGCCGTCCGCGGAGGCCGGAGCCTCGCCGACCTTGGCGTTCTCCAGAAGCTGGGTCAGCTGGCGCACACGGAGCTCCTGCTTGCCCTGCTCCTCCTTGGCCGCGTGGTACCCGCCGTTCTCGCGCAGGTCGCCCTCCTCGCGCGCAGCCGCGATCTTGGCGGCGATCTCCGTGCGCGCAGGACCAGACAGGTACTCCAGCTCGGCCTTGAGCTGGTTGTACGCCTCCTGGGTCAGCCAGGTGACGTTCTCGCTGGTCTGGGTCACAGGTGCTCCTCGTAGGTACTGGGAATACAAAGCATCGCCCTACCCAGAAGCATGTTCCTCCACGGAAGGGCGAAACCACGAGCCTAACAATTCGACGGCGTAAGGGGGAGGACATAAGCCATCAGAATCGCATCAACGCAGGTGAGGCTCTACGTATTCATGGCCGGTGTCAGCCGGTGTGGCAGCCGAGCAGCTCCGCCGTGGTGCCGCGAGCCGTCGTACGCAGGGTGACCACGCGGTCGATCTCGGTGGCGGAACCGGTGAAGCGGAAGTCCGCCCGGCCCACCTCGGAGCCGTCCGCGGCCTGGGAACGCAGGGTGCAGTACCCGGAGGCGCCGGCGTCCTTGTGGACCTCCAGATGCACCTTGACCGCGCTGTCCGAGGCGTCGAAGGTGACCACCTGGGCGCTGATCTCGCTCTTCACGACATAGTGGTAGGCGAAATAACCGACCAGGGCGAGGAGCAGGGCGCCCAGGACGGCGCCGGTGATCTTGAGTTTGCGGTCGGCGGCCTCGTCCGAGGAGCGGCCGTAGCGACCCTCGGGCGGCCGCGTACTCGCGGTACTCATGATCGTCCTCCTGCAGGAACCCTTCCGGGGCCGGCCGGACCCGGACCCCGGAATTATTCGCCCCCCGATTCGGTCACTATAGAAGCGCCGATCGCACCCGAAGACACCGGGGCGCCGACTTACTGAGGATTGAGTCTTGACTGACCAGCTGCGACTGATGGCCGTCCACGCCCACCCCGACGACGAGTCGAGCAAGGGCGCGGCCACCATGGCGAAGTACGTGTCCGAGGGGGTGGACGTGCTGGTCGTGACCTGCACGGGCGGGGAGCGCGGCTCCATCCTCAACCCCAAGCTGCAGGGCGACAAGTACATCGAGGAGCACATCCACGAGGTACGCAAGAAGGAGATGGACGAGGCCCGGGAGATCCTCGGCGTCAAGCAGGACTGGCTGGGCTTCGTCGACTCGGGCCTGCCCGAGGGCGACCCGCTGCCGCCGCTTCCCGACGGCTGCTTCGCCCTGGAGGACGTCGACAAGGCCGCCGGTGAGCTCGTCCGGCGGATCCGCGCGTTCCGTCCGCAGGTGATCACCACCTACGACGAGAACGGCGGCTACCCGCACCCCGACCACATCATGACCCACAAGATCTCGATGGTGGCCTTCGAGGGCGCGGCCGACCCGGAGAAGTACCCCGAGGGCGAGTTCGGCCCGGTCCACCAGGCGCGGAAGCTCTACTACAACCAGGGCTTCAACCGCCCGCGCACCGAGGCGCTGCACAACGCGCTGCTGGCGCGCGGCATGGAGTCGCCGTACGGGGACTGGCTGAAGCGGTGGAGCGAGACGGAGCGCACCGAGCGCACCCTGACCACGCACATCCCGTGCGCGGACTTCTTCGAGATCCGCGACAAGGCACTGATCGCGCACGCCACGCAGATCGACCCCGACGGCGGCTGGTTCAAGGTCCCGATGGACCTCCAGAAGGAGGTCTGGCCGACCGAGGAGTACGAGCTCGCGAAGTCGCTCGTCGATACCTCCCTCCCCGAGGACGACCTCTTTGCGGGCATCCGCGACAATGCCTGACATGAGCGCAAGCGCAAACCTGGCACTGACGCACCTCGTCCCCCTCGCCAAGGAGGTCGACGAGAACAAGGTCACCCCCGGGGTCCTCGGCTTCATCGTCTTCGCGGTGATGGCCCTGGCGGTCTGGGGCCTGATGAAGTCCATGAGCAAGCACATGCAGAAGGTCGACTTCAAGGAGGCCCCGGACGCCAAGGCGGACCCGGGGACCGCGGTGGCCGACTCCAAGGGCTGACCCGGGTCACTCCCCGCCCGGCACCGGCACCCCCATCACCTCACGGGCGTGCCGGCTGGGCACCATGCCCAGGCGCCAGGCCTGCCAGCCGGACTCCAGGGTGATCCCGCGGTCCAGCAGCAGGCCGTACGCGGTGACGTACTCGGTCAGTTTCTCGTCGCGCAGCGGATGGACGGCGCGGGAGAGCTGGGCGAGTTCCTCCTGCGCGACCGCCGTGCCCACCTCCGCACCGCCCGGTGCGGCGTAGGGGAGCAGGGTGCAGCGCAGGAAGCGGGCCCAGTCCTCGCCGCGGCGGTCGCCGTACGACGAGAACAGGGTGACCGCCTCGTCGCACAGGGCCAGGGCCTGCTGGGTGCGGCTGTTGCCGGCGTCGACGACGGCCAGCTCCAGACAGGTCCAGGCCTCGCCGTGGACGACACCGATGCGCTGGAAGTCGGCGTGGGCGTCGACCAGCAGCTGGCGGGCGAAACCCGAGTTGCGCAGCGAGCCGGTCTGGGCCGCGCGCTGGTCGCGGGTGACCCGGGCCGAGTGGTGGCGGGCGCAGGCCAGTCCGTAGACGTCCCGCATCCGGGAGAACATCGCGCGCGAGCGCTCCAGCTCACGGACCGCCAGGTCCAGCGTGCCGGTCTCCTCCAGCGCCTGGCCCAGGTAGTAGACCGTCCAGGCCTCGCCGCGCGCGTCCTCGTTCTCCCGGTGCCGGGCCGCCGCCTGCCGCAGTGCGTCCACCGCCGGGGACGCGTCACCGTCCACCAGCCGGGTGCGCGCCAGCTGGGTCAGTGCCCAGGCCTCGCCGCGGGCGTCGCGGGTACGGCCGTAGCGCTCCAGCGCCGCCCCCAACTCGCGCTCCGCACGCGGTACGTCGCCCATCCGCAGCGCCAGCTGACCGAGCTGGAAGTGCGCCCAGGCCTCGCCGTGCACCGAACCGCCCTCCCGGTGCAGCACGAGCGAGCGGGTGAGCAGGTCCAACGCCTCCGGCAGCCGGGCGCGGTCGCGCTGCACCGCCGCGAGCGCGTGCATCGTCCAGGCCCGGTCGGTCGCCAGCTGGGGGGCCGCCTGCAGATCCAGCGCCTCCTGGAGCTTGGCCGCCGCCTCGGTGAGGTTGCCCTGGTGGTGCAGGGTGATCCCGAGGGAGCACAGGGCACGGGCCGCGCCGGCGTCGTGGTGCGCCTCCATGTAGAGGTCCACCACCGAGGTGAGGGTGGTGCGCGCCTTGTCCAGTTCGCCCAGGTGCCGAGCCGCGATACCGGTCCGCCACTGCACCGAACGCACCAGCAGTCCCTGGTCCACCGCCTGCGCCAGCTCGCTGATCTCACCGAGCCGGTACAGGTCGCCGCGCAGCAGGCAGTAGTCGCACAGGGCGCCCAGCAGACTCTGCACGGCCGCCTGGTCGACGCCCTCGGCGTGCCGCAGCGCCGCCGTGATGAAGCTCGACTCGTCGTCCAGCCAGCGCAGCGCCTCGTCGAGCGAGGTGAAGCCGTGCGGGCTGAACCGGTCCGAGCGGGTGGACATGTTGCCGTCCACCAGCCGCAGCACGGAGTCGGCCAGTTCCCCGTAGTTCACGATCAGCCGCTCCTGCGCCGCCGTACGGTCGGCCGGTGCCTCCTCGTCGGCGAGGCGGGCCTGGGCGAAGGCCCGGACCAGGTCGTGCAGCCGGTAGCGGCTGCCCCGGACATGGTCGATCAGACCGGCCCGCGCGAGCGCGAGCAGCTGACGGGTCGCCTCCGCCTCGTCCGTGGCCAGCAGTGCGGCCGCGGCCGCCGCGCCGAGCGAGGCCCGGCCCGCCAGCGCCAGCCGCCGCAACAGGCGGCGGCCGATGTCCGACTGGTCGGTGTAGCGCAGCCACAGCACTCGCTCCACCGGCTCGACCGGGCCGTACGCGCCGAGATCCGTCGCCAGCTGGAGCGGTGAGCGCGAACCCAGCGAGGAGCCCGCCACCCGCAGGGCCAGCGGCAGGCCGCCGCACAGCTCCCTTATCCGCTCCGCGGACTGCGCGTCGTACGGCCCCGACGTGTCCTGCGCCGCCGCGTCCAGCAGCTCCTCCGCACCCGCCGCGTCCAGCGCCGTCACCGGAAGCTGGTGCACCCAGGCCGGCAGGTCCGCGGGCAGGTCGAGCTGTTCCCGGGCGGTCACCAGGACCAGGCTGTCCGACCGCTCCGGGATCAGGGTGCGCACCTGCCCGGCGTCCGAGGCGTCGTCCAGCACGATGGTCACCGGCAGACCCGTCAGGTGCTGGTGGTACAGCTCGCTGAGCCGCTTGACCTGCTGGTCGGGTGAGGAACGCTCACGGAACAGCAGCTGTTCACGCGGCGCGCCCAGCCGGTTGAGCAGGTGCAGCAGCGCGTCCCGGGTGGGCAGCGGCGGCTCACCGCGGGTTCCACCGCGCAGATCCACCACGACCGCACCCCGGAAGAAGTCCTTCAGCTCGTGGGTGGCCCGGATCGCGAGCGTCGTCCGCCCGGAGCCGGGCTCCCCGTGCAGGACGACCACCGTCGGACGGGTCTCCGTGGCCGCCCGCGCCGCCTGCGCCCACTGCCGGATCCGCGCCAGCTCATGCTGGCGGCCGGCGAACGGGCCGTCCCGGTCGGGGAGCTGGCCGAACGACTGCTGGAGCACCGTACGCCTGCGGGCCGCCGCGCTCTTGTCCGCGCCGCGCAGCCCCGGCCCCTGCTTCTTCGGCCCCGTGGACGCGCTGAGCACCCGCTGCTGATCGAGGAACGGACGGATGCCGCGTACCTCCAGCGCGGTCAGCCACTGCAGCCGCAGCTGTTCGGGGCCGCCGGGCTGGCCTGCCTCGCCGGCCTGGTGGTGCGCGGCGGGGAGATGGGCGCCGGCGACCTTGACGACCGTGGCCGCCGCGCCGATCACTCCGGCGGCCGCGCCCGCGCCGAGTGCCGTACCGGCGCCGGTGCCGAAGGAGAGGTCGGCGACGGTGGCGGCGACCGCGGCGACGGCCGCCACCAGCAGCGGAGTTCCCGCGCCGTCGCGGGCGTAGCGCTGGCCGAAGCTCTGCCGGCCGGCCTCCCGTTCGTCGAGAGCGTGAGTGTAGGTGTCGTACTCCTCCGCGGCGCTCTGGGCCATCGCCTCCAGGCCGCCGCGGGCCCGTGACAGCAGCAGCTGTCCGTCGACGCGGCCGCCGGAGCGGCGGACCTCCTCCTCCACGGCCTGGACCAGCAGCCGGTCGGCTTCCGCCCGATGGGCGTCCCGCATGTCCCGTCCCCCTCCAGCGGTAACTCCTTGGCCTATGAGTGTCCTTGGGAGAGGGCGAAGTTGCGAGAGGGCCGGATCATCGAAGAGCGGATCTCCAAGAGAAGCGTCCGGCTACCGGGGCGCGGGTTCGCCCTGCCGGCCCTTCGACAGCGCCAGGAAGACGCATGCCGCGGCCAGCCCCGCCTCCGCGACCGCGCTGCCGAGCGCCTCCAGCAGCGCCGTGCCGACCGCCGACGTCGTGATGTCGAACCATGCGTCCAGGATCGCGACCGATGCCGTCGCCGAAGCCGTCAGGCGGACCCGGGCGTCACCCCGCAACCCCAGCACGGCCGTGGCCGCGCAGCCCGCCGCCATCAGGACGTCCAGCCCGATCCAGGCCAGCGACCAGTTGTGCACCTCGGTCCTGGTGGGCAGCGTCAGCGCCAGCACCACCGTCCACGGCACGAGCAGCACGGCGGACGACCCGAGAAGGATCAGTGCCCACCTCTTCAGCCGCCTCGTCCGCTTCATCCTCCGCGCCTTCCTCGCCGTCGACCCCTCCAACACCTCGGCCCCCTCACCTTGTTCCGGCCCGGCGGAGGCTGTGGACCCGATGGCCCCCCAGGGTGACCTCGCGGGAGCTCCGCCATGCCCCATCGTAGAACGCAGAGAAAGCTCTGCAAAGGAAAGTCGGCAGACATCGGGGACGTCTCAGGGTTCTCAGGGCTACGGTGATCGCATGACCGACGGCACGCCCAGGACGCCCGCCGCGCCCGACCCCGGCGCCCACGCCGAGCTGACCGGCCTCGAACGCACCGCCCTCTACAAGTCACTGGGCAATCCGCTGCGCCGCCGGATCCTCGACTACCTCGGCCGGCACGGCGAGGCCAACTCCACCGTGCTCGCCCGCGAACTCGGCGAGAGTTCCGGCACCACCAGCTACCACCTGCGCAAGCTCGCCGAGCAGAAGCTCATCGAGGAGATCCCGGAGAGGTCGGGAGGGCGGGAGCGGTGGTGGCGGAGCCTGCCGTTCCGCCACACCACACCCGACCCGGCCACGATGACGGCCGAGGAGTACGCGGCGGCCGAGCACCTCGCCCTGCTCAAGATCGAGGTCGACACCAGGCTGTTCCGCCGCGCCCACGAGGAGTACCGGGGTCCGCAGGGCTGGTCCCAGGTGCAGCGCACCGGAACCTGGATGACCAAGGACGACCTGCACGCGTTCGTCCGCGCCTACCAGGAACTGCTCGACCGCTACGGCCACCCGGACGACGCCGTTCCCGAGGGCGCGCGCCGGGTCAACCTGCGCTTCTACGCGGCCCCCGACCCCGTCGGGGAACGGGAGGGCGAGCCGTGCGGACCGTGAGGCCGGGCGGGGCGGCGCCCGCGCAGGACCCGCCGGTGGGGCGGGGCGCTGTGAGAGGCTGGGGCGCATGAACCGGCTGGCTGGTGTGACCTCGCCTTATCTGCTTCAGCACGCTGACAATCCGGTCGACTGGTGGCCCTGGGAGCCGGCCGCCTTCGAGGAGGCGCGGCGGCGTGACGTACCCGTCCTGCTGTCCGTCGGCTATTCGGCGTGCCACTGGTGCCATGTGATGGCCCATGAGTCCTTCGAGGACCAGGCCACCGCCGACTTCCTGAACGAGCACTTCGTCGCCGTCAAGGTGGACCGCGAGGAGCGGCCGGACATCGACGCCGTGTACATGGAGGCCGTGCAGGCCGCCACCGGGCAGGGTGGCTGGCCCATGACCGTGTTCCTCACGCCCGACGCCGAGCCGTTCTACTTCGGCACCTACTTCCCGCCCGCCCCGCGGCACGGGATGCCCTCCTTCCGGCAGGTCCTGGAGGGGGTCCGGGGCGCCTGGGCGGACCGGCGCGACGAGGTCGCCGAGGTCGCCGGGAAGATCGTCCACGATCTCGCCGAGCGGGAGATCAGCCACCAGGGCGACCGGCCGCCCGGTGAGCAGGAGCTCGGCCAGGCCCTGCTCGGGCTCACCCGCGAGTACGACGCGCAGCGCGGCGGGTTCGGCGGTGCCCCCAAGTTCCCGCCGTCCATGACCGTCGAGTTCCTGCTGCGCCACCACGCCCGGACCGGTTCCGAAGGCGCCCTGCAGATGGCCGCGGACACCTGCGAGCGGATGGCCCGCGGCGGCCTCTACGACCAGCTGGGCGGCGGCTTCGCCCGGTACTCCGTCGACCGCGACTGGGTCGTGCCGCACTTCGAGAAGATGCTGTACGACAACGCCCTGCTCTGCCGGGTCTACGCGCACCTGTGGCGGGCGACGGGGTCCGAGCTGGCCCGCCGGGTCGCGCTGGAGACCGCCGACTTCATGGTCCGTGAACTCGGCACCGGCGAGGGCGGTTTCGCCTCCGCCCTGGACGCCGACAGCGACGACGGGACCGGCAGGCACGTCGAGGGCGCGTACTACGTGTGGACACCCGCGCAGCTCGACGACGTCCTCGGCGCGGACGCGGATCTCGCCGTCCGGTACTTCGGTGTCACCGAGGCGGGCACCTTCGAGCACGGTCAGTCCGTGCTGCAACTCCCGCAGCAGGACGTGGTGTTCGACGCCGAGAAGGTCGAGTCGGTCAAACGGCGGCTGCTCGCGAAGCGCGCGGAACGCCCGGCGCCGGGCCGGGACGACAAGGTGGTCGCCGCCTGGAACGGGCTCGCCGTCGCGGCGCTCGCCGAGACCGGCGCCTTCTTCGACCGGCCCGACCTGGTCGAGGCCGCCGTCGGCGCCGCGGATCTCCTCGTACGGGTGCATCTCGACGACCACGCGCGGATCGCCCGCACCAGCCGGGACGGCCAGGCCGGCGCCAACGCGGGTGTGCTGGAGGACTACGGCGACGTCGCCGAGGGCTTCCTGGCGCTCGCGTCCGTGACCGGCGAGGGGGTCTGGCTGGAGTTCGCCGGCCTGCTGCTCGGCCACGTCCTGGACCGCTTCGCCGACGCGGAGACCGGTGCCCTCTACGACACCGCCTCGGACGCCGAGAAGCTCATCCGCCGGCCGCAGGACCCGACCGACAACGCCACGCCCTCCGGCTGGACGGCGGCCGCAGGTGCGCTGCTCGGCTACGCGGCCCACACCGGGTCGGAGCCTCATCGCGCGGCGGCGGAACGGGCGCTGGGCGTCGTCAGGACGCTCGGGCCACGGGTGCCGCGCTTCATCGGGTGGGGGCTCGCGGTCGCCGAGGCGCTGCTCGACGGCCCGCGCGAGGTCGCGATCGTGGGACCAGGCCAGGGGGACGGCCCTACGGCCGCCCTGCACCGCGCCGCGCTGCTGGGCGTGGCCCCCGGCGCGGTCGTGGCCGTGGGAACCCCGGGGAGCGAGGAGTTCCCGCTCCTCGCCGGCCGCCCGCTCGTCGGGGACCGGCCGGCCGCGTACGTCTGCCGGCACTTCACCTGTGACGCCCCGACCACCGACCCGGAGCTGCTGAAGGCCGCGCTGCGGGGCTGACGTCGTCACCGGGTGGGTCTCGCGGTGCCGTGGCACCCGCTTTCCGCTCGTCCCGTCGAAACATGCCATTTATCGGAAGAGTTCGTCCTCTTCACATCACCCTCATATGATCCCCCTCGCGCCGTGACGTGTGTGACGTGCTGTCACGGTCGGGGAGTACATGGGGAACTGGGGGTCCTGCGCACCTGCCCTCCGGCAGCCTCGTCATGACCGTGACGAGTGGTGTGTGAAGATTTCGTGAGCGAAGTTAGTGCTTTGTGTGACTCCCGTTCACCCGAGAACTCCTAGCATCGCTGAAGCAGTGCCCGGTTCTGTCGCTTTTCGGACCGAGGCAGCCGTGTCATGTGGGGGGAGAGCGAAACATTGTCCGAGTTCTTCGACCAGGTCTGGTCGTGGATCGTCGAGGCTGTGGGGGAGACTTCGTGGCGAGAGCTGATGCCGCTGGGGCTGGCCGGACTCTTCGTCTGGGCGCTCTGGCTGTACCGAGCGGTGCTCTCCCGGTTCGCCAAGCCGGTCGTCAACAACTTCCGCACCAGTGTCTCCGTGGTGGTCCCGGCGTACCGGGAAGACCCTGACATCCTGCTGGAGTGCCTGGAGACCTGGCTCGCCCAGGATCCGGCCGAGATCATCATCGTCCCCGACGTCGAGGACCACGAGGTGCTGCGCCGGCTGTCGCTGGTGGAGGACCCCCGGGTCCGGGTGCTCGCCTTCGAACACCGGGGCAAACGCTCCGCCTTGGGGGTCGGCATACGCGAGGCCACCGCCGAGCTCCTCGTCCTGGTGGACTCCGACACCCGCTGGGAGCCGGGGCTGCTGGACGCCGTGCAGATGCCCTTCGCGGACCCCGCGGTCGGTGGCGTCGGTACCCAGCAGAACGTCTACCAGCGCACCACCAGCGTCTGGCGCCGCATAGCCGACTGGCTGGTCAACCTCCGCTACTACGACTACGTCCCGGCCATGGGCCGGGCCGGAGCCGTGGCCTGTCTGTCGGGCCGTACGGCCGCCTACCGGCGGGCCGCGGTCCTGCCGGTCCTGGAGAACCTGGAGAACGAGTTCTTCCTCGGCCGCCGCTGCGTGGCGGGCGACGACGGCCGGCTGACCTGGCTGGTGCTCGCCTCCGGCTACAGGACCGTGCACCAGTCCTCGGCCCGGGCCGTCTCCATGTTCCCCTCGTCGTTCCGGGCGTTCGTGAAGCAGCGCGTCCGGTGGAGCCGCAACTCCTACCGGTGCTACCTGACCGCGCTGTACAAGGGCTGGCTGTGGCGGGCCCCGCTGGTCACCAAGATCACCGTGCTGCAGATCCTGCTCACTCCGGTGACCATGGGCATGGCCCTCGGCTATCTGCTGCTGAGCCGGCTCGACCTCAGCCCGCGCGGCATCGTCCTCACCCTGATCTGGCTGATGCTGGGCCGTGCGGTCCGCGGCTACTCGCATCTGCGCAGGCACCCGCAGGAGATCCTGCTGCTGCCGCTGACGGCACTCGTGGTCATCATGATCTCGCTGCCGATCAAGCTGTACGCCTTCGTCACCATGAACAAGCAGGGCTGGCTCACCCGCGGCTCCACCAGCATCGGAGGCGAGGGCCAGAGCGCCTCGACCCTCTCCGGCGGCGGTCAGAACCACCCCGCTCTCCAGCCGGAGGTGATCTGACCTCATGTCAGCGCGACTCATGACCCCCACGAGACCGGGCCCCGGCATCCCGCCGCGCCGGGCGGGTGCCAGAGCGGCGGCGCTGGTGGGCGCCTTCGCGGTGGCGGCGACGCTGCTGCTGGGCACGTCCACCGCGGCGCACGCCGACGGGGACGGCGACAGGAAGCAGACACTGGCCGCCGAGGACGCGGAGACCCAGGCCGCGCTGGTCGCCGACGAGGACCACCGGCTCAACCAGGTACGGGCGTTCACCTCGGTGGCACCCCTGCAGAGCACCAAGTGGACCGTGCCCTACCGGCTGGACACCGACAACGGCTACACCCTGGTGCTCACCGAGCGCAGCAACGCCTACACCATCGCCGACCTGCTCAAACTGGCCCCGCAGACCTTCGTACGGCGCAAGGACGGCTCGTACCTGCTGACCGAGAACATCTACCTCAACGTCGGCGCCAAGCTGAAGCTGTCCAACCCGGGCGGCCTCACGCTGCGGATGGCCAGCAACCGCACCGGCTTCGTCTCCATCGTCTCCTTCGGCGGCGAACTGGCGCTCCAGGGCACCGCCCAGGCGCCGCTGGAGATCACCAGCTGGGACCCGCAGGGCAACAGGGCCGACACCGACGTCCGGGACGGCCGCGCCTATGTCCGCACCATCGGCGGCCAGTTCCAGATGACCCACACCAAACTCTCGGACCTCGGCTTCTGGAGCGGCCGCACCGGCGGGCTCAGCCTCACCGGCACCGACCGGCCGAACACCGGCTCGCTGGAGGAAACCGGCCAGATCCACGGCAAGACCGCGCGCGAGCGGGCCCGGGAGGAGGGGGACGCCCAGGACGACGGCTCGAGCAGCGGAGACGTCACCGCCATGCCCTCCGGTGAACTGACCACTCCCGACGCCCGGTTCTCCACCGGCGGACTCTCCTACGTCTCCGGGTCGATCACCCACTCGACCATCACCGGCAACGCCTTCGGGATCTTCATCTCCAGCGCCACGGGGATCGAGATCAGTGACACGACCGTGCGGGACAGCCTGGAGGACGGTGTGGTGCTGCACCGCTTCGTCTCCAGCTCGCTGGTGCAGCGCACGGTCGCCAAGGACAACGGCGGCGACGGCTTCATCCTCTCCCGCGCCACCCAGCAGGTGCGGATCAGCGGCTCCACCGCCGAGGGCAACGGCGGCAACGGCTACACCCTCAGCGGCAAGCCGCTCGCCGACGGCCCCTCCGCCTCCGGGCAGGCCGTCGACAGCTACGGCTCCAACTCGGTCGCCAACAGCGTGGCGAAGGACAACGGCCGCTACGGCGTCGAGGTGCTGGGCGGGTTCGACGTCGGAGTGCAGAACAACCGCATCGAGGGCGGTGACATGGGGATCGTGGCCCGCCTGGAGGCGGACAAGGTGTCCATCACCGGCAACCGCCTCACCGGCCAGAACCGGCAGGGCATCTCGGTACGGGACGGCGTCAGCGACGCCACGGTCACCGGCAACATCATCGACGGCCCGGAGACCGGCGTGTACGTCCGTGACTCGGCCGCCGAGATACGCGGCAACACCGTCCAGGACGCGACCAACCACGGAGTGAGCCTGGTCGGCGGCGTGGACGGCACGACGGTCTCCTTCAACGTGATCGGCGGGGTCGGCCCCAGCGCGCTGGACGCCGGCCGCTCGCACGGCGGCGCCGACATCAAGGAGAACCAGACCTTCGCCTGGTACGACACCAGTTCCTTCTGGGTCAAGGTCAAGCACTACGCGAGCCCGATGACCCTGCTGTGGACCGGCATCCTGCTGCTGATCCTGTTCTCGGCGGTGATGGGCCGGCGCAGGCGGCGCGGGCACGGGCTGATCGGCCGGATCGTCCACCCGTACTCCGACAAGGCACCGCTGCCGGCCCCGCCGCCGGACGAGATCGACGTCGCGGGCCGTCGCAGGGTGCCGGTGATGAGCGAATGAGCGAGGAAACCCCCGAGGGGACGGGAGTCCCGGAAACACAGCCCACGGTGGCGGAGCGGGTGCGCCGGATCCGGCTCTCCGGCGGCCTGCCGCTGTGGGTGGCCTCGGCCGCCCTGCTGGTCGCGGTGGTGGCGCTGATCGTGGCGGCCTCCGCCGGCAACGGCTCGCCCGTGGTGTACGGGGCCGGGCCCGACGCGGGACCCACCATTGCGGTGGCCACCCCCGGCGATGACGACGGCGACACCGACGACGCCGGTGCCGCCTCCTCCGCCCCGGAACCTAGCGGCACGGCGTCCGACGCGGGGACGGCCGAGCCCACCGCGTCCGGCTCCGCCGCGCCGGCCGTGACCGGAGGGACGAAGTGCCCGGCCCCCACGGTCACCGTGGGGGACGCCGAGTCCCTCGCCCAGGCCCTGGACGAGGCGCAGCCCGGCGACGTCATCCAGATGCGGGACGGGGTGTACGACGACCGGTTCACCGCCGCCAACCCCGGCACCGGAAGCCGGCCGATCTTCCTGTGCGGTGGCCCCGGCGCGGTGATCGACGCCGGTGACGTCGACGGCGGCTACGCCTTCCACCTGGACGGCGCCAGCCACTGGCGGCTGATCGGCTTCACGGTCCGCAACGGCCAGAAGGGGGTCATGGCCGACCACGTCCGCAGCACCGTCATCCAGGGCCTGACCGTCGAGAACATCGGGGACGAGGGCATCCATCTCCGCGACTTCAGCTCCGGCAACGTGGTGACGGGCAACACCGTCCGTGACACCGGCAGGCGCAAGGAGACCTTCGGCGAGGGCATCTACGTCGGCTCGGCCGAGTCCAACTGGTGCACGGTCACCGACTGCAAGCCCGACAAGAGCGACGACAACGTCATCACGGGCAACCACGTCAGCGCCACCACCGCCGAGTCCGTCGACATCAAGGAGGGCACCACCGGCGGCGCCCTCCTCGACAACACCTTCGACGGCGCCCAGCTCAGCGGGGGACACAACGACTCCTGGGTCGACGTCAAGGGAAACAACTGGCTGATCAGGGGGAACGTCGGCCGTCACGCCCGGGAGGACGGCTTCCAGACCCACCGGATCCTCGACGGCTGGGGCACCGGAAACGTGTTCAAGGGCAACACCGCGCAGGTCGACGGCCCCGGCTACGGCTTCCATCTCGCGCCCGTCGAGAACAACAGGGTCGCCTGCGACAACAAGGTCAGCGACGCGGCGAAGGGCCTCGCCAACACCGCCTGCTCCTCCTGACGGCGAGGGGCCCGGTCCGCACCCGGGCCCCGTACGCCGGCGCAGGCCCTCGTCTCCCCCTTTCACCCACGCGCGTCCCCGGCATGCGCACCCGCTGCTCGGGAATCCCTCTCGGAGGCATCATGGACACTCTTCTCGACGGCACCGACGCTCCCCGCCTCACGGTCATCGGCACCGGCTACCTGGGCGCCACGCACGCCGTGTGCATGGCGGCACTCGGCTACGAAGTGCTCGGCGTCGACGTGGACCCCGGCAAGATCGAACTGCTGAGAGCCGGGGAGGTGCCGTTCTTCGAGCCAGGACTGCCCGAACTCCTCGTCAAGGCCCAGGAGTCCGGCCGGCTGCACTTCACCACCAGCCTCGCGGAGGCCGCCGAGTTCGGCGACATCCACTTCGTCTGCGTGGGCACCCCGCAGCAGCCCGGCTCCTACGCCGCCGACCTGAGCTATGTGGAGGGCGCGGTCACCGAGCTGGCCCGGCATCTGCGCCGGCGGGCCCTGGTGGTCGGCAAGTCCACGGTGCCGGTGGGCACCGCGGCCCGGCTGGCGGAGCTGGTCCGCGCGACCGCTCCGGCCGGCGACGAGGTCGAACTCGCCTGGAACCCGGAGTTCCTCCGGGAGGGCTTCGCCGTGGAGGACACCCTGCACCCCGACCGGCTGGTGTTCGGCACCGAGTCCGCGTGGGCGGAGGAGCGGCTGCGCGCCGCGTTCGCCCCGGTCATCGCCCAGGGCACCCCGGTGGTGGTGGCCGACCTGCCGACGGCCGAACTGGTCAAGGTCGCCGCCAACTCCTTCCTGGCCACGAAGATCTCGTACATCAACGCCATGGCGGAGGTCTGCGAGGCCACCGGCGCCGACGTGCACCGGCTGGCGGAGGCGCTGGCCTACGACGACCGGATCGGGGGCCGCTTCCTCAAGCCGGGCCTGGGCTTCGGCGGCGGCTGCCTGCCCAAGGACATCCGGGCGTTCATCCACCGCGCCGAGGAGCTGGACGTCGCCCAGGCGGTGGCGTTCCTGCGCGAGGTGGACGGGATCAACCAGCGCCGCCGCGCCCGTACCGTGGACCTGGTCCGCGAGCTGGTCGGCGGCGAACTGGCGGGGACGAAGGTGGCCGCGCTCGGGGCGGCCTTCAAGCCCAACTCGGACGACATCCGCGACGCCCCGGCCCTGGACGTCGCCGCCACGCTGCACCGGGCCGGCGCCGAGGTGACCGTCTACGACCCGGTGGCGATGGACAACGCCCGCCGGGCCCACCCGGAGCTGACGTACGGCACCGATGCGCTGCAGGCCGCCGCGGGCGCCGACGTGGTGGTGCTGCTGACCGAATGGGCGCAGTTCCGGGAGATCGACCCGGAGGTCATGGGTTCCGTGGTGAACCGGCGCCGGGTGGTGGACGGCCGGCACGCCCTGGATCCCGCCGAGTGGCGGGCGGCCGGCTGGGAGTACCGGGCGCTGGGCCGCAACTGACCCTCCTCCGGGCCGGGTTCAGGCGAACTCGGCGAGGGCGCGCTCCACGATGGCTTCCAGCTGCTGGTGGTGCGCGCCCTTCCAGTAGGCGCGGCCGCACCGAGCGCACTGGGCGAAGACGTCGTACGACTTCTGCGTGCCGCCCTTCAGCTGGTCCGCGACCTCTTCCTTCGTCGCCTTCCGCAGCAGGCCGTTGCAGGCCGTGCAGCGGGTCCAGGGGCGCAGCTCGGGGGCGAAACGGTCGAGGACGTCGTGGAGTTGGTCGTCGGGGCTGGTGCTGTAGACGTAGGCGCCGGCCCACAGCTCGCGGCGGCGCAGCAGGCCCCGGTCCCGGCTGAGCAGCACCCGTTTCTCGGCCGCCGAGCGAGCGGAGAGCGCCGGGTCGCCGATGTCCGTCGACTCGTACGCGGCGTCCACGCCCAGCAGGCGCAGCCGGCGGGCGAGGGTGCCGAGGTGGACGTCGAGGAGGAAGCGGAGCGGGGCGCCCGGTACCTCCTGCGGGCGCCGGACCGCGCGCACGGCCACCGACTCGCCGGCCGCCGGGATGTGCGCGGCCGGGACCGGCCGGCCGTCCACCTCCAGTGCGCCGACCTCGGTGAGGGGGACGCCCAGGGACTCGATCACATGGCCGAGGGTGGAGACGCCGTCGACGGCGAGCGGATGCGCGCCGGTGCGGCGGGCGTGCGGGACGAACAGAGCCAGCTCGGGGGCGATTTCGACACGGATCTCGGCGGTGTTCACCCGGTCAGGATGGCACGGCGGGCGCCTGGGACCTCAGGGTTTTTCCGGCGGCAGACCGTGTTCGATGACGTTCAGGGCGCGGTCGACGAGATCCTTGAACTCGGGCTCGTGGTCCTGCTCCGCCCAGTACATCGAGGTCTCCATCAGCCCGCCGACGATGGACATCGCGTAGACCCGCACCTCCAGGCTCTTCGGGTCGCGCCCGGTGCGCTCGCCGATGGCCTGGCAGAGCAGCCGGCCGGTCTCCGACATGCTCTCCATCATCCGGGAGCGCACCGCCGGCACCTCGACCATCAGGCGGGTGCGCAGCCGGGAGACCGAGTGGGCGTCCTGCATGCCGAGGGCGACCGCCCGGTGCATCACGTGGCGCAGGGACTCCGGCCACGGCTCGTCGGCGGGCCGGGCGCGGAGTTCCTCCAGGATCAGCGGGTCGTACTCGTCCGTGAGGACGATGTCCTCCTTGGTCGGGAAGTACCGGAAGACGGTCGACGGCGACACCTCGGCCCGCTCGGCGATCTGCTCGATCGTCGTGGCCTCGTACCCCTGGTCCTCGACCAGCGCGTACATCGCCTCGCGGATCGCCTCGCGGGTCTTGATCTTCTTCCGTTCGCGCAGGCCGAGCCGGGGGTTGTCGGCCGGGGAGAGGGAGGGGTGCGGTGCCGTCATGCTGGTCATTGTCCGGCATCGGCGGCGACCGGGGCCACGGCCGTGCCCTCGTTCCCTTCCTGGTCGGTGGGCCGGTCGGGCGGGGTGTGGGGCAGGAACGCGGCCGCCAGCAGCGAGGTGGCCAGCGCGGCGATGCCGCACACCAGCAGGACCAGGCCCATGCCGTGGACGTAGGCGGCGTCCGCGGAGGCGGCGAGCCGGGCCGAGCCGGTCTTCCGGGCGACCAGGTGCGCGGCGACCACGGACTCGCCGGCGGTGTGGCCGAGTGCGGCGGGCAGGCCGGTCACGCTCAGACGGTCGCGGAAGGTGCTCGCGAGCAGGCTGCCGAGCAGGGCGATACCGATGGCACCGCCGACCTGGCGGGTGGTCATCAGCAGTCCGGAGCCGCTGCCGGCCCGGTCGGCGGGCAGGGCGGCGAGGGCGCCGTCCATGGAGGGGACCACCGAGAAGCCGAAGCCGAGGCCCGCGACCGACAGCCACAGCGCGGTGTAGCCGTAGCCGGAGTGCACGGTCGTACGGCTGCCGAGGATCGCGGCGAAGGCGAGGACGACCAGGCCGGTGGCGATCACGGCGCGTGATCCGAAGCGGGCGACCATCGCTTCGGCGCCCCGTGCGGCGACCAGCAGCCCGCCCATCATGGGCAGCAGCCTCAGGCCGGTGCCCAAGGCGTCGTTGCCGAGGACCGCCTGGAGGTAGGGCGGCAGCACGAACAGCAGGCCGGACAGCACGAACATCACCAGCGTCGCGGCGAGGGTGTTGAGCAGGAAGCCGCGGTGAGTGAGGAGGGTCATGTCGAGCATGGGGCGCTCGACCCGGCGTTCCCGCACCACCAGGCCCGCGACGAGGGCGGCGGAGGCCGTCAGCAGGGCCAGGACCAGCGGGTCGCCCCAGCCGCGGTCGGGGGCCTCGATGATGGCGTAGATCAGGGCGCCGAGGCCGGTCGCGGTGAGCGCGGTGGACAGGACGTCGACCTTGGGGGAGGCGGGGTCGCTGGTCTCGGGGAGCAGGAAGACGCAGGCGGCGACGCCGATGGCGGCCATCGGGACGTTGATCAGGAAGACCGAGCCCCACCAGAAGTGGTTGAGCAGGAAGCCGCCGATGATCGGGCCCAGCGGCAGGCCGAGTGCCGAGGCGGCGGAGACGATGCCGACGGCCCTGGTGCGCTCCTGCGGTCCGAACAGCGAGGGCAGCACGGACATGGCGAGCGGCATCACCAGTGCCGCGCCGACGCCCATCACCGTGCGGGCGGCGATCACCCAGCTCACGTCGTCGGCGAGGGAACCCACCAGGGACCCGGCGAGGAAGATCACCAGGCCGGTGACGAGCATCCGGCGGCGGCCGAAGCGGTCGCCGAGGAGTCCCGCCGGGAGCATCAGCGAGGCGAAGACGACGACGTAGGCGTCCGCCATCCACTGCTGCCGGCTGGTGGTGGCGCCGAGCTCCCCGGCCATGGTCGGGAGCGCCACGTTGAGGATCGTCGTGTCGAAGCCGAGCACCAGCATGCTCGCGACCAGGGCGCCCAGAGCCCACCAGCGGCGGGGATCCCGGTGGGTCTCTTCAAGCTGAGTGACAGTAACCATGAAATGAGAGTAGCTCTCAAAAGTTATTGCCTGTCAATCGGGAGTCGATGTCGGGACATGAGAAAAGCGGCCACGGCTGGGGAGCCGTGGCCGCTCGAAGAGGGCGGGTGGGACTACGCGTGCTGGTAAGCCACCAGGGAGATTCCCACGTAGTGGACGACGAACGCGGCCAGTGTGAAGGAGTGGAAGACCTCGTGGAAGCCGAAGTAGCGCGGTGACGGGTTCGGGCGCTTGATGCCGTAGATCACACCGCCCGCGCTGTAGAGAAGACCGCCGACGACCACCAGGACCAGCACGGCGATGCCGCCGGTGCGCATGAAGTCGGGCAGGTAGAAGACCGCGGCCCAGCCCATCGCTATGTAGCAGGGCGTGTACAGCCAGCGAGGGGCGCCGACCCAGAAGACCCGGAAGGCGATGCCGGCGGCCGCCGCGGCCCAGATACCCCACAGCAGCCACTGTCCCTTCGACGCCGGCAGGAGCAGCAGTGTCAGCGGGGTGTAGGTGCCCGCGATGATCAGGAAGATGTTGGCGTGATCGAGTCTGCGCAGCACGCCGTCCATGCGCGGGCTCCAGTTGCCCCGGTGGTACAGCGCGCTCACGCCGAACAGCAGACATGCCGTCAGGGCATAGATCCCGCAGGCGACACGGCCGCGCGGTGAGTCGGCGAGGGCGGTGAGAACGAGGCCCGCGATGAGTACGGCCGGGAACATGCCCAGATGCAGCCAGCCACGCAACTTGGGCTTGACCTGGTGCGACAGGGAGGAGAGCGCGGTGGAGCCGCGGCCGGCGGCCGCCGTGTCCGTGGGCGCGTCGGGGACGGGCGCAGTCATGCACCGCATCGTACCTACGGAACCGTAAGTCACGGATCAGTCTCGGCCGATGACGGGCCAGGAGTGGCCATCGTCTCACGGCCCCCCTGGCCGGTTCCGGTCGCCGGGCAAAAAGACCTTGCGGCGAACTCAATGTGGACGCAAAGAAACGCAGGTGGGCGCCGAGACCGTGGCCTTCCTCACGTCGCTCATCTGTGACTCCCTCTGGACAGATGGGTGATCGAGTCGGAGGATCAAATGAGTGCGGTCGGCACCGGATGAGCGCCAGACGGTCGATGACCGCGAAGCATCCGGGTCGCAGCCCCCACGGGGCGACAAGGTCCCCAGTGGACCATAAAGATCAAAAATCCCTCATTTAGGAGCAATCGTGGCGCGCGACATCGCGGCTCCCACCGGCATCCCCACCAAGCACCAGGAACTGATCTCGTGGGTCAACGAGATCGCCGAACTGACGCAGCCGGACAGTGTGGTCTGGTGTGACGGATCCGAGGCCGAGTACGAGCGACTGTGCGAAGAGCTCGTGGCGAAGGGCACCTTCAAGAAGCTCGACCCGATCAAGCGCCCCCACTCCTACTACGCCGCCTCCGACCCGACCGATGTCGCCCGGGTCGAGGACCGCACCTTCATCTGCTCCGAGGAGGAGAAGGACGCCGGCCCGACCAACCACTGGAAGGCTCCCGCCGAGATGCGCGAGATCTTCTCCGGCGAGAAGGGCCTGTTCCGCGGCGCGATGAAGGGCCGGACGATGTACGTCGTCCCGTTCTGCATGGGCCCCCTCGGCTCCCCGCTCTCCGCGCTCGGCGTGGAGATCACCGATTCCGCGTACGTCGCCGCCTCGATGCGCACGATGACGCGCATGGGCCAGGCCGTCCTCGACGAACTCGGTGACGAGGGCTTCTTCGTGAAGGCCGTGCACACCCTCGGCGCCCCGCTGGAGCCCGGCCAGGCGGACGTCCCCTGGCCCTGCAACCAGACCAAGTACATCTCGCACTTCCCCGAGTCCCGCGAGATCTGGTCCTACGGCTCCGGCTACGGCGGCAACGCCCTGCTCGGCAAGAAGTGCTACGCCCTGCGCATCGCCTCCGTGATGGCGCGGGACGAGGGCTGGCTCGCCGAGCACATGCTGATCCTCAAGCTCACTCCTCCGCAGGGCGAGTCCAAGTACGTCGCCGCGGCCTTCCCGAGCGCCTGCGGCAAGACCAACCTCGCCATGCTGGAACCCACCGTCTCCGGCTGGAGCGTCGAGACCATCGGCGACGACATCGCCTGGATGCGGTTCGGCGAGGACGGCCGGCTCTACGCGATCAACCCCGAGGCCGGCTTCTTCGGCGTCGCACCCGGCACCGGTGAGCACACCAACGCCAACGCGATGAAGACGCTGTGGGGCAACGCGGTCTTCACCAACGTGGCCCTCACCGACGACAACGACATCTGGTGGGAGGGAATGACGGAGGAGCTCCCGGCCCACCTCACGGACTGGAAGGGCAACGAGTGGACGCCGGCCTCCGAGACGCCGGCCGCCCACCCCAACGCCCGCTTCACCGTGCCCGCCGCCCAGTGCCCGATCATCGCGCCGGAGTGGGAGGACCCGCGGGGCGTGCCGATCTCGGCGATCCTCTTCGGCGGCCGCCGCGCCACCGCCGTCCCGCTGGTGACCGAGTCCTTCGACTGGAACCACGGCGTGTTCCTGGGCGCCAACGTGGCCTCCGAGAAGACCGCCGCGGCCGAGGGCAAGGTCGGGGAGCTGCGCCGCGACCCGTTCGCGATGCTCCCGTTCTGCGGCTACAACATGGGCGACTACATGGCGCACTGGATCGACGTCGCCAAGGACAAGGACCAGTCGAGGCTCCCGAAGATCTACTACGTCAACTGGTTCCGCAAGAACGACCGGGGCGCCTTCGTCTGGCCCGGCTTCGGCGAGAACTCCCGGGTCCTGAAGTGGATCGTGGAGCGGCTGGAGGGCAAGGCGGAGGGGGTGGAGACGCCGATCGGCGTGCTGCCCACGCGTGAGTCCCTGGACACCAACGGGCTCGACCTGGCCGACGGCGACCTCGACTTCCTGCTCACCGTCGACAAGGAGATCTGGCGCGAGGAGGCCGCGCTGGTCCCCGACCACCTGAACACCTTCGGCGAGCACACGCCGAAGGAGCTGTGGGACGAGTACCGGGCGCTGGTGGAGCGCCTGGGCTGAGTACCGCCTCCTGAAGACTCCGCGGCCGGTTCGGGATGTGCCCTGACCAGCGATCGTCACGGCCGGCCGCGGTGCGGACCGGCGAGGCCGCGCACAACGGCGTGTGCGGCCCTGGGCCCGCCGTTCCCGTCACTTCCCGTCCGCCCCGACGGGGGCGGGGGCGGCGGGCCTTCGCCTGTCGGGTGCGGCGCCGTCCTGGCTGATCGCGCTCACGCGGCGGAGCCGCATATCGATACGGTCCCGCGCCCCTTCAAGGGCCCTTCAGCTGCCCCTGCCCTCCAAGTAGCGGGTATGCGTCTCCTGGCGTCTGGCTTCCGCGTCCCTCAGCCCCGCTGCCAGGCCTTCGGCCTCCTCCGTCAACACAGTCAGCTGACGCTCCAAGTGCTGCTCCGGGGGCTCCTGGCCCGGGGTCAGGCGGGTCCACCATCTCGTCCGGACGAAGCTGTCGACCGCCTCCGGGATGTCCTGCCGTACCGTCCGGGACAGCACGTGGACGCCCTCCGGGTCCTGGGCCAGCAGCTCGGCGGCCCGGCCCGGGTCCAGCAACGCGGCCAGCAGGCCGGTGAGTTCGCCGAGCCGGGACTGGGCCGAAGCGGGCAGGCCGACCTCCGACAGATAGGTCTCCAGCTTCCCGAAGTCGGCCCGCACCCCCTCCAGTTGCGCGGACGGCGTCGGGAAGTCCGGCAGCGGCGGCCGCTCCGGCGGTGCGATCAGCGCGCCCGCGCCGTACAGGCCCGCCACCACCACTGGCCAGTAGGGGCCCGCCACGCCGGTGAAGGTGAGGACCAGGCCGAGGAGGCCGCCCGCCGACCCGGTGAGGTTCTTGCGGGACTCCAGGTAGCCGAGGAACCTACTGGTAGCCACGGATCTCCTCGAAGGCGCCGTCCAGGGAGCCCTGCTGGGCGTCGAAGAGACGGCCGCCGGTCAGGTCGGCGACGTGCTGCAGTTCGGCGCGGGAGGAGTCCCCGAACAGGATCGGGAAGACGGGGATGTTCCGCTGGGCGGCGGACAGCCCGCGGTAGAAGTCGTCGAACGCGCCGGCCTTGGCACCCGTGGTGTTCTCGCCGTCCGTCATCAGCACGATCGAGGTGAAGGCGTCCCGGTCGGTGCGCAGCCTGTCGTACGCCTTCTCCAGTGAGGTGTAGATGGCGGTGTTGCCGTCGGCCCGCAGGGCGTCGGTGTCCTCGCGGATCGCGTTCAGGCCGGTGTCCGGGTCGGCCGGGTCGACGACGTGCGTGCTGACGTTCTTCACGTTCGAGCCGAACGGCATCAGGGTGACCTCCTCACGGTCGCGGAAGTCGCCCGTGAGGTCGGTGAGGGCCCTCTTCAGGCGGGCGAGACGGTCACCCTCCATCGAGCCCGAGGTGTCCAGGACGTAGACCGTGCGGGACGGCCGGCGCAGTTCGTTCTCGTACGCGGAGATCAGCCCGTCGGCCACCGACCTGCTGCCCGGGAACGGGAGTTCACGGCGGCGCGAGGTGTCGAGACCGGCGGCCGGGGGCACCGAGGCGACCACCGGGCGGCGGTGGGTGGTGTCCGTGATGAGCTTCTGCACGGCCGTCGTCCGCAGGTCCTCGGAGACCCTGCGGACGTCCTCACGGGTGTCGGCCGAGGAGGCGGCGAGCGAGGAGAACGGGTAGTCCGCGGTGAGCACGCCGTCGCTGGGGCGGATCACGGTGAGGCCCGGGATGCCCTTGAGGACGGACTCGTAGTTGAGCAGGGCGTCGACGTCGCCGCGCCGCCGGTAGGCGGAGGCCAGCCAGCCGGAGGAGCCCGACGTCAGGCTCTGGCCCTGGAAGAACCTCTTCAGCCGCGGGGTCGCCCTGGCCACGTCGGTGTCGGTGAGCGCCGACTGGGCGCCGGAGAGCGCGGAGGCCACCGAGACCAGGGTGGAGAAACCGGAGTTGGAGCGGGCCGGGTCGGTCATGCCGTAGGTCAGCCGGCCGGTTTCCACGGCCTGTTCGACCTGGGACCAGGTGACGTCGGCCGGCTTCCAGCCGAGGGAGGCGACGGTGGCCGTCTTCACGCCGATCGCGACCGGGCTGGACATGACCGAGGTCTCCGAGACCACCTTCTCCGCCGCCTCCGGGCGCAGCCGCAGATAGTCGTCGGAGGACAGCCACAGGGCGTCGTACCTCCCGTCCGTCCTGCCCTCCGCGACCAGGTCGACGGCGTCCAGGGTGCCCATGTAGGTGGGGCGGACCGTCACCCCGGTGTCCCTGCGGACCCGGTCGAAGACGGCCGTCATGTCGCTGAGTTCGGAGGAGGCGAGGACGCGCAGGGTGCCGGGTCTCGGAGCCGTGGCACCGTCGTCCTGGTGGCTTTCGGAGGTGCACCCGGTCAGCAGGGCGGCGGTGGCGAGCAGGGTCAGCAGAGGGCGTCTGTTCATGCCGCACCGCCCTCCAGCGCGCCCTTGGCGCGGCTGCGCTCCAGGTAGGCACTGGCCGACTGGAGTTCGTCGGTGAGGGACTGCACGGTGTTCGCCATCACCTCGGTCGCCTGCATCTTGTAGGTGTCGATGGCGTCGAGGGTGCGGTAGATCTGCTGGAAGGCGGCGCGCAGCGTCTCGGCGCCGACCGCCGGGTCGGCGGCGATCCGCTGGATCTCCCCGCTCTGGCCCGCCAGCATCTCGGCGTTGCCCCTGATGAGGTCCTCGGTCGTCCCGCGCAACGCGTTGACCTGTTCGATGACCTTCTTCTGGTTGTCCAGCGCGGAGGCCAGCATCACCGAGATGCGCAGCGCCGACACGGTCGTGGTGGCGGCGCGTTCGACGCCCTTGATCAGCTCGTCGTTGTTGCGCCGTACGACGTCCATCGCGAGGTAGCCCTGCGCGGACACCGCGAGCTGGGTGAGGAGGTCCTGGTGCTTCTGCCGGACCGGGAAGAGCACGTCCGCGCGGAGCGCGTCGGCCTCCTGGAGGTCCGGGTGCCGGCCGATGTGCTGCTCCACGGCGTTGTCCAGGGCCTGGGTGAGCACGACGTACTCCTGGAGCTTTCCCATGGTCTCCCAGAGCCGTACCCGCTCGGTCTGCAACGCGGCGTTGTCGCGGCGGAGTTCGTCCTGTCCGCCGCGCAGCGACCCCACGATCTTGTTCAACGTCCCCTGCGCGGAGGCGTACTTGGCGACGTGGTCGCGGAGCTTGTTGCCGCCGGGCAGCCGGGACAGGAACCTGCGGCCCTTGCCCGCGGGCAGGTCGCGCGGGTCCAGGTCCTCGACGACCCGGCGCAGTTCCACCAGCGAACCGGCCACCTTGGCCTGGGCGTCGCCGTCCTTGCCGGGCAGGCTGCGCACGGCCCGCTCCAGCATCCGGTTGGACTGCGAGGCGGCGCTGCGCATCTCGCCGGCGCCGAGCGCGGTGATCTCGCCGACCTTGCCGGCGAACTCGGGTGACCGCGCGTCCAGGGCGGCGAGGTCCCGGACGTACACGGAGGCCTTGTGCGCCATGTCGGTACGGACACTCTCGTCGACGGGCACGAGTCCGCCGGCCTTCTCCCGCGGCACCGGCGCGACCGCCTCGGGCGGGGTGAGGGTGAAGACGTCCTCACCGCTCAGCGTGGGCGGGTGCTGGCCGCCGTTCGGCGTCATCTTGTCGAAGTTGCTCACAGGATCCCCCCGTCAGCCGCGCGCCCGGCGGGCCATCTCGTGCAGCACCGCGGAGGTGGGCACGGGCGCCTGCCGGACGCCGGTCAGTGTCTGGTTGAGGTACGCGGCCCGGTCGGCGGTGGCCGTGACGAACTCGGCGGAGTCGCCCTGGGGCCGGAAGCCGTGCTTCACGGCGAGCTTGCGCAGGGTCGGATCGGTGCTGAGGAGTTCGCCGAGCTGCCGGCCGGTGTCGTCCATCGGCACGATCGTGTGGTCGCTGTTGACCGTGGTGTCCGGGTAGAGGACCACCAGGTCGTCGGCGCCGTGCTGTTCGGCCAGCAGCGAGACGACCTGTGACTCGTACAGGCACACCAGCGGGTTGCCGGCACCGCTGATGAAGTCCCGGAAGACCGCGTCGCTGCTGGGCTGCTGGGCGCCCTGCACGCTGACCAGCTTGTGCAGCAGCGGTGCCGTCCTCGCGACGTCGGCGTCACCGGCCACCACCCGGCCGCCGTTGGCGACGTAGGAGGTGGCGGCGAGGTAGAGGGCACCGGAGTTGGAGGTCTCCGGATCGGTGCTGGTGATGTACAGCGTCCCGGTCAGCTCGCCGTGCGCCGTGGCCCCCTTGAGCTGCTGCCAGGTTTGGTCGCGGCGGGCGGCGTCCAGGTAGGCGGCCATCTTCAGGGTGCCCCTGCCCTTGCCGTCGAGCACGGCGAGGCCGTTCGCCGTCAGTACCTCGGCGGCGCTGCGGTGGGCCACCACCACGAGGGGCGAGTAGAAGGGCCGGGGGAGGGGCTGGCGGGCATGGTACTTCGCGGCCAGCTGGTCGGCGGGTGCCGAGCTGGAGGGGAACGCGAAGTCATAGCCCTTCAGGTCCAGGCCGTCCATGGCCCAGGACCCCGACGCCTCCGTCTTCACGGTGTAGCCCCTGGTGGCGAGGGCCTTCACCACATCGGGATCGGCGAAGAAGTCCGACTTCTCCGAACCGATCACACCACGCACGGTCTTCGTTGCCGTGCCCTTGTCGCCCCCTTGCCGGCCTGCGACGACGGCAGCCACCACGCCACCGATCAGCAGCACCGCCAGGACGATTCCCGCGATACGTCTCACGCGGGGGAGCGTGCTCGCGGAACCCCACGTTCCTGGGCGACGGGGGTGAACGAGGGGTGAATCGGACGTCCCGGATTACAACGGGGGGACGAGAGCCGATCAGCGGTGCGGGAAGGGAGGGGCGGGACGGGGAGATGTGGCAACCCGGTCCGCGCGGGGTTCAGGGGGCGCGCGGACCGGGGCCGTCCGGGGGGTGGGGTCAGGCCGTCGGGGCGAGGCGGGTCGCCGCCGCGTGCGCGTCCATGCGCTCCGCCGCGAGGATCGCGGCCGCGGTGTCCGCCCGGGACGCCGCGACCACCAGCGCGCGGCCGGCCAGCGCGTGCGCGCGCTGGTGCAGGAGTGCCGGCCGGCCCGTGGCGGCCGGCGACGCGCGGACC
The DNA here is from genome assembly GCF_055567595.1 of Streptomyces sp. NPDC026515. Taxonomy (NCBI): domain Bacteria; kingdom Bacillati; phylum Actinomycetota; class Actinomycetes; order Kitasatosporales; family Streptomycetaceae; genus Streptomyces; species Streptomyces sp. NPDC026515. The sequence continues at coordinate 69,379 of NZ_JBVHQD010000002.1, forward strand.
GGCTTACGTCCGTCCCGCAGCCGGGTCACCTGCTCCGCCAGCCGGGTCGCGGCGGCGTCGAGGTCGGTGGACGGCGTGAGGCCGCGCAGTTCGTCCGTGACGGCGAGCAGCGCCGCGAGATGTCCGGCGAGCTGGATGTCCAGCTCCTCCTCGCGCGTCCGGTGGGGGAAGTCGGAGGGCGGGCCGGCCATCGTGCTGTGCACCGACTTGGTGCGGATCGGTTCGTACATGGGAGATGGCCTCCTGTGCTGTCAGGAAGCCATCCTACCTTGGATCTGGTCTAAAGTTGACCCGGTTCACGGTCCGTGGTCCGGCTACGGCTGCCCGTAGCCGTCCAGGAAGCGGCCGATCCGGGTGATCGCGTCCCGCAGGTCACCCGCCGACGGCAGGGTCACCACCCGGAAGTGGTCCGGCTCCGGCCAGTTGAAGCCGGTGCCCTGGACGACCATGATCTTTTCCTGCCGCAGCAGGTCCAGGACCATCTGCCGGTCGTCCTTGATCTTGAAGACCTGGGGGTCGAGGCGCGGGAAGAGGTAGAGGGCGCCCTTGGGCCGGACGCAGGTCACGCCGGGGATCTGGGTGAGCAGCTCGTACGCCGTGTCCAGCTGCTCCTTCAGGCGGCCGCCCGGCAGCACCAGGTCGTTGATGGTCTGGCGTCCGCTGAGCGCGGCGACGACCCCGTGCTGGCCGGGCATGTTCGCGCACAGCCGCATGTTCGCCAGGATCGTCAGGCCCTCGATGTAGGAGTCGGCGTGCGCGCGGGGGCCGGAGACGGCCATCCAGCCGACCCGGTAACCGGCCACCCGGTAGGCCTTGGACATGCCGTTGAAGGTCAGTGTGAGCAGGTCCGGGGCGATCGCGGCGGTCGGGGTGTGCGTGGCGCCGTCGTAGAGGATCTTGTCGTAGATCTCGTCCGAGCAGACCAGGAGGTTGTGGCGGCGGGCGATGTCGGTCAGCCCGCGCAGCATCGCCTCGTCGTACACCGCGCCCGTCGGGTTGTTCGGGTTGATGATGACGATGGCCTTGGTGCGGTCGGTGACCTTGCGTTCGACGTCGGCGAGGTCGGGCATCCAGTCGGACTGCTCGTCGCAGCGGTAGTGGACCGCGGTGCCGCCGGAGAGGGAGACGGCCGCCGTCCACAGGGGGTAGTCCGGGGCCGGTACGAGGACCTCGTCGCCGTCGTCCAGCAGGCCCTGCATCGCCATCACGATCAGTTCGGAGACGCCGTTGCCGATGAAGACGTGCTCGACGTCGGTCTCGATGCCGATGGTCTGGTTGTGCATGACGACCGCGCGCCGGGCGGCCAGCAGGCCCTTCGCGTCGCCGTAGCCGTGCGCCGTGGAGACGTTGCGGAGGATGTCCTCCAGGATCTCCGGCGGGCAGTCGAAGCCGAAGGCGGCGGGGTTGCCGGTGTTGAGCTTGAGGATGCGGTGGCCCGCGGCCTCCAGCCGCATCGCCTCCTCAAGAACCGGGCCCCGGATCTCGTAACAGACGTTGGCGAGCTTGGTCGACTGGATCACCTGCATGCCGGTGAGCTTACGGTGCGGTAATCCTCGTCGCGTCGTGTTGTCCACCACGTGGGACATGGAGAGTCGCGTGGCGGGTGCCGACGGTTTGGCCTGTTATCGCCGGTAGCTGTCTCATCGGCCTCTTCCCTCCTAGAATCCGCGTCCATGCCGAGACCTGCCGACGAAGAGACCGGGCCCTCTCACCTCTACCGCCCCGAGGGCGAACCGGCTCCCGCGTACGAGGAGTTCAGGGATCCGGCGTCCGCGCACGGCTGGCTCAACGCCTACGACGAGACGAGCGAGCTGCCCAGGATCGCCCCCGCCGCACCCGAAGGACCCGGGCCGGGACGGGCGGACCGGCGGCGGGCCGCCCGCGACACGCCGGGCCGGCGTTCGAAGCGGGTCGCCGTCGCCGTGGGTGCGCTGGGAGCCGCTTCCGTGGCCGCCCTGATCGCCGGTCTCGCCGTCCTGCCTTCCTCCTCACCCGCTCCCTCCTCGTCGTCGGACGGCGCGCGGGACGACCGGAGCGATGCCGGGCGCACGGCGGACGGGGCGCCGGTGGGGGAGCCGGACGGGGCGGGCCCGAGCGGTGCCCCGGCCGCGGCGGCTCCGGTCGTGGACGGGGCGACGGCCGCCCGGACCCCCGCGCCGGTGAGCGCTCCGCCGTCCGCCGGCGTGCCCACGCCCACGAGCGCCCCGCCGTCGCCCGCCGTCTCCCGCGGCGCCGTCGTCACGCCGTCGGCGACCGCGCCCCCCACGCCGTCGGCCCGGGGCACCTGGACCTGGCGGCCGGGGCACGGGCACGGCGGGGGCGGCGGCCACCACCGCTGAGCGGCGGACCGTTTTCCGGCCACGTCCCGCTCGCCGCGCGATCGGCCCGACGAGCCGACCAGAAGCAGTGGTTCACCGTCATCCCGGTCGGCAGGCCCCAACAGGTCCGGCCGGAAACTGCGTGTTGTCCCCGCGTCTTGATGTGCCGAAAATGTGCATGACAAGAATGCGGGTGACCGGAAGATCTCCGGTCACCCCGTCGTCCAGAGGGGACCCCCACATGAACAAGCCTCTCGTCGCCGCGCTCGCCTCCCTGGCCATCACCGGGATGGGCGTGGTCCCGGCGGTCGCCGCCCCCACGGCCAGGGCCGACGCGCAGCCGAAGGCGGCCGCCGCGGTGACCGTCAACTTCGCCGGCACCGTCTCGCTCAGCAACTGCTCCGGCTCGGTCATCCGCTTCCCGAACTCCGCGGACTCCGACCCGGCGCTGGTGCTGACCAACGGACACTGCCTGGAGACCGGCTTCCCCGAGCCCGGCGAGGTCATCACCGGCCAGTCCTCCAGCCGTACCTTCGGCCTGCTGAACTCCGCCGGCACCAAGGTCGCCACGCTCCGCGCCAACCAGGTCGTCTACTCGACGATGACCGACACGGACGTCACGATCTACCGCACCACCACGACGTACGCGGCGATCAAGAACTCCTACGGCATCAGCCCGCTGACCGTCAGCGGGACGCACCCCGTGGCCGGCACCGCCATCAAGGTCGTCTCCGGGTACTGGAAGACGATCTACAGCTGCAGCATCGACGGGTTCGTGTACCGGCTGAAGGAGGGCGACTGGACCTGGAAGGACTCGGTCCGTTACACCTCCGCGTGCAACACGATCGGCGGGACCTCGGGCTCACCGGTGATCGACACCAGCACGGGGCAGGTCGTCGCCGTCAACAACACCGGCAACGAGGACGGGGAGCGGTGCACCGTCGACAACCCGTGCGAAGTGGACGCGAACGGGAACGTCACGGTGCGGCAGGGCATCAACTACGCGGAGGAGACGTACATCATCCCGGCGTGCTTCACGACGGGGAACGTGCTGAACCTGAGCGCGAGCGGGTGCACGCTGCCCAAGCCGTAGGGGAGCGGACGCCGTTGTCGGGTGCGGGTGTGCGGGGCTGGTCGCGCAGTTCCCCGCGCCCCTAAGGGCAATGGGGTGCACGTCGGACGGAACGTCCCGCGAGTTCGTCGGTTCTCCGACCGTCCTCCATCACGAAGCGGCCGTCGATCAGGACGTGCGGGATGCCCGTCGGGAGGCGGCGCGGGTGCTCGAACGTCGAGCCCGCGGCGACCGTCTCCGGGTCGAAGAGCACGAGGTCGGCCCGGTAGCCCTCGCGGACGAGTCCGCGGTCCGGCAGGCGCAGCCGGGCCGCGGGGCGGGCGGTGAGGTGGGCGACGCACTCCTCCAGGGAGAGCACCCCCAACTCCCGTACGTAGTGGCCGAGGTAGTGCGGGAAGGTGCCGTACGCGCGGGGGTGGGGCTTGCTGCCCTGGAGGATGCCGTCCGAGCCGCCGGTGTGGACCCGGTGGCGCATGATCGCGCGGACGTTCTCCTCGTGGCCGACGTGCTGGAGGATCGAGGGGGCGAGCCGGTCCGCCAGCAGCAGCCCGCGGGCCGTCGTCCACGGGGTCTCGCCGCGCAGCCGCGCCGACTCCTCGACCGTACGGCCGACGAAGTCCGCCAGCGCCGGGTCGGACACCCCGGAGATCTCGATCGTCTCCCACTCGATGGGGACGCCGTGGCAGCCGTCGGAGCCGAGCGACTCCATGTGGTGCCGGATGCGTTCGGACGTCTCGTCGTCCGCCAGCCGGGCCAGGACCGCGTCCGGGCCGCCCTCGTTCGCCCAGCTCGGCAACATCGCCGCGAGGGTCGTGCAGCCGGGGGTGTAGGGGTAGGTGTCGAGCGTGATGTCGGCGCCGTCCGCGAGGGCCCTGTCCAGCAGGGACAGCAGCTCGGGCGCCCGCCCCTTGTTCACGCCGAAGTTCATGGTGGCGTGGGCCAGGTGCAGGGGGCAGCCCGCCTCCCGGGACAGCGCCACCATCTCCTCGTACGCCTCCAGGGCGCCCGCCCCGTAGGAGCGGTGGTGCGGGCAGTAGTAGCCGCCGTAGGACGCCACCACCCGGCACAGCTCGGTCAGTTCGGCGTCCGCGGCGTACATGCCGGGGGTGTAGGTGAGGCCGGACGACATGCCGACCGCGCCCTGTTCCATGCCCTCCGCCACCAGCCGGCGCATCCGGTCCAGCTCGGCCGGGGTCGCCTCGCGGTCCTCCCAGCCGACGGCCAGCGCGCGGACCGTGCCCTGGGGGATCAGATAGGCCGCGTTGACGGCGACGCCCCGGTCCAGCCGGTCCAGGTACTCGCCGACCGAGCGCCAGTCGAAGTCGACGTCGTCGCCGTGGCCGTTCCAGCCGGCGACGGCCCGGCGCACCTCGGCGAGGGTGCGGTCGTCGACCGGGGCGTACGACAGCCCGTCCTGGCCCAGGACCTCCAGGGTGACCCCCTGCGCGGCCTTGGCGCTGTGGTCCGGGTCGCGGAGCAGGGCCAGGTCGCTGTGGGCGTGCATGTCGATGAAGCCGGGGGCGAGGACCAGGCCCCCGGCGTCCAGCTCGCGCGTCGCGCGCGGGCGCTGGCAGCCGGCCGCCGCGGCCTCCTTGACGACGGCGGTGATCCGGCCGTCGTCGACGACCACGTCCGCGCGGTACGAGGGCGCGCCGCTGCCGTCGACGACATCGGCGTCCCGGATGACCAGATCCTCCATGACCCCTCCTAGAAGAACGTGCGGACGTAGTCGACGACGGTGCCGTCCGCCTCGACGACGGGGATCAGCTGCCACTTGTCGAACGACGTGCACGGATGCGAGAGGCCGAGGCCCACCCAGTCCCCGACCTGGACGTCCGCCTCCGGGGCGGTGGCGAGCCAGGCGTGCTGGTCGGACAGGCCGGTGACCGACACTCCGGTCGCCGGGCGCTCGGTGCCGTCCCGGCGGATCGCCTGCGCGGACGGGAGGTCCAGGTCGTAGGCCGCGTCCCGCTTGCCCGCGTTGGCGAAGGCCTGCCCGGCTGAGGGGCGGGAGACGATCTGCGCCCACAGCCGGAGGGCCGGCTCCAGCGCGCCCTCCTCGGGGACGCGGTTGAAGGGGGTGACCTCCCGGTAGCGGCCGTCGTCGTGCGAGACGTAGGCACCGGACCGCAGCAGCTTCAGTACGGGGAGGGAGAGTCCGGGGATGCCGGCGAAGACGTCGGCGACCGCGTCGAACCAGGCGCTGCCGCCCGCGCTGACGATGATCTCGTCGGTGCCGGCGAACCGTCCCGCCTCGTCGAAGCCGACGGCGAGCGCGACGAGCCGGCGCAGATAGGCGTGCACCCTCTCGGGGTCCGCCCGCGGGACCTCGCCCTCGTACCCGGCGACCCCGACCAGCCGCAGCGTGCCGGCCGCGGCCACCGCGTCCGCGACCGCCGCGCACTCGGCCTCGCCGCGGACGCCGGTCCGGGCGCCCTCCCCGGCGGCCAGCTCCACGACGACGTCGACCGGACGGGAGCCGTTGCCCTTCAGCGCCGCGTCCATCAGCTCCACCCCGCGTACGGAGTCGACGTAACAGACGAACCGGAACTCCGCGTCGCGGTCCAGTTCGGCGGCGATCCAGCGCAGCGCCGGGGCGTCCACGAGCTCGTTCGCGAGGAAGATCCGCCGGGTGCCGAAGGCACGGGCCACCCGTACCTGGTGCGGGACGGCGAGCGTGATGCCCCACGCACCGTGCTCGGTCTGGCGCCGGAAGAGCTGAGGGGCCATGGAGGTCTTGCCGTGCGGGGCGAAGGCGAGGCCGTGCCGTGCGGTGTACGTCTCCATGAGCGCGAGATTGTGCTCCAGGCGCTCTGCGGACAGGGTCAGCACGGGCGTGGCGAAGCCGTCGGAGAAGAGGTTGCGGCGCTGGGCGGTCAGCTCGCCGACCGTCAGGCCGTCGGCGTCCGGCGGGAGGCCCTTGAAGCGGTGGTCGACGCGTTCCTCGGCGAGTCGGGCGAGTGCGTCGGTGCCGGTGTCGAAGGACACGGAGCCTCCCTGATCCAGTCGGTTGCATTCTCTGCAACGTCCATTGCGTATATCGCTTACCGCTGTCTAACATCCACGCCAACGCCGGGTCAATGGAGCCCGCAGCGACCCGAGACGAGGAGCCACGACCATCGTGAAGGCCACGGACGCCGCCGACGCCGCACACGCCGTGGACGTCGTCGCGCTCGGCGAGTCCATGGTGACGTTCCTGCCCAGCCGGCCGGGGCGTCTCGCGGACGTGCCGTCCTTCGACCGTGGGATCGGCGGCGCGGAGTCCAACGTGGCGTGTGCGCTGGCCGCCGCCGGCCACGCCGTGCGGTGGGTCAGCCGGGCCGGTGCGGACGGGTTCGGCGATCACCTGGTCGAGACGGTGGCCTCCTACGGCGTCGACGTCGGGTGTGTGGACCGTGATCCGGTGCGTCCGACGGGGGTGTACTTCCGCACCGCGGGGGACCGGGCGACGGATGCCCATGAGGTCGCGTACTACCGGGCGGGGTCGGCGGCATCCGCGATGTCGGCACGGACGGTGGATCTGGCGGCGGTGCGGGCGGGGCGCGTCCTGCACCTGTCGGGGATCACGGCCGCGCTGTCCGGCGGCTGCCTGGACCTGCTGCGAGAGCTGACCGCTCCCGCCGAGGGGCGCCCGGTGGTGTCCTTCGACGTCAACTACCGCCGTGGACTGTGGAGTTCGGGGAGCGGGCCGGATGTGCTGCTGGAGCTGGCGCGCCGGGCCGACATCGTGTTCGTGGGAGAGGACGAGGCGGAGGAGGCGTGGGGGGTGACGGGCGGGCCGGAGGCCGTTGCCGAACTGCTGCCCGAGCCCGGTGTGCTGGTGGTGAAGCAGGGGGCGGCGGGGGCCACGGCCTTCGTGTCGGGCGCGGGCGCGCTGCCGGCGCCGGTGAGCGGACCCCCCGCCCCGGCCTCCGCCTTCGAACCCGCCCCCGTCGTCGACGTCGTCGCCCCCGTCGGCGCCGGGGACGCCTTCGCCGCCGGGTTCCTCTCCGGGACCCTGCGGGGCCTGCCCCTGCGGCGGACGCTGCGGCTCGGCCACCTCTACGCCGCCGCCGTCCTGACCGCGCCCGCCGACCTCGCCCGGCCCCCCGCCCGCGACACCGCGGACCGGCTGACCGCCCTGGACGCCGGCGCGTGGGAGAGACTTCGACTCGGCCCCGGCTGGACCGAAGCCGACGCGGCCGAAGAGGAGGTACGCACCCCATGAGCCAGACCGTCGACCGGGCGCTCAGCATCCTGCCGCTGCTCGCCGAGGGCCCCGCCGACCTCGGCCGGGTCGCCGAGCGCCTCGGCGTGCACAAGTCGACCGCGCTGCGGCTGCTGCGCACCCTCCACGAACACGGGCTCGTCTACCGCCAGTCCGACCAGCGCTACCGCCTGGGCGCCCGGCTCTTCGCGCTCGCCCAGGAGGCGATGGAGAACCTCGACGTCCGCGAGATCGCCCACCCCCACCTGGCCCGGCTCAACGAGGCCTGCGGGCACACCGTGCACCTGGCCGTGTTCGAGGAGGGCGAGGTCCTCTACATCGACAAGGTCGAGAGCCGCTACCCGGTGCGCATGTACTCGCGGATCGGCAAGCCGGTGGCCATCACCGTCGCCGCCGTCGCCAAACTGCTCCTCGCCGACCTGCCCGAACCCGAGCGGCGCGCCCTCACCGACAAGCTCGACTACCCCATGTACACGGCCCGTTCGACACCGCACGCGGAGGCCTTCCGCAAGGAACTGGCCAAGGTGCGCGAACAGGGCTGGGCCACCGACCTCGGTGGCCACGAGGAGTCCATCAACTGCGTCGCGGCCCCCATCCGCGGCGCCGACGGCCGGGTCGTCGCGGCGATGTCGGTCTCCGCGCCCAACGTCGTCGTCACCGCCGACGAACTCCTCACCCTGCTCCCGCAGGTGCGCCGTACGGCGGACGCGATCAGCGGTGAGTACTCCGGCAGAACCCCGATCAAGGAAGCCCCCTAAGGAACCCCCCTGATGACCGAGAAGATCGCGCTCACCCCCCGGACCCACACCACCCCGCCCGCCAAGTTCTCCCACGGCGTGCGGAAGGGCAACATCCTCCAGGTCGCCGGCCAGGTCGGCTTCCTGCCCGCCGAGGAGGGCAAGCCCCCGACCCCGGCCGGTCCGGCCCTGCGCGAGCAGACCCTCCAGACCCTCGCCAACGTCAAGGCGATCCTGGAGGAGGGCGGCGCCTGCTGGGACGACGTGATGATGATCCGCGTCTACCTGACGGACGTGGACCACTTCGCCGAGATGAACGGCATCTACAACACCTACTTCGAGGAGCAGGGTCTCACCGCCCCGCCCGCCGCCCGCACGACCGTCTACGTCGGTCTGCCCGCCGGCCTCCTCATCGAGATCGACGCCCTCGCCGTCCTCGGCTGACAGGCCGTCAAAACCCGCACGCCGTACGTCTGTCGCGGCACGGCGCCCGCACCGGGTGCCGTGCCGCGATCCCCCCTGCCCGAAAGCACCATGTTCTTACGCAGAGGACCCCCATATGTCCCTACCGCTCGCCGCCCCCGCCCCCGCCCCCGCCACCCCGCCCCACACCGGAGGACTGCTCCTCCTCCTCGACGGCACCGCCGGCCTGCTGACCGTCGCCGCCATCGGCATCGCCCTTCTCCTGTTCCTGATCATCAAGGCGCGACTGCAGCCCTTCGTCGCCCTGCTCGCCGTCTCCATAGCCGTCGGCCTGCTGGCGGGTCTGTCGGTCACCGAACTCTTCGGCACCGTCCAGCGGTCGGACGCCGTCTCCACCGTCGAGTCCGGCATGGGCGGCATCCTCGGCCACGTCGCGATCATCATCGGCCTCGGCACCATGCTCGGCGCGATCCTCGAAGTCAGCGGCGGGGCAGAGGTACTGGCCTCCCGGCTGCTCAACCTCTTCGGCGAGAAGCGCGCCCCGCTCGCCATGGGCCTCACCGGACTCATCTTCGGTATCCCGGTCTTCTTCGACGTCGGCATCTTCGTGCTGGCCCCGCTCGTCTACGCGGCGGCCAAGCGCGGCGGCAAGTCGATCCTGCTCTACTGCCTTCCGCTGCTCGCCGGTCTGTCCATGACCCACGCCTTCCTGCCCCCGCACCCCGGCCCGGTGGCCGCCGCCGCCCTGCTCCACGTCGACCTCGGCTGGGTCATCCTCATGGGCGTCGTCTGCGGCATCCCGGCGGTGCTGGCCGCGTGGGCGTACTCGGCCTGGATCGGCAGGCGCATCTTCGTCGCCGTACCGCAGGACATGGTCGAGGCCGCCGACGAGGCCAAGCAGGCGGTGCTCGCCGAGCAGCGGGCGTCCGGCGTCGAGCCGCAGGAGAAGCCCGTCGCGCTCGGCACGGTCCTCGCCATCATCGGTACGCCGCTGGTCCTGATCCTCGCCGCGACCTTCTCCTCCATCGCCCTGGACCCCTCCACCGGCCGCTCGGTGATCGAGTTCTTCGGCACGCCGATGGTCGCCCTCACCCTCGCCCTGGTGCTCGCCTACTACCTGCTGGGCATCCGGCGCGGCTGGTCCCGCAAGTCCCTGGAGACGGTGTCGACCGCGTCCCTGAAGCCGGTCGGCAACATCCTGCTGGTGGTCGGCGCGGGCGGGATCTTCGGCGCGGTGCTGAAGGCGAGCGGGGTCGCCCAGGCCCTGTCCGACACCTTCAACGGCGTGGGCCTCCCGGTGATCGTCCTCTCCTACCTGATCTCCGTGGTGCTGCGGGTCGCGCAGGGCTCGGCGACGGTGGCGATCGTGACGACGGCCGGCATCGTCGCCCCGCTGCTGAGCGAGGGTCACCACTCACAGGCCTTCGTCGCCCTCGTCATCATGGCCGTCTCGGCCGGCTCCATCTTCGCCTCGCACGTCAACGACGGCGGCTTCTGGATGGTCGCCAAGTACTTCGGCATCAGCGAGCGGGACACGCTGAGGACCTGGACCGTCCTGGAGACGGTGCTGTCGGTGGCCGGCTTCGCGGTGGCGGCCGTGCTCAGCGTCTTCGTGTAGGCGTCTGATAACGAAGTCGGGGCTGGCTGTCTCCGGCACAGGTTCTTGGACCATACTGCCCGCTGTGGAGCAGCGCATAGGAGCCAACAGCCAGCCCCTGGAAGGCGCCGGATTCGACCCGGCCTTCATCCCCGGGCTCACCTCGCCCGTGCCCGCCGAGCCGGCGGACACGGAGGCGAAGGCCGCCGAGGCGGAGGAGGCCGAGGCCGTCGAGGACACGGTCGAGCCGGCGTCCGTGACCGAGGCCGCGAGCGATGACGAGGCCGTGGCGGCGGAGGCCGACGGCGCGGAGACCACCGACGGTCCCCGCTTCGAGGCCTCCGACCGGCGCGCCCGGATAGAGGCCGACCGCCAGGGCGTGCGCCTCAGCCTCGACGAGGAGAAGTGCGAGTTCCGCTGGGACGAGATCGGTGCGATCGAAACCGAGGCACCGCGCTTCGGGAAGCGGTTCACGATCACCGTCCACACCCCGGAGCGCCGCTGGTACCCCATCGAGATCGAGGCGACCTCCCGCTCCCGCTTCAAGGAGTGGGAGGACGACCTCGACGCGGTCCTGGACGCGTACTTCGAGGACGGCGAGGAAGCGGACGACGCCCCGGAGACCGTGGCCGAGGCCGAGGCCGGGGCAGGGACCGGCACCGAGGACAAGACCGAGGTGAAGGCCGGGACCGGCACCGAGGACAAGGCCCGCGACGAGAAGTAGCCCGGCACGGGCGGGCGGCCCCGGTACCCAGGTCCCGTGGTCGCCCGGGGCCTGTCGTGCGGCTCATGCCGCGGACGCGCGGGGTCTGGCCCGCACGCCTGCGGCGCCGATCAGCACCATCGCTCTCCTGCGACCTGATCCGAACGACGGGTCCTAGCCGCAGTACTGTGCTTCCTTCCCGATCGACCGGTACATGCAGTCCGCGTTCTCCAGCAGTTGGAACACCGCGTCCCGGTTCCGGGAGGTCTCCCGTTCGATCACCTCGTCGGGCGGATAGAACCCACCCCCGGAACTGGACGTCGGGTACATCTCGAACGTGAAGTCGAAGATCTTCTGTGTGCCCCACAGATAGTCGTCGATCGACCCGTCCGTGATGTACAGATCGCTGGACTGCTCCGGCGTGTAGCCGTTGCTGGCCGCCATCTTCCGCCCCACGGCCTTGAACGCGGCCGCGTCGTCCGCGGTCATCCCGGTGGCGGTGTCGGCCGTCGTGTACCCGAACGGCCACAGCACCAGTTCGCTGTACGTGTGGAAGTCGATGCCGGCCTTGATCTGCTGCTTCCCGCCGACGACCCGGCCGCGCACGAAGTCGGCGACGACCTTCACCTCGGGCGCGGACTCGGCGGACGCGCCCCGGTAGGTCTCCGAGGACTTGGTGCCCGAGGAGCCGCCGCAGCAGCCCCAACGGTAGTCCCAGTTCCGGTTCAGGTCCGTACCGACGTACGAGGAGCCGGAGTTGGGCTGCCGGTTCTTGCGCCACGACCGGTACGAGCCGGTGGCGATGTCGTACTCGCCGCCGTCCGGGTTGAGGTCCGGCACGATCCAGATCTCCCGGCTGTTGACGAGGTTCGTGACCCGGGAGTCGGAGCCGTATCCCGCGCCCAGCTCCCGCAGCAGGTACAGCGCCATCTCCACGGTGAGGTGCTCGCGCGCGTGCTGGTGGAAGGTGAGGAGGACCTCGGGTTCGTTCTCGTCCGTCGCCACGTTGTCGCTCACCTTGACGGCGACGATGTCCCGGCCCTCGTAGGACTTGCCGATCACCCGTTTGCTCATGATGGCGGGGTAGGCGGCGAGCCGCTGGTCGATCTCGGCGTTCGCCTCGGCGTAGTTGTGGTACTTCGAGTCGGCCGTCGGGAAGTCGAACAGGCGCAGCCCGTCGGCCGCGGTGCTCCGGTCGGGGGTCGCGCCGAGGGGCGTGACGTCGTAACCGAGGCGTTTCAGCGCGGCGATCTGCGGGGCCCGCCCGGAGACGACCACCGACTCCTCGTCGGCCTCGTCCACGGTGACGCCGGTCTGCTGGATGGCCGCGCGGGTCACGGGCGTGGTGCTCTGGTGGATCTCGTACTGCCGGACGTCGTCGGCCGAGGGCGGCGCCGGGCGGGCGCTGTCGGCGGACGCGTGGGTGGCCGTCGCCGACACGGGGGCCGCGAGGGCGAGGGCCAGCAGGGCGCCGAGCGCGGCGGTCCGGCCGCGGGAGCCGGAGCCGCGAATGCGAAGTCGCATGAAGTCTCCTGGGGAGGTGGGGGCGGTTCACTGCGACGTGCCTGGGTGTGCGTGGTGCGGGGGCTGTGCGGGTGTCGCTCATCGTCCAAGGAATGGCATGAACAGGTCAAGACGGTAAAACCGGCCGCGGGGACCGGCCGTGCGAAAAGGCCGCGCAGTCTACGCCTTTACCCGCAACCAGAGGCGGCCCCTACCGAAGTACGCCCACCCGCGTGATGCCCGCGTGCGTCTCACCGGTCCGGCGGGAGACGGTGGACGGACGGACAGGGCTCCGCCGGTCCCGCTCACCGGCCCGGCAGCGCCGGCAGGACCAGGCTCACCGTCCGGGTGACCGCCCGGCGCTGACGCACAGGAGACCCGATGAGCACCCGCGCGAGCGCGCGCACCGGTGCGGCCCAGGGGCGCTTCGACCACCGGATGGCCGTGTTCGGCTCGGACGACGCGTTCGTCGCGGCCGCGCTGCCCTTCCTTACCGAGGGGCTCGTCGCCGCCGGTGAGCCCCGGTCGGTCGCGATCGCCGCCCCCGGTCTGCTGGCCGCCCTGCGGGACGCGCTCGGCGCCGACGCCAAGGAGGTCGGCTTCATCGACCACGCCGACTGGTACACCGGGACCGCCGCCAACGCCGTCGCCCAGGGCGCCGGTTACCTCGCCGCGCACGCGGGACCCGGCGGCCGTGTCCACCTCCTCATGGAGCCCGACCGGTCGGGCCGGGCCGGGCGCTCGGCGCGGGAGAGCGCGGAGTGGATCCGCTACGAGTGCCTCGCCAACCTTCTCTTCGCACCGTTCGCCACCACGGCCCTGTGCGCGTACGACACCCGGACGGCGGGCCCGGCCGTCGTGGACGCCGCCCGCCGTGCCCACCCGGGTACCGGGGTGTACGAGCAGCCACCGGTGCTGGTGCGTGAGCTGGACGCCGTACCGCTGTCGCCGCCGCCGCGCGCGGTCACCCGGCCGGCGGCCGCGGAGCCGGTGCGCGCCTGGTCGGCCGAGCAGGGGCTGGCGGCCGCCGCCCACGGGCCGGTCGTCGACTTCGTGGCCTGGGGTGAGGCCCCGTCGTGCGTCTGCGAGCTGCGGTTGTGCCGGGCCGTGGCGGATCCGCTCGCCGGGTTCGTGCCGCCGCGGGGCGGGGAGCCGGGTCCCGGGCAGGGGCTGTGGTTCACCCGGCAGGTGTGCGCGTACGGCGACGTGCGGGACGGGGTGGCCGGGGACGGGGCGAGGATCCGCGTCCCGTACGCGTGAGCCAAGTGTGCTGTGCCGTGCGGGCCGCGGCGATGGGGGGCGTCGCGGCCCGCACGCGGAGGCGGGATCGGCGTGGTGGAATCCCGCGCCCCGGCGGAGCCGCACACCGGTGCGGCCCCGCGCCTCTCCGGGGTGCTACGGCAGGGCGTGGACGTGTGCTCCCACCGAGTTGGACCACGCGTTGCCGGCCGACGCGTCCCAGTTGGTCGACCAGGTCATCGCGCCACGCAGGCCGGGGTAGGTCGTCGACGGCTTGAAGGAGCCGCAGCCGGTGCCCTTGGTCAGGCAGTCCAGGGCGTTGTTGACCACCGTCGGCGAGACGTAGCCGCTGCCCGCCGCGCTGGTCGACGCCGGCAGGCCGAGGCCCACCTGGGAGGGGGACAGCCCGCCCTGGAGCTGGATGCAGGCCAGCGCGGTGAGGAAGTCCACCGAACCCTGGCTGTACACCTTGCCGTCACAGCCCAGCATGGAACCGCTGTTGTAGTACTGCATGTTGACGACGGTGAGGATGTCCTTGACGTTCAGCGCCGTCTGGAAGTACCCGTTGGACGTCGACTGCATGTCGATCGTCTGGGGCGCCATGGTGATGATCAGCGAAGAGCCGGCCTTCGACGACAGGGAACGCAGCGCCTGGCTCATGTAGGTCGCGTTGATGCCGTTCTCCAGGTCGATGTCGACGCCGTCGAAGCCGTACGTCTGCATCAGTGAGTAGACGGAGTTGGCGAAGTTCGTCGCGGACGCCGAGTCGCTCACCGAGATCGTGCCGTTCTGGCCGCCGATCGAGATGATGACCTTCTTGCCGGCCGCCTGCTTGGCCTTGATGTCGGCCTTGAACTGGTCGACCGTGTACCCGCCGAGTCCGGCCGAGTCGAGGGTGAAGCTCACCGCGCCCGGTGTACCGGTCGCGTCCGCGAAGGCGACGGCGATGATGTCGTAGGAGGAGGGTACGTCCGAGATCTTCTGGACGGTCGCTCCGTTGTTGAAGTTCTGCCAGTAGCCCGTCACCGCGTGCTTGGGCAGCGTGCCGCCGCCGTTGCCGCCGGAGGCGGTCGTGGTCGCCGTCACCGCCGTCGACCTGGCGGACTCGCCCGCCGAGTTGGTCGCGGTGACCTGGAAGGAGTACGACGTCGAGGCGGCGAGGCCGGTGACCGTGGCCGAGGCGCCGGCGACCGCCGCGACCTTGGTGCCGCCCTGGTAGACGTTGTAGCCGGTCGCGCCCGACACCGCGTTCCAGGACAGTGACGCGGAGGAGGACGTCGTACCGGAGACCGCGAGGCCGGCCGGGGTGGCGGGCACGGTCGGGGCCGGGTCGGAACCGCCGCCGCCGTCGGGGCCGTAGACCGAGACGTCGTCGGCGAAGTAGGCGGGCTGGCCGTACCAGCCGTGCGTCCAGACCGTCACCGAGGTGGTCGAGGAGCCGGTGGTGAAGGTCGTCGACAGCTGGGTCCAGGACGTGTTCGGGGTCCAGGTGGACACGTCCGTGGTGCCGGTTCCGGTCACACCGAGGTAGGTGTAGGAGCCCTGCACCCACGCGCTGAGCGTGTAGGTCGAGTTGGCCTTGACCGCCACCGTCTGGCTGCACTGGGCGTAGTCCTGCCCGGCCGGGGTCGCCTTCAGGGCGGCGGCGCCGGAGTGGACGGGTGAGGAGACGGTCGTACCGCTGCCCGCCGAACAGGTCCAGTTGGCGAGGGCCGACTCGAAGCCGGCGTTCTTCACGTTGTTGACGTCGGCGGCGGAGGCGGGGGAGGAGGCCAGGCCCGCCATCGCGAGTGCCGTGGCGAGCGCCGCCACGGCCGACCAGGTTCGGATACCTCGCTGTCCGGCATGCCGGGACACGAGTCGGGGGATGAGTCTGGGCATGACAATCAAGGTGGTCCAGACCAATTCACGTGTCAATAGGTCCAGACCAAATTCAAAGGAGCCGCTGACCGGATCAGGCCCCGGACATATGCTCAACCTGTCCCGGTTTGGCGCCACTTGTATGGTCACGGATCCCAGACAGCTGGACAAACGCTGTTCTCCGGTCACAGAGGCGTGGTTACAGTGCTGAGGTAGTCACGCAATGAAGTCGTCCCGGCTCATTGGAGTAACACCGGTGGGCCGCCGGGGTGTGGAGAGCGGGGAGCTGCGCGTGCCAACTGCCATTGCCGTGACCAGCGCCGACATGGCGCTGCCCGTGCAGGACGAGCGGACCATGCCCGCGGTCGTGCTCCGGGACCTGGACCAGCGGCCCCTCGACCACGCCCTCGCCGAGATCGCGGCGCTCATCGAGCAGCACGGACACCTGATCGTCGTCTGCTCCGCGGCCGTACCCGAAGCCGTGACCCGGCGCCTGCACACCCTGCGCGCCCTGCTGGAGAGCGACCGGATAGCCCTGTTCCGCCCCGACCTGCCGCCCCTCGGCATCGCCGTGCTGGCCCGGCAGTTGCGGCAGCTGGCCTCCTGCGACCTCAGCCCCGGCGTCCTCGCGTCGGCCGGCCGGCTGCTCACCCACTACATCCACTCCGGCGCGGTCCTCGGCTCGGTCGCCAAGCTGGACCGGGTCCCGGTCACCCTCAAGGCGCACACCAAGTCCTGGATGCCCGGCACCCAGTTCGCCGTCGTCGCGCACCCCCAGCCGCAACTGGTCCGGGTCGGTCCGGACACGACCCTGGCGGGACCCGATTTCAGCACCTGGCTGCTGGTCGCCAGAGGGCAGCTGCAGTCCGAGTGGATCGGCGGTCTCGCCAGGTCCTGGGGCGCGTACGGGCTGCGCGAGACCCCGCTGCCGGCCGAGTCCGCCCAGTGGTGGGGGACGGGCCGCGTGATCGAGTTCACCAGCTATCTCTCCGACCTGTCGGTCCTCTACCAACTGGTCACCTCGGTCCGGCGGACCAGCTGCCACTGGTGCGGCATCGACGTCATCGGCGACCGCTGTGTCTTCTGCTCCGCCAGCCCGCCCGTCTACGACCCGCCGACGCACCGCGCGCTGGAACAACGGGCGACGCCCGCCTGACCCGTACCGCCCACCGCCACTCACCGATCGGTTCCCCACTCCCCGCTTCCCCGATGAGGTCGCACGGTCCATGAACTCCCGTCAGCGCCGCGGCGTGATACTCCTGATCCTGTCGGTGATCTGCGCGCTCGGCGCCTTCGCCGGCGTGCTCTCGGTCATCGACAACGCGAAGTCCGAGGTCGGCCCCAAGGTCACCGCGTACAAGGTCCGTTCGGACGTCAAGCCGTACACGACACTGAGCGCCGGCCAGTTCCAGAAGGTCGAGATGCCCCGGCGGTGGCTGTCCGCCAACGCCGTCACCAGCCTCGCCGCGATCGAGGGAAAGACCGCGGTCACCACGCTGAAGAAGGGCTCGCTGCTCCAGACCGACATGATCGTCGACCAGCCCGCGCTGAAGGCCGGCGAGCAGGAGGTCGCGATCATGATCGACGCGGCCACCGGAGTGGCCGGGAAGATCACCCCGGGCTCGCTGGTCAACGTCTACGCCACCTTCGAGGGCAAGCAGCAGAGCGCCCCCGACCAGTCGAAGATCATCGTGACCAACGCCCGGGTCCTGGACGTCGGCGCCCAGCTCAGCTACGTCGACCCGGACAACAGGAACCAGCAGCCCAGCGACGCCGTCCCCATCACCTTCGCGCTGTCCACGCTCGACGCCCAGCGCCTCACCTACGCGGAGTCCTTCGCCCAGCGGGTCCGGCTCGCCCTGGTCGCGCCCGGCACGACGACCACCGTGCCGGACAAGGACCGCACCTACGAACTCGCGACGGACAAGTGAGAGGCGCCTCGCATGCCCATCAGGATCCTCCCCGCCGTCGGTGACCCGGACGCCGTCCGCGCACTGGTCTCCCTGCTCAGCCAGCTCCCGGACAGCGAACCGCTGCCGCCCGTCGCCGACTCCACCCAACTCGTCGACACCCTGGGCCGGTTCGCGGCCGAGTCCGTCGACGAACTCCCCGAGGTCGTCGTCGTCCACGAACGCATCGGACCGGTCCCGGCCCTGGAGCTGATCCGCGAGGTCGCCCTGCGCTTCCCGGCGGTCGGCGTCGTCCTCGTCACCACGGACACCAGCCCCGGCCTGTTCGCCGCCGCGATGGACTCCGGCGCCCGTGGCCTGGTCGGGCTCCCCATGAGCTACGAGGAGCTGGCCGGCCGCGTCCAGGCGGTCGCCCAGTGGTCCACGGGCGTACGACGCCACCTCGGCCACGGCGCGGACGCGTTCGCCGGCGTCGGCGGTACCGTCGTCACCGTCAGCGGCGCCAAGGGCGGCACCGGCGCGACCCTGGTGGCGATCCAGGTCGCCCTCGCCGCGCAGGCCTCCGGCCACTCCACCGCGCTGGTCGACCTCGACCTCCAGACCGGGGACGTCGCCTCCTACCTGGACGTCCAGTTCCGCCGCTCGGTCGCCGACCTGGCCGCGGTCAACGACATCTCCCCGCGCGTCATGGCCGAGGCCGTCTTCCGGCACGACTCCGGGCTCGCCCTGCTGCTCGCGCCCGCCGAGGGAGAACGCGGCGAGGAGGTCACCGACCGGGCCACCCGCCAGATCCTCAGCGCCCTCCGTTCCCGCTACGAGATCGTGGTCGTCGACTGCGGAGCCCAGCTCGGAGGCGCGGGCGCGGCGGCCGTGGAGACCGCCGATCTGGCCGTCCTGGTGACCACGCCCGACGTGGTCGCGGTGCGCGCAGCCAAGCGCACGGTGCGGATGTGGGACCGGCTGCAGATCCGCAAGGCCGAGGAGACCACGGTGGTCGTCAACCGGCACACCAGGGCCACGGAGATCCAGCCGGCCCTGATCCAGCGCATCACCGGCACCGCGCTCGCGGGCACGGCGATCCCCGCGAACTTCAAGGAACTCCAGAGCGCGGTGGACGCGGGACGCATGCACGAACTCGACGCCCGGAGCACGGTGAAACAGGCGCTGTGGGCACTGGCGGGGGAGCTGGGTCTGGTCCGCACGGCGGAGGGCACGGTACCGCGCCGGGCCGCCGCCCGGGGCCGGAGCGGGGAGCGGGCGGCGGTCGGATTCCGGCGACGGAAGGAGTTGCCATGAGGATCCGCCGGACGGGTGGTGGGCCGGGTGCGGGTGCGTGGGGGCCGAGCGCGCGGTTCCCCGCACCCCTCGGGCGCGCTTCAGCGGGGCGCGTTCTGGCCGGGTCCCGCAGGGAAGCGCCCCGAAAGGGCGCGGGGAACCGCGCGACCAGCCCCCACGCACCCGCACGCGTCGGGGCACGCGACCGCGGCCAGGTCACCATCGAACTCCTCGGCATGACGCCGGTCATCATCCTCACCCTGGTGCTCATGTGGCAGGCGGTCCTCGTCGGATACGCCTTCACGCTCGCCGGGAACGCCGCCGACGAAGGGGTACGGGCGGGTACGGCCGTCCCCCCGGGGGAACGGTTCGCCGCCTGTCGGCGCGCCGCGCTGGAGGACCTCTCCGGCGCCTGGCGGCAGGGCGCCACGGTGGACCACTGCGGCGGCACCGGCATGGTCACCGCGGACGTCTCCCTGCGCGTCCCGGTGCTCTTCCCCGGCACGATCGACTTCCCGGTCACCGTGCACGGCCACGCCGGCACGGTGGAGGAGGTGAAGCAGTGAGGCTCCGTGAACGGTGCGACGAACGCCGCGGCCGCGACCGAGGACAGGTGGCCGTCGAGTACCTCGGGTTCATCCCGGTCCTGCTCATCGTCGGACTGGCCGGCATCCAGCTCGGCGCCGTCGCCTACGCCGCCGAACAGGCGGGGACGGCGGCCCGCGCGGGCGCCCGGGCCGCCGCCCTGCGGCAGGACGCCGGCTCGGCCTGCGCCGCCGCGGTCAGCCTCGGCGTGACCTGTGCGACCTCCGGCGGCGGCGACTCGGTCACCGTCACCGCGACCGTCCACATCCCGAAGATCCTCTGGGTGGACCTCGGCAACGCCACCAAGTCCGCCACGATGCCCGTCGACCACTGAACGAGGAGCACGGCAACCATGAGCCTGCGGGCACGGATCAACTCCCCCGAGGAGCACGGCAGCCGGGGCGAGGACGGCCATCTGGTCTCCTCCTACCGGGCCAAGCTCCTGGAGGAGATCGACCTCGCGGAGATGAGCGCGCTGGCCGCCGCCGAGCGCCGGGCCCGGCTGGAACGCGTCCTCGGCCACATCATCAGCCGCGAGGGCCCGGTGCTCTCGACCGCCGAACGCTCCCAGCTGATCCGCCGGGTCGTCGACGAGGCCCTAGGCCTCGGCATCCTGGAGCCGCTCCTCGAGGACGCGTCGATCACCGAGATCATGGTCAACGGCCCGGACGCGATCTTCGTCGAGCGTGGCGGCCGGGTGGAGCAGCTGCCACTGCGGTTCGCGTCCGCGGACCAGCTGATGCAGACCATCGAACGGATCGTCTCCACCGTCAACCGCCGTGTGGACGAGTCCAATCCGATGGTCGACGCCCGCCTGCCCTCCGGGGAGCGCGTCAACGTGATCATCCCGCCGCTCTCCCTGACCGGCCCCATCCTCACCATCCGCCGCTTCCCGCGCTCCTTCACCCTCCAGGAGCTGATCGGCTTCGGCTCGCTGGACGAGCACATGGTGTACCTGCTGGCCGGCCTGGTGCAGGCGAAGTTCAACATCATCGTCTCCGGTGCCACCGGCACCGGGAAGACGACCCTGCTGAACGCCCTGTCCGGGCTGATCCCGGCGCACGAACGCATCATCACCATCGAGGACTCCGCCGAACTCCAGTTGCAGCAGTCGCACGTGGTCCGGCTGGAGTCCCGCCCGGCCAACGTCGAGGGCAAGGGCCAGGTCTCCATCCGCGACCTGGTCCGCAACTCCCTGCGGATGCGCCCGGACCGGATCGTGGTCGGCGAGGTCCGCGGCGGCGAGTCCCTGGACATGCTCCAGGCCATGTCGACCGGCCACGACGGTTCGCTCGCGACCGTCCACGCCAACAGCGCGGAGGACGCCCTGACCCGGCTCCAGACCCTGGCCTCCATGTCGGACGTCGAAGTCCCCTTCGTCGCCCTGCACGACCAGATCAACAGCGCGGTCGAGGTCCTCGTGCAGCTGACCCGGTTCGCGGACGGCGCCCGCCGGATCACCGAGATCGCCGTGCTGGACAGCCACGGCAGCGAGCCGTACCGGCTGGCGACGGTGGCCCGCTTCGACGCCCGGCCCATGACCCACGACGGCCACGTCCACGGCACCTTCCAGTACTTCCCGCTCCCGCGGCGCACCGCCGACCGCCTCTACATGGCGAGCCAGCCGATTCCCCAGGCCTTCGGCGTGGCCCAGCACTTCGACCAGCTCACCACCCGAGAAGCGAGGTAGGCCATGACCCTCCATGACCTCGTCACCCTCACCACCGGCGTCACCCTGCTGACCTGTCTCCTGGCCGTGGTGGGCCTGCACACCTACGCCTCCGGCCGGGCCCAGCGCGCCGCCCTCGTGGACCGCCTCTCCTACACCGGCCAGGCCCCGCTCACCGGCCGCCGGCGCCGCTTCCGCAACCTGGACCGGCGGCTGCGCGGCACGGGGCTGGGCAGGCGGCTGGAACTCCGGCTGGCGGCGACGGGCCTGGACGTGACGCCCGGCGAGTTCTTCGTCTACATGCTGGCCGCCGTCGTGGCCCTCTGGCTCATCGGCCAGGCCACCCTGGCCCCGTTCTTCGGGCCGATCGCCGGCCTCCTCGGAGTCTTCGCCGCCGTGCAGTTCCTCAACTGGCAGCGCCAGAAGCGCATCGAGCGGTTCATCGGCCAGCTTCCCGAACTCGCCCGCATCCTGGCCAACGCCACGCAGGCCGGCCTCGCCCTGCGCACCGCGATCGGCATGGCGGCGGAGGAGCTGGAGGCCCCGGCGGGCGAGGAACTCGGGAAGGTGGCCGACCAGTTGGCGATCGGCCACTCCATGGACGACGCACTCGGTGAACTGGCCGAACGGCTCCCGTCCCGCGAGCTGGTCGTCCTGGTCACGACCCTCGTCCTCTCCAACAGGGCGGGCGGCCAGGTGGTCTCCGCCCTGCGCAACCTGACCGAGACCCTGGAGGAGCGCAAGGAGACCCGGCGAGAGGTCCGCACCCAGCTCTCCCAGGTGACGATGACGTCGTACGCCGTCCCGGCGCTCGGCATCGGCGCCCTGTTCCTGATGAACGGGGTCAAGGGCGACACCCTGGACCGCATGACGGGCACCGCCCTCGGGCAGGCCGCGGTCCTCATCGCCTTCGGCCTCTACGTCATCGGCTTCGTCCTCATCCGCCGTCTCAGCCGCATCGACGTATAGGGGGATGTCACCATGGCACTGCTTCTCGCCCTCCTGATGGCCCTCGGCGTCTGGGGCGTCTTCGCGGGCGTCCGGATGTACCGCGCGGACGTGAAACTCCCCTCCGACCTGGCGATCGCCCTGGAGGTCGGCGCGACCCGCACCGGCGCCGCCAACTCCCTCATCGACCGCATGGGCATGCGTTACGCACCCGCCGTGCTGCGCCTGATGGGGCCGCGCATGGTCGCCAGGTACCGGCGCAGGATCGACCTGGCGGGCAACCCGGGCGGCCTGACGATCGACCGGTACGCGGCCCGCCGCGCGGTCTACGGGGCGCTGGGCGCCGTCGGCTTCCTGGTCTTCCTGCTCCGCGGCCAGTGGCTGGTGGCCGTCCTGCTCCTCCTGTTCGGCGCGTTCTGGACGGAGGTCGGCATCTGGTCGGCGATGCGGATCCGCAAGGACGTCATCGAACGCACCCTGCCCGACTTCCTGGACGTCCTCGCGGTGGTGGTCAGCGCCGGCCTCGGCTTCCGCCAGGCGCTCGACCGGGTCGCCTCGCACTACGAGGGCCCCTGGGCGGACGAACTCCGCATCACCCTGCGCCAGCTGGACCTGGGCATGAGCCGCCGCCAGGCCTTCGCGGAACTCCGCCGCCGCAACGACTCCGAACAGGTGGCGATGTTCGTCACGGCACTCCAGCAGGGCGAGGAACTGGGCGCGCCGATCGTCGACACCCTGGTCGCCCTGGCCAAGGACATGCGCCGCACGGACGCCCAGAACGCCCGCCGCAAGGCGGCCCGGGCGGTGCCGAGGGCCACGCTGATGATCACCACGTTCATGGTCCCGGCCACGATGCTCCTGCTGGCCGCCGGCCTGCTGCTGGGCTCCGGGGTCGACTTCGGGTCCGTCACGGGGAAGTAGCGGGAGAGGCAGCCGGGGGAGGGCGGGTGAGGACGATGACGGCACGGGAGGACGACGGGAAGGTCGAGATCCGGGCCCTGCGGGCGATGGGCCGGCAGGTCTTCGGTTTCCGCCTGGCCATGATCGCCGTGGCGGCCCCCGCAGCCCTCCTCAACGCCACCCCCGGCCTGGGCACCCGCCTGGTCGGCTCGGCGGTGGTCGTCACCTTCATGATCTCCTACGTCCTCTTCCGCGACTGGCAGCGCTTCGGCCCGCTCCTCCTGCGCCACCCCACCCTGCTGGCCCTCGACACCCTCTTCGGCTCCTTCCTCCTGGTCTCGGCCGGCCCCGACACGACCCTCGCGTACGTCAGCGTCTGCACCCCGCTCCTCGCCGGCCTCCTCTACAGCTGGCGCGGAGCGGCGGTCTTCGCCTCCCTCCAGTCGCTGATCCTGCTGACCGTGACGGCGACGCTGGAGCACCACACCGCGGTGGCCGACTCCCTCCTGCTGCCGGGCCTGTGCGTGATCACCGGTGCGCTGGGCTCCACCCTGCGCACCCTGATGCTGCGCTTCGGCACCGCCACCGAGGCCCTCACCGAGACCCGTGCCCGCCTGGCGGCGACGGAGGCGGTGAGCGCCGAACGCGCGCGTCTGGCCCGCGAGATGCACGACTCGGTGACCAAGACCCTGCACGGCGTCGCGCTGATCGCCGACGGCCTCGCGGAGTCGGCCGCCGCGTCCCCGGACCGGCTGGACCCGGCCCTGATCCGGCAGCAGGCGGAACTGGTGGCGACCGCGGCCCGCAAGGCGGCGGGGGAGTCCCGGGACCTCCTGTCGGACCTGCGGACCGCGACCGACGCCGAGCCGGCCGACGTACTGGACGAACTGGGGTCTCTGGTACGTGCCTTCACCGCCCGCACGGCCCTCCCCGCCACGTACGACGGTCCGGCCGCCCCCTTCCCCCTCGCCCCCGCCACCAGCCGCCGGCTGCTGAGCATCACCGCCGAGGCCCTGGAGAACGCCTACCGCCACGCACGGGCGACGAGGGTCGACGTACGCGCGCGGACCACACCCACCCACCTGGTGGTGACCATCCGGGACGACGGCCGGGGCCTGCCCCCGGACACGACCCTCGAAGTCCTGGGCCGAACCGGCCACTTCGGCCTCCTCGGCATGACGGAACGCGCCGCGTCGATGGGGGCGCACCTCCGGTTGACCACCGACGAGGGCACCGAGGTCCGAGTGGAGCTGCCACTGACATGACGAAGGCGACGGAGACGACGAAGACGAGAGGAGGCCCCCAGATGCCGCACCCCCCCTTCAGGGAGCGCGAAGAGCCCCCGCCCCCGCCCCTGCGTGTCCTGGTGGCCGACGACAACCCGGTGGTCCGAGCCGGCCTGACGGCCGTCCTCTCCGCGCCGGACGACCTCACGGTGGTGGCGGAGGCCGACGACGGCCGCGCGGCCTACGAGGCGGCCCTGCGCCTGCGACCCGACGTCATCCTCCTCGACGTCCGCATGCCCGGGACCGACGGCATGGCGGCACTTCCGCACCTGGTGCGGCTGGCCCCGGTCATGATGCTGACGTACAGCGACGAGGCGGAGATCGTGCAGGAGGCCGTACGCCTGGGCGCCGGCGGCTACCTGGTCCACGGCGAGTTCACGACAGCACAGCTGGCCCAGGCGGTACGGGACGTGGGCGGGGGCCGGCCGCACTTCACGCCGACGGCCACGAACGCGTTGCTCGCCCATATCAGAGGGCATGCAACTGCACACGCAAATCCCGAACAGCCCGCTCTCCCAACACATTTTCTCCCCAAAGGGCTTTCGCGACTGCAATCACCTGTGGGACAGTCGTCGAAGTCCCGATTTCAACTGAGCAGCAGGGAGGCGGAGATCATGGACCTCATCGCGTCCGGCATGACCAACCAGCAGATCGCCGCCGTCTGCTTCATCAGCGAGAAGACGGTCAAGAACCACATCAACCGGATCTTCGCCAAGCTCCACACCACCACCCGCGCCCAGGCGACGGCCAAGTGGCTGGGGGTGGCACGAGGATGAACAGGGTGAACTGGGTCCGGATTTGGGTCCTGGGACCCTCCGCCCACGGGTATGTTCCGCCGTACGGTGCAAGGATCGGAACCGAACCCGGAGGGGAGCACCATGAGCGACCGGATGCTGAGGATGCTTGTCGCGCTGCAGCGCCGCGCCGACGACCGGGGGCAGACCGCGGTCGAGTACCTGGGGATCATCGCGGTGGTGGTGGCGATCGTGCTGGCGGTCACCGGCACCAGCATCGGCCAGACGATCCTCACCAAGATCACTGCGCAGATAAACAAGATCGTGTGATGCGTCCGCGCCGTTACGGCGACTCAGGGCAGGCCTTCCCGATCTACATCACGGTAGCGGGGGGCCTGCTCTTTCTCGCGTTCGCGTACTTCGCAGTCGGTCAGGCCGCGGTGAACCGGAACAGTGCCCAGACCGCCGCCGACTCGGCCGCGCTCGCCGCGGCGATGAGTCAGCGTGACGCGCTGGCCGACCAGTGGGGGAAGGACGTGCTCGACCCCACCAAGTGGCTGGACGTCTTCGAAGGCAAGGTGAGTGTCGACAACTTCTGTTGGCGTGCCAGTCAACTGGCGGCTCAGAACGATGCCACCGCGGTGTGCGATCCCGAGCCTCCGCTGAGCTACAGCGTCGACGCCACGCCCAACAGGACCGTGGGTGACTCCGTAGTGCCCGGCACGGAGAGCATGAGAGCGACCGCGCATGCCAGGGCCGTGATCAAGCCGCTCTGCGACTTCACACCGTCCGGGGACGACAGCGTCCTGCCCGTACTCCACTGCAGGGACCGGAACTGGGAGCTGGACCCGGCCGATCTCACCGATCTGCCGGGCCCCGAGGATCTCTTCGACGTCTATCTGGCCGATTGACAAGCGAATCGACGAGTGGGGAAGGAAGGGGAAGTTATGGACATCCGGTTCACTGCGAGGGCTCGCAGGGGGACGGTCGCGTTGGCCGTGACGGTCGGTCTGGCCCTCGGTGTGGCCGGATGCGGCGGCGGAGGCGACGACAAGGCGGACAAACCCCGGGCGTCCGCCTCCGCGTCCAAGAGCGACGGATCGAACCCGAGTGCTCAGGAGGGTCAGTCCGAGACCCCGCTCGCCGAACTCAGAGGGACGGACGGTTTGCTCCTTCAGATCACCTCCGCTCAGCGCGACTCGGGCGGGTTCGTGACGGTCAACGGCACCATCAAGAACGACGGTTCCGGCTCTGTCGTCATCCCCGCCCAGGTCAGCGGGGACGAGACGGAGATCACCAGGCACGGCTTCTCCTTCGGCGGGGCCACCCTGGTCGACTCCAAGGGCAAGAAGCGCTACTACGTCCTGCGCGACACGGACGGCAGGCCGCTCACCAGCATCGGCATCACCAACGTCGACGCCGGCCAGACCGTCCCCGTCTTCATGCAGTTCCCCGCCCCACCCGCCGACACCACCGAGGTCACGCTCCAACTCCCCACCTTCTCCAGCGGCACGATCCAGATCTCCGGGTGAGGCCGACGTGACCACACCACGCCTCCCCCTGACCCTGGGCGCCGCCACGCTCCTCCTGGCCGCGAATCTCTACGGCGCGACGGCCGCCCGTGCCGACGGCGGTGACCCGAGCGTTCCCCCGGGCACCGAGCCCTCCGCCTCCGCGCCCGTGAGGATCGACCCGACGGACCCCGACCTCAAGCTCCCCGAAGGCGCCACCCTCGCCGATCCCAAGGTCCTGGACATCAAGTCGGTCGTGGAGGACCAGAGCGGCGACGAGCGCCGTGAGGACACCAACGCGGACGTGACGTTCGCCCTCCAGGCCGAGGTGCTGTTCAGCAAGGACAGCTCCAAGCTGAGCGCGGCGGCCAAGGCGCGGATCGACACGATCGCGGAGGAGATCAGGAAGCAGAACGCCACCCAGGTGCGCGTCTTCGGCTTCACGGACAACCTGGGCTCCTCGGCCCACGGGGACGTCCTCTCCCGGCAGCGCGCCAACGCCGTACAGAGCGTCCTCGACCAGGACCTGAACGACCCGAACATCACCTTCGACGTCCGCGGCTACGGCGAGCAGTACCCGATCGCCGACAACTCCACGGAGCAGGGCCGCAAGAAGAACCGTCGCGTGGAGGTGACGTTCCCGAGGACCGGGTGAGCGGCTACTCGGCCTCTGTCTCTATGCTCACCCGCGTCCCCACCCGCACACCCCACCCCGCCATGGTCCCGGCCTCCGCCTCCAGCACATGCCGGGACCGCGGGCGCGGCAGCCCCAGGCGCCCCGGCGGCATGGTGCGCAGGGCGATGACGGTCAGCCGCCGGTCCAGATAGGCGACGTCGATCGGCATCCGCATCCGCAACGTGTGGATGCTGCCGGCGGGGGAGAGCAGCATCGCCCCGTCGAGCGAGTCCCGCCCCAACAGGCCTTTTGCGCGGGCCCGGTAGGACGTGGCGATCTCCAGCGGGACGGTGACCGGGTCCTCGTCGCCATGGATGACCAGACTTCCTCGTCCGTCCTGCCAGCGCCTCATGGCCTGCCCCTCGCCGGTCTCGTAGCGGTTCCTCGAATCGACCGTATCCGCAATACGGACGAGTGATGCTCGCAGCCGTCCGCACATGCGCGAAACGGCTCGTGGACAGCGTGGGGAGCACGCCGTCGGCCGTCGACCCACGGGACCCATGTGACGTGGCATCCGGACGTGGCCCTGGAGAAGGCGTTGGACAGGGCGAGGGGGAAGAACGGGAACAAGTGACAGCCACGAATCCCTGACCGCATCTCGGCTTCAGTTACGCGCCCGGCAGCACGGAACTGGTGCACGACATCCACCGCAGGCTGCGCACTCCAAGGTCACCAGACTGACGAGGCCGCGAAGCAACTGTGGCTGTGGGCCGGGAAACTCGGGGAGTTCCAGCGGCGCGCACGCAGACTCGACCGTGAGGCCGGGGAAGCCCGCGCGGCAACGCGTTCGCCGCGCAGGAGTACGGCTGCCGGACCCGCAGTCGGCGACGCCGTGAGGCCTGACTTCGGTCCATGCGGTTGTGGCCTTCCCGGTCCTCCGGTTAGGAAGGTCCCATGACCGCACTAGGCGCCGTATTCCGCCCCCAGCTGCCGCCCGAGCGACTCCGTGCCGTGGTTCGGGTCGCGGAGGGGGCCGGGCTGGAGGAGCTGTGGCTCTGGGAGGACTGTTTCCGGGAAGGTGGGATCTCCACAGCCGCCGCTGCCCTCGCATGGTCGGAGCGGGTGCGGATCGGGGTCGGGCTGCTGCCCGTGCCGTTGCGGAACGTCGCGATCACCGCGATGGAGGCCGCCGCGCTGCACCGGATGTTCCCCGGGCGCGTGGTCCTCGGGGTCGGCCACGGCGTGCAGGACTGGATGGGCCAGGTCGGTGCCCGCGCCGAGTCCCCGCTGACCCTGCTCCGCGAGTATCTCGACGCCCTGCGCGCGCTGTTGCGCGGCGAGCGGCTCACCGTCGACGGGCGCTACGTCCGGCTCGACGACGTGGCGCTCGACTGGCCGCCCGCCGGACCCGTCCCGGTCCTCGCGGGCGCCGAAGGCCCCCGCACCCTCCGTCTCACCGGCGAGGCCGCCGACGGGACGATCCTCACCGCAGCCACCCCGCCCGACGGTGTCCGCCGGGCGCGGCGGCTCATCGAGGAGGGACGGGCCGCCGCCGGGCGGAGCGGGGAGGAGCCGCACGAGGTCGTCGTCTATCTCCTCACCGCCACCGGGGCCGACGCGGCCGCCCGGCTCCGTGCCGAACTCGGTGCGGAGGGCCTGGAGTCCGTCCCCGATCTCGGTGTCGCCGGAGACGCGGGCGCCGTCGCCGAAGCCGTACGGCGGCTCACCGAGGCCGGCGCCGACACCGTCATCCTCCAGCCGACGGCGGACGAACCCGATCCCGAGGGTTTCGTACGGTTCACCGCCGAGGAGGTCCGGCCGCTCGTGCCGTGAGCCGTCCGGCACGGCCGCCGTCCGGCCCGGTCAGGCGGTGTCCTCGGGCACCGGCCGCTGGTGATCGCCCGTCGCCCCGTCGATCAGCTCCCGCAGGATGTCGAGGTGCCCGGCGTGCCGGGCGGTCTCCTCGATCATGTGGACCAGCACCCAGCGCAGGGAGACCTGATGGTCCCGCCAGTCCGGCCGGCCCAGCGCGTCCAGGGGCCGCCCGGCGATCACCGCGTCGGAGGCGGCGCGCGCACGGCCGTAGAACTCGACGATCTGCCGGGTCGTCTCGCCGGGGCCGACCGACAGGTCGTCGTCCGTGTACGGGTCGAACCAGAGGGGCTCGACCTCGGCGCCGAAGCTCGCCACGAACCAGCCGTACTCCACCGACGCCAGATGTTTCACCAGCCCCAGCAGGTTCGTCCCGGACAGAGTCATCGGGCGGCGCAGCTGTTCGTCGTCGAGGCCCTTCAGCTTCCACAGCACCGCGTCCCGGTGCCGGTCCAGGCTCGCGTGCAGGATTTCCTTCTCACCGGCGGTAGAGGTGTCCTCGGTCGTCGTCATGGTGGGCGAAATTAGCAGCGGGCACCGACGATGTGCTGGGATCATGCGGGCCATGGCCGATCAGACGCACCGCACCTTCGAGGACCTCGTCGCCGAGGGCGCCGCCGTGCCCACCGAAGGCTGGGACTTCTCCTGGTTCGAGGGCCGGGCCACCGAGGCGCGTCCCACCTGGGGCTATGCCCGCGCGGCCGGCGCACGGCTGGCCGGGGCCACCGCCGCGCTCGACGTCCAGACCGGCGGTGGCGAGGTGCTCGACTTCGCGCTCGGCACGGCCGCCGTGAACGGCTCCGCACGGCCGCGGCTGCTCGCCGCCACCGAGGGCTGGGCGCCGAACGTCCGTAAGGCGAGCGCTCTGCTGAGTGCGCGCGGTGTCGTGGTCGTCGCCTCGGCCGAGGACGCCCCGCTGCCGTTCGCCGACGAGTCCTTCGACCTGGTGCTCAGCCGGCACCCGGTGCGCGCGCACTGGCCCGAGATCGCGCGCGTGCTGCGTCCCGGGGGCACGTACTTCGCCCAGCACGTGGGGCCCGCCAGCGCCTTCGAGCTGGTGGAGTACTTCCTCGGGCCGCAGCCGGAGCCGGTCCGCGGTGGCCGGCATCCCGAGCGGGAGCGGGCCGGGGCCCAGGCGGCCGGGCTGGAGGTCGTGAGCCTGCGGGCCGAACGGCTGCGGATGGAGTTCCACGACATCGCCGCCGTCGTGCACTTCCTGCGGAAGGTCGTATGGATGGTCCCCGGCTTCACGGCCGAGGCGTACGAGCCCCAACTCCGCTCCCTGCACCGGCGGATCGAGGCGGAGGGACCCTTCGTCGCGCACAGCACCAGGCACCTCTTCGACGCCCGTAAGCCGGAGCTCCGGCCCTGATCCATCCGCCTTGGAATGCCAGGTCCCGAAGAATGGCCAAGAACGGTCGTTC
The DNA here is from genome assembly GCF_055567595.1 of Streptomyces sp. NPDC026515. Classification (NCBI taxonomy): domain Bacteria; kingdom Bacillati; phylum Actinomycetota; class Actinomycetes; order Kitasatosporales; family Streptomycetaceae; genus Streptomyces; species Streptomyces sp. NPDC026515. The sequence continues at coordinate 99,768 of NZ_JBVHQD010000002.1, forward strand.
GAGGGGGCGGACGGCTGGGCGGTGCCGGGGAAGCCTGCGGGATCACCGTGGGGTGTCTCATGACACCGTTGGGCTAACCATGGCAAGTAGTTCGCTCTTTCTTGTATCTGTACATATGTGAACATTTGGCCTCTCTGTTCACCTGTCATTTCCATGGCGTTTTCACATCGTTACCTCTGGTGTCCCGTATCAATCCGTCGGCTCACGTAAGTTCAGACCAAGGTAATTCGCGTGAGCAAAGCCGCGCGGGCGGCGCCGTGCTGTGGAGGGGGCTGCGCGGTGCCGCATTGCCCTACTGGCACCCGTCAAGCCGTCGTTCGCGGCCGGGGTGGCCCGCCGGAGGGGCGGTGGAACAACTCGCCGAGACGCCCCCAGGATGGCCCAAACCCTTTTGATCTCCCCGAATGCCGCCACCTTCCCTGGGATTCCGCTGCGAATCGGCCATCGGGGGCCCCTGGATCCAACGCTTCCGGCCTCCCGAGGCGTCGTCGGGCGACTCCGGAGAGTAGTTGTGGCACGCCGATGCACGCAGCATCACTTACGAAGGGTTATGGTGGAACCCCCCCCTCGGGCCGGTCCGTCTCCCCCCCACGGACCGGCCCGTTTTTTTCCCGTCCTCCGTCGGCGCGCGGTCCGGCCCTGAAGTCCGGCCTCCGAGTACGGCCCCGACGCCGTATCCCGAACGGGCGCGGGGGCGCATGTGTCAGTGCCCCCGGCCCGGGGTGCGACCAGCCACACGACCCGCGGCCGGGTGGCGACCGGAACCCCCGCCTCCGGAGGCCCCTCCCTCCCGCGCCTCCCCCAACTCCCCCCGGGGTAGGCTTCGGCGGGCGGACTCCCGCATGCGCATCCCGCGGACTCCCGCATCCCGATCACGCGGACTCCCGCATCCGAATCACGAGGGGCGGACCTCAAGTGAACCTGCGCGACAAGCTGCGCGGCCTGCTCGTCAGGCTCTACGCACGCCGGGTGGAAGGCCACCTGGACCACGCTCAGGTGCCGAAGCACATCGGCGTCATCGTGGACGGCAGCCGACGCTGGGCGAAGGCCGCCGGCTCCACCCCCGTCGACGGTCACCGCGCCGGCGCCGAGAAGATCGAGGAGTTCCTCGGCTGGTGCTCCGAGACCGACGTCGAGGTCGTCACCCTCTGGCTCCTGTCCACGGACAACTTCAACCGCCCCCCGGAGGAGCTGGTCCCGCTCCTCGGCATCATCGAGGACGTCGTCCGCACCCTCGCCGCCGACGGCCGCTGGCGGGTCCACCACGTCGGCACCCCCGACCTCCTGCCCTCCCCGATGCAGACCGCGCTCAAGGAGGCCGAGGAGGCCACCGCGCACGTCGACGGCATACTGGTGAACGTCGCCATCGGTTACGGCGGCCGCCAGGAGATCGCCGACGCCGTCCGCTCGATGATCCTCGACGCCCAGGACAAGGGCATCGGGATGGGCGACCTCGCCGACTCCGTCGACATCGACATGATCGGCCGGCACCTCTACACCGGCGACCAGCCCGACCCGGACCTGGTGATCCGCACCAGCGGGGAACAGCGGCTGTCCGGATTCATGCTCTGGCAGACCGCACACGCCGAGTACTACTTCTGTGAGGTCTTCTGGCCCGCGTTCCGCAAGGTCGACTTCCTGCGCGCCCTGCGGGACTACGCGGCCCGCCACCGCCGCTACGGCGGGTGACGTGATCGTGACGGCGGACGTCGACACGGCATACGCCCCCCGTCACCGCCGCCACGCTGGATGACCTCCTCGCCACGCTGAATGACCCCACCGCACCCATGAGGCGTAAATCACCCATTCCGGGGCGCCGGTAACACGGAGTTCACCTGCGTGTCGTTGCAGACCGTGGCATGGCGGCGCATGTTCGAGGGCATAAGGCAAGCAGGTCGATGCCCGAACCACGGGCATCGGTTCTCAGCGGGCGACTCGGGGTCGTCCGCCCGGGAGGCCCTTTGCACCAGCCCGACCGTGCGGTCACGGCACGGAAGAAGCAGCGGGGGGCCGGTTTTCGGCCCGTGCAGGGCGGCCGTCAACCGGTCCAGCTCCTCTTCGTCGCTCCCCGACCTCATCCGAGGGGGTACGTCCTTCCGTGGTGACCAGCACAACGCGCCGCAAGTCCGACCGGCGCACCTATGTTCTCGACACCAGCGTCCTGCTGGCCGACCCGAACGCCATGACCCGCTTCGACGAGCACGAGGTCGTGCTTCCGATCGTGGTGGTCACGGAACTGGAGGCCAAACGGCACCATCCCGAACTCGGCTACTTCGCCCGGCAGGCCCTGCGTCTGCTCGACGACTACCGGGTCCGGCACGGCCGCCTGGACGCGCCCATCCCGATCGGGGACCTGGGCGGCACGATCCGCGTCGAGCTCAATCACTCGGACCCCAGTGTCCTGCCCAGCGGCTACCGCCTGGGGGACAACGACTCCCGCATCCTGGCGGTGGCCCGCAACCTGCAGGCCGAGGGATACGACGTCACCGTCGTCTCGAAGGACCTCCCGCTCAGGATCAAGGCGTCGTCGGTCGGCCTGCTGGCCGAGGAGTACCGCGCCGAGCTCGCCATCACGGGCGCCTCCGGCTGGAACGGAATGTCCGAACTGACGCTCTCCGGCGAACAGGTGGACATCCTCTTCGAGGAAGGGCACGTGTACGTCCCGGAGGCCTCCGACCTCCCCGTGCACACGGGCCTGACCATCCAGTCCGAGCGCGGCAAGGCGCTCGGCCGGGTGACGGCCGAGGGCAGCGTCCGTGTGGTGCGCGGCGATCGGGAGGCCTTCGGCATCAAGGGCCGCAGCGCCGAGCAGCGCATCGCGCTCGATCTGCTGCTCGACCCGGACGTCGGGATCGTGTCGATGGGCGGCCGGGCCGGCACCGGCAAGTCGGCGCTGGCGCTGTGCGCGGGCCTGGAGGCGGTCCTGGAGCGCCGCCAGCACAAGAAGGTGATGGTCTTCCGTCCGCTGTACGCGGTCGGCGGGCAGGAGCTGGGCTATCTGCCCGGTTCCGAGTCCGAGAAGATGAGCCCCTGGGCGCAGGCGGTCTTCGACACCCTTTCGGCGGTCACCAGTCGCGAGGTCATCGAGGAGGTCACCGCTCGCGGGATGCTGGAGGTGCTGCCGCTCACCCACATCCGCGGCCGCTCCCTGCACGACGCGTTCGTGATCGTGGACGAGGCCCAGTCGCTGGAACGGAACGTCCTGCTGACCGTTCTGTCCCGGATCGGTGCCAATTCAAGGGTGGTTCTGACCCACGACGTGGCCCAGCGGGACAATCTCCGCGTCGGCCGGTACGACGGTGTGGTCGCCGTGGTGGAGAAGCTGAAGGGGCACCCGCTCTTCGCGCATGTCACCCTCACCCGGTCCGAGAGGTCGCAGATTGCCGCACTTGTGACCGAAATGCTCGAGGACGGACACATCTGATCCATCTGATCCCCGTGTCCAACTTGGGTTGATTACCCGTCCGTTGGCGCCGTCCGGCAAAGGCGTTGAGCCTAGCCGGGCGGCGCCTTCGTGCGTGCGGCTTTCCTGAAATCCGCTGGGGGAAACGGGATGTGAGCTTTCACACGCAACTCGGAATTGCCACCCGGTGTCGGGTTACGGCAGAGTCTCACTCCTGTCAGGCCCCGCATACGACACACCTGTACCCCCAGCGGTACGGCAACACGGAAGCATCACAGCTAATTCCATAGCGACGTCGTATGCCGCCCGAGCACTGCACGGCGCTCCCCAGCGGGGAGCCGCCCGTCGGGCCCGTGCCTCCCGTGACCCCGCAGTTGGGAGGCCAGCGTCAGGGGAACGATTGCGTCCGCCAGGGTCACCGAAGCGGGCGATGCTGGAAGGAAACCGTGTGAGCCGGATTTCGGTCCGGGGATTCGCAGTGGCCTCGGCCACCGCGGTCACCGCCGTCGGAAGCGTTGTCGGTGTTGCCTCGGGCAGCGTCGCACAGCCCAACGACGCTGAGGCGACGGCAGCCGACACCACGCTCCTCGCGGACATCCCCGCGGGTCAGCAGGCAACGGTGCAGACCGCGTCCCTGACGCAGCAGGCCGACGCCGTGGCCATCCAGGCCGACGCGACCGCCAAGAAGGATGCCGAGCAGGCAGCCCGGGTGGCCGCCGCCAAGGCCGCGACCGCCAAGAAGGCCGAGGCCGAGCAGGCGGCGAAGGAGGCCAAGGAGCGCGCCGAGGCGAAGGAAGCGGCCAGCCGTTCCTCCGTCACCTTCGCGGTCCAGAGCTCGTACTCCGTGGCGCAGATCCAGGCGATGGCGCAGCAGATGGTGGCCAGCGGCCAGTACCAGTGCTTCAGCAACATCGTGAGCCACGAGTCCGGCTGGAACTACCGGGCGGTCAACGCCTCCTCAGGTGCCTATGGACTCTTCCAGGCCCTGCCCGGCTCCAAGATGTCCTCCGTGGGCGCCGACTGGCAGACCAACCCGGCCACCCAGATCAAGTGGGGCCTCAACTACATGAACTCCCGGTACGGCAGCCCTTGTGAGGCGTGGTCGTTCTGGCAGGCGAACAGCTGGTACTAGAGGCCGCTCGGCTTCTCTCAACCTCCGACAGCCCCTCCCCGTCCTAGGGGGAGGGGCTGTCGCCCTGTACGGTCGGACCGAACGACTCCAGGGGTAGTGGTGAGGAGCACCCGGAGACACGGGGAAAGAGAGCGGATCATGTCGCGAGTGCCCGAGTGGCTCGGCAGGCTGGGCGCCGGACTGAGCGAGATGGGCGAGCGGTTGGACGAGCGGCGGGCCGAGGTGGAGCGCGAGCACGCCGAAGCCGAGCCGCCCGCGGTGCCCGCACAGTCGGCCCCCGCTCCCGCGCCGGCGGCTCCCGCCTCCGCCCCCGTGTCCGCCCGGAAGCCCGCACCGCGTCCCGACCCGGTGACGGCCATCCCCTGGGGCGTGCGGGTCGCCGCCGAGGCCGGCTGGCGGCTGCTGGTGCTGGCCGGCACGGTCTGGATCCTGATGCGGGTCATCAGCGCCGTCCAACTCGTGGTGTTCGCCTTCGTCATCGCGCTGCTGATCACCGCCCTGCTCCAGCCCACGGTCGCCCGGCTGTGCCGCTACGGAATGCCCCGCGGGCCCGCCACCGCGCTCACCGCCATCTCCGGCTTCGTGGTGATCGGCCTGATGGGCTGGTTCGTGACCTGGCAGGTCATGGAGAACATCGACACGCTCTCCGACCAGGTCCAGAACGGCATCGACGACCTGCGCAACTGGCTGCTGAAGAGCCCCTTCCACGTCACCGACAAGCAGATCAACCAGATCGCCAAGAACCTCCGCGAGGCGATCGGCGCCAACACCGACCAGATCACCTCGTTCGGCCTGGAAGGCGTCCAGGTCGTCGTGGAGGCCCTGACCGGCATCCTGCTGGTCTTCTTCTCCACACTCTTCCTGCTCTACGACGGCGCGCGCATCTGGCAGTGGTTCCTCAAACTCGTGCCCGCCGCCGCCCGCGACGGCGTGGCCGGCGCCGGCCCGCGGGCCTGGCGCACGCTCACCGCCTACGTCCGCGGCACGGTCCTGGTCGCCCTCATCGACGCCATATTCATCGGCCTGGGCATCTACTTCCTGGACGTCCCGATGGCCGTCCCGCTCGCCGTCTTCATCTTCCTGTTCTCGTTCATCCCGCTGGTCGGCGCGGTCGCCTCGGGCGCCCTGGCGGTGGTGGTCGCGCTCGTCACCCAGGGCGTCTTCACCGCGGTCATGACCCTCGCCGTCGTCCTGGCGGTGCAGCAGATCGAGGGCCACATCCTGCAGCCCTTCATCCTCGGCCGCGCGGTCCGCGTGCACCCGCTCGCCGTGGTCCTCACGGTCGCGGCCGGCGGGCTGGTCGCCGGCATCGGCGGCGCGGTGGTGGCCGTACCGCTGGTGGCGGTGACGAACACGGTGGTCAGCTATCTGCACCAGTACTCGAACGAGCGGTACGGGAGCGGGGAGCCGCCCGAACCCGCGCCCGAGGCGATCGAGGACGAGGCCGTCGGGGCCGCGGTGGGATCGGGGAACGCGGAAGACCCCGCCCATTGAGATGAGCGGGGTCCACGGGACGACGGCGGCTACTCGAACTCGCTGAGCACGCTCTCCGCGTCCAGCGTCACGCCCACCGCCTGCACCACCGAGGCGATCTTGAACGCCTCCTGGATCACCTCACGGCCGACACCGGCCTTGCGCAGTACCTGCTCGTGCGAGTCCAGGCACATCCCGCAGCCGTTGATCGCGGACACCGCGAACGACCACAGCTCGAAGTCGACCTTGTCGACACCGGGGTTGCCGATGACGTTCATCCGCAGACCCGCGCGCAGGGTGCCGTACTCGTGGTCGGAAAGCAGATGGCGGGTGCGGTAGAAGACGTTGTTCATCGCCATCACCGCGGCCGCGGACCTGGCGGCCCGGTACGCCTCAGGCGTGAGGTTCGCCTTCGCCTCGGGCGCCAGCTCGCGCAGCACGATCGGGGAACGGGAGGCGATGGCGGTCGCCAGGACCGTGCCCCACAACTGCTGGGCCGGCAGTTCGGAGTTGCCGATGACCGAACCCAGATTGAGCTTCAGGTCCTTGGCGTAGTCCGGGACCGCGGACTTGAGGGAGTCGAGCGACAACTCACTCACCGGCCAGCAGCGCGACCGGGTCCAGGGTGTCCTCGCCCTTGGTCCAGTTGCACGGGCAGAGCTCGTCCGTCTGGAGGGCGTCGAGGACCCGCAGGACCTCCTTGGGGTTACGGCCCACCGAGCCCGCGGTCACCATGGAGAACTGGATCTCGTTGTTCTGGTCGACGATGAAGACCGCGCGCTTGGCGAAGCCGTCCTCGCCCTCGATGCCCAGGTCGCGCATCAGCTCGTGCTTCGAGTCGGCCATCATCGGGAACGGCAGCTCGCGCAGGTCGTCGTGGTCCTTGCGCCAGGCGTGGTGGACGAACTCGGAGTCACCGGAGAAGCCGAGGATCTGTGCGTCACGGTCGGCGAACTCCTCGTTCAGCTTGCCGAACGCGGCGATCTCGGTCGGGCACACGAAGGTGAAGTCCTTGGGCCACGCGAAGACCACCTTCCAACCCTGGTGGGTCTTGTGGGTGATCGTCTCGAACTCCTTGCCCTTCTCCAGCGAGACGCAGGCGGTCAGTTCGAACTCGGGGAACTTGTCACCGACAGTGAGCACACGCTCTCCTTGCAGCGCGGAAGCACCCCGGATCGCGGGGTCGCCTCCGATGGGTTGGACGCCGCTGATCGTGGCACAAGGTGCATTGATTCCTGAAATAGCTACACTCGGTCGGGTTGATCGGAGGTGGCTATCAGTGGCTGTGGGTAATCCCGTGGGGAGCGGTGTCGGTGCCGGGAGCAAGCGCCGGCAACCCAGTCTCGCCCAGCTGCGTGCCTTCGCCGCCGTCGCCGAACACCTCCACTTCCGGGACGCGGCCGCCGCAATAGGCATGAGTCAGCCCGCGCTGTCCGGAGCCGTCTCGGCACTGGAGGAGGCGCTCGGTGTCACGCTCCTGGAGCGCACCACCCGCAAGGTGCTGCTCTCGCCGGCCGGCGAGCGGCTGGCCGTACGCGCCAGGGCCGTGCTGGAGGAGATGCGGTCGCTGCTGGCGGAGGCCGAGGCGGTGCGGGCGCCGTTCACCGGCGCGCTGCGGCTCGGTGTCATCCCGACCGTCGCGCCGTACCTGCTGCCCACCGTGCTGCGGCTGGTCCACGACCGTTACCCGGACCTCGATCTCCAGGTCCACGAGGAGCAGACCGCCAGCCTGCTGGACGGACTGACCGCCGGACGCCTCGACCTGCTGCTGCTCGCCGTCCCCCTGGGTATCCCGGGTGTCCGCGAACTTCCGCTGTACGACGAGGACTTCGTCCTCGTCACCCCGCTGGACCAGCCGCTCGGCGGGCGGACCGGCATTGCGCGCGAAGCCCTCAAGGAGCTGAACCTGCTGCTCCTGGACGAAGGGCACTGCCTGCGCGACCAGGCCCTGGACATCTGCCGGGAGGCCGGGCGGGAATTCAAGGGGGCGGGGCGAGGCCCCTCGGTCGACGGGGGCGGTGGGCCACGGGAGGGCGCTCCGGTCACCACCACGGCCGCCGGCCTGGCCACCCTCGTCCAGCTGGTGGCCGGCGGGCTCGGCTGCACCCTGCTGCCGCACACCGCCGTCAGGGTCGAGACCAGCCGCAGCGACCGGCTGCTCACCAGTGCCTTCGCGGAGCCCGCCCCCAGCCGCAGGATCGCCCTCGCGATGCGCGCCGGGGCAGCGCGCGGCGCCGAGTACCGGGAGCTGGCGGACGCGTTGCGCGAGGCGCTGCGACCGCTGCCCGTCCGGGTACTCGGCGCCGACGGGTGACCCCTACTCCGTGCGGAGCCCGTCCGGGCGCATCAGGCGCAGCAGCGGCGGCAGGCTCAGCAGCGTCACCGCGAGGACGACCGCCGCGCCGAAGCCGGTCATCGCCGCCACGCCCGGCCAGTCCACCCGCACGGAGGAGCCGACCATCTTCAGCAGCACCGAGCCCAGCGTCAGCCCGACCACACCGGCCAGCAGCAGACCGAGCCCGACCGGGATCGCCGTCTGCCACAGCACCGACAGGCTCAGCGTGCGCCGCCGGGTGCCGAAGGCGACCAGCGCCGACAGCAGCTTCTTGCGCTCGCGCAGCTGCTCCAGCTGACCGACCAGCAGACTCGCGCCGATCAGGGCCAGGACGGCGGCGGCGCCGACGAACAGCCCGGTGCGGATGGACTCGAACTGACCGCTGCGCTCGAACGAGGTCAGCGTCTGCGCCTGCATGAGCGGGTCGATCCGCGTCGCCGTGTTGATCACGTACTCGTTGGCGTCGCGCACCCCGGAGTCGACGGACAGGTAGACCACGCCCCGCACCGCGGTGCTGGCACCGTGCGGCAGCGCGCCCGGGGTGAGCAGGAAACCGCTGCGCTTGTAGCCGGTGGGGTCCTCGCGGCTGTGCGCCTGCTTCAGCCCCGCCGGTACCGCCCAGGGGCTCACGGGGCCGTCGTCCTGGCCGTCGTAGGCGGGGTTGAGGTAGAGCGTCCGGTCGTGCTTCGCGCCGGCCCCCAGCATCTTCGCCGTCTCGGAGTCGGCCTCGGAGCCCTTCAGCACGAAGGCGTCGCCGTCGTGGCAGGACGGCAGGGTGGCGATCTCGCGCAGCGAGGCGCAACCGCCGACGCTCACCGAGGCGGTCTGCTGCGGCTCCTTCTTCTTGTCGCCCACCTCGCCGTCGGCGATCGAGACCACCTTCCGCACGCCCTTCGTGCCGGCCATCGCCTTGGCCACCTCGGGCACCGGGACGCCGTTCAGTACCTGGACCTCCATCTGCGCGCGGTTGAGGTCGTTGCCGGTCTGCTTGGTGTAGTCCGCCTCGACGCCGGAGAAGAGCATCTGCAGGGCGATCGCGCCGGCCACCGCCACCGCGATGCCGTTGACCAGACGGGCCGCCGTACCGCTGCTCAACTGAAGGCGGCGCACGGCCAGTTGCCAGGCCACCGCACCGCGGCCGAGCCGCGCGACGACCGCCTCCACGACCCACGGCAGCAGCGCCGTGACGCCGACCAGGAGCAGCAGGACACCGCCGGTGACCAGGTACTCGTTGAAGTCGCCGCCACTGCGGCCCTGCCCGACCATCGGGTACAGCGCCGCCAGACCGGCCACCGGGAGCAGCAGCCGCCACCACAGCCGGCGCCGCCTGGGCTTCGCCGTCCGCACCACGCCGAGCGGTTCGATGACCACCCCGCGCAGGGTGAACATGGTCACCAGCACGGCCGCCGCCGGGACCGTGACCGCCACCAGTGCGGCCAGCACGGGCGAGGGGTTGAGGTAGCTCGGGAACACGCTGATGCCGAACACCTCGGCGTTGCCCGCGAACTGGCGGCCGGCCAGGAAGAAGCCGACGCCGAAGACCAGGCCGAGCAGCGCGCCCGCCATCGCCTCGCCGGCCGCGATCCGCCGGACCATCCGGCCGTCGGAGCCGACCAGCCGCAGCGCGGCCAGCCGCCGGTCGCGGCGCTCGCCGCCGAAGCGGACGGCGGCCGCGACGAACACGGCGACCGGCATCAGCAGCACCACGAACACCACGAGGATCAGCAGGCTGAGGACCGGGTCGGTCTCCGCGTCCGGCGACCTGGGGCTGCCGAAGTGGTCGATCCGGGCCACGTTCGGCGGGTCGATGTGGCCGGCGAGGGTGGCGGAGCCCGCGTAGTAGGCGAGTTCCTGCGAGCCGGTCAGCCCGCTCTCCGCGATGGTCGCGGTGATCCGGTACGGCAGCCGGGCGCGCAGCAGCGCGCCGTCGGGGGAGTCGAGGAGCCGCTTGAGCGCGGGGGAGACGGCCATGTCGCCGGCGGCCGGGTACGCGGTGAGCCCGGGCGGCACCGGGGCCTTCGCGCCCTCGCGCTGGATCATCCGGCCGCGGATGTCCCTGCCGTGGTACGGGGTCTCGATGTCCGCGACGACGAACGTCTTGTCGCTCGCCTTCACGGGCGTGTAGACGTACGTGTAGTCGGCCCGTGCCACATCCCGCTGGTGGCGCACGGCCAGCGCGTTCGGGAGGGCGGTGGTGAGCAGCAGCAGTGCCACTCCCAGGCCCACGCCGATGGCGGTCAGCGTGGCCCGGAACCAGCCCTCGCGTCCGCCTCCGAAGGCGAACCGGACCCCCAGGCCGAGGTCCCTGGACCACTGCCTGACGTTCATACCGCCCGCTCCATGTCCCGGGACTTGCCATCGCGTACGACGATCTCGCGATCGGAGTAGGCGGCCACCCGGGCCTCGTGCGTGACGAGTACGACGGCCGCGCTGGTGGAGCGGGCCGCGTCCGTCAGCAGCTCCATCACGCGCTCGCCGTTGAGGGAGTCCAGCGCGCCGGTCGGCTCGTCGGCGAACAGCACCCGGGGCTCGGTCACCAGGGCCCGGGCCACCGCGACCCGCTGCCCCTGGCCGCCGGAGACCTCGCCGGGCCGCTTGCGGCCCAGGTCGTCGACCTCCAGTTTCTCCATCCAGCCGAGCGCGGCCTTCTCGGCCTCCTTGCGGGAGGTGCCGTTCAGCCGCAGCGGCAGCGCCACGTTCTCCACACAGGTCAGTTCGGGGACCAGCTGGCCGAACTGGAAGACGAACCCGAAGTCGCTGCGGCGCAGGGCGCTGCGCTCGGTGTCGTTCATGGTGGCCATCTCGCGCCCGGCGTAGCGGATGGAGCCGGAGTCGGGCGTCACGATCCCGGCGAGGCAGTGCAGCAGGGTCGACTTTCCGGAGCCGGACGGACCCATCACGGCGACGACCTCGCCCGGGTGTATCGAGAACCCGGCCCCGTCGAGCGCGAGCGTGGGGCCGTAGGCCTTGCGCAGCCCCTCGGCCGCGAGCAGTGAACCAGCGGGAGCGGTCACTTGGTCACCTCCGTGCGGAGCTTGTCGAGACGGGCGGCGGTCAGTTCGAGCCACCGCAGGTCCGCCTCCAGGTGGAACAGGGCGTGGTCGCAGACGAGCTGGTCCGCGAGGTCGCCCCGGCGCTTGCGGTCGGTGAGGATGCGCATGCTGCGCAGATGCTCGGAGCGCTGGCCGTCGAGGACGTCGCCGGCGTCGCGGTGCGTCAGCAGGGCGAGCACGACCTTGGTGTACAGGGTCGACTGGAGGTACTCCTCCGGCTTCTCCGGAGTCGCCAGCCACTTCTCGACGTCGGTGACGCCGGCGTCGGTGATGGCGTACCGCTTCCGCTCGGGGCCGCCGCCGGCCTCGATGCCGTCGACTTCCACGAGCCCGTTCTTCAGCAGGCGGGACATCGTCGAGTAGACCTGGCCGTAGTGCAGCGGCCGGTCGTGACCGAACTTCTCGTCGAAGGCCCGCTTCAGGTCGTAACCGTGACGCGGGCCGGACTCCAGGAGCCCCAGGAGGGTGTGACCGATGGACATGACAGCACTCTACACACGGTGTATACGCACGATGTATACGCACGGTGTGGAGATCATGGCGGGGCGTGCGAACGTGCAGCTCGGAGCTGTTTGTCACGGTTGTGCGACACGTTGCCGTGCTCGCGCTGGAGCAGGGGACGCGGGGGGCAACGGCAAGGCCGGGCGGGAGCCGGTCCGAGTCGGGTGGCGCGGAGGGGCGTTCAGGCGGACGGGGGGCCGGGGGTGGAACCGCCAGGGGGGCGGCCTCTGCGGGGGAGGGGGTCCGTCCCGCCGGGAAGCCGGCCGGCTTCCGCGAGCGCGCGCCGCAGCAGGAACTCGATCTGCGCGTTGGCCGACCGCAACTCGTCGCCGGCCCACCGCGCCAGCGCGTCGTACACGGACGGGTCCAGCCGCAGCAGCACCTGCTTGCGCTGCCGCGGCCGACGCCGTGGTGCCCCTTCGGGCGAGTCCGTCACTGGTACAGCGTCCCGGTGTTGAGCACCGGCTGCGGTGCCCGGTCCCCGCACAGCACCACCATCAGGTTGGACACCATCGCCGCCTTGCGCTCCTCGTCCAGTTCCACGATGTCCTGCTCGGCGATCCGCGCGAGCGCCGCCTCGACCATGCCCACCGCCCCGTCGACGATCTGCCGCCGCGCGGCCACCACCGCCCCGGCCTGCTGCCGCTGGAGCATCGCCGAGGCGATCTCGGGAGCGTACGCGAGATGCGTGAACCGTGACTCCACGACCCGCACGCCGGCCGCCTCCACCCGCGCCTGGAGTTCGACGGCCAGCTTCTCGGTGATCTCCTCGGCGTTGCCGCGCAGCGAGAGCCCGTCCTCGTCGTGGGCGTCGTACGGGTACTCGATGGCGATGTGCCGGACCGCGGTCTCGGTCTGCGTCGCGACGAACTCCGTGTAGTCGTCGACCTCGAAGACGGCCTGGGCGGTGTCCTGGACCTTCCAGACGACGACCGCGGCGAGCTCGATCGGGTTGCCGTAGGCGTCGTTGACCTTGAGGACGGGGGTCTCGTGGTTGCGGACCCGGGTGGAGATCCTCGTCCGCGAGGTGAAGGGGTTGACCCAGCGCAGCCCGTCCTGCCGGATCGTGCCCCGGTACCGCCCGAAGAGCTGCACGACCCGCGCCTCGCCCGGCGCCACCGTGTTCAGGCCGCGCATCGCGATGACGGAGGCGACGAGGACGGCGGCCCCTGCGAGCGCGAAGCCCGGGTTCACGGAGGCGGCCACGAACAACGCGACGGCGGCGAGCAACCCCAGCAGGCCCAGCAGCAGGGCGAGTCCGCCGCCGATGCTGTGCGCGGCGAACTCCCGTACGCGCGGGGCCGGCATCTCGGGTACGTCGGCGGTCGCCGCGGTGTCGTGAACGGACATGGTTTCCCCCTTGAGGAGCTGTCTATCGCTCTGCTGACTTTCTTCTATCTAAGTGATAGCACTTTATGCGCCCAGGCAACCCTCTGCCTCTCCCGATCGTCGGTTCCGTTGGTACGGGGTGCTGATTGTCACGTCCGTAAAGGGCGGATCGTCTGCTCTTTGTCATAGAGGGCGGTGTTAGTTTTCGGAGCTGACCTGAGCCACGTACTTGTGTGATGCCCGTACACACGTGTGACAGCCGAGACGAAGCGGAGCAGACGGACTCATGGGACGAGCGGAAGAGAGAAAAGCGCGACAGCGCGGCGGCCGCCGTGCCGCGCCCAGGCCCCGCTCGTCGCCGCAGCCCGCGCACGACTCGCCCGAGGCCCCGGGCGGCACCGCGACGGCGGTCCAGCCGGCGCAGGCCGAGGGGGGCACCCGCGCGGAGCGCCGCAAGGCCGCCGCGAAGGGCAAGCCGGCCAAGGGCGGCAAGCCCGCCAAGGGCCGGATACGCCGGCTGTTCACCTGGAAGAAGATGCTCGGAGCGTTCTTCGGCGTCTGTCTCCTCGGGATCGGCGCGTTCATCCTGCTGTACGTGATGGTGTCCGTCCCCGAGGGCAACGCGCTCGCGCAGACCCAGAGCAACGTCTACAAGTACAGCGACGGCTCGGTCCTGGCCCGCAAGGGCACCGTCAACCGGGAGATCGTGGACCTGTCCAAGGTCCCGAAGGACGTCCAGCACACCTTCGTCGCGGCCGAGAACAAGACCTTCTACAGCGACTCGGGCATCGACCTCAAGGGCATGGCCCGCGGCCTCTACAACACCGCGCGGGGCCGCGGCACCCAGGGCGGATCGACGATCACCCAGCAGTACGTCAAGAACTACTACCTCGACCAGGACCAGACCGTCACGCGCAAGCTGAAGGAACTGGTCATCTCGCTGAAGGTGGACCGGGAGACGTCCAAGGACGACATCCTCGCGGGCTACATCAACACCAGCTACTACGGCCGCGGCGCCTACGGCATCCAGGCCGCCGCCCAGGCCTACTACCGCGTCGACGCCGAGGACCTCTCGGTGGAGCAGGGCGCCTACCTGGCCGCGCTGCTCCAGGCGCCCAGCCAGTACGACTGGGCGGTGGCGGGCCCCATCGGCAAGAAGCTGGTGCAGCAGCGCTGGAACTACGTCCTCGACAACATGGTCGGCCAGGGCTGGCTGGACAAGTCCAAGCGCGACACCATGAAGTTCCCCATTCCGAAGGAGCCGAAGGCCGCCGCCGGCCTTGAGGGCCAGAAGGGCTACCTCGTCGAACTGGCCAACACCCAGCTGGAGAACCAGCTGATGAAGGACCAGGGCCTCACCCGCTCCGAGGCGGAGGCCCAGGTCGTGGACCAGGGCTGGACGATCACCCTCAACATCGACCCGAAGAAGCAGACCAAGCTGGAGGCGGCGGTCAAGGGCCAGCTCACCAGCAAGCTCGACGGCAAGAAGCGCACGGTGGACAAGAACGTCCAGGCGGGCGCCGTCTCCGTCGACCCCAAGACCGGCAAGATCCTCGCCCTGTACGGCGGCGTCGACTACTACAAGCACTACACCAACAACGCCACCCGCGCCGACTACCAGCCGGCGTCGACCTTCAAGCCGATCATCCTCGCCGCCGCGCTGGACCAGGACGCCAAGACGCAGGACGGCAAGGAGATCAACGCCAACACGATCTACGACGGCACCAGCGGCCGCGCGGTCAAGGGCAGCGACATCGCCTTCTCGCCGCCCAACGAGGACGACGCCGACTACGGCGACATCACCGTGCAGACGGCGATGAACAAGTCCGTCAACTCGGTGTTCGCACAGATGGGTGTGGACGTCGGCATGAAGAACGTGATGAAGGTCGCCGACGACCTCGGCCTGGACACCACGGACCTGCCGGCGGTGCCCGCGCAGACGCTCGGCAGCATGGGCGCGAGCCCGCTGGAGATGGCCGGGGTGTACGCCACCCTCGACAACCACGGCAAGAAGGTCACCCCGACCATCCTCGCGTCGGCGGAGAAGACCGGCCGCAAGATCGACCCGCCGGACCCGATCGGCGAGCAGGTGATCAACAAGAGCGCGGCCGACCAGGTGACCTCGGTCCTGACCGGTGTGGTCGACGACGGTACGGCGAAGGTGTCGGTGGCCCAGAACCCGCTGCGCAGGGGCCAGCAGGTGGCCGGCAAGACGGGTACGTCCGACAACAACAAGTCGGCCTGGTTCACGGGGTACACGCCCGACCTGGTGACCTCGGTGGGTCTGTTCGGTGAGGACTACAAGAAGCACAGCCAGGTGTCCCTCACCGGCGCCACCGGTCTGATCCCCGGCACCGGCCGGATCAACGGTGGCGGCTACCCGGCGCAGATCTGGGCGACGTACACGTTCGGCGTCACGAAGAAGGCCAAGTTCGAACTCGACACCGACCTGGGCGCGGCCGTCCGGCCGTCGCAGACCCCGTCGAAGTCCGCGACCCCGTCCGAGACGCCGTCGCAGACCCCGAGCCAGACTCCGACGACGTCCGCGCCGCCTTCCCAGACCCCGTCGCAGACCCCGAGCCAGACTCCGACGACGTCCGCGCCGCCTTCCCAGACCCCGTCGCAGACCCCGAGCCAGACCCCGACGGGCGGCATCACGGACAACCCGCTGGACCCGGCGGACGACTTCCAGTAGCCGTCCGAGCACGAGCGATACGGACCCGCCCCCCTTTGTGGGGCGCCGGGTCCGTATCGACGCGCGGCTGCTTCCGCGCGGACGCGACCGGCGGTGTCTCGGGGCTCCGCGGGCGCGGCCCCCCAGGGGCGCGGGGACCTGCGCGACCAGCCACAGCCGGTCCGCAGCTTCCCGACGACCCGGAGCCCTGCGGGCCTAGCGGTTCAGCTCGAACCAGACGACCTTCCCGGTGCTCAGCCGGGTCGCCCCCCAGCGCCGGGCCAGCCGGTTCACCAGGTACAGCCCCCGGCCGCCCTCGTCCGTCGCCCGCGCCTGCCGCAGCCGCGGCAACTGCGGCACGTCGTCGCCGACTTCGCAGCGCAGCACATCGGTCCGCAGCAACCGCAGCGTCACCGGCCGCGACGCGTACCGCACCGCATTGGTCACGACCTCGCTGACCAGCAGCTCCACGGAGTCGGTCAGCTCCTCCAGCCCCCAGCGCGACAGCGCCCGCCGGGCCAGCCGCCGGGCCCGCCCCGGCGCCGCGTCCTCCGGCTCCAGGAACCAGTACGCCACGTCACTCGGCGCGATGCCGTCGAACCGGGCCGCGAGCAGCGCGATGTCGTCGTCGCGGTCACCGGGCCCGAGCATGTCGAGCACCTCGTCGCACAGCGCTTCGAGCGGCGGCGGATGATCCGGCCCGGTCAGCTGCGCGGTCGCGGCGAGCTTCTCCCGCAGCTGCTCTATCCCGGTCCACACGTCCCGCAGCCGGGACTCCACGAGACCGTCGGTGTACAGCAGCAGCGTCGCCCCGGCCGGCGCGTCCAGCTCCACCGCCTCGAAGTCGACCCCGCCGACCCCGATCGGCGCACCCGGAGGCACCCGCAGCACCTCGGCGTGCCCGCCCAGGTGCAGCAGGACCGGCGGCGGATGCCCGGCGTTGGCGATGGTGATGCGGTGCGACACCGGGTCGTACACCGCGTACAGACAGGTCGCCATCCGGTCGGTGCCCAGCCGCTGCGCCTGCTCGTCCAGGTGGTGCAGGACCTCCTGCGGCGGCAGGTCCAGCCCGGCCAGCGTCTGCGCGGTGGTCCGCAGCTGCCCCATGATGGCCGCCGACGTCATCGAGTGCCCCATGACGTCGCCCACCACCAGCGCCACCCGGCTGCCCGGCAGCGGGATCGCGTCGTACCAGTCACCGCCGACCCGCGCGGTCTCCGCGGCCGGCAGATAGCGCGAAGCCAGCCGCACGCCCGTGGCGCTCGGCAGGTGCTCCGGCAGCATGGTCCGCTGCAGTTCGTCGGCGATGTAGGCCTCCCGGCCGTACAGCACCGCCTTGTCGATGCCGAGCGCGGTGTGCGTGGCCAGCTGGGCGGCGACCAGCAGGTCGTCCGTCTCGAAGGCGAGCCGCTCCGGCCGGCGCAGGAACAGCGCCGCGCCGATCACCCGGCGCCGGCCGCGCAGCGGGGCGAGGATCGCGTGCTGTCCGCCGGGTACGAGGGCCTCGGCGCCCTCACCGAGGAGTTCGGGCAGCGCGGTGCGCGCGGCGGGGGAGTCGGCGAAAACCGGCCGTACGCCCCGCAGTACTTCGTTGAGGGCACCGCCCGGCCGTACCTCGCACAGCTCCGCCGTGAGCGCGGACAGACCGATGTCGGCCGGTTCCGGTTCCGGCGCGGGCAGCGGCGGGAAGCCGTCGGTGTCCCGTTCCTCCGGGATCCGGTCGGTACGGCGCAGCCGCAGCACCACCGGGCCGACCGGCCGTTCGTCGCCGACCGGCAGCGGGTCGCGCAGATAGACCAGGATCGCGTCCGAGAACGTCGGCACGGTCGCCCGGCACAGCCCCATCACGATCTCGTCCAGGTCGATGCCCCGGGCGATCCGGCGGGTCGCGGCGCCCACGAAGCGCAGCCGGTCGCCGTCCCGGCGCATCGGCATCGGCCGTCCGGGTGGCAGCCCGCGTCCGGTACGGCGCTCCTGGGCGCTCGTGCCGGCCACCCGCTCCTGCTCGGCGCCGGGCTGCGGCGGAATGCCCTCCGGGGTGGGGCGCGGCCGGTGTGGGTCGGGCTCAGCGCTGGTGGGCTGGGCGTGCTCGGGGCCGTTGACGGAGTGCTCCTTGGACATGCTGGTACCGGGGCCGGAGGGCGTCTCGCCCGCGCGGGCCTGTGCCGGTAAGGCGGTGGCGCCGAGCGGGAGGGGCGCCGCCTGCGGCTGCGGTGGCGGTTGCGGGGTACGCAGGAGCGCCCCGCGGGCCTCCGCGGGGTCGGCGCCCGGCTGTGGGCGCTCGTAGGAGGTGGGGTGCTCCGTCACGCGTGTCGAATCCGTCCGTCCGGGGCTGCGCGCCGGGCGCGCAGGTGGTCCCGCCGAGACTCCGATACCCGGATTACGTGGCCCAGGAACGGATTTACGGCGTGGCTGGAGGCTGTTCCTGTACCGCCGACGGACGGTCTGCGGGCCGCGCCCCGCTCGCCGGTGCTGCCCTCGTACCCCTCACTCACGTCCTGCCGCCCCTCGGTGACGTTCGGTCAAGCCCGGCTGAACGCTCCGGGAGTTGTGCTCAACGCGCCCTTGCGGAGGACGATCCTACGGTTGTGCACCGGGGGCGCATCAAGGGTCTCATGTGGACACGTGCGCGGGCGTACGGTCCCAGTCCTCAGGCAGCGACGGTACCGCCCACGACGGATCCGGGCGCCAGTGCTGCCAGCCGTCCGAGAACGGCGGCTCCCAGGCCCCTACGGCGGTCACCGCGGCCAGGCCCGCCGCCCGCACCCGTTCGGCCGTCTCCGCGCCCATCAGGCCGTCCCGCTGCGCCTGGGCGAACTCGTCCTCGTCGAGCCAGCGCCAACTGCGGTCCGGATGCACGGAGATGTCCAGGAAGTGATCCTCCGAGTCAACCCCGCCGTCCCAACGGGCCAGTGGCTGCTCAAGGTTGACGTACCAGTTCTTGAACTGCCAGCCCGGTTCCCAGAACAGCCACACCGACCAGGGCTGACCGGGCCGGGCGAGCTTGAGCACCCCGGTGCCGAACCAGTGCCCGCGGCGCACGGTGCGCGGCTTGGTGTACCGGGACTCCAGCGGCTCCTCGCCGACCGACGTGCCGTCGGCGAACACGGGCCGGACGCACTCGGTGCCGGGTGCCAGCCAGACCGCCAGCAGCTCCTCGTCGTCGCGGACGACGGTGACGGGGCGCGCGATGTGGAAACCGTGCCCGGCGTTCTCCCGGTACCGCCACAGGATCTGGCTCCCCGGAGCCCAGAACCCGGCTCCGCCACCGGTCGCACCGCCCGTTTCCCCGCGCGTCACGCGTCTCACCGCTCCACCGTCTGCCATGCACAGATATTAGGTGCCATAGGCATACGACGCCGCGGCGGACGGCACGGTTCTGGCCGGGCGGCGCGAAACGTTCGCACGTGGTTACGGCCGTGTCATCCGCAGGACATCCAGTGCCTCGTCCAGCTGCCCGACGGTCAGATCGCCCCTGTCGACGTACCCGCCCTCGATGACGACCTGGCGGATGGTCTTACGTTCCGCCAGCGCCTTCTTGGCCACCTTGGCGGCCTCCTCGTAGCCGATGTACTTGTTGAGCGGGGTGACCACGGACGGGGACGACTCGGCGTACTCGCGGGCCCGCTCCCGGTGCGCGGTGATGCCGTCCACGGTCCGGTCGGCGAGCAGCCGCGAGACGTTGGCCAGCAGCCGGATCGACTCCAGCACGTTCTTGCCGATGACCGGGAGCATCACGTTCAGCTCGAAGTTCCCGGCCGCGCCGGCCACGGCGATGGTCTGGTCGTTCCCGATGACCTGCGCGGACACCATCAGGACGGCCTCCGGGACGACCGGGTTGACCTTCCCCGGCATGATCGAGGACCCCGGCTGCAGATCCGGCAGCGCGATCTCGGCGAGTCCGGTCCGCGGGCCCGAGGCCATCCAGCGCAGATCGTTGGCGATCTTCGTCAGGCCGACCGCGACGGTCCGCAGCTGCCCGCTGGTCTCCACGATCCCGTCCCGCGCGCCCTGTGCCTCGAAGTGGTCGCGGGCCTCGGTGAACGGCAGCCCGGTGACCCGCGCGACCTCCTCGATCACCGCGGCGGAGAATCCGGGCGGGGTGTTGATCCCGGTGCCCACCGCCGTACCGCCGAGCGGCAGTTCGGCCAGCCGGGGCAGCGAGGCCCGCAGCCGCTCCACGCCGTACCGCACCTGCGCCGCGTAGCCGCCGAACTCCTGTCCGAGGGTCACCGGCGTGGCGTCCATCAGATGGGTCCGCCCGGACTTCACCACGTCGGCGAACTCGCCGGACTTGCGCTCCAGCGACGCCGCGAGATGCTCCAGGGCCGGGATCAGGTCCCTGGTCACGGCGGCGGTGGCCGCGATGTGGATGGACGACGGGAACACGTCGTTCGACGACTGCGAGGCGTTGACGTGGTCGTTCGGATGGACCTCGCGCCCGAGCCGCTCGGTGGCCAGCGTCGCGAGGACCTCGTTGGTGTTCATGTTCGACGAGGTCCCCGACCCGGTCTGGAACACGTCCACCGGGAACTGGTCGTCCCACTCCCCCTCGGCGACCTCCGCGGCCGCCTCCTGGATCGCCCGGGCCATGTCCTTGTCGACCACCCCCAGCTCGGCGTTCACCTTCGCCGCCGCGCCCTTGATCCGGGCCAGCGCCTCGATGTGCGCGCGCTCGATCCGCTGGCCGGAGACCGGGAAGTTCTCGACGGCCCGCTGCGTCTGGGCCCGCCACTTGGCGTGGGCCGGGACCCGTACCTCGCCCATGGAGTCGTGTTCGATCCGGTAGTCGCTCATGCCGGTATCAGCGATCGGGGTGCCGCGGTTGTTCCGGCCTGCTGCATTGGCACCACCGACGTCACCGGGTCGGGGGACTGCGTCCGCTGCCGCCAGGCGGGACATCACGGATAAGTGTGACTATCTGCCCAAGGTGACAGGCGATTCCCCGCCATCACCACGGCTGGCAGGAGGACCAACCGATGAACTTCACTCCCAAGGGTCTGCTCGGCGCCATCGCGGCGGTGTCCATAGGCGCGGCGACCCTGCTGGGCACGGGAGCCGGCCCCGCGGCCGCGTCCGGCGGCACCCACCGTGCCCACTGCGACCGCGCCGAACGGCCGGTCTGGAGTGGCGACCCCAGCCGCAACATCACCGCCCGCGGCTGCAGTGTGCCGTCCGGGGGCGGCAAGCGCTGGTACCGCGTCGAGGTCGACACCCTCGTGGAGCGCCGCCACAAGACGGACTACGCGGACAGCCCGGTCACGGGAACCACAACGAAGCACGACAAGACCGTCAGGTGCATGGGCTACACCAAGGCCGGCGCCACGGTGAACTGGTTCGGCTGCATGCCCTACTGACCGCCGGGTGGCACCACCCGGCCCGTCCGGCGTTCGAGGACGAGTCCTTCGGGCCGAAGCGGGGTCCGGGGGCCCGGCCCCGGCGGGGCGAAGGGGCCCGGCCCCTGCGACGGGGCGGGCAGGGGCGGCGGGGGCGGATTCCGTCCCCGCCGCCCCGAAAGGCGCTACGCCAGGCCGGGACCGCGCACCGGGATCGTCGTGAACGTCGGGGCCGGCGCCGGGTCCTGGAAGAAGTCGTTGCCCTTGTCGTCCACGACGACGAACGCCGGGAAGTCCTCGACCTCGATCTTCCAGACGGCCTCCATGCCGAGCTCCTCGTACTCGACGACCTCGACCTTCTTGATGCAGTCCTGGGCGAGCCGCGCGGCGGGGCCGCCGATGGAGCCGAGGTAGAAACCGCCGTGGCTGTCGCACGCGTCGGTGACCTGCTTGCTGCGGTTGCCCTTGGCGAGCATCACCTTGGAGCCGCCGGCGGCCTGGAACTGCTCCACGTAGGAGTCCATGCGGCCGGCCGTCGTGGGACCGAAGGAACCGGAGGCGTACCCCTCGGGCGTCTTGGCCGGACCGGCGTAGTACACCGGGTGGTCCTTCAGGTACTGCGGCATCTCCTCGCCCGCGTCCAGCCGCTCCTTGATCTTGGCGTGCGCGATGTCACGGGCGACGACCAGCGGGCCGGTGAGCGAGAGCCGGGTCTTGACCGGGTACTTGGTCAGCTCGGCGAGGATCGTGTCCATCGGCTGGTTCAGGTCGATCCTCACCACGTCGGAGGACTCGTCCAGGTGCTCGTCGGTCGTCTCCGGGAGGAAGCGGGCCGGGTCCGTCTCCAGCTGCTCCAGGAAGACGCCCTCGGCGGTGATCTTCGCGACGGCCTGGCGGTCCGCGGAGCACGAGACCGCGATCGCGACCGGGCAGGACGCGCCGTGCCGGGGCAGCCGGACCACGCGCACGTCGTGGCAGAAGTACTTGCCGCCGAACTGCGCACCGATCCCGATCTTCTGGGTCAGCTCGAAGACCTTCTGCTCCAGGTCCTTGTCCCGGAAGCCGTGGCCGAGCGCCGATCCCTCCGCCGGGATCTCGTCCAGGTAGTGCGCGGAGGCGTACTTCGCGGTCTTCAGCGCGTACTCGGCGCTCGTGCCGCCGACGACGATCGCCAGGTGGTACGGCGGGCAGGCGGCCGTACCGAGCGAGCGGATCTTCTCCTCCAGGAACTTCATCATGGAGGCCTCGTTCAGGACGGCCTTGGTCTCCTGGTAGAGGAACGACTTGTTGGCCGAGCCGCCGCCCTTGGCCATGAAGAGGAACTTGTAGGCGCCGCCGTCGGCCGCGTACAACTCGATCTGCGCGGGCAGGTTGGAGCCGGTGTTCTTCTCCTCCCACATGGTGAGCGGAGCCATCTGCGAGTAGCGCAGGTTGAGGTTCAGGTAGGCGTCGTAGATGCCGCGGCTCAGCGCCGCCTCGTCGCCGCCCTCGGTCAGCACGTTCTGTCCGCGCTTGCCCATGACGATCGCGGTGCCGGTGTCCTGGCACATGGGCAGCACGCCGGCCGCCGCGATGTTCGCGTTCTTCAGCAGGTCGAGCGCGACGAACTTGTCGTTGGCCGAGGCCTCCGGGTCGTCGATGATCCGCCGGAGCTGGGCGAGGTGGGCGGGCCGCAGATAGTGCTGGATGTCGTGGATCGCCTCTTCGGCCAGCTTGCGCAGTGCCTCCGGCTCCACCTTGAGGAACGTCCGCCCGTCCGGCCCCTCGACGGTGGACACGCCCTCCGAGGTCACCAGCCGGTACGGGGTGGTGTCCTCGCCCTGGGGGAGCAGATCGGTATACGCGAACTCAGGCATCTCAGCCCATTCCTCACTCTGACGGACGGCCGCCCGCCGACGCTGGCGGGCGCTCTCCAGCGTAGGACCTGGCCCTGACCCGGAGCTTGTGAGGTAGGGCTCAGTTCGACACGCCCGAGGTTGTCCACACCCCTAGTCGCGATCTATCGCGTTTCGGTACTCTGCTGTCGTGGACCTTCAGAAGCAGACCCCGCAGGAGCGCGCCGGTACGCCGCTCGCCGAGCTGCGCGCCTCGGACGCCGACCGTGACCGCATCGCCGACATCCTGCGGGAGGCCCTCGCCGAGGGCCGCCTGACGGCCGACGAGCACGCCGAGCGTGTGGAAGGCGTGCTGAGCGCCAAGACGGTGGGCGAGCTGGAGGTCTTCATACGGGACCTGCCGGCGGCCCATGCCGGCCCGGCCGCCCCTGCCTACACCCCGGTTCCGCCCCGGCCGACGCCCGGCGCGATCCCGGTCGAGCCGGACAGCAACGTGGTGGCCGTCTTCAGCAGCGCCCGCCGCCGGGGCCGCTGGCGGGCGGGCCGCCGACTGCACGCGTACGCGGTCTTCGGCTCCGTCGAGCTGGACCTCACCGAGGCGATCTTCGAGTACCAGCAGGTCGTCATCAGGGCCTTCTCGGTCTTCGGGGACGTCCAGATCCGTGTCCCGGAGAACGTGTCGCTGCGCGGCACGGGCGGCGGCGTGCTGGGCAACTTCGAGGCGGACACGCGGGATTCCGTCGACTCCGACGCGCCGGTCGTCTACGTCGAGGGCTGGGCCGTGCTCGGCAACGTGGAGGCGCGGCCGAAGCGCGGCAAGCTCATCGAGGACATCCTGGACCGGGTTCAGGACAAGGTCGACAGGAAGTTGCGCAAACACCTGGATCGTTGACGGACGCGAACAACCGCCCGGCGAGGGGCGCCCGGGGTCGTGAACAGGCCGCCGTGCCACGGCTGTTGGGGACGCTGTGCATAGGCCCGCGTACAGCGGGTAGGCCTTGCTGCATCGTCTCTCGCTCGCGAAGCCGTCGTCAGGAGTAGACCGTGCTGCAACCGCCGCATTCGTCCCTGCAGGTAGCTGCCGTGCCGGCCCAGCGGGTGCCAGTGCGGGACAGGGACCAAGACGCACCCTGGCACACCGAGGCGGTGTGCCGGCGCGACGAGGCTGGCCTGTTCTTCGCACCCTCCAAGGAGCCAACCGCCGCCCGGCTGTCCCGGGAGGAGGCGGCCAAACGGGTCTGCGCCCGCTGTCCCGTCATGGTCGAGTGCCGCGAACACGCGCTGCTCCAGCCCGAGCCGTACGGCGTCTGGGGCGGCCTCACCGCGGCGGAACGCCGCGTGGTGCTGGCCAGGCGCAGGCGCCGTGACATGGAACTGAAGAAGGCGGCACGAGCGACGGCGACGAACCGCATAGCGCAGGCCGGCTGACAGGAAGGCGCCCTCTCCGCACAGAGGGCGCCTTCTGGACGCGGCCGGCTCGACGTCCTGTCAGGGCGCGGGGCTGTGCCGGCATGCGGCTCCGCCGCGTGGGCGCGACAAGCCACGACGCACCCGCGGTCGCCGGCGCCCCCACGGCCCCTTCGCGTAAGGCGTTACTTCGCCCGGTCGAAATCCACCGTGCTGTACGCCCGCAGCTTGCGCAGCCGGTGCTCGGAGTCGATCTTCCGTACCGTCCCCGACCTCGACCGCATCACGATCGACTCGGTCAGCGCGGTCTCCGACCGGTATCGCACCCCGCGCAGCAGCTCACCGTCGGTGATCCCGGTGGCGACGAAGAACACGTTCTCCCCGGTCACCAGGTCCTCGGTCGTCAGCACCCGGTCCAGGTCGTGCCCGGCGTCGACGGCCCGCCGGCGCTCCTCGTCGTCCTTGGGCCACAGCTTGCCCTGGATGGTCCCGCCCAGGCACTTCACCGCGCACGCCGAGATGATGCCCTCGGGCGTCCCGCCGATCCCGAGCAGCATGTCGACGCCGGTGCCCTCGCGCAGCGCGTAGACCGAGCCGGCGACATCACCGTCGGAGATCAGCTTGATGCGAGCGCCGGCCTCACGGATCTCCTGGATGATGCCTTCGTGCCGCGGCCGGTCGAGGATGACGACGGTCACGTCCTCCGGCGTGGCGCGCTTCGCCTTGGCGACCCGCCGGATGTTGACCGATACCGGCGCGTTGATGTCGACGAAGTCCGCCGCCTCCGGGCCCGTGACCAGCTTGTCCATGTAGAAGACGGCGGACGGGTCGAACATGGCACCGCGCTCGGCCGCGGCCAGCACGGCGATCGCGTTGGGCATGCCCTTCGCGGTCAGCGTGGTCCCGTCGATCGGGTCGACGGCGATGTCGACCTCGGGTCCGGTCCCGTCACCGATGCGCTCTCCGTTGAAGAGCATCGGGGCCTCGTCCTTCTCGCCCTCCCCGATGACGACCACGCCGTTCATCGACACGGTGGAGACGAGGGTCCGCATGGCGCGTACCGCGGCGCCGTCGGCGCCGTTCTTGTCGCCGCGGCCCACCCAGCGGCCGGCCGCCAGCGCGGCGGCCTCGGTCACACGGACGAGTTCCAGGGCGAGGTTGCGGTCGGGGGCCTCGGAGGGGACATCGAGTTCGGACGGCAAGTGATGATGCTCGGTCATCGGAGCGCACCTTTCTGATACGACGACGGCCGGATGAGGGTTCCCGTCGACTCTATCGCCAGGCTGACAAAATGAGCAGGGGACCCCACGGATGAGCGCAGCGGGCACCTGCGACGATAGGGGACGTGGCAGGCACGAACGGCAAGCAGAAGACGGTCCGGGACATGATTCTCTCCCTGGCCCTGATCGGTCTCGCGGCGGGCTTCATCTACCTGCTCGTCCCGCATGACGATCACGCTCCCGACATCCGGCGGGTCGACTACCGGGTCGAGCTGCTGACGGCCCGGCGCGCGGCGACCTACCCGGTGGCCGCGCCGGAGGGCCTGCCCGGCGACTGGAAGGCGACCTCGGTCCGCTTCCAGGGCGAGGACGGCGACCGCTGGCACCTCGGCTACCAGACCCCCGACGGTCAGTACGTCCAGATCGAGCAGTCGACTCAGAAGCCCGCGGACTTCATCGCCGACGCCAGCCAGGGCGCGACGGTCACGAGGACGACCGAGAGGATCGGCGACCGCACGTGGACGCACTACACCGGCGGCCGCTACGACGCGCTGGTGCTGGCGGACACCCCGGGCTCCACGACGGTGGTGGCGGGCACGGCCTCCTTCACCCAGCTGACGAAGATGGCCGCGGCGCTGAAGATGTCCTGACCCGCCCCCGGCACTGACGTGGAAGTGGCCCCCGGCGCCGTTGCCGGGGGCCACTTCCATGGGCGCGGGGCGGCTCAGACAGTCGTGACGACGTCGTCGTAGGCCAGGCGCGGGGAGCGCGGGAACCAGGCGTCCGGGCCCGGCTTGCCGATGTTGATGACCACGAAGGGGGTGTGGTCGTCGTCCAGGAACTCCTTCTGGAGGCCCGCGAAGTCGACGCCGGTCATCGGGCCGGCGGCGAGGCCGGCGGCGCGGACGCCGATGATGAAGTAGGCGGCCTGGAGGGCGGCGTTCAGGGCGGCGCTGCCCTCGCGCACCGCGCGGTCACCGAAGACGGCGTCCTTGGCCTGAGGGAAGTGCGGGAAGAGCTCCGGCAACTCCTCGTGGAACTCGTTGTCCGCGGCGAGGATCGCGACCAGGGGGGCGGTGGCGGTCTTCTTCTGGTTGCCCTCGGCCATGTGCTGCACCAGGCGCTCGCGGGCCTCGGGGGAGCGGACCAGGATCACCCGGAGGGGCGACTGGTTCATGGAGGTCGGGCCGTACTTGACCAGGTCGTAGATGGCCTGGACCTGCTCGTCGGTCACCGGCTCGTCGGTGAAGGTGTTGGCGGTGCGGGCCTCGCGGAACAGCAGGTCCTGGGCGCTGGGGTCAAGAGCAAGAGACATGACTTCGAACTTCCTGAAGATCGCGATCCGATGCAATCCGGACCGCGGTCCGGATACGCTGACGGCACGACCATACGCCGGAAAGGTTCAAGCTTCAACAAAGACCCGGAATCTGGTGAGCCGCCTCACAGCCGCCGCCGCGCACCACCCCCTCGCGCCCCCGCGCACCGCCCGCCCCGCACCCGTGGGTGCCGCCGTCCGGCTCACTGCTCCTCCGTGTCCCCGTCCTCTCCCTCTTCCTCCTCCGCCAGCGCCGCGTCCAGCCGGGCCCGCGCACCCTCCAGCCACCGCCGGCACACCCTGGCCAGTTCCTCGCCCCGCTCCCAGAGCGCGAGGGACTCCTCAAGGCTCGTGCCGCCGGCCTCCAGCCGCCGCACGGTCTCGATCAGCTCGTCCCGCGCCTGCTCGTACGAGAGGGCGGCCTCTTCCGTCCTGCTGCTCATGCCCTGACCTTTCTCATCGACTGGTACGGGACGGCGTCAGCCGTCCACCCGCACCGTGAACTCGCCCTCGGCGACCCGCGCCCGCAACGCCTCGCCCGGCTCGACCTCCCCCGGGTCCCGGACCACATCACCACCGTCCCTCTGCAGCACGGCGTACCCCCGCTTCAGCGTGGCGGCGGGGGAGAGGGCCACCACGCGCGCGTGGGTGTGCGTCAGCTCGGAGTCGGCACGGTCGAGCAGATGCCCGAGGGTGCGCCGCGACCGGTCCACCAGCGAGGCGACATGATCGGCCCGCTCGTCGACCATCCGGTGCGGATCCTCCATGACGGGCCGCGCCAGCGCATGCGCCAGCCCTCGCTCCTCCCGCGCCACCAGCCCGTCGACACACCGCCGGGCCCGGTCCCGCAGCATCCGCACCCGCTCCAGCTCCTCGCCGACGTCCGGCACGACCTTCTTGGCGGCGTCGGTGGGCGTGGAGGCGCGCAGGTCGGCCACGTAGTCGAGCAGCGGGGTGTCGGGCTCGTGCCCGATGGCGGACACGACCGGCGTACGGCACTCGGCGACGGCCCGTACCAGCTGCTCGTCGGAGAACGGCAGCAGATCCTCCACGCTGCCACCGCCCCGGGCCACGATGATCACGTCGACGTCCCGGAGCGCGTCGAGCTCCTTCACCGCCTGCACGACCTGCGGTACGGCGTGTACGCCCTGCACCGGCACGTTGCGCACCTCGAAGCGCACCGCGGGCCAGCGGTGCCGGGCGTTCTCCAGGACGTCCCGCTCGGCGGCCGAGGCCCGGCCGCACACCAGACCGATCAGCTGCGGCAGGAACGGCAGCGGCCTCTTCCGCTCGGCGGCGAACAGTCCCTCGGCGGCCAGCGCCTTCTTGAGCGCCTCCAGCCGCGCCAGCAGCTCCCCGACCCCGACCGGCCTTATCTCGGCCGCCCGCAGCGACAGCTGCCCGCGCGGCGCGTACCACTCCGGTTTCGCGTGGACGACGACCCGCGCACCCTCACCGACGACATCGGCGACCGCGTCGAACACCTGCCGGTAGCAGGTGACGGCGATCGAGATGTCGTACGACGGATCCCGCAGCGTCAGGAACACCACTCCCGCACCCGGCCGCCGGGAGAGCTGGGTGATCTGCCCCTCGACCCACACGGCACCGAGCCGGTCGATCCACCCACCGATCAACCGGGACACCTCACCGACCGGCACAGGCGCTTCGACAGACGTGTTCAAAGCCATGCGCCGAGAGTAACGGCGCCCACCGACAGGCCCGTCACCCCGCGGCCCGCGCGACCGGTACCAGCAGCCCCACCGCCGGCCACACCGCACCGCGCCCACCGGCCGCGCCCCGATGTCCACCACCGACATCCGCTCCGGGGCCATCGGGGCGAAGAACAGCAGCCCGTGCACCACCAGGTCCCAAGAGCCGGGACCGCGCCGCAACCGGTGCCGTTCGTCGGCCCCTGGCGGGGCGCCGTCGCCGTACCGGTCTCGGACGTCGGTCCCCCCCGCCGGGGTGTGCCGCACCCTGCTCCGGTCTGCGGCCGGTCTCCCCGGGATCGTCACCGGGACGCGATCTCCGGCCCCCCGAACGCGGCCTTACGATGGGTGCCATGACCGCTTCGCCTGGCCGCCGTGTCCTGCTCGCCGCCCCCCGTGGCTACTGCGCGGGTGTGGACCGCGCCGTGATCGCCGTCGAGAAGGCCCTGGAACAGTACGGGGCCCCGATCTATGTCCGGCACGAGATCGTGCACAACAAGTACGTCGTACAGACCCTGGAGAAGAAGGGCGCGGTCTTCGTCGAGCGGACCGAGGAGGTCCCGCCGGGGAACATCGTGATGTTCTCCGCGCACGGCGTCGCCCCCGTCGTCCACGAGGAGGCCCGGCGCGGCCGCCTCGCCTCCATCGACGCGACCTGTCCGCTCGTCACCAAGGTCCACAAGGAGGCCGTCCGCTTCGCCGACGAGGACTACGACATCCTCCTGATCGGCCACGAGGGCCACGAGGAGGTCATCGGCACCTCCGGCGAGGCCCCCGACCACATCCAGCTCGTCGACGGCCCGGCGGACGTGGCCAAGGTCGAGGTCCGCGACGAGTCCAGGGTCGTCTGGCTCTCCCAGACCACGCTCTCCGTCGACGAGACCATGGAGACGGTCGACGCGCTGAAGGAGAAGTTCCCGCAGCTGATCTCGCCGCCGAGCGACGACATCTGCTACGCCACCCAGAACCGCCAGCTCGCCGTGAAGCAGATGGGCGCCGAGGCCGAACTGGTCATCGTGGTCGGTTCCCGCAACTCCTCCAACTCCAAGCGGCTCGTGGAGGTCGCCAAGCTGGCCGGTTCCCGCGCCGCCTACCTGGTCGACTTCGCCGCCGAGATCGACGAGACCTGGCTGGACGGCGTGACCACGGTCGGCGTCACCTCCGGTGCCTCGGTCCCCGAGGTACTGGTCGAGGAGGTCCTGGAGTGGCTCGCCGAGCGCGGCTACGGCGACGTGGAGATCGTCAAGGCGGCCGAGGAGTCCATCACCTTCTCGCTGCCCAAGGAACTCCGCCGCGACCTGCGCGAAGAGGCGGCCGCCCTGGTCGCCGAGCGAGGCGGCAGCGGCACCGGGGCCTGACGGCACTCGTACGACGGTGTGACCGGGGGCCGTCCGGCGTCGTGACTGTCAGTCGTACGACGTAACGTGGAGCCATGCAGATCTTCGGTGTGGACATTGGTGGTTCCGGGATCAAGGGTGCTCCTGTGGACCTGGACAAGGGCGACCTGGCCCAGGAGCGCTGCAAGGTGCTCACCCCGCAGCCGGCGACGCCCGACGGCGTCGCCGACGGGGTAAAGCAGGTGATCGACCACTTCGGGTGGACCGGCCCGGTCGGGCTGACCTTCCCCGGAGTGATCAGCGACGGCACGCACATCCGTACGGCGGCGAACGTCGACAAGAGCTGGATCGACACCGACGCGCGCACGCTGTTCAGCGACCGGCTCGGCGGCCTGCCGGTGACCGTGGTCAACGACGCGGACGCGGCGGGTGTGGCCGAGATGCAGTTCGGCGCCGGCCGGGACCGCAAGGGCGTGGTCATCCTGCTCACCTTCGGCACCGGCATCGGCAGCGCCCTGTTCACCGACGGCGAGCTGGTCCCCAACACCGAGCTCGGCCACCTGGAGCTGGACGGCCACGACGCCGAGAAGAAGGCGTCCAGCAAGGCCAAGGAGGACAACGACCTCACTTGGGAGCACTGGGCGCGCCGGGTCACCAAGTACCTCGCCCACGTCGAGATGCTGTTCACCCCGGACCTGTTCATCATCGGCGGCGGAGTGAGCCGCAAGGCCGAGAAGTTCCTGCCTCTCATCGAGGGCGTCAAGGCCGAGATCGTGCCGGCCCAGCTGCAGAACAACGCGGGGATCGTGGGCGCGGCGATGCGTGCCGCCCACCACGCCAAGTAGGCACGGGCGGCCGGGGCTCAGCCTCGGCGCCGGCGCCGGATCAGCCGGATCCGGCGGACGATGACGATCACCCCGGCGACCAGCGTGCCGCCGTAGAGCCAGCCGGCCTGCGTGGACAGGGCCGTCACCAGGCCCATCACACCGCCGAGGAATCCGCCGCCGCCGTCGTCGGCGACGGTCAGCAGGCCGGCGGCGAAGGAGATCGGGACGACGACGGGGGCGGTCAGCAGATCGCTCCCGCGCACCCACAGCGCGGTCAGTGCGCACACCGGCAGGGAGAGTACGCCGTACACGGTCAGGGACGCTCCGAACAGGAGGTCGTCCAGGAAGCCGACCAGGAACATCACGGTCACGCAGAACAGGCCGCCGCCGAGACCGGTGAGCCGTGGGCCGGACGGCCGCCCGGGCCAGGCCACGGCCTCCGCTCGGGAGCCCGCCGGGGCGGGCCGCCGCTCGGCCGCCGCCGGCCGGCGTCCGGCCTGCGGCGGCAGGGGCGGGCGGGGGGCCTCACGGCGCTGTCCGTGATGCCGGGGACGGGTCCTGTGATGCTCCACCGGACCAACTTAGGTCGGTTAATGTGCCGAATCGCAGCCCAGACACGCCGAAACCAAGCCGAAGAGGGGAGCGTGTCCAGGTGTTCGACGCGGCCGCCGGTCCGGGCCCCCGAACCCCGTAAACTGGTGGATCGGCCGGCCCGCCGGCACTGGCAGCCTCCGGCTCACACACCCACTCACTACGGGAAGTCGCAACGTGTCGCTCACGATCGGAATCGTCGGCCTGCCCAATGTCGGCAAGTCGACCCTGTTCAACGCCCTGACCAAGAACGACGTGCTCGCGGCCAACTACCCGTTCGCCACGATCGAGCCCAACGTGGGCGTGGTCGGCGTCCCCGACGCCCGCCTGGCCAAGCTGTCCGAGATCTTCTCCTCGCAGCGGATCCTCCCGGCGACGGTGGACTTCGTCGACATCGCGGGCATCGTGCGCGGCGCCTCCGAGGGCGAGGGCCTGGGTAACAAGTTCCTCGCG
Source organism: Streptomyces sp. NPDC026515 (assembly GCF_055567595.1). Lineage (NCBI taxonomy): Bacteria > Bacillati > Actinomycetota > Actinomycetes > Kitasatosporales > Streptomycetaceae > Streptomyces > Streptomyces sp. NPDC026515. Next base: position 131,698 of record NZ_JBVHQD010000002.1, read on the forward strand.
AACATCCGTGAGTCCGACGCGATCTGCCAGGTCATCCGCGCCTTCAAGGACGAGAACGTCGTGCACGTCGACGGCAAGGTCTCGCCGAAGGACGACATCGAGACGATCAACACCGAGCTGATCCTCGCCGACCTCCAGACGATCGAGAAGGTCCTGCCGCGCCTCCAGAAGGAGTCGCGGATCAAGAAGGACGTGGCGCCCAAGGTCAAGGCCGTCGAGGAGGCCAAGGAGATCCTGGAGAAGGGCGACACCCTGTTCTCCCAGGGCATCCTCCAGGGCTCGGACCGCGCCGAGCTCCTGCACGACCTGCACCTGCTGACCACCAAGCCCTTCCTCTACGTCTTCAACGTCGACGAGGACGAGCTGACCGACGACACCTTCAAGGCCGAGCAGCGCGCCCTGATCGCCCCGGCCGAGGCGATCTTCCTCAACGCCAAGCTGGAGGCGGACCTCGCGGAGCTCGACGAGGAGGACGCCCTGGAGCTGCTGGAGTCGGTCGGCGCGGAGGAGCCCGGCCTCGCCACCCTGGCCCGCGTCGGCTTCAACACCCTCGGCCTGCAGACCTACCTCACGGCCGGCCCCAAGGAATCCCGCGCCTGGACCATCAAGAAGGGCGCCACGGCCCCCGAGGCGGCCGGTGTCATCCACACCGACTTCCAGAAGGGCTTCATCAAGGCCGAGGTCATCTCCTTCGACGACCTGGTCGAGACCGGCTCGGTCACCGAGGCCCGGGCCAAGGGCAAGGCCCGCATGGAGGGCAAGGAGTACGTCATGCAGGACGGCGACGTGGTGGAGTTCCGCTTCAACGTGTGAGACGCGTGAGTCCGGTGGCGGACCCAGTGCGGCGCGGCGTCCTCAGAGGGCGCCGCGCCGCACTGCGTCTCCTGGGCCGTGGGCTCAGATGAGGGAGTTGTAGATCTTCCAGCCGGGGCCGACCCTGACGCGTGCCGCCCAGGGTGTCGTGGCCTTGCCGGTGCCCCGGTAGAGCCACAGCGTGCCCGCGGTGTCGCGCGCCAGCAGGTCGGCCCTGCCGTCGCCGGTGATGTCACGCGGTCCGGCGAACGCGTTGTAGGTGTTCCAGCCGCCGCCGGTCAGGGTGCGGGCGGCGAAGGGGGCGGTGGTCTTGCCGGTGCCGCGGTAGAGCCAGAGCCTGCCCTTGGTGTCGCGGGCCACCAGGTCGGCCCTGCCGTCGCCGGTGAGGTCGCCCGCGCCGGTCAGCGAGGTGTACGCGCCCCAGCCCGGCCCGACCTTCCTGCGTGCCGCGAACGGGGCCGCCGCCTTTCCGGTCCCCTGGTACAGCCACAGCGTGCCCGTGGCGTCGCGGGCCACGACCGAGCCGCTGCCGTCCGACATCACCCGCGAGACGCTGGTGATCAGGTTGTAGGTCTTCCAGCCGGGGCCGACGCCGAGGCGCCGCGCGAGGGGCGCCGCCGTCACGCCCGTGCCGTGGTACTGCCACAGCGCGCCGGAGGTGTCCCGCGCCAGCAGGGTGCCGAGCTGCGCCGGCGGCGGGGTGCCCGTGCCGCTGACCGTCTCCAGCATCGCGCCCTGCCCGGCGTCGCCCGTGATCTCGTAGGACGCCGACCGGGCGCCGACGGCGGTCGGCGAGAAGGTCACGGTCTGCCGCACGCTCTGCTCGGGACCGATGACCAGGCCCTCGGGCAGCGGGGCGGCGCTGGTGAACACGCCGGCCGGCGCCTTCGCCTTGGTGATCGTGACCGGAACGTTCCCCGAGTTGGTGAGGGTGAACGACTTGGTGACCGACGTGCCGCGGGTGACCCCGCCGAACGCCAGCGACGGGGGAGTGAGCAGCAGGTGCCCCTCGCCGCTGATCGCGTTGCCCTCGACCGGGATGGTCAGCGTGCCGCCGGTGCTCGTCAGCGTGATCGACGAGGAGAGCCGGCCGGTGGCCGTGGGCGCGTAGCCGACGCGGAGCACGACCGAGCCCTGGGCGGGGACCACCGCAGGGTCCGCCGGGCCGGCGCTCGGCAGGTTGTCCGCGCTGAACGGCGCGGTGGGCGCCGTGACCGAGGTGATGGTCTCCGGTTCGGTGCCGGTGTTGGTCACCTGGACGTTCGCGGTGGCCGTGGTCCCCGTCGGCTGGTTGTCGAAGGACACCGTGCCCGGGAACGCCGCCAGCCCGGCGTTGGTCCCGACGCCGTGCAGGCTCAGCGCGAACGTGCCCGCGTCCGTGACGACGGTGAGCGTGCCGCTCGCGCCCAGGACCGCGGTCGGCCTGAAGGTGACCGGCACGGTGAGCTGCCCGCCGGCCGGGATCGAGGCCGGCAGCGACGAGGTGTCCGCGGTGAACGGACCCTCGACGCTCACCGACCTGATCCCCAGCGCCCTGGACGGGTCCTGGTTCTCCGTCAGGACAACCTCGGTACTCACCGTGCTGCCGACCCGCGCCGTCCCGAAGTCGACCGGTGCGCCCCTGAGGGGGCTGCCCACCGGGTTGCCGTACGCGTAGACCCTGCCGTCGCGTGTCCCGACGAAGACCTGGTTGCCGTCGGTCGCCGGGACGGCGAACTTCGGCGCGGTGCCGATCGGCGCGGACCACACCAGCTCCAGGACGCCGTTCGCGTCCGGCACCGGGTCGTAGGCACGCAGCTGGGCGCCCACGCCCGTCGGGCCGCCCGACCACACGACCCACACCAGGGCGCTGCCCGAGCGCGTCCCGTCGGAGGTGACCACCGGCGAGCCGCTGGTGTACGGGAAGGAGTCCTGGCTCGCGCCCGCGACGGACAGCGCCGGGGCGCCGCCGGCGGTCACGCCGCGGTGCAGTGCCGTCAGCGAGCCGCCGTTGCCGACGACGTACACGTAGCCGCCGTCGCCGCCCCAGGCCGCGGGGTGGCCCCACTGGCCCTTCAGCGGTCCGGTGACGCCGACGACCGCGTCCGTCCGGCCGGGGCCCTGCGAGCGCCCGCCGAGGTGGTCGCGGTCCAGCAGGAACACTCGGCCGTCCTTGCCCTGCTGCACCAGCAGATGCGGGTGGGAGGCGGTGCCGAAGCCGTCCGGCAGACCCACCGGGCCGCCGGAGGCCAGGTCGGTGTCGAGCTGGTCGAGCGTCGGCGCGTTGGACGGGCTGAAGAAGTCCACGGCCTTCAGGCTCTTGTCCGGCTGCACCTGGAGCCGCACCACGGACTCCGCGAGCGTGCCGGGCGGTGAGGTGCCCGGGCCGGGCGCCGGGCTGACGCCGTTGCCGGTGGCCACGAAGATCCGGCCGGGACCGTCGGAGACCAGCCCGCCGCCGGAGTGCCAGATGCCGGCGCCGCTGTTGCTGGCGCCGGTCTCCGCCGCCCACATCGAGGTCACCGAGGGCGACGTGGTGCTGACGCCGACCACGTAACCGCGGTACGGCTTGGCGTCGCAGTGCCCGCCGAAGCCCGCGTACACGACCCCGTCGAGCAGCAGCAGTCCCGGCCGCTGCATCTCGTACGCGGGCAGGAACGACTGGCTCGGGTCGTTGGACGCCGAGCCCTGGATCGTCACGGGGAAGCCGTGCTTCTCCGCGCCGGTGACCGGGTCGAGCGCGTGCATGTACCAGTGCGGGTTGAGCGCGTTCGGCCCGTCGTCGACCTTGGTCGTCAGGTAGACCGCGCCGGTGGCCGGGTCGTACACCGGCGTGCCGGTGCTGCCGACGTTCGGTGCCAGGTCGCCGCAGCTGAGCGTCGCGGCCGGCCACGTGGGCCCGAAGTTGCGCTGCCACAGCACGGCGCCGGTGGTCCGGTCCAGGCCGTAGGCGACGTTGTTCTCGGTGACCGCGACCACCGTGGCGCCGACCACGATCGGCTGCGCGTAGATCTGCCCGTCCAGCTGTGCCGGGGCCTTCCACAACTGCCCGAACGAGGAGGACCGCACCTCCGCCGCGCTCAGGGCTCCCTCACCCTGGTCCCAGCCGGTCCGCAGCGAGTCCACCGACGCGGTGGTCTCGCCGGCCTGCGCCTGCGAGACGCCCACGCCGATCAGTCCCGCCGTCAGCGCGCCCGTCACCGCGAGCGCCATTCCGCGCCACCGGGTCCTTGTCCTCGATATGCCGCCGCGTCTGTCATCACCCACGACGAAAACCCCCTCCGATGCCCGGTACATGAAGCCCCCGCGACCGCGCATCAAATCACACGTTCGACCCCATGTGAGGGGGTTGCCCCTTCTCCTTCGGACGGCCTCTCGCGACGCGCATGCGGACAACTCCCGTGCCGTGCGGAGCCGCCCTGGCGCGCGGGCTTTTCACAGGGAGCTTTGGGGGCTTCTGTGTGCTGGTCCGGCGTTTCGCACCGTCGGCCCAGGGGGCCGGGGCGCGTCGGCCGGCTCGGCCGGCCGTTCCCGTCGCGGTGGCGTCAGGCGTCCGGCGGCTCACCGGCATCGGCGGACGGTCTTGGCGTTCGACGGCCCTGACGTGCCGATCGAACTCCGTGGTCCCGTGGCGCGGGACTCGCCGCACCTCGCTCCGGCCCGGACGGGGCTCGCCGGAGCGGTACCGCCAACGGCCCCTGTGGGTAGAGATGTTGACCCTGTGAAACCCGAAGGAGTGAACTCTGTTACTGGAGTTGACGGTGGTAGCATTCCGCCGTCTGCGACCTTGATCCACTTTTGCTCAGACCCAGCGTCTGGACGCGGTCAGCTCTCCGCATCAAGCAGCCATGCAGTGCCCCGGACGGGTTGCGGATCCTTGCGAGGCGTACCCCCTTGACGCCCACATGCCACGCGCCGGGAAAGGTTTCCATGACTCAAGACGTGCTTCTTTGGTGCCTGGTTGCGACAGCGGTGATAGCCATAGCCGCAGTCGTGGCTCTGATGCTCCGCAGCAGAGCCCTGGGGAGGAGGAAGAAGGAGTCCGAGGCGGCGCTGGAGGCGCGGCTGCGGTATGCCCAGGGCGAACTCGACCGCGCACAGGGCGACCTGGTGAAGCTGCGGGACGAGCAGGACGGTGTCATCCGCGAGGCCGAGCAGGCCGCCGAGGAGAACACCAAGGCGGTCCTCAAGGGTGCCGCCCGCTTCCTGCAGAGCCTCGCGGCCGAGCAGACCACCCTGCTGGACGGGGTCCAGCGTGAGTACGGCGGTCACGCGGTCCTCACCGACCTGATGGACATCACCCACGCCAACGCCCAGATGGCCCGCAAGGCACAGGGCATCGCGGTCATGTGCGGCGCGCCGCTGGGCCGCCGCAACCAGCCCGCCAGCGTCTACGACGTCGTCCGCAGCGCCCAGGGCCAGATCCGCAACTTCCAGCGGGTCGAGATCATGCAGCCGAGCGGTATCGCGCTGAAGGCCTCCGCCGTCGCGCCGGTCGCCCTGGCCGTCGCCGAACTCCTCGACAACGCCGCCAGCTTCTCCCAGGCGGACGCTCCGATCGAGGTCACGTTCCGGCAGGTCCAGAAGAACCTGTGCATCGTCATCGACGACGCCGGCGTCGGCATGGGCGACGAGGACCGGCAGCGGGCGAGTGCCCTGCTGTCCGGCGAGAACGTACCCCGGCTGTCCCAGCTGGGCACCCAGCCGAAGTTCGGCTTCCCGGTGATCGGCCTGATCGCCCGTCAGCACGGTTTCACGGTGGATGTCACCGGCGTCTCCCGGTACGGCGGCGTGCGAGCCGTCGTCCTGCTGCCCGAGGAGCTGTGGACCATGGAGGAGACCCTGCCGCCGGCCGCCGAGGCCCCCGTGAGCAGCATCCGGCCGGTGGAGACCGGCAAGCCGGCGCGTACCGCGGGCGGGCTGCCGAAGCGCGGCTCCCGCATGTCGCCCACAGGCACCTCCAGCGGCGCGGAACAGGCGCCCCGGCGAAGTGTCCGGCGCGGCCCCGGCAGCCTGGCAGCCCTGCAGCGCGGCACCCAGACCGCGCGCGACGCGGCCTCCCTTGACGCCCCGACGCCCGGAGGGTCCGAGAACGCATGAGTACGCCAGACCTGTCCTGGATGGTCCAGGACATCGTGGACAACGTGCCCCGGGCACGGCACGCCGTGGTGCTGTCCGCAGACGGCATACCGCGCGGGGCCACGGACGGCCTGACCACCCAGGACGTGCGGACCATCTCCGCCGCCATGGCGGGGATGCAGTCGCTCAGCCGGGCCACCGGCCACTTCGCCGGACCCTCGCCGGAGCGGCGGTGGATCCAGACCGTCATCGAGTTCCAGCACGGCTGGGTGTTCCTGATCGGGGCCGGGCAGGGGGCCTACCTGGCCGCGGCCGCGGAGCCCGACGTCGACATGGAGCAGCTCTCGTTCCGTATGAACCGGCTGGTCTCCCGGCTGGGCAACAACCTCACGGCCCCGCCGCGGGTGACCGCCGGTGACGCGGTCCAGGCCGGGGAGGACCCCTCGCTGCCGCGTGACGGAGAGGGCGGGTCGCTCTTCGTTCTCGCGGAGCTGGACAAGGCCGTGGCCTCGGTGCCGGGCGCGCTGCACGCGCTGCTGCTCGGCGCCGACGGCCTGCCGCGCGGGGCGAGCGCGGGGATCGGCAGGAATCTCGCGGACACGATCTCGGCGGCCATGACCGGTATCCACGCGTACAGCCGGGCGACCGCACCGTTCGCGGGCGGGCAGCAGGACGACGAGTGGATCCAGACGGTCATCGAGTTCGAGCACGGCTGGGTGTTCCTGATCGCGGCCGGCGAGGGCGCCTTCCTCGCGGCGGCCGCCGAGCACGGCTGCGACATCGAGGAGTTCACCGTACGTCTGAGCGACACGATGCCCACGCTCACCGCGGGGCCGGGCGCTCGGGGAGGGAGGGCGGGCGATGCATGACGACCTGGACGACGAGCTGGAGCTGACGGCCCCATTAGTCCCACTCTTCGTCATCGCGCAGGGACGCGCGCTGCCCCGCGACAGCGAGTACGAGCACACCACCATCATCACGGCCCAGGACGGTGCCCTGGCGACCGCTCGTACGCTGGCCCCGGAGGCCCGTACGGTGCTGGACCTGATCGAGGTCGGCTTCCTTTCGGTTGCCGAGGTCGCCGCCCACACCCAACTGCCGCTGGGCATCATCCGCATCCTGCTCGCGCAGATGGCCGAGGACGGCCTGATCCATGTGCGGAATCCGGTGCCTCACGCCGAACGCCACGACCCCGTCCTGCTCACCGCCGTGCTCGACGGCCTGATGCGAATTCGAACCGGAGCGTAATCCCGTGTATCTGGATCCCGACGTCTCCCGCTCCGTGAAGGTCCTGGTCGTGGGCCACTTCGCGGTCGGGAAGACCACATACATCGGAAGTGTCTCCGAGATAGAGCCGCTCCAGACCGAAGAGGAGATCACCGAGGCCAGCGAGGGCCTCGACGACCTCTCCGAGACCCCGGACAAGACGACCACGACCGTGGCGATGGACTTCGGTCGTCTCACCCTCAGCGAGGACCTGGTCCTCTACATCTTCGGAACCCCCGGTCAGGAGCGGTTCAAGCAGATGTGGGAGGGGCTGTCCCGGGGTGCGCTGGGGGCGCTGGTCCTGGTGGACCCCGACCGGCTCGAGGAGACGTTCCCGGTCCTGGACCTGGTCGAGGCGTTCGGTCTGCCGTACGTCATCGGCGTCAACACCTTCGACGGGAAGAGCCAGTTCCCGTTGTCCGAGGTGTGCGAGGCGCTCAACATCTCCGAGGACACCCCGGTCATCGACTGCGACGTCCGTGACCAGGACTCCTCGATGCAGGCACTCATCACGCTCGTGAAGCACCTCTTGTCCTCACTCGGCTAGGAGCCAGCATGCAACAGCCCTTCGACACGGCCGGGATACCGGCCGGTTGCCCTGCACACGGCAACGTCCCGTTGTACGGGACGGACTTCGGCTCCGACCCCGAGAGCACGTACGCCCGGCTGCGCTCGCTGGGGGCCAGCGCCCCGGTCGACATCGCGCCGGGCGTCGAGGTCGAGCTGGTGACCAGTTACGACGCCGGCCTGTACATCCTGCAGAACCCGACGCTGTTCGTGCGGGACTCGCGCCGCTGGAACGCCCTGAACGAGGGCCGGGTGCCCGCGGACAGCCCGGCCCTGCCGATGATGGGCTACCGCCCCAACGCCCTGTTCAGCGACGGCGCCGCGCACGCCCGGCTGCGGCAGGCGGTCACCGACAGCCTCGCCACCGTCGACCAGGGCCGTCTCGTCCGGCTGACCCAGCAGTCGGCCGACTACCTGATCAGCCGTTTCAGCTCCGAGGCCCTCGGCCAGGCCGAGCTGATGGCCGCCTACGCCCAGCCGCTGCCCCTGCTGGTCTTCGGTGACCTGTTCGGCTGCCCGCCCGAGATCGGTGACCGCGTCATCGTCGGGATCACCGGCATCTTCCAGGGCACCCCGGGGGCCGACGAGACCCTGGGCGGCGCGCTCGCCGAGCTGATCGCCCTCAAGCGGCGGGAGCCCGGCGAGGATCTCACCACCCGGCTGATGGTGCACTCCGCCCGGCTGACCGACGAGGAGGTGCTCCACCAGCTCGTCACCCTGCTCTCCGGTGGAACCGCGCCCCTGACCGCATCGATCGGCACCAGCACCGCGCTGTACCTCAGCGACGACTGGCCGACCGGCCTGCCCGTCGAGGACGCGGTCGTCAAGACCCTGTGGAACTACGCGCCGATCGCCAACTACGCCGCCCACTACCCCACCCAGGACGTCGAGCTGGGCGACCGGACCCTCCGGGCGGGCGATCCGGTGCTGATCTCCTTCGCGGCCGCCAACACCGACCCGAGGCTGACCGAGCACCGCGAGAAGCTCAGCTCCAAGGCCCATCTGGCCTTTGGCGCCGGCCCGCACGCGTGCCCGGCCAAGGACCCGGCGTTCATGATCGCGGCGACGGCCGTCGAGTCCCTGCTCAACCGGCTGCCCGATGTCGAGATACGCGTCCCCTTCAAGGAGCTCGCGTGGGTGGCGACGCCGTGGAGCCGCTCGCTGGTGACCGTGCCCATCCGGTACACCCCCCGCACGGTGCGGCCCGCGGCCGCTACCAGGCCCGCGACCCCGGCCTCCGCCATGGCGGCGCAGTCGCCCGCCGACTACCCGCAGACGGCCTCGGCAGGGCGTCCGGTCCACGCCGCAGCGCGGCCCAAGGGCGGGCTGTTCAGCCGCTTCCGGGCCTGGGTGAATGGCGAGTGATGTAAGTAACCCTATGAAAGCAATGTGTTATTGGATGCTTCAATCGCTCGACGGGTACGGATGGCGGCTGGCAGAAAGGAGCCGTCATCGTGGGGAGTGTCACGACTCCGTCAGCGGACCGTCGGGCCGTCATCTCCCTGTTCTCCCGTCTTCGGACGGCTGAAGGACAGGCCGATCCCTTCCCTATCTACGCGGAACTCAGGGCGCGCGGCGGAGTCAGCCCCGCGCCCTGGGGTGGTCACCTCGTGACCAGTTACGGCACCTGTGACCAGGTACTGCGCAACGGTGCCTGGCTCGAACCGGACACCAGGTGGCGGGAGCAGCAGGGTGCGCGCACCCGCTGGAGCGCCCCTTCCTCCCGGGAGATCAGCCACACCCTGCCCGCGCTCAACCCTCCGGAGCACACCCGGGTGCGCCGGTCGGCGGGCACCTTCGACCGCACCACCATCGACCGGATCGGCCGCCGTGTGAGCCAGGTGGTCGACCGGCTCCTCGACACCCTGCACGAGCGACTGCGCGACGGGGAGGCCGACTTCGCGGCACTGGTGAGCGACGAACTTCCCGTCGCCACCATCGGCGACTGGCTCGGGCTGCCGAGCGCGGACTGGCCCCGCCTGCGTGAACTGACCCACGACCAGGTGTTCACCCAGGAGCTCCTCCCGAACGCCAGTCAGCTGGCCCGTTCCGACGCCGCCATGGCCGAGCTCCGTGCCTACTTCCTCGGCCTCGTGCGCGAGCGGCGCGGGCGCCCCGGCGACGATCCGGTCTCCGGCTGGATACGGACGTGGGACGAGCTCGAACCGGACCAGGACAAGGCCGACGAGGCGGTCTACTTCCTCGCCCTGTTCGTCCTGCTGGCGGCTCTGGAGACGACCGCGACGATGCTGTCGACCATGACTCTCCTGCTGGTGGAGGACCCCGGCCGCTGGCCCCTGCTCGCCGAACACCCGGACCTCGTGCCCGGGTTCGTCGAGGAGGCCCTGCGCTACGATCCGCCGACCCACGTGATCAGCCGGGTCGCCTCCCAGGACTGTCTCCTGGAGGACACCGAGGTCGGCGCCGGGGAGATGGTCCACCTCATGGTGGGCGCCGCCCACCGTGACCCGGCGCGGTTCGCCGGCCCCGACTCCTTCGACCCGCGGCGCAGGCCGACCCACCTGGCCTTCAGTGGAGGCATCCACTACTGCCTGGGCGCGCCTCTCGCCCGGCTGGAGGCGCAGACCCTGCTCCGCCACATGATCGCCCGCCTGCCGGGACTCACCCTGGTCCGCCGCCCCGCGCAGGCGTCCCGGGTGGCGTTCAGGCGCCTGCTGAACCTGGATGTATCGCTGACATGAACTCGCCAATAACATCCGCCTCCGCGTCCGAGCGCGCCCCCGTCCCAGAACTCGCGGACACGGCCGAGTCCGTGCCCGTACCCATAGCCCTCACCCTGACCGGTCCGGTCCTTCATGTCCGGCTCAATCCAGCCGCTCGGGACGACGTGCTGAGCGTCGCCGTCGTGGACGAGCTCATCGCCGTCCTCGACAGCCTCCACGAGCAGCCCGACATCCGCATCCTGGTGCTCTCCTCCCTGGGCGAGGACTTCTGCCTGGGAGCCGACCGCCTGGAGTACCAGGACGCCCTGGCCGCCGATCCGACCGGGACCACGGTGCGGCGTATCGCGGACAAGGCCCAGCGCCTGTGCCAGGCCCTGGAGAACACCCATGTCGTCACCATCGCCCGGCTGCACGGCAGGGTCGTCGGTGCCGGCCTGGCGCTCGCCGCCTACTGCGACCTCCGCGCGGGGGCGGACACCTGCCGCTTCCGCATGCCGGAGATCGGCCTCGGACTCGCCCCCGCCTGGGGCGGTGCCATGGGCCGTCTGATCACCGAGGCCGGTGCCGCCCGCATCCGTGAACTCATGCTCACCTGCGAGGACTTCGACGCCGAGGCGGCCCGTCGCCTCGGTCTCCTGCACAAGACCGTCCCCCTCGGCCAACTGGACGAGGCCGTCACCGCCTGGACCAGACCCCTCGCCCGGCGCTCGCCCCAGGCACTGGTCCTGACCAAACGGATGCTCACCGGTTACGCGAAAGCCGCCCGTACGGCCGACCCCGCCCTGCTCGACTCCCACCTCTTCGCCGCTCAACTCGCCCAGCACCGCGCGGCGACGGTCCCGTAGAAGAGTGCGTTCTCGTCCCCTCGCCCCGGCTCCGCCAGGGTGACGGCCGTGCCCGGCGGCACGGCCGAAGGCGACGTCCGGCTGTCGGCCGAGCCCGCGACCGCGGGCTCGGCGGGCAGCCCGCTCCGCCCCGGCCGGAAGGCGTCGAGCAGGGTCACGTGGACCAGGGCGCCGAGACCCGAGCCCGGCCGGGCCGTGCCCGGGGACCGTCACCGCGGTGCGGCCAGCGCGCTCTCGGCCGCCGCCAGGACCGTGCGGGTCTGGTGGGCCACCTGCCGGCGCACGGGGACCCAGTGCAGCCGCAGGGTTCTCGCGAACTCCGTGGACCAGGCGGTGAACAGGTCGTCCAGGTCGCGGCGCAGCCCCGGCGCGGCGGGGTCGGCCGCCGCCCCGAGCAGCCGTAGCAGCAGACCGGCGGCGCGCAGCGGCTGGCGGCGGGCCACGATGTCCAGGGCGCAGACCTGGGCCGTCGTCAGCCCCGGCGGATCGCCGGCCGCCTGCCGGGCGAGCGGTTCCCAGGAGCCCGCGACCAGGTCGTAGAGACCGTCGGCCATCCACTCAAGGACACGTCTGCGCGCGTCGTCGCGGGCCGCCGGCAGGAAGGGGCGCGCCTTGTCGAGGACGGCGGTCACCTGGCGCCCGCCGTCCCGTACCAGCCCGGCCAGGTCGTGCAGGGCGGCAGCGGGACCCGGGTGCGGGGACAGGTCGTCGGCCAGGTCCGTCGCCCACAGGGGTACTTCGACGATCGCCGTGACCCCGCCGTACCGCCCGGGTGCGCACCAGGTCGACACCGCGATGTTCTCGGACCCGGCCGCCAGCCGGGCGGCGCTCTCCGGCGGCGGCAGGACGTAGAGGCCGGGGCCGGGGTTCTCCCAGTACAGGGCGTCGAACGTGCCGCGCTGGAGCGGGATGCCGAGTGAGGCGGCGGACTCCTCGAACGGCGTGGCGAGGCGGGGGAGGGCGCGGGTCAGCTGGACCCAGGTGCCGCCCGCGTCGACGCTGTGCAGGGAGCACTGCAGGAGCGGCCGCAGTTCGTCGATGACGTCGAACAGGGCCTGGCTCTCCGGGAGGTGCCGGGACTCGATGGGGGCCCACTCCGGCTGTTCCGCCGCGACCGGACGGTAGGCGGCACGGTAGTAGTCGGCCGGGGTGCGGCCGGGCCGGGCCGTCGCCTCCTCGATGCCCTGGCTCAGCGCGGCGCCGTCCGGGTCCAGGCACAGGACGAGATCCCAGGTGACGAGGGAAAGGTCGGTCGCCGCGGCCGGCCGGCCGCTGTGCGCCGGGGATGTCGCCGGGGCGCTCAGCAGCCGTTCCGCCAGCGCGATCGCGGTCGTGCCGCCGACCGGTTCGTCGGGGTGCGGCCGGGCGACCACCAGGACGTGGTGCGGCCCGTGTCCCACGGACAGCATCAGGATCGGGCGGCCGGCCCGGGAGGCGCCGATCCGGCGCAGCCGGCCGGTCCCGGGGAACCGGGACACCAGCCGCCTCGCCGAGTCGGCGACTTCCGCGACCGTGAGGTAGCGGTCAGGCATCGGTGCCCGGTCAGCTGCCGCCGTTGCCACCGCTGTCGCCGGTGGTCTCCTTCTTGTCCAGCGGCCGGATCTCGATCTTGTTCGGCATGCCATCTCCTCCCGACGGTGGCCGTGGCGTGCGGTGATTGACGTGCTCTTGCCAGAGTTGGCCGTACCGGCAACCCTTGTCAACGTCCTTGGTCCACAAGCTGGTTGAGGCTCAGGAGATTGGCGCGAAAATGACCGTACCCGCGATGCGGCGGCCTCGGATCAAGCCGGAACACCGGGCCTACCGGACCGTCGACGGCCATGTGCGGATCGGGAGCGTCGTGCACGGCATCGGCGCCGAGGTCACGGATCCCGACGGCTGGGTGTGGACGCTGGTGGAGACCATGGACGGCACCCGCAGCGCCGCCGACATCGTCGCCGAGGTGGCCCGCCGCCATCCGGGACTGCGGCTGCCGGATCCGGACATCGCCCAGGCGATCACGGACCTGACGACGGCCGGGTACGTGGAGGACGCCGGTGCCGCGCCGCCCGCGGAGCTGTCCGAGCGGGAACGCGAGCGGTACGGCAGGGGGATGACCCTGCTGCGCTGGATGGACCTCCGGCCCCGGGAGAGCGCCTGGGAGCCGCAACTGCGGCTGCGCCGGGCCCGGGTGCTGCTGGTGGGCGTCGGGGGCACCGGCGGGACCGCGGCGCGGGACCTGGTGGCCTCCGGGGTGGGGCGCCTGCACTGCGTCGAACCGGACGTCGTCGAACTGTCCAACCTCAACCGGCAGACCCTCTTCGGCGAGCGCGACCTCGGCACGCCGAAGATCGACGCGGCGCTGACGGCGCTGCGCGCCCTGAACTCGGACACGACGGTCACCGGCGAACGCCGGGAGGTGCGCGGGCCCACGGACCTGGAAGAACTGCTGGCCGGCGGCCCCGGCGACGGCTCCGGGTACGACGTGCTGCTGCTGGCGGCCGACCGGCCCGCGGTGATCCGCAGGTGGGCCAACCAGGTCTGTCTGGCCACCGGGACGGCGTGGGCCGAGGCCGGGTACCGCGGTCCGCTGGTGAGTGTCGGGATGTTCAGGCCCGGCCGGGGCGCGTGCTGGGAGTGTCTGCGCAGCGCCGAGACCGAGCGGCGCGATCTGCGGCTCGCGCCCGGCCAGGACGAGGAGGCGGCCTCCCCCCGCATGCCGTGGAACCCGGTCAACGCGGTGACCGCGGGTCTGTCCGGCAGCCTGCTGGCCCATGCCGCGCTGACACTGCTGTGCGGGATCCCGCCGGTCGACCCCGGATGCCGGTTCGGCCTCAACCTCATGCTGCCCGGCGACCCCGTCACGCAACGCGCGGAGCGCCGCCCCGACTGCCCCGCCTGCGGAACCGCCGCTAGCGCCCGCACCGCCGGGCCGGCGCGGACGGCCGGGGGGTCCGCGTGACCGGTACGGCGGCGGTGGACCGGCCCCGGATCGAGCCGTCGACCCGCGTCGTGCTGCACGACCTCGGGATCCGGCGGGACCGGGACGAGTGGATCGTGGGCCGCATGGCCACCCGGACCTTCGTGGCCCTGCCCGCGGCCGGGGCCCGCGCGGTGGAACTCCTCGGCCAGGGGCTGAGCGTGGCCCGCACGACGGACCTGCTGCGGGAGGAGACCGGCGAGGAACTCGACGTCGAGGACTTCGTCCGCGACCTGGCGGCCCTGGGCTTCGTGGCGCGGATCGGGGACTGCCCGGTCCCGGACGCCGAACCGCCGCGTGCGTCCCTGCCGTGGCTGCGTCCGCGCACGGTCCGGTTCGCCCAGCACCCGGCGCTCGCGGTGGGCGTCGGACTGCTGCTGGCCGCCGCCGTCGCCGTCCTGGTCCACCGGCCCGACCTCATTCCGTGCTACCGCGACCTGCTGTGGAGCCCGCACGGCAGCCTCGTCCTGGTCACCGGGGCGGCGGCCGGGTGGGCGCTGCTGTTCGCCCACGAGCTGGCGCACCTGGTCACCGCCCGGGCCGCGGGCGTGCCGGGGCGGATGCGACTGGGCACCCGGCTGCAGTTCCTCGTCATGCAGACCGACATCAGCGGCATCGAACTCGCGCCCCGCCGCCTGAGGCTGACGGCCTACCTGGCCGGTATCGCCCTCAACCTGTCCGTCGCCTCGGCCCTGGTGCCGGTCCTCGCCCTGACGGACCCCGGGACGACGGCCCACCGGCTGCTGGCCGCGGCCCTGCTGCTGGCCCTGCTGCCACTGCCCTTCCAGTGCATGGTGTTCACGCGCACCGACCTCTACTTCGTCCTCCAGGACGTCACCGGCTGCCGGAACCTGTACGGCGACGGCCTCGCCTACGCCCGCTACCGGATCCGGCGGCTGCTGCGCGCCACCCGCCACGCCACCACCGACCCGAGCACCCGGCTGCCCCCGCACGAGCGCCGTGCCGTCCGCCTCTACAGCGTCGTCCTCGTGGCCGGCACGGCGGCCTGCCTGGCGTTCATGGCCGCCGTCACCCTTCCCGCCGACCTCACCCTGCTGGTCCGGGCGGCTCGCGGACTGGGCCCCGACCACGGCCTCGCGCGCAACGCCGACTCGGCGGCCGTGCTGGTCACCCTGGGCGGAGTCAACGTCCTGTGGCTGGTCACCCGCTGGCGCAACCGCCGCGCCCGCCGGTCCGCGTGAGGGGGGCGGGGTGCGGTCGTCGGGCGGCTGCGGGCCGGTGGGGGCCGTTCGCGCAGTTCCCCGCGCCCCTTGGGCCAGGACAGGCGGGCCCACCTTCTCGGGTGCGGGAACTGCGCGACAAGCCCCCACCGGGCCGCAGCGAGTCGACGACCGCGCCCCGCCCCCCTCACGCCCGGCCCGCCGGCTACGCCGACTCGCGCAGTCGCAGTTCCGCCCCCACCGCCAGCTCGTCGGGGCGCAGCGGGGCGGCGCCGGTCAGGAGCCTGGCCGTCTGTTCGACGGCGAGCGCTCCGAGCCGGCGGGTGTCCAGGGCCACCGTGGTCAGCGCCGGTTCGACGAGGGTGCCCAGGCCCAGGCCGTCGAAGCCCAGGACCGCGAGGTCCCCGGGGACCTGGCGGCCGAGCCGGCGGGCGCCCCGCAACGCGCCGAAGGCGATGATGTCGTTGAACGTGAACACGGCGGTCAGGTGCGGGTGCCGGGCCAGGAGTTCGAGGAGCGCGTGCTCGCCACCGTCCACGCTCTGGTCGGCGCGGGCCACCGAACCGGCGTCCAGCGCGCACGCGGACATCGCGGAGTCGAACCACTCGTGCCGGACGCTCGGCTCGGAGCGCTCCGCGTGGTCCAGCATGCCGATGTGCCGGTGTCCGGCCGCTGTCAGGTGCCTTATCGCCGCGTGCACGCCCGCCTCGCCGTCGATCCGGATCGAGCTGAACCGCTCGGTGGGGCGTTTGCGGTCGATGAGGACGACGGGCAGCCCCCGGGTGAGCCGCGCGATCTCGTCCTCGGCCAGGCTCAGATAGCCCACCACCGCGTCCACCTGGGAGGCGATCACCTCCAGGGTGCCCCGCTCCTCCTCGACATGGTCACCGGTGTCGTACACCACGACGTGCCAGCCGCGGCTCCGGGCCGCGTCCAGCGCGGCGGCGGCGACCTCGGTGAAGAACGGGTTGAGCAGATCGGGGATGACCAGTCCGACGCTGATCGTGTCCTGCCGCACCAGCCCGCGTGCGAACCGGCTCGGCCGGTAGCCCAGCTCCAGGGCGGCGTCCAGGACGCGCTGCTTCGTGGAGACGCCGATCTCGCCCTTGTCGTTGAGCGCGCGTGACACGGTCTGCCGGGACACTCCCGCGGCTTCGGCCACATCGTCGATCGTCACCCTGCGGGGTCCGGTCCCCGACGGCGCCATCACTCACCTCCGTGCAGTTGCCGACGCGGCCGCGTCGCAGGGACACCGAGTATGCCGGGTCCGACGTTTTGAGTCTTGACACTCCGGCGGACCGGAGCCCACACTCCCAATCACTTCCCGTTACCGCTCCCGTGAGCGCTCACGTTACCGCTCACGGAACCTGATTCCAACCAGAAGGCATCCGCCTCCAGGTGTCAACGTCGACCCGCCTGCCGACCTTCGCCAGGCGTTCTCTGGAACGGAAGACATGACCAGCACAGCCACACGCACCCGCCTCGCCGCCGCGGCCGCCACTGCGGGCATCGTCGTACTCGCCGGATGTTCCTCCTCCGGTACGTCGGACAAGGCGTCCTCCGCCTCGTCCTGCGCACCGGCGAAGGGCAAGGTCACCCTCCAGTACTGGAACACCGTTCCGGGCATGGACAAGGTCGTCGCCCTGTGGAACAAGCAGCACCCCGACGTCCAGGTCGAGACCAAGAACATCTCCAACGACCAGTACGGCACCCTCGGCAACGCCCTCAAGGCGGACAAGGCGCCGGACCTCGCCCAGGTCGGCTACGACGAACTGCCCAACCTGCGCACCCAGAACGCCTTCGTCGACGCCTCCGCCTGCAAGGCGGCCACCGCGGCCAAGTCGAAGTTCGTGCCCTGGACCTGGTCGCAGGCCAGCTTCGGCGGCACCGGGGTGTTCGCCCTGCCGCAGGACACCGGTCCGATGGCCCTGTTCGTGCGCACCGACATCTTCAAGAAGTACGGCGTGGCCGTCCCCACGACCTGGGACGAGTACGCCGCGGCGGCCGAGAAGCTGCACAAGGCGGACCCCGACCTCGACATCACGTTCTTCGACCCGAACAACGCCGAGTGGTTCAACGGCCTGCTCTGGCAGAACGACGCCCACATGTACGGCTACTCCGGCGACAAGTGGCAGGTCAGCGTCGAGTCGGCGCAGAGCAGGCAGGTCGCGGACTACTGGCAGAAGCTGATCTCCGGGAAGCTGGTGCGCACCGACCTCGCCAACGGGTCGACGCAGATGTACGCGGCGTACCAGAAGGACCAGATCGCCAGCTACGTCGGCGCCGCCTGGGGATACAGCATGTTCCGCGACAACCTGCCCAAGCAGGCCGGGAAGTGGTCGATCGTCCCGATGCCGACCTGGGGCGCGGGCGGCTCCTCCGGTGACTGGGGCGGCTCGACCGTCGCGTTCATGAAGGGCAGCAAGCACCTCTACGAGTCGGTCGAGTTCAACACCTGGCTGAACAGCGACCCGCAGGCGCTGGCGATGGAGAACGAGCTGGGCGGTCTCTACCCGGCGGCCCTCGACGGGCTGAAGCTGCCGGCGCTCTCCAAGGGCGTGCCGTACTACAACAACGAGAAGATCTTCGACGTCTTCGCGGACTCGTCCAAGAAGATCGACACCAGCTTCAGCTGGGGCCCCACCCAGAAGACGGTGAACCTCGCGCTCCAGGACGCGATGGCCAAGGCCGCGGCCGGTGACGGCGCCCTGACCGACGCGCTCGCCGCCGCCCAGGCCACCGCGCTGAAGTCGATGAAGGACCAGGCCATCCCGGCCGAGGCGGGCAAGTGACCGCCGTATGACCGACATCGCGCCCCGCCCCGCCGGCGTGGTGCTGCCGACCGGGGGCCGCCGCCGTCTCGACGGCGGCGGCCCCCGGCCGGGCACCATCGCCGCCTTCGTCGCCCCGTTCTTCCTGCCGTTCCTGCTCTTCTACCTGGTGCCGGTCTGCTACGCGCTGTGGCAGAGCTTCCGCGTGGTGCGCCGCAGCGGCGGACAGTACGGCACCTCGTACACGACCTTCGGCGGCTTCGAGCAGTACGGCCAGGTGTTCCGGAACACCGAGTTCTGGTCCAGCATCGGCCGGATCGGCCTGTTCGGCATCGTGCAGGTGCCGGTCATGCTGTTCGTCGCGCTGATCATCGCGCTGCTCCTGGACACCCCGCTGCTCAAGGTCAAGGCGTTCTTCCGGATCACCGCGTTCATGCCGTACGCGGTGCCCGGGGTGATCGCCGCGATCATGTGGTCGTACCTCTACTCGCCGCAGCTCAGCCCCGTCGTCGACCTGCTGGACAGCGTCGGGCTGCACCCCGACTTCCTCGGCCCGGGTGCCGTGCTCTGGTCGGCCGCGAACGTCTCCACCTGGCTGTGGACCGGCTACAACATGCTGATCATGTTCTCGGCGCTCCAGTCGATCCCGCAGGAGCTCTACGAGGCCGCGAAGATCGACGGCGCCTCCAACTGGACGATCGCCTGGCGGGTCAAGGTACCGATCATCGCCCCGTCGATCGTCCTGACCACGGTGTTCTCGATCATCGGCACGTTGCAGCTGTACGCCGAGCCCGCCGTGCTGCGGCAGATCTCCTCGAACATCTCCAGCACGTTCACCCCGAACATGCTCGCCTACACGGTGGCCTCCGGGAACAACTACCAGCAGGCAGCCGCCATCTCCGTCGTCATCGCCGTCATCACCTTCGTCTTGAGCTTCGGGTTCATGCGACTGACCTCGAAGAAGGCCGGACTGTGAGCAACCACCCCACCGTGATCAAAGAGAGCCGCGTCAGCCGTACCGCAGCCATGGGCCTGATGCTGCTGCTGGCCGTCTACTTCCTGCTGCCGGTCTACTTCCTGGTCGTCGCGGCGACCAAGCCGCAGGGCGACCTCGCCACCACCAACGGGCTGGCGTTCTCGCACTTCGACCTCTTCGACAACCTGCACGTCCTGTTCACCCGCAGCGACGGCATCTTCGGCCGCTGGGCCCTGAACACCGTGATCTACGCGGTGCTGGGCGCGGCCGTCGGCACCCTGATCTCCGCGCTGTGCGGCTACGCCCTCGCCAAGTTCCGTTTCCGCGGCCGGGAGTTCCTGTTCTCCGTCATCCTCGGCGGAGTCCTGGTGCCCACCACCGCGCTCGCCCTGCCGCTGTTCCTGCTGTTCTCGGCGACCGGGCTGGTCAACACCTACTTCGCGGTGTTCCTGCCGAGCATCGTCAGCCCGTTCGGCGTCTACCTGGCGCGGATCTTCGCCAACGCGGCGGTCCCGCAGGAGCTGATCGAGTCGGCGCGGCTGGACGGGGCGGGCGAGTTCCGGACGTTCTTCTCGGTGGCGTTCCGGCTGATGACCCCGGCCCTGGTGACCATCTTCCTGTTCCAGTTCGTGGCCATCTGGAACAACTTCTTCCTGCCGATGGTGATGCTGCAGAAGGAGTCCCTGTTCCCGATCACGCTCGGCCTGTACGAGTGGAACGGCCAGACCGCCCGCGCCCCGGCGCTCCAGCAGTCCATCATCACCGGCTCACTGGTGTCGATCGTGCCCGTGATCATCGTGTTCATCCTGCTCCAGCGCTTCTGGCGGACCGGCCTCGCCGCCGGCTCCCTCAAGTGACCACCCGGAAGGTACCTCCCGTCATGCCCGACTCCGCCGTCTTCGTGCCCCACTTCCACTGGGACCGCGAGTGGTACGAGCCGTTCCAGGTGTTCCGGCACCGACTCGTCACCGCCCTCGACACCGTGCTCGCCACCGCCGACGCCGACCCGGACTTCCGGTTCACCGTCGACGGGCAGATGGCCGCGGTCGAGGACTACCTGGAGATGCGCCCGGAGAACCGCGACCGGGTCGCCGCCCTGGTCCGCGAGGGCCGGCTGGCCGTCGGGCCCTGGCTGATCCTGCTCGACGAGTTCCTCTGCACCGGCGAGACCATCGTCCGCAACCTCCAGATGGGCTGGGCGGCCGCGGAGCGGCTCGGCGGGGCCATGCCCATCGGCTACCTGCCCGACATGTTCGGCCACGTCGCGCAGATGCCGCAGATCCTGGCCCGCGCCGGCATCGAGCACGCGGCCCTGTGGCGCGGAGTGCCCGGCTCGGTCGACGGCCACGCCTTCCGCTGGCGCGCCCCCGACGGTTCCGAGGTCCGCACCGAGTTCCTCTTCGACGGGTACGACAACGGACTCGACGTCCTGCTGGTACCGGACCGGATCCGGCAGGCGCTCGCCGAGTACGCCGAGCAGACCGCCGGACGCTGGGGCGGCGACCCGCTCCTGGCCATGGCCGGCACCGACCACAACGCGCCCGACCCGAAGCTGGCGGACTGGCTGCGGCGGGCCTCCGGCGAGCAGCGGCCGATCACCGTCGCCACGCTCGACGAGTACCTCCGGGGGCACGTACGCGACGAGGTGACCGCCGTCGTCACCGGTGAGCTGCGCAGCCATGTCCGGGGCAACATCCTGCCGGGCGTGCTGTCCGTGCGGCTCGGGCTCAAGCAGCGGATGGCCCTCGCCGAGCGGACCGTCGACCACGCCGAGCGGATGAACGCCCTGTGGTCCCGGCGCGACGAGTCGCACTTCCTCGCCCTCGCCTGGCACAAGATCGTCGAGTCGACGGCCCACGACTCGGTGGTCGGCTCCGGCACCGACGAGACCTGCGACCAGGTCGCCGCCCGCCTCGCCGAGGCCGCGCAGACCGCCCGCGCGGTCCGGGACGCGGCCCTCGCCGAGCCCGCCGCCCTGGTCCCGAGCGACGGCCACCTGGTCGCCAACCCGCTGCCCGTGCCCCGTACCGCACTGGTCGAGGTGGACGTCGTCGCCGCCCCCGAGGGGCGCACGCTGGTCGCCACCACCGCCGACGGCTCCACGCACCCCGTCCAGCTGGTCTCCGAGGCACCCACCGTGCTCAGCGACGAGCGGCACGACGCCTCGCAGCTCGAACGCGTACTGCGCCGCATCCACCGCCGGGAGCTGTTCGGCCTGCTCATCGACCACTACGAACTCACCCCGAACTCCCTGGTCTTCCACCTCGCCGAGGCGCCGGACGGACCCTTCGACCTGATGACCCTGCGCGGCGAGGTCGCCGCCGCCGCGGCCGCCCACCCGGGGGAGTGGCGGGTGCGCACCCTGGCCCAGGCCCGGGCCACCGCGGTGGTGGCCGTGCCCGTCCCCGCCGCCGGACTGGCCGCCTTCCGGGTCGAGCCGGCCGACCGCCCCACCGACCTGGCCGCGCGGCCGGTGACGGCGGCATCCGACCGCCTCGCCAACGGCCTGGTCGAGGTCACCGTGGCCGCCGACGGCACCCTGGAGGTGGCCGGACGTGACGGCACCGTCCTGTCCGGGGTCGGCCGGCTGGTCGACGGCGGCGACCGGGGCGACAGCTACAACTACGCCCCGCCCGCCCACGACGTCCTCGTCTCCGAGCCGGCCCGGGTCGGCGTCGAACTCCTGGACCGGGGCCCGCTGCGGGCCAGGCTGCGGGTCACCCGCGTCTACGACTGGCCGGCCGCGCTCGCCACGGAGGACCGGGACCGGCGGGACGGCCGTACCGTCGCGACCCCCGTGGACATGGTGGTGGAGCTCCGCGCGGGCGAGCCGTTCGTCCGGATCTCCACCGCGTTCCTCAACCGGAGCGCCGACCACCGGCTGCGCTTCCACGTGCCGCTGCCCGAACCCGTCACGGCCTCCGCGTCGGCCGGGCAGTTCGCCGTCACCGAACGCGGGCTGACCGCCGAGGGCGGCTGGGGCGAGTACCCCCTGCCGACCTTCCCGGCGAGCTCCTTCGTGTCGGCGGGGCCGGCCACCGTCCTGCTGGACCACTCCGCCGAGTACGAAATCGTCGACGGCGGCTCCGCCCTGGCCCTCACCCTGCTGCGCGCCATCGGCTCGATCAGTGTCAACCTGCACCCCCTGCGCGACGAACCCGCGGCGAGCGAGATCCCCGTCCCCGGCGCCCAGGACCTGGGCATGCGCATCGAGAACCGGTTCGCCGTGCTGCCCTCGGCGGGCGGCTGGCGGGGCGCGGACGCGGTCGCGCTCGCCGAGGAGTTCAGGGCCGGCGTCCTGGTCACCCGCGGCACCGCGCCCGGCGGCGGCGGGCTGCCCCCCGACGCGGCCGGCGTGCGGGTCGAGGGCCGGGACGTCCAGGTGTCCAGCATCCGCCGCGTCACCGACCCCGAGCACGGGCCCGGCACCGAGGTGCGGCTCGCCGCGCTGCGCGACACCGCGACGGAGGTCCGGGTGACCGGCGCCTTCACCGAAGCCGGGACCGTCGACCTGCTCGGCCGGCCGATCGCCGCGGAACCGGTGACGGAGGACGGGCTCACCCTCTCCCTCGGCCCCTGGGAGATCCGCACCGTCGTCCTCCGCTAGCGGCACAACACCCCCCTCATCCAGAAAGTTGTGAACTCTTGCCCTCCGAGCACTCCGCGTACGTATCGGACACCGCTCCCTGGCGTGGCGCCCTGCGCCCGGCCCGCTCGTGGCTGCACTCCGACGCCCCCGCCCTGTCGCTGAACGGAAACTGGCGCTTCAGGCTGTCGCCGACGGCGGCCGTCGCCGAGGAGTTCGCGGCCGAGGACTACGACGACCACGGCTGGGACGGCATCCCGGTGCCCGCGCACTGGGTGCTGGAGGGCGACGGCGCCTACGGCCGGCCGATCTACACCAACATCCAGTTCCCCTTCCCGATCGACCCGCCGCACGTGCCCGACGAGAACCCCACCGGCGACTACCGCCGCCACTTCGTCCTCCCCGAGGACTGGCCGGACGCCGAGCGGGTGCTGCTGCGCTTCGACGGTGTGGAGTCGCTGTTCAAGGTGTGGGTGAACGGCGTCGAGATCGGCAGCGCGAGCGGCAGCCGGCTCGCCCACGAGTTCGACGTGACCTCCGCGGTCCGCCCCGGTGACAACGTCGTCGCCGTCCGGGTGCACCAGTGGTCGGCCGCCAGCTACCTGGAGGACCAGGACCAGTGGTGGCTGCCCGGCATCTTCCGGGACGTCACCCTGCTCGCCCGCCCCGTCGGCGGCGTCGAGGACGTCTGGCTGCGCCCCGGCTACGCCGGCGGACACGGCCGGATCGACCCCGAGATCACCGCCGGCGCCGGCGCGTTCCCCGTCACCCTGCGTATCCCCGAACTGGGCGTCGAGCGGGTCTGGCAGACGCCGGCCGACGTGACGCCCCTCGACGTCCCGGGCGTGGAGCCGTGGTCGGCCGAGGAACCCCGGCTGTACGACGTCACCGTGGCGTCGGCCGCCGAGACCATAGCCCTGCGGGTGGGTTTCCGTACCGTCGAGATCCGTGGTGACCGTTTCCTGGTCAACGGCCGCCGGGTCGTCTTCCACGGCATGAACCGGCACGAGGCGCACCCCGAGCGCGGCCGGGTCTTCGACGAGGCGCACGCCCGCGAGGACCTGGCGCGGATGAAGCGGTTCAACGTGAACGCCATCCGCACCAGCCACTACCCGCCGCACCCCCGGCTGCTCGACCTCGCCGACGAACTCGGCTTCTGGGTCGTCCTCGAGTGCGACCTGGAGACCCACGGCTTCGACAACGTGGGCTGGCACGGGAACCCGACCGACGACCCGGCCTGGCGCGCGGCCTGCCTCGACCGCATCGAGCGCACCGTCGAGCGCGACAAGAACCACCCCGGCGTCGTCATGTGGTCGCTCGGCAACGAGGCCGGGACCGGCGCCAACCTCGCTGCCATGTCGGCCTGGGTGCACGCCCGCGACCCCGAGCGTCCCGTGCACTACGAGGGCGACTACACCGGCGAGTACACCGACGTCTACTCGCGGATGTACGCGACCGTCCCCGAGACCGAGCAGATCGGTACGGACGGCTCCCGCGCCCCGCTGCTCGGCTGCACCCCCGCGCAGGGCGCCCGGCAGCGCACCAGGCCGTTCCTGCTGTGCGAGTACGCCCACGCGATGGGCAACGGACCCGGCGCCCTCGACCAGTACGAGGAACTGGTCCACCGGCACCCGCGGCTGCACGGCGGCTTCGTCTGGGAGTGGCGCGACCACGGCATCCTGGCCAGGACCCCGGACGGGACGCCCTACTACGCCTACGGCGGCGACTTCGGGGAGGTCGTGCACGACGGCAACTTCGTCATGGACGGCATGGTGCTGAGCGACGACGTGCCGACCCCCGGCCTCCACGAGTTCAAGGCGGTCGTGCAGCCGATCCGCTTCGCCGTCGACGGCGACCGGCTCACGGTCACCAACCTGCGGCACTCCGCCGACACCGCCGACCTGCTCTTCCGCTGGCGGGCCGAGCACGACGGCGTCCTCGTGGCGTCCGGGGACCTGAAGGTCGCGCCGGTGGCCGCGGGCGAGTCGGGGCGGGTGCCGCTGCCGGCGGTCCCGGTGGCGCCGGACGCCGAGACCTGGCTGACGGTCGAGGCGGTGCTGGCCGCGGAGACCTCCTGGGCGCCCGCGGGACACGAGGTGGCCACCGCCCAGCTGGACCGCTCGGTACGGCGGCCGGTGCCCGCCGTCCGGCGCCGGACCGGCTGGCGGCCGGACGAGGGCACACTCGCCCTCGGCATCGCCGAGTTCACCGGCGGTTCCCTCACCCGCCTCGGCGGACGCGCCGTCACCGGGCCGCGGCTGGAGCTGTTCCGGGCGCCGACCGACAACGACGAGGGCACCTCCGACCGGCTGGAGGGCAGCGACGACGCCCTGCCCGAGGTGTCCAGCGCCGAGCTGTGGCGCCGCGCCGGACTCGACCGGCTGACGACACGGCGGACCGGCGTGGCACGGACCGATGAGGCCCTGCGTACCGTCGACCGGGTCTCCGCCGCGCACTCCGGGCTGTCGGTGACCGTGGAGTCGGTCTGGACGGTCGAGGACGGCGAGCTGGAACTGCGCGTGGAGATCGAGCCCTCGCGGGGCTGGACGACGGTCTGGCCGCGGATCGGGGTGAGCTTCGAACTGCCGGACGGAACGGCCCCGGTGGACGGCGCCGACTGGTTCGGCCTGGGCCCGCACGAGTCCTACCCGGACAGCCTCCGCGCGGCCCGCACCGGCCGCTTCTCCGCCGCCGTCGCGGACCTCGCGGCCGGATACGCCCGCCCCCAGGAGACCGGCCACCGCTCCGGGCTCCGCCGCCTCACCCTGACCAGCGCCGACACCGCGGTACTGCACGTCACGGCGCTCCCCGACACCCGGGGACGGCGCCCCGGCTTCACCCTGGCCCGGCACACCCCCCAGCAGCTCGCCCGGGCCGCCCACCCCTTCGAACTCCCGGAGTCCACCACCAGCCACCTGATCATCGACGCGGCCCAGCACGGTCTCGGCTCCCGGGCCTGCGGACCGGACGTGTGGCCCGAGTTCGCCCTGCGCCCGGAGGCCCGCACGATCAGGCTGCGCATCACCGAGGGGGTACGCGGGTGAGGTGAACCCGTCCCGGAGACCGGGCGCCCGCCGAGGCCGCACCCGCCGCGGACGACACCGTCGTGGGCGCGGCCCGGCGCCCCGGGCCACCGCAGGACCCGGCCGCGCCCGCCCGGGGCGGCACCCGCGAGGACCCGCCACGGTTGCGGAGCCGGCGCTCAGCCCGCCGCCGTCGGGTCCGTCACCCAGCCCGCCGCCAGGATCAGGCGGCTGTCGCGGTGCACGGCCAGGAAGCCGAACGGGCGGTCGAAGGTGGCCCGCACGACCGTCGACTCGTGCCGGTGCCGCGGCGGGCCGCCGCCCGGCGCCGCGAGGACGGCCGTCACCGCCGCGGCCCGGAACCCCAGCGGCCCGAACTCGGCGACGGCGGACTGCCCGGCCGCCCCGATGGCCAGCGGCGCGGCGCTGATCCCGGGGAAGTGCCCCTCGCGGGCGTCGGCGGCCGTGGAGAGCCCGAACAGGCCGTGCAGTTGCAGGAGATCGTGGTCCGCGCGCACCTGGAAGCCGACGGTCGTCACATCCAGCCGTACCGGGTCGGGGGTGGCCGACGGCAGCCGCTCCACGGCCACCCCGGGTCCCGCCGGACCGTAGGGGAGCCGGCCGCCGGTCGTCACCGGCAGGGTGCGTTCCAGGACGCCTATGCCGGTGTGCAGCACCTGGCCGGGCGCCATCCCCTCCTCGCCGAGCAGCAGATGCACGTCCAGGGCGTTGCCGCCCGGCACCTTCAGCGTCGTGACGCGGCCGTCCGGGCCCGCGGCCACCCCGATCCGGTCCGGCCGTACGCTGCTGCGCCGCAGGCCCGCCAGAGTGCGGTCCCGCCAGGGGCCCGAGCCGGGCCGCAGCACGGTCTCCAGGAACGGCTGCCGCCACTCCGTGTGCAGGGCCAGCGCGGTCGCGAGCACCATCCGGGCGCTCTCGGCCAGCCTGACCGGCATCCGCTCGACCAGCCCCTCGGTGCGCTCGGCCGCCCATGCGTCCAGCGCCTCCTGGGAGGCCGCGGGGTCGGCGGCCAGCACCCCGTGCGCGTCGGCGGGCAGCCCCGCCGCCCACCGCCCGTCCAGTTCCAGCGCACGGTCGGTCCACAGTCCGAGGGCCGCCCCGACACCGTGCATCGAGGCGAGCCCGCCGAGTAACTCCCGCGCACCGGCCGCCGCCTGGTCGGCTTGCAGCCCCACGGCACGGGTCAGTTCGTCCCGGGCGGGGCCCGCGGCGCCTTCGGCCAGGAAGGCCAGCAGCGGCCAGACACCGGCGGCCGAGAAGACCGTGCCCTGTCTGGTCCGCTGCGCCCATGCCGCGGTGAGCGCGTTGACAGCGCTGACGGTCTCGTTCATTCGTCGTCCCCCCAGGAGTACTCGGCCGGTCGAAGCGGGCGCCGACCCCGGACGGTGGCGCGCACGGCCCTCATTCCGCCCCCGTTGACGGCGCGCTTACGATGCGCGCAGTCGTACATCAGTTCAGCCGTGCGTTTCACGCGGCCAGACGCCCCCTCAGGAGCACGGTACCGGTGTCCATACCTCCGCCTCCCGGCCCCCAGCAGCCACAAGGGCCCTACCAGCCGCCCCGGACGGGCCCGCCGCAGTACCCGCAGTACCCGCAGGGTCCGTACGGACAGCAGCCGCCGTACCCCTCGCCGTACCAGCCCTGGGGTCAGGGCTACAGCCCCTACGTCGTGCCCGCGCCGGTCAACGGCCTCGCCATCGCCTCCCTCGTGCTCGGACTGCTGTGCTGTCTGCCGGGGGTGGGGCTGGTGCTCGGACTGGTCGCGCTGAGCCAGATCCGCAGGCGCGGTGAGCGCGGCAGGGCGATGGCGGTCGTCGGCTCGGTGTTCTCCGGAATCGGGCTGGCCGTGTGGGTGCTGGTGCTGGCCACCGGCGGCGCCGGCGACTTCTGGGAGGGCGTCAAGGAGGGCGCGAGCGAGAGCTCCAGCCTCTCGCTGTCCACCGGCGACTGCTTCGACACCCCCGACGGCTCCCTGAACGGCGACCTCGTCACCGACGTCACGCACGTCGGCTGCGACGACGCCCACGACGGCGAGGTCTTCGCCACCTACGACCTCAAGGGCGCCGACTACCCGGGTGACGACGCGTCCGGCGAGACGGCGGACCGCCGCTGCTACGCCCTGGAGGACACCTACGCCTTCGACCTCTGGCTGGTCCCCGACGACGTCGCCGTGTACTACTTCACGCCCAGCGAGGACAGTTGGGCCGCGGGGGACCGCAGCGTCGTCTGCGCCTTCGGCAGTGCCACGGAGGGGGAGAAGCTCACCAGTTCCTACCACGACGACGCCGGCTCCTACAGTCCCGAACAGGTCGCCTACCTCAAGGCCGCGCACGTCCTGAACGCCGCCCTGGACTCCGCGCCGGACGCCGAGTACGTCGAGGACGACCTGCCGGGGAACAAGGCGTGGGCGGGCCGGGTGGCCACGGCGCTCGGCAAGCAGTCGGCGATGCTGCGCTCGTACGAGTGGACCGCCGCCACCGGCCGGCCGGTCCGCGCCCTCGCCGCCGACCTCGACAAGGCGCGCGTCGAGTGGGCCAAGGCGGCGAAGGCGGCGGACGTCGACACCTTCTACGCGCACTATGACAAGGGGTACAAGCTGATCGACCCGCACCGCGCGGTGACCGTACGCGATGCTCTGGGCCTCTTCGCCACCCCGCCCGCGTACGGCGACGGAGGCGGCGAGTCCGGCAGCGGAGGAAGTGGCTCCGGCATGCAGGTGTGAGCGCGGCCATAGCGGGGAGAAAGTGCCTGCGTAAAGCGTTCCCCGGCCGTATGTCATCACATCGAGTGATTCTCTGGCCTTTGCTTGCGTGGCGGAACCCACGGTTGCCAGGCTGTTGCTGTCTGTACAACCTGATGGGAGCGGCCAGTGACTTTCGGTGAGCAGCCGGCGTATCTGCGTGTCGCGGGTGATCTCCGTAAGAAGATCGTCGACGGTTCGCTGCCACCGCACACCCGGCTCCCCTCCCAGGCCCGCATCCGCGAGGAGTACGGCGTCTCCGACACCGTCGCCCTGGAGGCCCGCAAGGTGCTGATGGCCGAGGGGCTGGTCGAGGGCCGCTCCGGCTCCGGGACCTACGTGCGGGAGCGGCCGGTGCCCCGCCGGGTGGCCCGCTCCGGGTTCCGGCCGGTCGGCGGCGCCACCCCGTTCCGGCAGGAGCAGTCCGAGGCGGCCGCGCGCGGCACCTGGGAGTCCAGCAGTGAGCAGGCCGTGGCCGGCGCCGTGATCGCCGACCGGCTCGGCATCCAGGCCGGGGACCGGGTGATGCGCACCCGGTACCTGTTCCGGGACGCGGGCGAGCCGATGATGCTCTCCACCTCCTGGGAGCCCCTCGCGGTCACCGGCCGCACCCCCGTGATGCTGCCCGAGGAGGGGCCCCTGGGAGGCATGGGCGTCGTCGAGCGGATGCGGGCCATCGACGTCATCGTGGACAACGTCACCGAGGAGGTCGGTGCCCGCCCCGGCCTCGCCGAGGAGCTGCTCACCCTGGGCGGTGTCCCCGGCCACGTGGTCCTGGTGATCCAGCGGACGTACTACGCCTCCGGCCGCCCGGTGGAGACGGCTGACGTCGTCATCCCGGCCGACCGGTACCGTGCCGCGTACCACCTGCCCGTGAAGTAGCGCACACCCTTGCGATAGTTGACGCCTTCACCGTCTCTGTCGGGATCTCGGACCGGCCGTTGCGATCCGGCCGTTCTCCCAGGTGGTCCGGGCTGTCCGCGGCATGCCTCCGACGGGAGGTGCCCGCTGTGCGCACGGCGCATTCGTCATCGTGCGCCCCCACCGTTCTGGCTGGTTGCGTACCTCTTTGTGAAAAGCCGTATTCGCTGCGTAAAGGTTAGGCGTACGCTCGGGCATATGCGGAGTGCGGTTTCCTTAGCGGGGTGGGGATGGGCGGGAGCCGGGAGAGACGGAGGGGTGCGATGACGGAAGGCACGGTCTCTCTCCCCTGGCTCGTCATACGGCAGGACGACAACGGCAATCGCTACCGCGTCGGCCGGTACGCGACCCGGGCCGAGGCGCAGAAGATCGCCGACAGTCTCGACGACCGCGGACACAAGCAGCTCTACTGGGTCGAGCGCATCGGCTTCGGCAACGGCAGCGGGGACGGCACGCGCAACTGACCCCGCACCGCCTCCCGTAGGCTCCGGCCATGAGCGAACGGATCGTGGTGGTCGGGGCCGCCCTGCTCGACGCCGGCCGCCTCCTCGCGGCCCGCCGCAGCGCACCCCCGGAGCTGGCCGGCCGCTGGGAACTGCCCGGTGGCAAGGTCGAGCCCGGCGAGACCCCCGAACAGGCCCTGGCGCGCGAACTGCACGAGGAGTTGGGCGTGCGGGCGCAGGTGCTGGCGCGGGTGCCCGGCGAGTGGCCGCTGCGGGAGCCGTACGCCCTCCAGGTGTGGACCGCCCGCCTGCGCCCCGCCTCCGCCGCCCCCGCGCCCCTCCAGGACCACGACGAGCTGCGCTGGCTGGCCCCGGACGAACTCTGGTCCGTGGACTGGCTGGACCAGGACGTCCCGGCGGTGCGCGAGGTGGCCGACCGGTTGAGTACGGGGCGAAGCCCCGAGGCATAGGGGCGCGGGGCCGTACGGGACGTACGGCCTGCCGCCGCGCGGGCGCGACCGGCGACGGCGCGGTCGCAGCCGCCCGGCACCCGCACCCCCTGCGCCCGGGCGGCGCTCGGCCACCCCGGCGTAAGCCGTTCGTCCCACAGTGCGCCCTCCCGTGCGGTACTGCCCCCCAGTAATCGGGTATGTGCCCATTAACCCCATGAAACCGGACAGAGCCGGGCTCGTAACCGGGGAAGCGACTGGGAAGTGATCGGTGTGATCGACACCGAAGGTGACACCGTCGAGTGGACCTTTCCCGCGGAACCGGGCGCCGTGCGCACCGCCCGGACCGCGGTCCGTGACCAACTGACCGGCTGGGGCCTCGGCACCCTCGCCGACATCACCGCACTGCTGGTCAGCGAGTTGGTGACCAACTCGCTCCGGCACGCCACCGGCCCCATCGGTGTCCGCCTGGTACGCCCCGCCGACCTCGGCCGTACCCTCCGGGTGGAGGTCTCCGACCCGCTCCCGGACCCGCCCCGCGAACGCGCCGCCAGCCCCGACGACGAGAGCGGCCGCGGCCTCCAGCTGGTCGCCGGTTCCTCGTGGAGGTGGGGGACCCGGCCCGGCGACACCGGCAAGACGGTCTGGTTCGAGCTCGCGGTGCCCGACCTGGCGGGGTGAACGGGGTGTACACGCAGTGCTACGCCGTCCACTCCCGGGAGTGGCCGGGGAATGGGCACCGGAGTGGGTGGTTCGAGGGCGTGTTCCCTGGTTAGAAGACTGGAAGTGTTGTCACGGCCCGGTCCGGAAACAGTCGGGACCGTGCTGTGATCGTGAACACCGTGTCAGGCGGCGCCGTAGTGCTGGATACTGCGGGCAGCCGCCCCCGGTGACCGGTGCCGGGTGCGGTGAGCTGGAGGGGACGGTTCGCGTGAGCGAGATACCAGCTAAGGCCACGGAGTCCGAGGACCCGTCGGACGGCGTGAGGGCGGGGACCGCGGAGACAGCCGCGGCCCCCGGCGACGCCATGTGGCAGAGCAGCCCACCCGGCTCGATCTACGACTACATCAAGGTCGCCTCGTTCTCCATCGGCGCCGGCGGCCTGGTCGACCAGTGGAGCCTGCGCGCCGAGCAGATCTTCGGCATCCCGGCGGAGCGGGCCGTCGGCATGGATCCCATCGAGGCGTTCGTCGACGCGGACCTGCGCGAGCACGGCCAGCGGAAGATGGCCGAGATCCTGGACGGGCGGGAGTGGACCGGCGTGGTCCCCTTCCGGATGCCCGACACGGCGGACGGCGAGCGCGGCGAGGAGGGCCTCGCCGAGGTCTACGTCATGCCCACCCGCACCGCTGAGGGCGAGAACGCGGCCGTGTGCATCGTGGTCGACGTCCGCACCCTACGCAGCATCGAGACCGACCTGGCCGCCTCGCAGTCGATATTCGGTCAATCTCCTTTCGGTTTCCTGCTGATCGACCCCGACCTGCGGATCCGCCGCGCCAACGTACGGTTCTCCTCCGTCTTCGGCGGCAGCCCCGACGACCACCGCGGCAAGGGCGTCCACGACTATCTGCCGCGCTCGGAGGCCGAGCGGGTCGCGGCCACCCTGCGGCGGGTCCTGGAGACCGGCAACTCCATCACGGACATGCACGTCACGGGGTTCGTGCCGGGCTCCGAGGAGCGCCGGCACTGGTCCATCAACCTCTACCGGGTGCACAGCGGCACCGGCCGCCCCATCGGTATCGCCTGGCTCGGACTGGACATCACCGCCCGCCGCGCCGCCGCCCGCGAGGCCGCCGCGGCCCGGCGGAATCTCGCCCTCCTCAACGAGGCCGGCGCCCGGATCGGCAACTCCCTCGACCTGGAGACCACCGCCCGTGAACTCCTCGACGTGGTCGTGCCCGGCTTCTGCGACCTCGCCACCGTCGACCTCTACCAGGGCCTGTTGGCGGGCGACGAGCGGCCGCCGGGGCTCTCCGACGGCAGCGCGGAGCTGCGCCGGGTCGCGTTCGCCAGCGCGGTCTCCGACGCGCCCTTCGTGGGCGGCGGTGCCCCGGTCGCCGTCGGCGCGGTCCACCACTACCCGTTCAACTCGCCCTGCGCGGACGCCCTGCGCACCGCCCGCCCGCAGCATGTGCCGGCCGAGGAGGGCGGCCTCGTCCAGTCCACCCTCGCCGTCCCGATGGTCGCCCACGACACGGTCGTCGGCCTCGCCCAGTTCGCCCGCACCAAGGGCAGTGAGCCGTTCGGCGACCGCGACCGCGACCTGGCCGTCGAGCTGGCCGCCCGTGCCGCCGTCTGCATCGACAACGCGCGCCTGTACCGCCGTGAGCACGAACGCGCGTTGATACTGCAGCGGTCCCTGCTCCCGCCCGGCGACCCGGAGGCCTCCGGACTGGACATCGCGTGCCGCTACCTGCCGGGCAACGCGGCGACCGAGGTCGGCGGCGACTGGTTCGACGTCATCGAACTCCCCGGCCACCGCACGGCGCTGGTGGTCGGTGACGTGATGGGCCGAGGACTGCGCGCGGCCGTCGCGATGGGCGAACTGCGCACGGCGGTCCGCACCCTGGCCCTGCTCGACCTCGAACCCGCCGAGGTC
The DNA here is from genome assembly GCF_055567595.1 of Streptomyces sp. NPDC026515. Classification (NCBI taxonomy): domain Bacteria; kingdom Bacillati; phylum Actinomycetota; class Actinomycetes; order Kitasatosporales; family Streptomycetaceae; genus Streptomyces; species Streptomyces sp. NPDC026515. The sequence continues at coordinate 164,600 of NZ_JBVHQD010000002.1, forward strand.
CTCTCGGCGCTGGACGAGATCGCCCGCGGCCTCGGCACCCCCGGCGGGGTCCAGCAGGCCACCCGGACGGCCCGCCAGCCCCGCGACGCCGACCTCTCCGAGGTCTACCTGGCGACCTGCGTGTACGCCGTCTACGACTCCGTCACCAGGCGGTGTACGTTCGCCAACGCCGGCCATCTGCCGCCAGTGCTGGTGGAACCGGGCGAGGACGCGCTGATGCTCGACGTGCCGCCCGGCATGCCGCTGGGCGTCGGCGGCGAGCCCTTCGAGGAGGTCGAGGTCGAACTCCCCGAAGGCGCGCTGCTCGCGCTCTACACGGACGGTCTCGTCGAGTCCCGCGACCATCCCCTGGACGAGGGCCTCCAGGCGTTCGTCGGAGCCCTCACCGACCCCTCCCAGCCCCTCGAGGACGTCTGCGACCACGTCCTGAACACCCTCGACACGCACCACGGCGAGGACGACATCGCGTTGCTGATGGCACGTGTACAAGGGCTGCCGGCCGAGTCGGTCGGCGACTGGACGCTGCCGCGCGAGCCGCGCAGTGTGGGCCGGGCCCGTGAGTACGCGCGCGGCCAGCTGCTCAGCTGGGACCTGGAGCCGCTGGTCGACACGGCGGAGCTGCTGGTCAGCGAGCTGGTCACCAACGCGCTGCGGTACGGCGAGGGGGAGATACGGCTACGGCTGCTGCTGGACCGGACGCTGGTGTGCGAGGTGTGGGACTCCGGCCTGGTCCAGCCGCGGCGGCGGCGCGCCCGCGACACCGACGAGGGCGGGCGGGGGCTTCAGCTGGTCGGACTGCTCTCCGCGGCGTGGGGCTCACGGCGGACGCCGCGCGGCAAGACCGTGTGGTTCGAACTGCCCCTCCCGGACGGCGAAACAGGCCTCACCGACCCGGCGGAGGCATTGCTCAGCCTGTTCTGACAGAGGTGGCGCGGACCGGTGCACGGGTGCGGCGCCGTCGATCCTCGCGCGGTTCCCCGCGCCCTTCAGGGGCGCGGGGAACCGCGCGAACGACCCCCACCGGCCGCAGTCGCTGCAGCCGGTCAGCGCAGTCGTGCTCGCGTCTGCGGGCCGCCGAACGTCACCACCGGCCCCCCGTCCGCCTCCTCGCCCAGCAGCACGCCCCCCAGCACCGCACCCGCGAGGCCGCTCTCATGGGCCGCCTCTCCCGCGTACGGGTTGCCATGGGCGCGTACGTCCCGCCCCGCCAGCTCCCGGGCCCGCCGCGCCAGCCGGTCCGCGTCCGCGGCAGCCGCCCGCCGCGCCTCCGCCAGCAGCGCCCGCGCCTCCGCCCCCACCGCCCGCCGGTGCACCTCCACGAAGTCGTCCGCCGCCCCCAGCGCGCTCCGCGCCACCAGCTCCGCTCCGGCGGAGATCACCCCGGAGCGGCCGCCCCCGGCTCCCTCCACCGCCCGTACGACCCGGCGCAGCGCGTCCAGCGAGTCGTACGGGCCCCCGGTCAGCTCCTCACGCACCGCGGCCAGCACGGTGTCGGCGTGGGCCAGACGGGACGGCGAGGCGGCTTCCCGGACGCCTGCCAGTTCCTTCTCCGCCCCGGTGAGCGCGGCCGGCACCAGGCCCGCCGCCGTCCGCAGTTCCGCCGCGAGCCCGGCCACCCCGCCCAGCAGCACCCCGGCCTGGGCCACCGCCCCCTCGGCGGCGCACACCCCACGGCGCATCCCGTCGCCGTCGCCCGAGTCGGCGTCCCGGCGGGCCTGGTTGAGCCGTCCGGTCGCGAACACCAGCCGGTCCTTGGCCTGTTCGACGTACCCCAGCACGGCGGCGACGGCCCCGCTCCCGTAGTGCTCGCCGGCCTCCGTCAGCGCACCCGCCACCTTGCCCGTGCGCGCGGCCAGTTCCCGGAACCGTCCCTCGGCCACCGCCAGTGCGTCCCCCGCATCCCACTCGGCGTCGAATCCCGCCGCCGCCGCGTCCAGTCGCCGCCCCGCCTCCGCACACCGTCCGACCACTCCGACCAACGCCTGCCGCCGGCCCCTGTCGTCCCCGGGTATCCCCTCCTCGTACCGCCGCCATATCGCGAACGCGGCCGACAGCTCGGTCTCGGCCGTCCGCAGGGCCTCCGCGGCCGGATCGCCGCCGTCGACGTACCCGAGCGCCTGGCGGCTGGTGCGGACGCAGTCGTCGGCCAGGACCAGGGCGGCCCGCGCCTGACGCTCGACGTCCACCGGCGACGGCACCGGCGGGGCGGTGGAGACGATCCCCGGGGTGGTGCGCGAGCGGGCCCGCCGCACCCGCCGTACGTACCCGTAGCCGCCCAGCGCGCCGGCGGCCGCCACCGCGACCAGCGGCATGACGTAATCGGCGGTGGACGCCCCGTCAGCCCGCGCCGTGGCGACCGGTTCGCGTGCCGCCGCGGGAACCGGATCTTGAGCGGTGGTCGTCATCACCGGCAACACCAGCCAGGCCGCTCCGGTCACGCCGCCCAGCACGGCATGCCCCACCCGCACACCTATGCGGGCGGTGGCGTGCCTCGGACGGCCCCGGATCAAGGATGACGTCACATTTCGGAGCGTATGGGCAGCAAGTCGGCTTCGCGACCGGGGTGGGGACGGGCGGGCGTCGACGAGAAGAGGGGTACGGGCGATGGCAGCGGAATCCGAACCGGCGGGGACGGGCGAGGCCGAGGGCGCGGGCGCGCCGGAGGCGCCGGGGGTCCGCAGGAGAGCCGCCCGGATCCGCTGGGCCAGGCGGGTCGGGCTCGCCGCCGTCCTGCTCCTGGTCCTCCCGCTCCTCATCGCCGAGACCGCCCTCCGCATCAACTTCACCGGCGACCCGGGGCCCGGCACCCGCACCCGGGGCAGGGACGCCATCTGGCTCGGGCACGCCTGGGTCGACGGCCGTAAGACCGACGCCGACGTCACCGCCCTCGCCGCCCGGCTCGCGGACACCGGCATACGCGACCTCTACGTCCATGCCGGGCCGCTGGAACACAACGGCACGCTGCCCAGAACGGACTACCCCAAGGCCCGTTGGCTGATAACGGCCGTGCATCGAAAACTTCCCGGCGTCCGCGTCCAGGCCTGGCTCGGGGACGAGGTCGCGCCCGAGAAGCCGTACGCCATGCATCTGGAGAACGCGCGGACGCGTGCCGCCGTCGTCGCCTCCACCCGCCAGGTGATCGCCGCCGGCTTCGACGGGGTCCACTTCGACCTGGAGCCCCTGCGCTCCGGCGACCGCGACTACCTGGCCCTCCTGGACGCGTTGCGGCCGGTGACCCCGCTGCTGTCCGTCGCCGCACACCAGATCGATCCGCTCCCCGCCTTTCACTCCTTCTGGGGTACCGTCACCGGCCATCCCAAATGGTGGTCACAGGAGTATTTCGGGCAAGTCGCCCGCCGGGTGGACCAGATCGCGGTGATGTCGTACGACACCATGCAGCCCCTGCAGAGCCTGTACGGCGGGTACGTCGCGCAGCAGACCAGCCTTGCGCTGGAGGTCACACCGGCGGACACCGACCTCCTGATGGGCCTGCCCTTCTACCACGAGAACCGCTTCGGCCACTGGGCGCACGCGGAGACCGTGCCGGCGGCCGTGCGAGGGGTTCGGCTGGGACTGTCCCGCACGGACGCGGATCGCGCTAACTTCGGCGTCGCCCTGTACGTCGACTTCGCCGCCACCGAGGATGACTGGACCTCTTATCGGAAGGACTGGGTTCGTACGTCATGACAACCGCTCGTGCCCACCTCACCCGTGACGACCTCGCTCCGCTCGCCCGCGCGGCCCTCGGCCGTGCTCCCGCCACCGTCACCCGGCTGCGCGGTGGCTCCAAGAAAGGCGTCTACCGGCTTGCCCTCGACAACGGCAGGACCGCGATCGCCTACGTCTGGTCCCCGGAGGAGGACTACTGGGGCCCGGCCGACGCCGACATCCGCGACCCCTTCGCCCACGCCTCCGGGCTGGGTCTCTTCCTGTCGGCCCACGACCGGCTGACCGAGCTGGGTGTGCGCACCCCGCGTCTGCTCTTCGCCGACGAGGAGGCCGAGTACCTGCCCGTCTTCGCGGCGGTCGTGGAGGACGTCCGTGGCGGCAGCCTGGAGATGCTGCTGCGCAGCGACCCCGGCGCGGCCCGGGTGCCGCTGGCCCGGCTGGCCGGCACGCTCGGCGTGCTCCGGGAGTGCACGGCCCCCGGATACGGCAAGGCCGCCCTGGTCGAGGAGGGCGCCAAGCCGCTCGGCACCTCCTGCGAGCAGGTCGTCGCGGACCGTGCCGTGCGCGACATCGTGGAGCTCGCCGAGCGGGACCCCCGGGTACGGGAGGTCAGCCAGGCGCTGTCGGAGCGGGTCCGGGAGCTGTACGACGCGGTCGAGCCGCGCGAGAGGGCCTCCCTCGTGCACGGCGAACTCGGCCCGGACCACGTCCTGGTGACCGACGAGGGCGATCCCGCGCTCATCGACATCGAGGGCCTGATGTACTTCGACGCCGAGTGGGAGCACGTCTTCCTGCGGCTGCGCTTCGGGCCCGCCTACGACGTGCTGCGCACCGCCGACCTCGACGAGGACCGGATGGAGCTGTACCGGCTGGCGGTGCACCTCAACCTGGTCGCCGGGCCGCTGAGGCTGCTGGACGGCGACTTCCCGGACCGTGAACCGATGCGGGACATCGCCGAGTCCAGCCTCCGGCAGGTGCTCAGCCTCCTGCGGGGCGCCTCCTGATCTTCGAGCCGAGCCAGACCAGCGGGTCGTACTTGCGGTCGACGGCCCGCTCCTTCAGGGGGATCAGCGCGTTGTCGGTGATGTGGATGCCCTCGGGGCACACCTCCGTGCAGCACTTGGTGATGTTGCAGTAGCCGAGACCGTGTTCGTCCTGGGCCGTGCGCTTGCGGTCCAGGCCGGACGCCTCGGCCGCGTCCAGCGGGTGCATGTCCAGCTCGGCGACCCGCATCAGGAAACGCGGCCCGGCGAACGCCGTCTTGTTCTCCTCGTGGTCGCGGACGACATGGCAGGTGTCCTGGCACAGGAAGCACTCGATGCACTTGCGGAACTCCTGCGACCGGTCCACGTCCTCCTGGAACATCCGGTACTCGCCGGGGCCCACTCCGGCGGGCGGCACGAACGACGGGACCTCCCTGGCCTTCTGGTAGTTGAAGCCGACGTCCGTGACCAGGTCGCGGATCACCGGGAAGGCGCGCAGCGGGGTGACCGTGAGGGTCTCGTCCGGTTCGAAGACGGACATCCGGGTCATGCACATCAGGCGCGGCCGGCCGTTGATCTCCGCCGAGCACGAACCGCACTTGCCCGCCTTGCAGTTCCAGCGGACGGCCAGGTCGGGGGCCTGGGTGGCCTGGATGCGGTGGATGATGTCCAGGACCACCTCGCCCGCGTTCACCTCGACCTTGAAGTCCTCCAGGCCGCCGCCCTCGACGTCGCCCCGCCACACCCGGAAGTGGGCCGTGTAGCCGCTCATTCGTACAGCTCCTCTTCGGCGAGGTACTTGACCAGCTCCTCCTTCTCGAAGAGGGCGAGCAGGTCGGCGCGGATGGGTTCGGTGGTCTCGCGGACGAGGTCGATCTGGCCGCGCACCGGGTCGGTGGCCGCGAGCCCGCCCGTGGGGTCGGCCGGCCGGCAGAGCAGGTTGATCCGGCGCCAGGCGCGGTCCATCGTCGGATGGTCCTCGCGGGTGTGGCCGCCGCGTGACTCGGTGCGCTCCAGGGCCGCCCGGGCCACGCACTCGCTGACCAGCAGCATGTTCCTGAGGTCCAGAGCCAGGTGCCAGCCCGGGTTGAACTGGCGGTGCCCCTCCACCCCGGCCCGGCGGGCCCGGACCCGCAGCGCGGCGAGCCGCTCCAGGGCCTGCTCCATCTCGCCCTCCCGGCGGATGATGCCGACCAGGTCGTTCATGGACTGCTGGAGCTCCTGGTGGAGCGTGTAGGGGTTCTCCGGCGGCCCGGAGTCCGGTTCCTGGCTCTCGGCCGAGAAGGGCCGCAGCGCCTCGGCCGCCGCCGCGTCGATCTGTTCGTCGTCCACGTCCGGCCGGGCGCCGAGGCCCGCCGTGTAGTCGGCCGCGTGCCAGCCCGCCCGGCGCCCGAACACCAGCAGGTCGGACAGCGAGTTGCCGCCGAGCCGGTTGGAGCCGTGCATCCCGCCGGCCACCTCACCGGCCGCGAACAGCCCCGGCACCCCTCGGGCCGCCGCCGTGTCGGAGTCCACCGCGACCCCGCCCATCACGTAGTGGCAGGTGGGCCCGACCTCCATCGCCTCCGCGGTGATGTCGACGTCCGCCAGCTCCTTGAACTGGTGGTACATGGAGGGCAGCCGGCGCCGGATCACCTCGGCCGGCATCCGTGTCGACACGTCCAGGAAGACCCCGCCGTGCGGGGAGCCGCGGCCCGCCTTCACCTCGGAGTTGATGGCCCGGGCGACTTCGTCGCGGGGGAGCAGTTCGGGCGGGCGCCGGTTGTGGTCCGGGTCCTCGTACCAGCGGTCGCCCTCCTCCTCGGACTCGGCGTACTTCTCCTTGAAGACGTCCGGGACGTAGTCGAACATGAACCGCTTGCCCTCGGAGTTGCGCAGCACCCCACCGTCGCCGCGCACCGACTCCGTGACCAGGATCCCCTTCACCGACGGCGGCCAGACCATGCCCGTCGGATGGAACTGCACGAACTCCATGTTGAGCAGGGGCGCCCCCGCCAGCAGGGCGAGCGCGTGCCCGTCGCCGGTGTACTCCCACGAGTTCGACGTCACCTTGAAGGACTTGCCGATGCCGCCGGTCGCGACCACGACGGCGGGCGCCTCGAGGACGAAGAACCGGCCGGACTCCCGCTCGTACGCGAAGACGCCGCTGACCCGTGAGCCGTCCTTGAGGATCCTGGTGACCGTGCACTCCTGGAAGACCTTGAGCCGGGACTCGTAGTCGCCGGTCTCCTTCCTGTCCTCCTGCTGGAGCGAGACGATCTTCTGCTGGAGGGTCCGGATCAGTTCGAGTCCGGTGCGGTCCCCGACGTGCGCCAGGCGCGGGTACTCGTGGCCGCCGAAGTTGCGCTGGGAGATCCTCCCGTCCTTCGTACGGTCGAACAGGGCGCCCCACGTCTCCAGCTCCCAGACCCGGTCCGGGGCCTCCTTGGCGTGCAGCTCGGCCATCCGCCACTGGTTGAGGAACTTGCCGCCGCGCAGGGTGTCCCGGAAGTGGACCTGCCAGTTGTCGTGCTCGTTGGCGTTGGCCATGGCCGCGGCGATGCCGCCCTCGGCCATCACCGTGTGCGCCTTGCCGAACAGCGACTTGCAGATCACCGCCGTACGGGCGCCCCGCTCGCGGGCCTCGATCGCGGCGCGCAGCCCGGCGCCGCCGGCGCCGACGACCACGACGTCCCACTGCTGCCGCTCCACCGATGTCATCACATGCCCCAGTCCTAGAAGAGTCGCGGGTCGTCGAAGACACCGGACGCGAGCAGGTAGACGTAGAAGTCGGCGAGCGCCACGCTCACCAACGACGCCCAGGCGAGCTGCATGTGCCGGGCGTTGAGCCGGCCGACGAACTGCCACGCCCGGTAGCGCACGGGGTGTTGGGAGAAGTGCTTGAGCTTGCCGCCCACGATGTGCCGGCAGGAGTGGCAGGACAGGGTGTACGCCCAGATCAGCACGATGTTGGCCAGGAAGACCAGGGTGCCGAGGCCCATGTGGCCCCAGTTCTCGTGGGTGTCCCGGAAGGACAGCACCGTGTCGTAGGTCAGCACGCAGGCGACCAGCAGGGCGAAGTAGAAGAAGTACCGGTGGAGGTTCTGCAGGATCAGCGGGAAGCGGGTCTCACCGGAGTACTTCGCGTGCGGTTCGGCCACCGCGCAGGCGGGCGGGGACGCCCAGAAACTGCGGTAGTACGCCTTGCGGTAGTAGTAGCAGGTCAGGCGGAAGCCCAGCGGGAAGATCAGGATGATGATCGCCGGGGAGATCGCCCACCAGCCGCCGAAGAGGTCCGCGTTGGGGCCCGAGGGCATGGTCCTGCAGTTCTCGGCCAGACACGGCGAGTAGAACGGCGAGACGTACGGCGCCGAGTAGTAGTCCGCGTTGGCGAAGGCCCGCCAGGTCGAGTAGACGACGAACGCGAACAGACCGGCCGCGGTGACGGCGGGCGCCAGCCACCAGCGGTCGGTCCGCAGGTGCGGGGCGGAGATCGCGGCGCGCGTACGGGTGCGTACACCGCCGCTGTTCTGATGTGGTTCCGTACCAGTGGCCAATGGATGACTCCGGTCGGTTCGGGGGCGGGCCTGCGGGCGGCACGCCTGTCGGCGGTGCCGTCACGCCTCTCAGGGGGCGTGCCGGTCGCGGGCGCCGAGACCCTCGTCGTCCGTGTCCGTCCACAGGTTGATGTCGTAGGGGGCGTCGGAGATGGTGACGAGTTCGGGTCGCTTGCTCGGGGCGCCGGCGCCGGCCGTCTCCCGCAGCAGTGCCACGCTCTCGCGCAGGTGATCGGCGTCGGCACGGACGCGGCGCATCTCCAGCCCGCCGCGCCCGAGCTGCTGCTCCAGGCGGCCGACGGACCGGTTCAGATCGTCCAGACAGCGCTGTACTGATGTCAGGTCGTCGTGCACGGACATGACGTGACCTCACTTCCGCGGACTTCGGTGTCCAAGGCGGCGACGTTCATGCGCCTGCGAGTGTTGCGCGTCACACCTGCTGGTGTGAAGGCGTGTGCAGCGATTGGCGGATTGCACACCTGGGTCGCACGCCCGCACGCGCTCTGTGTGCGCCGGGGCGGGTGTGGAGCCCCGCTCGCCGCCCCGGGCGGGCGTTGCGCCGCACGGGTGGCCTTTGACGCCCCCCGCCGCCGTGTCGGCCCCGGCAGGTGGACCCCGTCCATTTCAGTGGGGACCGTACTTCTGACGTAGATGTGATCAACTCCAAAATACCCCAAATGTGAACAGACCCCACCCGTGTCACCGGGCCTCCCGGAGGTAGCAGAGATGTCTCACCACGGCGTCGGACCCAGGCCTGGCCGCAGTGCGGTCATGCGTTCCGTCACGTTCCTGACCGCGGGCGCGCTCGCGGTGCCCTTCCTCGCGGGCTGCGGCTCCGACGACGAGGGGAGCAAGCCGCTCGCCGGACAGGACACCGCGGCGGTCGCCCGTGACGCGGTCGCCGAGGGCGGCACCCTGAAGTGGGCCGTGGACGCCGTACCGGAGACGCTCAACACCTTCCAGGCCGACGCCGACGCCGGCACCACCCGGGTCGCCCAGGCCGTGCTGCCGTCGATGTTCACCATCGACGCCACCGGCCGTCCGGTCCGCGACCCCGACTACCTGGAGTCCGCGAAGGTCATCGAGACCGAGCCGCGCCAGGTGGTCCTCTACAAGCTCAACCAGCAGGCCGTCTGGAGCGACGGCCGGGAGATCGGCGCCGCCGACTTCGCCGCCCAGTGGCGTGCCCTGTCCGGCAAGGACTCCGCCTACTGGACCGCCCGCAACGCCGGATACGACCGCATCGGCAAGATCGAGCGCGGCGCCAACGACCTGGAGGTCCGGGTCACCTTCGAGCGGCCCTACGCCGACTGGAAGTCGCTGTTCTCGCCGCTGTACCCCAAGGAGGTCATGGGCACCCCCGACGCCTTCAACGACGGCGCCCGCCGGAAGCTCACGGTCACCGCGGGTCCCTTCAAGGTGGACAAGGTCGACACCGCCAAGAAGGACCTGGTCCTCACCCGCAACCCCCGCTGGTGGGGCCGCCCGGCCAAGCTCGACGAGATCGACCTGCACGCCGTGGGCCGGGACCAGCGGGCCGCCTCGCTGGCCGCCGGGACGGTCGACGTCGCCGACATCGACGCCGCCGAGGCCCAGCGGATCGCCCTCGCCGGGCGGGACAAGGGCAGCGGCACGCCGTTGCAGGGTGCCGGGAAGACCTCCGCGAAGAAGCTCCGCTCCTGGGCGCTCGCCCTCGGCATGGACCAGGAGCGGCTGCCCAAGGGGCCCAAGAAGCTCCGCAAGACCATCTCGAAGTGGCTCGAGCAGCAGCAGGAGCTGCGTGACGTCGACGTCCGCAAGTCCCTGGAACCCGCCTATACGCAGCTCGCCCTGAACGGCTCCGAGGGCCCGCTGGCCGACGAGCGGGTGCGCCGGGCCGTCGCCCGCGCCCTCGACCGCAAGACCCTGGCCAAGCTGGTGCTGACCCCGCTGGGGCTGCCCGCGGTGCCGGTCGGCAGCCACCTCGCCCTGTCCGGGCAGGCTGCCTACGCCGACGGCAGCGGGACGATCGGCGGCCTCGACACCCATGAGGCGCAGGCGCTGCTCGCCGACGCGGGGTGGGTGGCCGGAGGGCCGATCAAGGCCGGGGAGAAGGCGGCCGGCGCGCAGACCGGCAAGGGCGACAAGTCCGATGAACCCGGCAAGAGTGACAAGAGCGACAAGGGTGATGACTCGGGCGGCGGCGGGAGCGACGGGCAGTACATCGTCGGGGAGGACGACAAGAGCCCCGACACCCCGGACGACAAGGGCACCCGCGACCACCAGAGGGACCACGCCCACGGGGCGCCCGGGGCGTACGCCCCCAAGGGCACCGCCGCACCCAGGGGAGCGCAGGCCGCGGCCGCGCCCCTGGCCAAGGACGGCAAGGCGCTGAGCCTGCGGTTCGTGCTGCCGTCGGGGCCGGGCTCGGACACGCTCCAGGACGTCGCCGAGCGGATCCGGCAGATGCTGGCGACGGTCGGGATCCAGACGGAGATCATCAAGGTCTCCGACGAGAGCTACTTCAAGGACCACATCGCCTCCGGTCAGTACGACCTCGCCCTGTACTCGTGGCCCTCGTCCGCGTTCCCGGCGACCGACGCACGGCCGATCTACGCGAAGCCGGTACCGGCCGCGGACGGGTCGCTGAACGTCGGGCAGAACTACACGCGGGTGGGCACCGACCAGGTGGACCAGCTCTTCGACCAGGCGCTCGGGGCGCTGGACGAGGACGAGGCGGACGGACTGCTGCGCAAGGCCGACTCGCGGATCTGGGCGTCGGCGGGCTCGCTGCCGCTGTACCAGCGGCCCCAGATCGTGGGGGCCCGCAAGGACCTGGTGAACGTCGGTGCGTTCGGCTTCCAGACGCCGGTCTACCAGGACATGGGATTCCTGAAGAAGGGGGCGAAGGTGTCGGCGAGCCCGGCCGGGGGATAGCCGGACCGGACGGGTGGCCGGGTGGTGGTGGACGCCTGATCGTGCTGGTCGCGACCGCGCGGCTCAGCGGGTCGGTGACACCGCCCACGCCCCTGTGGGGCGGCCCGGCGAGCCCACCCTGGTTGGTGCCCGTACCATGGGGTGAGGCCGTGGCGTGTTCAGCCCGGCAGGGTCCGCGTAACACCGACGTACGCGCTGGCCTTCCTCACACTCCAGGAGTACGCCTTAATGGCCACGCGCCACGACATCCGCAACGTCGCCATCGTCGCCCACGTCGACCACGGCAAGACGACCCTTGTCGACGCCATGCTGAAGCAGGCCGGCGCCTTCGCCGCGCACGCCGCAGAGTCGCTCGACGATCGCATGATGGACTCGAACGATCTGGAGCGTGAGAAGGGCATCACGATCCTGGCCAAGAACACGGCCGTGAAGTACCACCCGAAAGACGGTGGCGAGGTCGTCACCATCAACATCATCGACACCCCGGGCCACGCCGACTTCGGTGGCGAGGTCGAGCGCGGTCTGTCGATGGTGGACGCGGTCGTGCTGCTCGTCGACGCGTCCGAGGGCCCGCTGCCCCAGACCCGTTTCGTGCTGCGCAAGGCCCTCCAGGCCAAGCTGCCCGTCATCCTGTGCATCAACAAGACGGACCGCCCCGACTCGCGCATCGACGAGGTCGTCAACGAGACCTACGACCTCTTCCTCGACCTCGACGCCGACGAGGACCAGATCGAGTTCCCCATCGTCTACGCCTGTGCGCGTGACGGTGTGGCCTCGCTGACCAAGCCGGAGAACGGCACGGTCCCGCAGGACAGCGACAGCCTGGAGCCGTTCTTCTCCACGATCCTGTCCCACGTCCCGGCCCCCGAGTACGACGAGGCCGCCCCGCTCCAGGCGCACGTCACCAACCTGGACGCCGACAACTTCCTCGGCCGTATCGCGCTGCTCCGGGTCGAGCAGGGCGAGCTGCGCAAGGGCCAGACCGTCACCTGGATCAAGCGTGACGGCACGATGTCCAACGTCCGCATCACCGAACTGCTGATGACCGAGGCGCTCACCCGCAAGCCCGCCGAGGTGGCGGGGCCGGGTGACATCTGCGCGGTCGCCGGCATCCCGGACATCATGATCGGCGAGACCCTCGCCGACCCCGAGAACCCGATCCCGCTGCCGCTGATCACGGTCGACGAGCCCGCGATCTCGATGACCATCGGTACCAACACCTCGCCGCTGGTCGGCCGCGGCGGCACCGGCAAGGGCGCCGACGCGAAGTCGGCCGTCAAGGACCGCAAGGTCACCGCCCGCCAGGTCAAGGACCGCCTCGACCGCGAGCTGATCGGTAACGTCTCGCTGCGCGTCCTCGACACCGAGCGTCCGGACGCCTGGGAGGTCCAGGGCCGTGGTGAGCTGGCGCTCGCCATCCTGGTCGAGCAGATGCGCCGTGAGGGCTTCGAGCTGACCATCGGCAAGCCGCAGGTCGTCACCCAGCAGGTCGACGGCAAGACGTACGAGCCCGTCGAGCGCATGACGATCGACGTCCCCGAGGAGCACATGGGCGCGGTCACGCAGCTCATGGGTGTCCGCAAGGGCCGGATGGACAACATGTCCAACCACGGCTCGGGCTGGGTCCGGCTGGAGTTCGTCGTCCCGTCCCGCGGTCTCATCGGCTTCCGCACCGAGTTCCTGACCAACACGCGCGGCACCGGCATCGCCCACTCCATCCACGAGGGCCACGAGCCGTGGTTCGGTGTCCTGACGACCCGTAACAACGGCTCGCTCGTCGCCGACCGCGCCGGCGCCGTCACCGCGTTCGCGATGACGAACCTCCAGGAACGCGGCGTGCTGTTCACGGACCCCGGCACCGAGGTGTACGAGGGCATGATCGTCGGCGAGAACTCTCGCGCCGACGACATGGACGTGAACATCACCAAGGAGAAGAAGCTCACCAACATGCGGTCGTCGTCGGCCGACTCGTTCGAGGCGATCGTCCCGCCGCGCAAGCTCTCCCTGGAGCAGTCGCTGGAGTTCTGCCGTGACGACGAGTGCGTCGAGGTGACTCCCGAGGCCGTTCGCATCCGCAAGGTCGTCCTCGACCAGAAGGAGCGCGGCCGCACCGCCAGCCGCGCCAAGCACGGCTGATCGCAGGACATCGAAGCCCGGGTGCCCCCATCATGGGGGTGCCCGGGCTTTTTGCAACCCGTTTTCTGGTGGCCGAGAGTAGGCCGGCTTCGGTCAGTGTCCGAAATGCGGAGATCCTCGCCCGATACCCATGTAACAAGTCCGTTTCGTGGCCTTCTCGCGGCGAACAGTTTGTCCATTTTTCGGAAGAACTTGGCATCAGCTGTGACTGAATTGAGATTTAAAGACAGTGGTCGGCACCTGGCGCATGGCAGATAGTTAGCCGCGTAGCGCTCGGGTCAATGGGTCACGCGCTGTGGGGACAGCGCCGGCTCACGAGCATCAGGGGGCGTCTGGCCCTCCGTCAGGGGTGTCGGAGGGTATGGGCGGAAGCCTCCTGTTGGTGAACACGTGAAGTCATGAGGAGGAACTCCCATGCGTGGTGTCACGAACACCAGGTGGGTCGCACTCGCGCCATCAGGTCATTCCTGCGTCGACAACTGTTCGTCCGGCGACCGATTCTGAGGATCCGTCCGGCCGTGTAGCGCGGCCGTTCGACTACGCGCGTCCGACTGCGGTTTCCCGCCGCGTCTGCGTGCGTTCCTCGGGCTACCCGGAAGCCCCTCACACCCACACCTGTGAAACGGACGAACAGTGACCAGTCCTATCGACATCGAGGACGGCGGGACCCCGGTCGTCGCCGAGGGCGAACCCGTGCCCCCTGCGAAGCCCGGAGCGGACCAGCTCGCGGGCCGGTCTCCCGGCCGGCTGATGTGGATCCGCTTCAAGCGGGATCGCACGGGCGTAGTCTGCGCGGTCATCGTGCTCGCGTACTTCGTGATCTCCCTGGCGGCGCCGCTGCTGACGAAGCTCTCCGGCACCAATCCGTACACCCTGTACGGCCAGGATCCCACCTACGCGGACAAGCCGGTCCTGGACGAATTCGGGCTGCCGCTCGGCTACTTGGGCGGCGTCTCGGGCGACCACTGGTTCGGCATCGAGCCGCAGTACGGCCGTGATCTGTACGCCATGCTGCTGTACGGCATGCGGACCTCGCTGTTCATGGCGCTCGGCATCACCGTGCTCGTCATGGTCACCGGTGTCGTCATCGGCCTGGTCGGCGGCTACTTCGGCGGCCGTACCGACTACTGGGTCGGCCGGGTCACGGACTTCTTCCTGTCCTTCCCGCAGCAGCTGTTCTTCATCGCCTTCATGCCCGTGGTCACCTCGTTCTTCGTGGACCCGCGTGAGGAGACGCCCACCTACTTCCGGGCCCTGGCCATGCTGATCGTGCTGTGGCTGCTGGGCTGGATGGGCATGGCGCGTCTGGTCCGCTCCACCGTGCTGTCCCTGCGGGAACGGGAGTTCGTGGAGGCGGCCCGGGTTTCGGGGGCCTCGCCCTGGCGGATCGTCCGCAAGGAGATCCTGCCGAACGTCGTGACGCCGATCCTGGTGCAGTTCACGTACACGCTCCCCAGCACCATCCTCAGTATCGCCTTCCTCTCCTTCGCGGGTGTCGGCTTCGTGGAGCCCACCCCGGACTGGGGGCGTCTCTTCGCCGCCGGCGCGCAGTACGCCGAGCAGGACCCCGCGTTCATGTTCTTCCCGGGCGTCGCTCTGGTGATCTTCGTCCTGAGCTTCAACCTCCTCGGAGACTCCGTTCGGGACGCGTTCGACCCCAAGTCCGGGCGATAGGACGTCCCTTGGGTGGGGGGTGGCTGCCGCCCCCGTCGGCCTCACGGCCGGCGTCCGGCAGTACTCAGGGATCACAACCGACAAATAGGTGGATTCGCCACATGATGTCTCATCGCTCACTGCTCTCCCGCAGAGCGCGCACCCTGGTGGTCGCCGTCGCGGCCGGCTCCCTCGCGCTCACCGCCTGCTCCAAGAACGAGGGCGGCAAGTCCGGGACCGACTCGAAGAAGGATCAGAAGGAGGCCGCCGTCCAGTCCAAGGCGGTCACCTACCTGGACGCGGCCGCCTCCACCGGGCCCGCGAAGGACGTGCCCGGAGCAAAGAGCGGCGGCACCGTCCAGATCTTCCAGGAGACCCCGCTCACCCACCTGGACCCGGGCCAGATCTACGTCTCCGACGCCGGCCAGATCGCCAACCTGCTCTTCCGCCGCCTGACCCAGTTCCAGGAGGACGACAAGGGCAACGTCTCGGTCGTCGGCGACCTCGCCACCGACTCCGGCAAGTCCACCGACGGCGGCAAGACCTGGACCTTCACCCTGAAGGACGGGATCAAGGACCAGAACGGCAACGCGATCACCTCGGCGGACGTCCGGCACAGCGTCGAGCGCCTGTACGCGAAGTTCATCTTCGACGGCCCCACCTACCTCCAGACCTGGCTGAGCGGCGCCGACTACCGCAAGGCGCTGCCCGACGGCGGCTTCGGCTCCAAGCACCTGCCGGCCTCGGTCCTGGACACCCCGGACGCCAAGACGGTCGTCTTCCACTTCGACACCCCGCGCACCGACCTGCCGCAGACCCTGGCCATGGCGGGCTACGCGATCGTCCCGGCGAAGACCGACACCAAGGCCAACTACGACAAGGCCCCGGTCTCCACCGGCCCGTACAAGATCGCCTCGTCGAAGTCCGGCAAGTCCCTGGTGCTGGCGAAGAACACCAACTGGGACCCGAAGACCGACTCCGTGCGCCACCAGTACGTCGACGGCTTCAACTTCGCCTTCGGCGTCACCGAGTCCACCCAGACCAAGCGGCTCATCGCCGACCAGGGCGACTCCAAGAACGCCATGCAGTTCACCGGCAGCGTCGACGCCACCCAGATCCAGGACGTCGTCAAGAACCCCGAGACGTACAAGCGGACCATCAAGGGCTACCAGCCGTACGTCATGACGCTCACGTTCAACCTGGACCGGGTCAAGGACAAGAAGGTCCGCGACGCCATCACCTACGCGGTCAACTCCAAGTCCCTGATCGCCGGCGAGGGCGGTGCCTACGGCGGTGACGTCGCCCCGAACCTGTTCGCGCCCACCCTGCCGGGCTACGAGGCGACGTACGACCCCTACGGCCGGCTGAAGACCCCGCAGGGCAACATCGCCAAGGCCAAGGAGATCCTCAAGGGCGTGCCGGCCGCCGAGAAGAAGGTCGTCTTCGCCTACGCCAACACCGAGGCGGGCCAGCGCCGCAAGGTGGCCATCGAGGACGCGCTCACCAAGGTCGGCTTCGACGTCGTCTCCAAGGAGGTCGACGGCGCCAGCTACTACGAGCAGATCGGCAAGCTCGACAACCCGTACGACATGTACATCAGCGGCTGGGGCCAGGACTGGCCGTCGCCGGGCACGGTCGTCACGCCGATCTACGACGGTGACCAGGTCGCCGACGGCTCCGCCAACTACTCGCACATCAACGACCCCAAGGTCCAGGAGCTGATCAAGAAGGCGCTGACCCAGGAGCCCACCGAGGCCGCGAAGACCTGGCGCGACGCGCACCACTACATCCTGGAGAAGGTCAACCCGGCCGCCCCGCTCTGGTACACCAAGCAGCTCCAGCTGTTCGGTTCCAACATCGGCGGCGCCCGCTACAGCAGCGTCTCCAGCT
This sequence comes from Streptomyces sp. NPDC026515, assembly GCF_055567595.1. Classification (NCBI taxonomy): domain Bacteria; kingdom Bacillati; phylum Actinomycetota; class Actinomycetes; order Kitasatosporales; family Streptomycetaceae; genus Streptomyces; species Streptomyces sp. NPDC026515. The sequence goes on from NZ_JBVHQD010000002.1 coordinate 181,383, forward strand.
ACATCGACGTCACCAGGGTCTACCTGAAGTCGTAACGGCTGTGCGACCGCGGGGGCGTCCGGCGCCCCCGCGGTTTCCTGCGACCCTCCACACTCGTCCTTGCAGTCCTTGCAGAGAGCAGCCTGGCCGTCATGATCCAGTTCATCGTCCGGCGCGCGGTGGGCGCCGCCGTCACCCTGTTCCTCATCGGCGCGGCGACCTTCTTCCTGTTCGTCGCCGCCCCCTCCGACTACGCCTCCCTGGCCTGCGGCAAGGACTGCTCGCCCGCGCGGCTGCACGACATCCGGGAGGCGCTGGGCCTCAACCTGCCGCTGGCGCAGCAGTTCTGGGACTTCATGTCCGGCATCGTGAGGGGCCGTGACTTCCCGACCGGCCACTGCTCGGCCCCGTGCCTGGGCATCTCGTTCTACTCGGGCGACATGGTGTGGAGCACCATCATGGACCGCTTCCCGCTCACCCTGACGCTGACCGCCGGTGGCGCGATCGTCTTCCTCGTCGTGGGCGTCGGCGCGGGCATGATCGCCGCCTACCGCCGGGGCACGTACATCGACAAGTTCGCCACCGGTGCCTCGATGGTGCTCAGCTCCTTCCAGATCTACTTCCTCGGTCCGATCGTCCTGACCGTCCTCGTCTACAGCACCGGCTGGATGGAGGACCCCAAGTACGTGCCGATCACCGAGGACCCGGTCGGCTGGTTCGTCGGCATGTCGATCCCGGTGTGCGTGATGGCGACCATCTTCACCGCCCAGTACACCCGTATGGCACGGTCCTCGATGATCGAGCAGCTCGCCGAGGACCATGTCCGCACCGCCAAGGCCAAGGGCATGTCCCGCAAGTACGTCTTCTTCCGGTACGCCTGGCGCGGCTCGCTCATCCCGATCGTCACCGTGCTCGGCATCGACGTCAGCGCGATGCTCGGCGGTGCCGTCGTCACCGAGCTGACCTTCTCCCTCCAGGGCATCGGCCGGCTCGCGGTGGACGGCGCGGTCAACAAGGACCTGCCGCTGACGATGGGCGTGATGCTCTTCGGCGCGTCCTTCATCCTGGCCATCAACATCCTGACCGACATCACGTACGCGTGGATCGACCCGCGCATCCGCCTTTCCTGACCCGTCGGAAGAACCCTTAGGAAGCGACACCGTGACCACAGTGACCAAGCCCGAGCCCGCACCGGCGGCGGACGCGCCGGACGGCTTCCTCTCGGTCCGCGATCTCCAGGTGACGTTCTCCACGGAGGACGGTCCTGTGAAGGCGGTCGACGGGCTGTCCTTCGAGCTGGCCCGGGGCAGGACCCTCGGCATCGTCGGCGAGTCCGGCTCCGGCAAGTCCGTCACCAACCTGACGATCCTCGGCCTGCACAACCCGCTGTTCACGAAGATCGACGGCGAGATCGTGCTCGACGGCAAGGAGCTGATCACCGCCACCGAGAACGAGATGGAGCGGCTGCGCGGCAACCGGGCCGCGATGATCTTCCAGGACCCGCTGACCGCGCTGTCCCCCTTCTACACGGTGGGCCGGCAGATCGCCGAGCCCTACATGAAGCACAAGCGGGTCTCGAAGCGGGCGGCGTGGGAGCGTGCGGTCGAGATGCTGGCGAAGGTGGGCATCCCCAACCCCCGGGAACGGGCCAAGGACTACCCCCACCAGTTCTCCGGAGGCATGCGCCAGCGCGCCATGATCGCGATGGCACTGATCTGCGACCCCGACCTGCTGATCGCCGACGAACCGACGACGGCCCTGGACGTGACGGTCCAGGCGCAGATCCTGGATCTGCTGAAGGACCTGCAACAGGAGTTCGGCTCCGGCATCATCTTCATCACCCACGACCTGGGGGTGATCGCCGACATGGCCGACGACATCATGGTGATGTACGCGGGGAGCGCGGTGGAGCGCGGCACGGTCCAGGAGGTCATGCGCACACCGCAACACCCGTACACCTGGGGCCTGCTGAACTCGATGCCGAGGCTGGACTCCGACCTCTCGACCCCCCTGAGCCCGATCCCGGGCACGCCGCCGTCGCTCCTGAACCCTCCCTCCGGCTGCCGTTTCCATCCCCGCTGCACCTTCCAGGACCGGGTCGGCGGTACCCGCTGCGTCACGGAACGCCCGCTGCTGGCCCCCGACCGCGCCTCGGCCTGCCATCTCACGGCGGACCAGAAGCAGACCATCTTCATCGAAGAGATCAAGCCCCGACTGGGCTAGGAGACGACACGTCATGACCCAGGACACGATCCTTCCCGCCCCGCGTGAGGCCGCCGCCGGGGAACCGCTGCTGGAAGTCTCCGGACTGACCAAGTACTTCCCGGTCAAGGGCGGCTTCCCGATCCGGCGGACGGTCGGGCACGTCCAGGCCGTGGACGGCATCGACCTGACCGTACGGGTGGGGGAGAGCTTCGGACTGGTCGGCGAGTCGGGCTGCGGCAAGTCGACCACGGGCCGCCTGATCACCCGCCTCCTGGAGCCGACCAGCGGCTCGATCGCGTACCGGGGCAAGGACATCAGCCGTGCCACGCGCAGGCAGCTGGCGCCGATCCGCTCCGAGATCCAGATGATCTTCCAGGACCCGTACTCGTCGCTGAACCCCCGCCAGACCGTCGGCAAGATCATCTCGGGTCCGATGGAGATCAACGGGATTCAGCCGGAGGGCGGCCGGGAGAAGCGCGTACGGGAGCTGCTGGAGATCGTCGGTCTCAACCCCGAGCACTTCAACCGTTTCCCGCACGAGTTCTCCGGCGGCCAGCGCCAGCGCATCGGCGTCGCCCGCGCCCTCGCGCTGGAGCCGAAGCTGATCGTGGCGGACGAGCCGGTCTCGGCCCTGGACGTCTCGATCCAGGCCCAGGTGGTGAACCTCCTCCAGCAGGTGCAGCGGGAACTGGGCATCGCCTTCCTCTTCATCGCCCACGACCTGGCGGTGGTACGGCACTTCTCCCAGCGGGTCGCGGTGATGTACCTCGGCAAGATCATCGAGGTCGGTGACCGGGACGCCATCTACAACCGGCCGCGTCACCCCTACACCCACGCCCTGCTCTCGGCGGTGCCGGAGGTCAACCTCTCGGACGACGAGGACGCGGTGGGCCGCGAGCGCATCCGCCTCGCCGGCGACGTCCCGTCCCCGATCTCCCCGCCGTCCGGCTGCCGCTTCCGCACCCGTTGCTGGAAGGCCGAGGACAAGTGCGCGACGGAGGAGCCGCCGCTGGTCCAGATCTCGGGCAACCGGGAAGGCCACCTGACGGCCTGCCACTTCCCTGAGGAGCCGACGACGGAGGCGAGGGACGAGGACATCGTCCTGGACCCGGCGCTGCTCGCGCTGGAGGAGGACGACTAGACGGGTCGCGCCACGGTGATGATCTCGGGGCTGGCGGAGGTGAGCGGGCCCCGGGACCAGTCGCCGTGCTGTTCCGCCACCTGGAGACCCGCGTCCGTGAGGAAACCGGCGAGAGCGTCGGGGCCGAGGAAACGCAGGGTGGCGCGGCACACCTGGGGCCGCGGCCAGGGGGAGCCCTCGTACGTCTCGGTGAAGGTCACCCGGTCCCCGGCCGGGGCCCCCTCGACCTCGTGCCAGACCCGGACCGCACGGCCGTCCGCGTCGGTGACGTGGTGCACGCGGTCGCGGGTCCAGCGCTCCCAGGCACGGGCGCCGGGATTGCGGGTCTCGAAGACGAAGCGGCCGATGGGGGAGAGGGCGCGGCGGACCGCGTCCAGTGCGATCCGCAGCTCCTCGTCGGTCAGCAGCACCTGGAAGGCGTGACCGGTCATCACGACGAGGTCGAAGCCGGGGCCGTCCCAGAGCCGGGTACGGAGATCGCCGAGGATCCATTCGACGGTCGGGTCGGCCTGCCGCCCCTGCACGAGCATCGCGGCCGCCGGATCGAGCCCCGCCAGCCGGCCCTCGTGCCCCGCTCCACGAGCCCGCCGCAGCAGCCGCCCGGTACCGCAGCCGACGTCGAGCACGGAGCCGGCGCCCATGACGAGATCCAGATAGAAGTCGTCACCCGGCCCCCACGGGTTGAGGCTGTCGTACAGCGCGGCGAGCGAAGGATCCGCGAACGAATGATCGACCACCGCGGCAGTCTGCCACATGATGTTGAACGAAAGGTCAGGAACAGCTTTCTTCTTGACCTCCCCTCAACTTTCCCTGGAGCGTGGTTGCTTCATCACATTGAGCTGTGGGTGGCAGACCTGGACCGGGCCGCGGAGTCCTGGGGCTGGCTGCTCGGACGGCTGGGCTGGGCGCCGTACCAGGACTGGCCGGCGGGCCGCAGCTGGCGGCACGGATCGACGTATCTCGTGATCGAGCGGTCACCGGCACTGCGGGGCGCCGACGCCGGGCACGACCGGATGCGCCCGGGCCTCAACCACCTGGCCTTCCACGCGGCCGACCGGGCGACGGTGGACGCGCTGGCGACGGAGGCCCCCGCACACGGCTGGTCGCTGCTCTTCACCGACCGCCATCCGTACGCCGGCGGCCCCGGGCACTACGCGGCGTACCTGGAGAACGAGGCCGGGTTCGAGGTGGAGCTGGTGGCTCAGGATGGATGAGGGGCGGTGGCCTTCAGCGCGTCGAGGAACGGGGCGAAGGCGGTGACAGGGAAGGTGAGGGCGGCTCTGGTGGGGGCTTTGGAGTCGCGGATGGATATGTGGGGGCCCAGGTGGGCGACCTCCACACAGGCGTCTCCCTGCCCGCCTCCGGAGAAGGACGACTTCAGCCAAGCGCCAGGGGTCGGCATGGTTACAGCTCCTTCGCCATGCGGTGGATGAAGTCACGCGACGGATCGGATTCGAGTGACACGGCTTCCACCCTACGGAAGAGTGTTCGATAGCGGTTGAGCTGTGCCTCTGCGTCGATGAGAACAGGTCCGTTGGGCCCGTCCCGGACGACGGTGTCCAGTTTCGGTACGGTGCCACCTGCGTACACCATGGCACTCCCTGCCCCGCCGAAGCCATCCAGCTCGAAGGGGACGACGCGGACGCTGATGTGGTCGGCCTCGGCGAGTTCCAGGAGGTGGGTGAGCTGCAGTCGCGTCGCGTGCCGATGCCCGACTCGAATGCGCAGCGCGGCCTCGTGGATCAGAGCCTTGTACGGGACCGGATCCGGACGCTCGACGATGACCCGGCGCTTCATGCGGTGCTCCACCCAGCGATCGACGTCGCTCTGAGGGAATTCCGGGTTCACGTAGGAGAAGAGGGACCGGGCGTACTCGGCGGTCTGAAGAAGGCCGGGGATATGCAGGAACTCCACGTCCCAGCGATAGCTGGCGTGATGTTCCAGCTCGGGTAGATCCATGAAGGGCCTGGGCAGCAGATCTCGGTACTCCTCCCACCAGCCGCGTGTTCTGTCGGCCGCCATCTCGGCCAGGGCCTCGATCAACTCCGGGCTCGTGCATGCGTAGTTGGCTGCGAGCCGGCGAACTCGTTGTGCGCTCACTCCGGCGATCCCGGATTCCATCTGACTCATCTGGACGGAGCTCACCCCGAGCAAGCTTGCCGCCTCGGTCGCCTTGAGTCCGGCGGCTTCCCGCAACCTTCGAAGCTCGGTCCCCAGGCGTACCTGGCGTGCGGTGGGGTGCCGACGTGCTGGCACGGCGTCCTTCTTTCCTCAACGTCCCCGGTGAGTGCACTCGTTCGGAGGTCAGGTTACGCGATCGGCTTGCAGCGAATGAAATTTATGACCTACGTTCGGTGATGCCAAGCACACGCTGCGCAAATGCACCGCAATGCCGCCGCGCCTGAAATCCCCTTCACCCGACCGGAGTTGATGACGCATGCCCGAAACCTGGGACTACACGCTCTCCATCCCGAACGACCTCAGAGCCGTCACGATCTGCCGCCGCACCCTCCGTCTGATCCTCACGATGCACGGGCTCATCGCCGTTGCGGACACGGCGGAGCTGCTGGCGGCGGAGCTGGTCTCCAACGCCGTACGGCATACGAAGGGGCCGGCGGCGTTGCGGGTACGGCGTTCCCCGGAGGGTGTCGTGTGGATCGGGGTGTGGGACGCGGATCCCGTGCCTCCCGAGCCGCCGGGGAGGTTGGAGGCGGTGGCGGGTCTTGATGAGGCGGGACGGGGGCTGGGCCTGGTGGTGGCGTGTGCCGACTGCTGGGGCTGGCAGCCGTCTTCCCGGTTCGGGGACCGGGGCAAATACGTGTGGTGTGAGTTGGGGGTGGCGTGATGGTGGGGCCGACGCACGAGGCGTTGCACCGGATCTTCCAGAAGGACCCTGGGCTGTTGACGCACGCGTTGCAGCGGGTGCTGGGTGTGCCGTTCCCGGAGCCGCGGGAGATCGCGGCGATGAACGTGGATCTGACGGAGATCGAGCCGGTCGAGCGTCGGGTGGACACGTTGCTGCGGGCGGAGACGGACGAGGGGACGTATCTCCTGGTCGTCGAGTCGCAGGGGAAGGCGGACGAGCGTAAGCGGGGGAGTTGGCCGTACTACCTGTCATATCTGTATGAGAAGTACCGGTGTGAGCCGGTGCTGATCGTGATCACGCAGAGCAGTGCGACGGCGCGGTGGGCGGCCCGGCCGATTCAGCTGGGGCTGCGCGGGTGGGAGTCGCTGACGGTGCGTCCGCTGGTGCTGGGGCCGGACAACGTGCCGGTGATCGCGGATGTGCGGGAGGCGGAGAACGACGTACCTCTTGCGGTGCTTTCGGCGATGACGCATGGGCGGGGGCGGCAGGCCCCGGCCATACTGGAATCGCTTGCGGCCGCCCTGAGAACCATTGACCGTGACAGCGCCGCGGTCTTCGTGCAGTTCGTCGACTCGTGCCTGGTTGATCCTCAGGCGAAGCAGATGTGGAGGGACCTGATGACGGCGATCCAGTACTTCTGGCGACACCCGCTGGCGGAGCAGGTGCGGGAGGAAGGCCGGGAGGAAGGCCGGGAGGAAGGCCGAGCCGAGGCCAAGGCCGAGATGGTCCTCCGGATTCTGGAGTGGCGGGGCGTCCCGGTGACCGATCCCGTGCGGGAGCGGGTGCACGCCTGTACCGACCTGGACCGGCTGGAGGCATGGGCGCAGCGCGCCATGCACGTCACCGACGCTGTGGAACTGTTCGCCGAGGAGTGACCGTAGGGCGGGGCGAGGGGCCCGAGCCACAGGGCGTAGGGTGCGCGTCCATGTCCGTCGCTGACCACACCCCTTCCCTGCTCCGCAACGCCGGCTTCGTCCGGCTGGCACTGGCCCGGATCATCTCCGTCCTCGGCAACGGGTTCGCCCGGATCGCGCTGGCCTTCGCGGTGCTCTCGCTGCCCGGTGCGAGCCCTGGAGAACTCTCGCTCGTCGTCGCCTGCCAGGCGGTCCCGCAGCTCGCTCTGGTCCTGGTCGGCGGCGTGATCGCCGACCGGGTCTCCCGCTCCGGGCTGATGGCCGCGGCGGACGTGCTGGGCGCTCTTTCCTACGGTGGGCTGGCGGCGATGGTGCTCAGCGGCCACGCCCCCGTCGCCGCGCTGTGCGCACTGGCCGTCGCGGCCGGCATCGCGTCGGCTCTCTTCGGGCCCGCGATGGACGGGGTCATCCCGCGGCTGGTGCCGTCCGAGGCGCTCCAGCGGGCCAACGGCCTGCTGAGGGTCGGTACCAACACCTCGCTGCTGCTGGGCCTGGCCCTCTCGGGCGTGACCGTGGCCTGGGTCGGGGCCGGCTGGGCGCTGGCCCTCAACGGCCTGTCGTTCGTCGTCAGCGCGGCCCTCACCGCCCCGCTGCGGCTGAGCCGCCGGCCACGGAAGGCCGCCTCGGGCTGGGCCGATCTGCGCGAGGGCTGGCAGGAGTTCGCCTCCCGCCAGTGGCTGTGGGTGGTCGTCGTCCAGTTCTCCGTGGTGGTCGCCGCCATGAACGCCAACGCCGGTGTCCTTGGACCGCTGGCCGCGAGCGCCCGTTTCGGCGGGGCCCGTGCCTGGTCGCTGGTGGTGGGGGCGCAGGCGCTGGGGGCCGTGGCGGGCGCCGGGATCGCGGGCCGTACCCGGGTGGGCCGGCCGATCCTGGCGGCGGTCCTGTTCACCCTGCCCGTGGCCCTGCCGCCCGTTCTCCTCGGGGGCGGGGCGCCGCTGTGGGCCGTCGCGGTGGGCGCCTTCGCCGCCGGTGTCAGCCTGGACTTCTTCGGTGTGCTGTGGTCCACGACCATCCAGCGTGAAGTCCCCGAGGAGGCGCTGTCCCGGGTCAGTTCCTACGACTGGTTCGGCTCGCTCACCCTCGCCCCGCTCGGCCTGGCCGTCGCGGGCCCCGCCGCCGACGCGTTCGGCACCGACCGGATGCTGGAGGTCTGCGCCGTCCTGATCGTCACCGCGACGCTCGCCGCACTCCTGTCCCCTGCGGTGCGGTCGCTGCGGGCACCGCAGGCGGGGCGGCCGGAGCCCTGTGATACCGGTACGGCGACACCGACGGCCTCGCCGGGGACCGGCCCGGCGCTGCCCGGGACCGGTGCGGGCGACGCCACACCCACCTGAGCGGGGAGGCCATGAGAAGGGCCCGCACCTGGGGAGGTGCGGGCCCTTGCTCCCCTGGAGCGGACGATCAGGGCTCGGGTCAATGGGCCGGTGAAGGTCCGTTCCGCAGGCGGCGGCTGACGGAAAGGGGTGTGTCAGGCCGCTGCCTCGGGGTCCTTGGAGAGGCGCGGGGCGGGAACCATGTCCCGGACCTCAGGGTAGTGGCACGCGGTCAGGTGACCGGGCTTGTTGCCCTCGGCCTGGACCAGCGGCGGGGCCTCCGTCGCGCACTTCTCCGTCGCCTTCCAGCAACGCGTGCGGAAACGGCAGCCGGACGGCGGGTTGATCGGGGACGGGACGTCACCGACCAGACGGATCCGCTCGCGCGGCTCCACGTCCACCGTCGCCTCGGGCACGGCGGACAGCAGCGCCCGCGTGTAGGGGTGGCGCGGGTTCTCGTACAGGTCCTCGCGGTCGGCGATCTCCACGATCTTGCCGAGGTACATGACCGCGACGCGCTGCGAGAAGTGCCGCACGATCGCGAGGTCGTGCGCGATGAAGACGAACGCGATGCCGAGTTCCTTCTGCACCTTCTGCAGGAGGTTCACGACCTGGGCCTGGATCGAGACGTCCAGGGCCGAGACCGGCTCGTCCGCCACGATCAGCTTCGGCTCCAGCGCGAGGGCGCGGGCGACGCCGATGCGCTGGCGCTGGCCGCCGGAGAACTCGTGCGGGAAACGGTTGAAGTGCTCGGGGTTCAGGCCGACGATCTCCAGGAGCTCGCGGACCCGGGCCTCGCGGCCGCCGGGCGGGTTGATGTCGTTGATCTCCATCGGACCCGCGATGATCTTGCCGACCGTCTGGCGCGGGTTGAGGGACGCGTACGGGTCCTGGAAGATCATCTGGATCTCGGACCGGATCGGCGCCAGCTGCCTGCGGCCCGCGTGCGTGATGTCCTGCCCGCGGTAGGAGATCTTGCCGCCGGTCGGCTCCAGCAGGCGGGTGATCAGCCGGCCGGTGGTCGACTTGCCGCAGCCCGACTCGCCGACCAGGCCCAGGGCCTCGCCCTCGGCGACCTGGAAGTCCAGGCCGTCGACGGCCTGCACCGCGCCGACCGTCCGCTTGATCGGGAAGCCGCCCTTGATCGGGAAGTGTTTGGTCAGCCCGGAGACGTCCAGGAGGGGGTTCGTGTTGCTCATGATCGTGAAGTCCCGTCTTGTCCGTCAGTTGTGGCTGGTCGCCGCGTAGTCGGCGAAGAGATCGTCACGCCGGCTCAGCTCCAGGTGGCACGCGGAGCCGCGGCCCTCGGTCAGCTGGAGCAGCGGCTGCTCGGTGGAGCACCGGTTGCCCGGCACCTTGTCCGCGAACGCGCACCGCGGGTGGAAACGGCAGCCCGTGGGCGGGTTGAGCAGCGACGGCGGTGAACCGGGGATCGGCGACAGCGGGACGTCGACCGGTCCGTCGAGGCTCGGCATGGAGTTGAGCAGGCCCAGCGTGTACGGGTGCTGCGGCGCGCCCAGCACCTGCTTCTTGGTGCCGCGCTCCACGCAGCGGCCGCCGTACATCACCAGGACGTCGTCGGCGATGTCGGCGATGACACCGAGGTCGTGGGTGATGAAGATGATCGCCGTGCCGAACTCCTGCTGGAGGTCCTTGAGGAGGTCCATGATCTGGGCCTGGACCGTCACGTCGAGCGCGGTGGTGGGCTCGTCCGCGATCAGCAGCTCCGGGTCGCAGACCAGGGCCATCGCGATCATCGCCCGCTGGCGCATACCGCCGGAGAACTGGTGCGGGTAGTCGTCCACCCGCACGTCCGGCTGGGGGATCCCGACCCGGCGCAGCATCTCGATGGCCCGCGCCCGGGACTCCTTCTTGGAGGCACCGGTGTGCTTGCGGTACACCTCGGAGATCTGCGTGCCGATGGTGTGGTACGGCGACAGCGAGGCCAGCGCGTCCTGGAAGATCATCGACATCTTGTTGCCGCGCAGCTTCTCCAGCTCCCGCTCGGAAGCCGTGAGCAGCTCCTTGCCGTCGAGCAGGATCTCGCCGTCGATCTGGGTGCGGGCGGGGTCGTGCAGACCCAGGATCGTCAGGTTGGTGACGGACTTGCCGGAGCCCGACTCGCCCACGATGCCGAGTGTCTGGCCCTTGACGAGGTCGAAGCTGAGCCCGTCGACGGCCTTGACGATGCCGTCCTCGGTGGAGAAGTGGACTTTGAGGTCCTTGACGGAGAGGAACGGCTGCTGATCGGTGCTCGTCACGGTGACGCTCCTGGGGGGTGATGCGAGAGGTAGGGGGTGGGGCGGAGGTCAGGCGAGCCGGATCCGCGGGTCGATGAGGGCGTAGACGGCGTCGACGACGATGTTGAAGAGCACGATCGCGCCGGCGGACAGCAGGGTCACACCGAGAACCATGGGCAGGTCGCTCTGTTCCACGGACTTCAGTGCGAGCTGTCCCACGCCCTGGAGGCTGAAGACGGTCTCGGTGATGATCGCGCCGCCGACGAGGGTGGCGAGGTCGATGCCGAAGATCGTGACGATCGGACCCATGGCGCCGCGCCAGGCGAACCGGAAGAAGACGTTGCGCCGGGACAGACCCTTGGCGCGGGCCGTGCGCACGTAGTCCTCGCTGAGCGTCTCGACCAGCTGCGAGCGCGTCATACGGGTGTAGTTGGCGGTCCAGATGAGGGCCAGCACCAGCCACGGCAGCAGCAGGCCGGAGGCCCACTCGAACGGGTCCTGGGTGAGGGGGGTGTAGGACGGGTTGTCCAGGATGCCGAGCTTGGCGACGAGGAAGTACATCGCGATGTAGCCGACGAAGTAGATCTGCATCGAGGAGGCGATCAGCGACGCCGAGCTGGCGACCTTGTCCTGCCACTTGCCCTGCTTCACGGCGGCCAGCATGCCGGAGCCGATGCCGAAGATCAGGAAGACGACGGCCGATCCGAAGGCGAGCGACAGGGTCAGCGGAAGCCGGTCCATGATCGTGCCGAGGACGGGCTCGCGGTTGGCGAACGAGTACCCGAGGCACGGCGCGCTGCAGTTGCCGAAGTCGCCGTAGCTGCGTCCGACGAAGATGCCCTTGAGCCAGTACCAGTACTGGACCGGAACCGGGTGGTCGATGCCCAGGTTGTGCCGGACCTGCGCGAGCATGTCGGGCGTGCAGTTCTTGCCGCAGGACATCGTGGCGGGGTCACGCGGGATGGCGTAGAAGAGCCAGAAGGTGACGGCGCTGATGATCAACAGGATGACCAGCGCGCCGAAGACTCGGCGGACAAGGAAGCGGAACATGGGTGGTGACTTTCCGGACGGGGCGCCGTCGCCGGGGTGAGGGGGTGGGCCGTAGGGGGGCGGCCGGTCGCGGCCGCCCCCCGAGGGTCTGTGCGCTTACTTCTTGACGTACAGCTTGCAGAGCGCGACGCAGGTGTTGCCGGCGTCGTAGACGACGTTGCCGATCTTGGATCCGTACATCCAGTTACGGATGGAGTGGTAGTCCGGAACGACCGCCGCGAGCTCCATGATCTGCTTGTCGATGTCACCCCAAGCCTTGTTGGCCTCGTCGACGTCGGCGATCTTGGCGGCCGCGTCGATCGCCTTGTTCACGCTCGGGTCGTTCAGCTGGGCGTAGTTGCTGCGGCCGTCGCCGATGTTCTTGCCGCTCCAGCAGGGGTAGAAGACCGAGTAGCCGTTCGGCCAGTCCGGGCTCCAGCCGGCCGCGAACAGGTCGTAGCCGTTGTCGATCTTGCCGATCTGGGTGTAGAAGGTGGTCTTGTCGACCTGCTGGTTGACGACCTGGAAGCCGGCCGCCTCAAGGGCGTTCTTGATGGCCACGGCCTGCTTCACCGCGTTGTCCGACTGCTGGTAGGCGATGACCAGCTTCTGGCCGACCTTGCCGGCCTCCTTCAGCAGGGCCTTGGCCTTCTCCGGGTCGCCACCGGGCTTGGTGGTCACGCCGTACAGGTCGAACTTCTTGTAGCCGGGGGTCACCGGGCTGAGGATGGTGCTGGCCAGCTCGCTGGTGGAGGCGCCACCGCGGATGGTCTGCAGCTGCTGGTGCGGCCACGCCCAGTTGATCGCCTGACGGACCTTGACGTCCTTGATCCGGGTCATGTTGATCGGCCAGTAGTAGGTGACCGTGTCGACCTGGGTGAGGACGCGCTTCTTCAGCGAGGCGTTGGTGAGGACCTGCGCGGTGCGCTCGGCGGCGACCTCGTTGAAGATCGACATCGCGTACTGGTCGTTGCCCTTGTCCGCGATGTAGCGGTCCGTGGAGGCGACCGGCTGGAAGCCGAACTGGAAGATGTACTTGTCCGGGTACGCGTTGCGGATCGCGTCCGTGGCCGGGTCCCAGTGCTCGTTGCGCACGTAGGTCATCGACTTGCCGATGCTGCGGCTGTCGATCTTGTAGGGGCCGAGGGAGTACGGACGCTTGTCGTACTTCTCCTTGGTGTCCTTCTTCTTGTTCACCAGGCCGTAGCCCGGCATGCCCAGCGTGTAGTTGAAGTCGGTGCGGGCCTCGTTGAGCGTGAAGGTGATCGTCTGGCCGGAGACCTCGATCGAGGCGAGCTTCTTGCCGTCGTAGGGGCCCTTGTACTTGTCGCCGCCGGCCAGCCACTGCTGGACGTAGCGGGGACCCTCGGTGACGAAGGAGGCGAAGAGACGCTCGAAGGTGTGGCGGACGTCGTCCATGGACAGCTCGGTGCCGTCCTCCCACTTGACGCCTTCCTTGATCGTGAACGACCAGGTCTTGCCGCCGTCCTTCATGGTGCCGGCGTCGGTCGCGACGTCGCCGACGAGCGTGGCGCCGCCCTTGTCGTCGACCTTGTAGCCGGTCAGGCCGCGCAGGATCGGGCGGGTGATGGCGCCCTCGGTGGAGACGTAGATCTGCGCCGGGTCCAGGTGGTCCATGTCGAACTGGTCGAGCGAGTAGACCGTGCCGCCCTTGACCGCACCCGCGACCTCGGGCGCCGGGCCCGTGGAGTCCGCCTTGGTCCCGACCGGGATGTTCATGGTCTTCGCCGTGGAGACGGAGGGGACCTTGGACGAGCCCTTGCTGTCGTCACCGCTGCTGCAAGCGCTCAGCACGGTCGTGGAGGCCGCAGCCACACCGGTGGCGATCAGGAAGTTTCTGCGAGAAAAAGACATGCTGAGCCTGCCTATAGGGGTCAATTCGGATGGTCGGAACCAGCCGGACGTCATCGAACCGGGCCGGGTGGAACAGGGATCGCTACCGCTTGGACTTCGGGTCGAGCGCGTCGCGCACCGAGTCACCGAGCAGGTTGAAGGCCAGGACGAAGATCACCATGGAGACGCCCGGGAAGAGCATGAAGGTGATGTCCTGGGTGTAGAACTGCGCGCCTCGGCCGATCATCACGCCCCAGTCGGGGGTCGGATCGATCATGCCTACGCCGAGGAAGGCGAGGCCCGCCTCCGCGGTCACGAAGGCCGGCAGCAGCAGGGTGGACTGGATGATGATCGGAGTCCAGAGGTTGGGCAGCAGTTCCTTGAACACGACACGCATCGGTGACGCGCCCGTGACCTTGGCCGCCTCGACGAACTCCCGTTCGCGCAGGCCGAGCACCTGTCCGCGGAGCAGTCGGGCGATGGAGGCCCAGCCGAAGGCGGACAGCACGAGGATCAGCGCGGTGGCGCGGAGCCAGGTCGGGATGTTCTCGTCGGGAGCGACGAAGAAGCCGAAGACGACCGGCATGAACGCGATGAAGAACAGCGTGGACGGGAACGACAGCAGGATGTCGATGATCCGGCTGACGAGGTAGTCCGTCTTGCCGCCCAGGTAGCCCGCCGTCACACCGATCACGACGCCGAGGACCGTGGTGAGCAGGGCGGCGGCCGTCGCGATGCCGAGGGAGTTGCGGATGGCGTACAGCAGGAACGTGAAGACGTCCCGGCCCAGCTGGGGCTCGATGCCGAACCAGTACTCCGAGCTCATGCCGCCGTTGGGCCCCGCGGGGTACGAGAAGGCGTCGAGCAGCTCGGGGTGCAGGGTGGTGTAGGTCGTGTACGGGTTCTTGCCGTACAGCTTCGCGATGAGCGGCGCGGCTACGCCGATCACGAAGAAGAAGATCACGACGTAAGCGGATATAACGCCCGTCCGGTCGCGCTTGAAGCGCTTCCAGGCCAGGCGGCCCGGCGACCTGCTCTCGCTGCCCTTCGAGCCGTCCGAAGCGGTGGGCTTCTTGCCGGTCTCTTCGGTCACCTCGAGCGGGGCAGCCGCGGATGGAGTTGGGGGGGTCATGGTGCTCCTGGCCCAAGGGAGGGTCTGATGACTCCGCAGGGCACTCCCCTACGGGCTACGCCGGACTTTTTCAACGCAATTCATTCAAGGTCAATAAATTCTCGGGCGGCTTGAGTTTCTCTTTACCTTCTTTGCCTGGTCTTGACCGTTCCGTAGCTACGCGGGTAGCACCTCGTAATCACTCCGTGCTTTAGTTCGGACCATTCGGGCTAAACGGGCAAGGAGTTCGTTATGCGGACGCGAGTGTGCCGAAATGCGTACATCGGCAGGGCGCAATCCAACGTTTCGGCATCGTTACGCGTAGATCCATTGCGCCCCGCAGGCAAGATCCTCAAGCGCCTCCCGGGAGACCGCCTGCAATCGGGTGACGTGTCCCCCTAAAGGTCGTCATGGGGCTCCTGGAGGGCCGCCGTTCGGGGCAGTGGGTGAGCAATATCGACCGATTGGGTCGATATTGACCGGTAATGCACGACTCACGGATCACCCTTCATGGAGGAGGCACGCCATGCGTTCAGCCACGCACGCCCGATGGGCGGCCTGCGCGGTGGTGACGGCGCTCGCCGCAACGGCCTGCG
Organism: Streptomyces sp. NPDC026515; assembly: GCF_055567595.1. Lineage (NCBI taxonomy): Bacteria > Bacillati > Actinomycetota > Actinomycetes > Kitasatosporales > Streptomycetaceae > Streptomyces > Streptomyces sp. NPDC026515. Next base: position 196,631 of record NZ_JBVHQD010000002.1, read on the forward strand.
GGGGCGGCGGCGGCAGCGGGGGCGGCGGGGGCGAGAGCGGCGTGCTCAGCTCCTCCTGGGGCGACCCGCAGAACCCCCTGGAGCCGGCCAACACCAACGAGGTCCAGGGCGGCAAGGTCCTCGACATGATCTTCCGGGGTCTGAAGAAGTACGACCCGAAGACCGGCAAGGCCCAGGACATGCTCGCCCAGAAGATCGACACGAGCGACTCGCAGAACTACACGATCACCGTCAAGGACGGCTGGACCTTCTCCAACGGCGAGAAGGTGACCGCCCGCTCCTTCGTCGACGCCTGGAACTATGGAGCGAGTCTCAAGAACAACCAGAAGAACGCCTACTTCTTCGGTTACATCGAGGGATACGACAAGGTCCATCCCGAGACCGGCAGCCAGAGCGCCGAGGCGCTCTCCGGGCTGAAGGTCGTCGACGACAAGACCTTCACGGTGAAGCTGAACCAGAAGTTCTCCAGTTTCCCCGACACCCTCGGTTACGCGGCCTTCGCCCCGCTGCCCCGGTCCTTCTTCACCGACCACGCGGGCTGGCTGGCGCAGCCGGTCGGCGACGGCCCGTACGCCATCGAGTCCTACACCAAGGGATCGCAGATGTCCCTGAAGAAGTGGGACGGCTACCCCGGTGCCGACAAGGCGCAGAACGGTGGAGTGACGCTCAAGGTCTACACCGACAGCGACACCGCCTACACCGACCTCATCGCCGGCAACCTCGACCTCGTCGACGACGTTCCCGCCTCACAGCTGAAGAACGTCAAGAACGATCTCGGTGACCGTTACATCAACACCCCGGCCGGCATCATCCAGACGCTCGCCTTTCCCTACTACGACAGCGCCTGGAACAAGAGCGGATCGGACAAGGTCCGTACCGGCCTTTCCATGGCCATCAACCGGAAGCAGATCACCGACACCATCTTCCGGAACACCCGCACCCCGGCCACCGACTGGACCTCGCCGGTGCTCGGCACGGCGGGAGGCTTCAAGGAGGGGCTGTGCGGGAGCGCCTGTGACTACGACCCGGCCCAGGCCAAGGCGCTGATCCAGGAGGGCGGCGGGCTGCCCGGCGGACAGCTCAAGATCACGTACAACGCCGACACCGGCTCGCACAGGATGTGGGTGGACGCCGTGTGCAACTCCATCAACAACGCGCTCGGCAACGACAAGGCGTGCGTCGGGAATCCGGTGGGCACTTTCGCCGACTTCCGCAATCAGATCGGCCAGCACAAGATGGCCGGGCCGTTCCGCGCGGGCTGGCAGATGGACTACCCGCTCATCCAGAACTTCCTCCAGCCGCTCTACTACACCAACGCCTCCTCCAACGACGGCAAGTGGTCCAACAAGGACTTCGACACACTCGTCGACCAGGCCAACGCCGAGACGGACACCGCCAAGGCCGTCTCCACCTTCCAGAAGGCGGAGGAGGTCGTCCGCGACAACATGGCCGCCATTCCGCTCTGGTACCAGAACGGCAGCGCCGGCTACTCCGAGCGCCTCTCGAACGTGGCCCTCAACCCGTTCAGTGTCCCCGTGTACAACGAGATCAAGGTCAGCTGACGCGGCATGGGGCGCTATGTCGTCCGGCGGCTGCTCCAGATGATCCCGGTGTTCGTCGGTGCCACGCTGCTGATCTTCCTGATGGTCAACGTCATGGGCGACCCGATCGCCGGGCTGTGCGGAGAGCGGGCCTGCGATCCGGCGACCGCCGCCCAGTTGAAGAAGGAGTTCGGGCTCGACAAGCCGGTGTGGCAGCAATACCTCACCTATATGGGGAACGTCTTCACCGGGGACTTCGGTACGGCGTTCAACGGGCAGCCGGTCACCGAGCTGATGTCCACCGCGTTCCCCGTCACCATCCGGCTGACGATCGTGGCCGTCGTCATCGAGGTCGTCATCGGCATCACCCTGGGCGTCGTGACCGGGCTCCGGCGCGGGCGGCCGGTCGACACCGGGGTACTGCTGGCGACCCTGGTCGTCATCTCCGTACCGACGTTCGTCACCGGTCTGCTGCTCCAGCTGCTGCTCGGCGTGGAGTGGGGCTGGATCAGACCATCCGTCTCCCCGGACGCCACCTTCGGCGAGCTGATCGTGCCGGGGCTCGTCCTCGCCTCCGTCTCGCTCGCCTATGTCACCCGGCTGACCCGCACCTCCATCGCCGAGAACAAACGGAGCGACTACGTCCGTACGGCCGTCGCCAAAGGACTGCCCAGGCGCCGGGTCATCGCACGGCACCTGCTGCGCAACTCCCTCATCCCGGTGGTCACCTTCATCGGCACCGACATCGGCGCGCTCATGGGCGGCGCCATCGTCACCGAGCGGATCTTCAACATCCACGGCGTGGGCTACCAGCTCTACCAGGGGATCCTGCGGCAGAACACCCAGACGGTCGTGGGCTTCGTGACGGTGCTGGTCCTGGTGTTCCTGGTGGCCAACCTGCTGGTGGACCTGCTCTACGCCGTACTCGACCCGAGGATCCGCTATGCCTGAGCAGCCGTTCGAGCCGGACCGGGCCATCGCGGGGACGGGCATGGGCGGGGCGATGGACCTGGCGGCGACCGAGGCGGAGACGCTGGAGCGGACACCCGGCGGACCGCTCGGCACCGGCCCGGCCGACAAGCCCCGCTCGCTCTGGTCGGACGCCTGGCGGGACCTGCGGCGCAACCCGGTCTTCATCGTCTCCGCCCTCGTCATCCTCTTCCTCGTCGTCATCTCCCTGTGGCCGTCCCTGATCGCCTCCGGCTCCCCCCTCAGGTGCGACCTCGCCAAGGCCCAGGAGGGCTCCCAGCCGGGCGCTCCCTTCGGGTACGACGGCCAGGGCTGCAACGTCTACACCCGGACCGTCTACGGGGCCCGTACGTCCGTCACGGTGGGCGTCTGCGCCACGCTCGGGGTCGCACTGCTCGGGTCGGTGCTCGGCGGCCTCGCCGGGTTCTTCGGCGGGGTCTGGGACTCGGTGCTGTCCCGGATCACCGACGTCTTCTTCGCGATCCCGGTCGTCCTCGGCGGTCTCGTCCTCCTCTCCGTGGTGACCAGCAATACGGTCTGGCCGGTCATCGGGTTCATGGTGCTGCTCGGCTGGCCCCAGATCTCCCGGATCGCCCGCGGCTCGGTGATCACCGCCAAACAGAACGACTACGTCCAGGCCGCCCGCGCCCTCGGCGCCTCCAACTCCCGGATCCTGCTGCGGCACATCGCGCCCAACGCCGTGGCCCCGGTGATCGTCGTGGCCACCATCGCGCTCGGCACCTACATCGCGCTGGAGGCGACCCTGTCGTACCTCGGCGTCGGTCTGAAGCCGCCCAGCGTCTCCTGGGGCATCGACATCTCCGCGGCCTCGCCGTACATCCGTAACGCCCCGCACGCGCTGCTGTGGCCCTCCGGGGCCCTTGCGCTGACCGTCCTGGCCTTCATCATGCTCGGCGACGCGGTGCGCGACGCCCTCGACCCGAAGCTGAGGTGAGCGCCGCCGTGCTGCTCGAAGTGCGCGACCTGCACGTGGAGTTCCGGACCCGGGACGGGATCGCGAAGGCGGTCAACGGGGTGTCCTACGCCGTCGACGCCGGCGAGACCCTGGCCGTCCTCGGGGAGTCCGGATCCGGGAAGTCGGTCACCGCCCAGGCCGTGATGGGGATCCTGGACATGCCTCCGGGGCGGATCGCCGGGGGCGAGATCCTCTTCCGGGGGCGGGATCTGCTGAAGCTGAAGGAGGAGGAGCGGCGGAGGATCCGGGGCGCCGAGATGGCCATGATCTTCCAGGACGCGCTGTCGGCGCTCAACCCGGTGCTGAGCGTGGGCGACCAGCTCGGCGAGATGTTCGTCGTGCACCGGGGGATGTCCCGGAAGGACGCGCGGGCCAGGTCGGTCGAGCTGATGGACCGGGTGCGGATCCCGGGCGCCGCCCAGCGGGTGCGGGACTATCCGCACCAGTTCTCCGGGGGGATGCGCCAGCGCATCATGATCGCCATGGCGCTGGCCCTGGAACCGGCGCTCGTCATCGCCGACGAGCCGACCACGGCGCTGGACGTCACCGTCCAGGCCCAGGTCATGGATCTGCTCGCGGAGTTGCAGCGCGAGTACCGCATGGGGCTGATCCTGATCACCCACGACCTGGGCGTGGTCGCGGACGTCGCCGACCGGATCGCCGTGATGTACGCCGGGCGGATCGTCGAATCCGCGCCGGTGCACGACATCTACAAGGCACCGGCGCACCCGTACACGCGCGGGCTCCTCGACTCCATCCCGCGCCTGGACCAGAAGGGCCAGGAGCTCTACGCCATCAAGGGCCTGCCGCCCAACCTCATGCAGATCCCTCCCGGGTGCGCCTTCAACCCGCGCTGCCCCATGGCCCAGGACGTGTGCCGCACCGACGAACCACCGCTGTACGAGGTGGACCGGCACCGGGGCAGCGCCTGCCACTTCTGGAGGGAGTGCCTCAATGGTTGACGCGATGGTTGAGCCGATCCTGGAAGTGAGCGGACTGGTCAAGCACTACCCCTTGACCCAGGGCATCTTGATCAGGCGGCAGATCGGTGCCGTCAAGGCCGTGGACGGCGTCGACTTCGTGCTCGGCAAGGGGGAGACCCTCGGCATCGTCGGGGAGTCCGGCTGCGGCAAGTCCACGGTGGCGAAGATGCTCGTCAACCTGGAGCGGCCGACGGCCGGGTCGATCAGGTACAAGGGCGAGGAGATCACCAGGCTGGGCGGGCGGGCGCTGAAGGCCGTCCGCCGCAACATCCAGATGGTCTTCCAGGACCCGTACACCTCCCTCAACCCCCGGATGACCGTGGGCGACATCGTCGGCGAGCCGTACGAGATCCACCCCGAGGCGGCGCCCAAGGGCGACCGGCGCAAGCGGGTCCAGGAGCTGCTGGACGTCGTCGGTCTCAACCCCGAGTACATCAACCGCTATCCGCACCAGTTCTCCGGCGGCCAGCGGCAGCGCATCGGTATCGCGCGGGGGCTGGCGCTGCGCCCCGAGGTGATCGTCGCGGACGAACCGGTGTCCGCGCTGGACGTCTCCGTGCAGGCCCAGGTGATCAACCTGCTCGACCGGCTCCAGAACGACTTCGACCTGTCGTACGTCTTCATCGCCCACGACCTGTCGATCGTCCGGCACATCTCGGACCGGGTCGGGGTGATGTACCTCGGACGGATCGTGGAGATCGGCAGGGACGAGGAGATCTACGAGCATCCGACCCACCCCTACACCCAGGCGCTGCTCTCCGCCGTGCCCGTGCCGGACCCGGAGGCCCGGGAACACCGGGAGCGGATCATCCTCAGCGGGGACGTGCCGTCGCCGACGAACGTTCCGTCGGGGTGCCGGTTCCGCACGCGGTGCTGGAAGGCCGAGGAGCGGTGTGCGGTGGAGGTGCCGGTACTCGCGGTGCCCGCGGTGTTCCGGTCGGTGCCGGGGCCGGCGGCGCACGACTCCGCCTGCCACTTCGCGGAGGAGAAGCAGGTGGTGCCGCCGGAGGAGCCGGCCGGGGAAGTGCCGGACGATCTTGGTGGCGGGGGTTCATAGCGGGACGTATGCGGGTCAATCGCGTTAACACACAGGCAACTTCGCCGACCCGGTCCCGATATACGGACGCGGCACTGTAATCAGCGTACGGCCGTGCGGGTGCCGTAAACGGGCCGGGACGCGCCATGTCGTCCCGGCCCGTTGCCGTACCCCTAGCCGAGCCCCAGACTCCGCTTCAGGAAGTCCAGCTGGAGCAGGAGCAGGTTCTCCGCGACCTGTTCCTGCGGGGTCATGTGGGTCACGCCCGACAGCGGGAGCACCTCGTGCGGGCGGCCGGCCGCCAGCAGGGCACTGGACAGGCGCAGTGAGTGGGCCACCACGACGTTGTCGTCCGCCAGGCCGTGGATGACCATCATCGGGCGGTGCGGCTCGGCCGCGTCGACCAGGCCCGCGTCGTCGATCACCGAGTTGCGGCGGTACACGTCCGGCTGCTCGCCCGGGTCGCCGAGGTAGCGCTCCTGGTAGTGGGTGTCGTACAGGCGCAGGTCGGTCACCGGGGCGCCCACCACCGCCGCGTGGAAGACGTCCGGGCGGCGCAGGGCCGCGAGCGCGGCGAGGTAGCCGCCGAAGGACCAGCCGCGGATCGCCACCTTGGTCAGGTCCAGCGGGAAGTCCGCGGCGAGTGCCTGGAGGGCGTCGACCTGGTCCTGGAGGACGGTCGCCGCGACGTCGTCCTTGATGGACTTCTCCCACGCGGGGGAGCGGCCCGGCGTGCCCCGCCCGTCGGCGACGATCACCGCGAAACCCTGGTCGGCGAACCACTGGGAGGTGAGGTGGGCGTTGTGGGCGGCGACCACCCGCTGGCCGTGCGGACCGCCGTAGGGGTCGAGCAGAACCGGAAGGGGAGTGTCCCCGTGGTAGTCCCGTGGCATAAGCACGGCGCACGGAATTCGGCGTGCGCCCCCCTCGGTGAGTGTCACGCGCGGGGACAAACCGGGGTCTTCGGCGTAGGACGTGACAGTTGCCAGATGTTTTCCGTCACGGAGCAGTTGGACGCGGGCGCCCGGGGTGTCCAGTGCGGCGGAGACCAAAACGGTCACGCCCCCGGCGCGCACGGCGGTGTGCACGCCGGGCTCCTGCGACACGCGCTCCACGCCGAGCTCGTTGACGCGGTAGACGTGTACCTCGCCGGTCTCGGGGGACTCGGCCTCCTCGCCGGCGGACGCGGAAACCAGCACGTCGTCGGCGGTCACGTCGAGAACCGCGCGGATGTGCAAGTGGGCACCGGTGAGCGGCCGTTCACCCACCGCGAGCACCCGGGCGCCGCCTTCGTCGGCGATCCGGACCAGCTGTCCCGAGGGGCTCCAGCAGGGCACTCCACCGAACAGTTCAAGCCATGTTGGATCTTCGTCGGCGTGCACCATCCGGGTCGCGCCCGACCCCGGGTCCACGGCGAGGAACAGCTGGCTGCGCTGGTCGCGAGCCTGTACGAGCAGCAACGGTGCACCCGCCTCTGACCAGTGCACATGCGCCAGGTACGGGTAGCGCGCGCGGTCCCAGGAGACCTCCGCGCGCCCCCCTTCGAGGTCGTAGGCGAACAGCCGGACGTCCGCGTTCGCGGTGCCCGCCGCCGGGTAGGCGACATGATGTGGCTCACGCCCGGGGTGGGCGGGGTCGGCGATCCACCACCGCTGTACCGGCGTGTCGTCCACGCGGGCCACCAGCAGCCGGTCGGACCGCGGTGACCACCAGAAGCCGCGCGAACGCCCCATCTCCTCGGCCGCGATGAACTCGGCCAGTCCATAGGTGACCTGCTCCGACTCGGGCTCCGCCAGCGCCCGGTCGCCGTCGCCGCCGGCGCCCACGACCCGCAGCGCGCCCTCCGCGACGTACGCGACATGGCGCCCGTCGGGGGACGGGCGCGGGTCGATCACCGGCCCGGGGACGGTGAGTTCACGGGTCGTGCCGGCCCTGAGCTCCGCCGTGAAAAGCCGCCCTGACAAGGCGAAAGACGCCAGCTCCAGGGTCGCGTCACAGGCGTAGCCGACGATGCCGGCACCGCCCTCGCGGCTGCGCTCACGACGGGCCCGCTCGGCCGCCGAGAGACGCTCGTCCGCACCGCCGAGCAGGGTGCGCGGGTCCGCCGCCAGGCGCTCCTCGCCGCTCGGTACGTCGAGAACCCACAGGGAATTGGCCCGGTCCGTACCGGAACCCGAGCGCAGGAACGCCACCCGGGAGCCGTCGGGGGCCACGGTGAACGCGCGCGGCGCGCCGAGCGTGAAACGCTGGGTGCGGGCGTGCCGGCGGGGGAATGAGACAGCCTCGGTCTTCATGCCCTGACCATATTGGCCATGCGCCCCCTTGTGCGGCCGTGCGCCGAGCGATGCGCGAGCACGCATAGTTATGATCACTACCGCTGTGTGGGTATGAACCTGCTGGCTTGCGGATGGATTTGCTGTACCGATCTACAACCCCCATACCCGAACCCCCCGCGTCCCTGGGATCTTTGGAGGTGAGCCGCCGTGGCACTCTCGATTTCGGCGGTGGTGCTGCTGGCGATCATCGTCTTCTTGCTGATCAAGAAGTCGGGTCTGAAGGGCGGGCATGCGGTCGTCTGCATGCTGCTCGGTTTCTATCTCGCCTCCTCGACCATCGCGCCGACGATCAGCGATCTGACGACCAACGTCGCCAGCATGATCGGCAGCATCAAGTTCTGACCCGCGGCGGCTTGCGACCCGGTCGGCCTCGTCGACCGGGGCTGCACAGCGCTGTCGGTGGCGTTTCGTAGGCTGGGCACATGACGGAACCGCCCGCCCGGCCGCTACCCGCCCGGCGTCTGCTGCTGGTGCACGCGCACCCGGACGACGAGTCGATCAACAACGGCGCCACCATGGCCCGCTACGCGGACCAGGGCGCCCATGTGACGCTGGTCACCTGCACCCTGGGCGAGGGCGGTGAGGTCATTCCGCCCGAGCTGCGGCACCTGACCGGTCCCGCGCTGGGTGCGCACCGGCAGGGCGAGCTGGCCGCCGCCATGCGCGAGCTCGGCGTCGGCGACTTCCGGCTGCTCGGCGGCCCCGGCCGCTACCGGGACTCCGGCATGATGGGCACCGCCGACAACGACGACCCGCACTGCTTCTGGCGGGCCGACCTCGACGAGGCCGCCGGACACCTGGCCGAGGTGATCCTGGAGATCCGCCCCCAGGTCCTCGTCACCTACGACGACAACGGCGGATACGGCCACCCGGACCACATCCAGGCCCACCGCGTCGCGATGCGGGCGGTCGAGTTGGCCGCCGGGGCCGGCCACCGCGTCGCGAAGGTCTACTGGAACCGCGTCCCGCGCACGGTCGCCGAGGCCGCCTTCGCCCGGCTGCACGAGGACCTGCCCGGTCTCCCGTTCGAGAAGGCCGCCGCCCTCGGCGACGTGCCGGGCGTGGTCGACGACCGCCGGGTCACCGCCGAGATCGACGGGACCGCGTACGCCACCGCGAAGACCGCGGCGATGGCCGCCCACGCCACCCAGGTCGAGGTGGCACCGCACGGCGCCCTCTGCTTCGCGCTGAGCAATGAGCTGGCGCAGCCCGTATTCGTCACCGAGTACTACGAGTTGGCGGCCGGAGAGCCGGGCGCGGCGCGCGAGACCGATCTCTTCGCCGGCCTCGGCGTACCGATGGAGGAGGCGTCATGAGTTCTGCCGGACGTGGCTCGATGCTCGCGCAACCGTTGCAACGGCCCTCCGCGGGACGGATCGCCGCCCTGCTCGGGCTGATCGTGCTCGGCGTGGCCGTCGGCGCCGCCGGGACCCTCGTCCAGGCCGCCTGGTTCCCCGGCGGGCTGCTGCTCGCCCTGGCCGGTGCCGCCGGGCTCTTCGTGGGCGGGTCGCGGGCGCTGGACAGCCGGTCCGGGGCCGTGGCGCCCGCGTTCGGCTGGGTCGTCGCCGTCATCCTGCTCACCGTCAGCAGACCCGAGGGCGACTTCCTGTTCGGCGCGGGGGGCGGCTCCTATCTCTTCCTGCTCGGCGGCATGGCGCTGGCTGTGATCTGCGCCACTATTGGTTTGGGGCGGCAACCTGACGCGTACGGCGCCCGACTTGGCAAGTGACGTACCACTTCGCCGTGCGGCGCGCGTGACAGTCCGGTGTGGGTTTCCCCAGCGGTCATGGGATAAGCGCCAGAAGTGGCCAGTATGGTGGTGCGCGCCGCCGAGCCGCCCGAGCAAGGTCGAACGGGCGGCGGAGCCAACCGGGAGAACCTGCCTTGAGTCGTGAAACTGACACTCCTTCCTCCGGGCCCGACGGGCACGGGGGAGCCGCTTACCCCTCGGGCACACCGCCGTACGGGACCCCCATGGCTTCCGACGACGGCAAGGCCGCAGGCCGTTCGGCCGCCCAGCCCGAGGAACGCAAGACCGAGACCACGCTGACGACCCGGATCCGGATCAACATCCCCGGATCCCGGCCGATTCCGCCGGTGGTCGTCCGTACTCCGGTCACCGACGCCGAAGGCGGCGCGGGCGAGGAGACAGGCACGCACGCGCAGCCGACGGGCGCCACCACGTCCACCGGCACCGCCGAGCCGCCCGCCCAGACCGCGCCGTCGCCCGGGCCCGCCACCGGCGAGAAGTCCAGCGACTGGTTCGCGCCGCGCAAGTCCGGCCCGGCCAAGGGCGGTCAGCGCGGCGGCGCCGCCAACGGCGCGGACACGCCCGGCGGTTCACCCGCCGCGGCGCCGAACGGTCCGGCCGCCCAGGGCCCGCCCGGTGCCGGGCCCGGCGCCCCCGGTGCCGCCCGTCCGAACGGCGGCCGCCCCGGCGGTGTCGTCGGATCCATGAGCGTGCCCGGCGGGTCCCGGCCGGGATCCACCAACGGCGCGGGGCTGCCCACGGGTGCGACCGGCGGCCCGGTTGCTCCCGGGCACGGCGGTGGCACCGGCTCCTTCGACGTGACCGAGGCGCTCGCCGCGGGCCCGCTCGGCGGCCCCCGGGGCGGCGCGAGGGGCCCCGGCGAGCCCCGCCGGGACGAACTGCCGTACTTCTCCGAGAACGGTGGCCAGAACGGCGCTCAGCCCGGTCCCGGCGCGCCCGGTGGCGGGCCGGCCGGCCCCGGCGGCCCCAGCGGCTTCAACGGGCCGGGCCTGCCCGGCGGTCCCGGGGGCCCGCAGGGCCCGGCGGGCCCCACCGGCGGCCCGGTCACCGGCGACGGCCCCTTCATCCCGCCGGTCAACGGCGGCGAGTCCTTCGCGGGGCCGAACGGCGCGCCCTTCAAGGGCGGCGAGCCCTTCGGCGCGCCCGGCGGCCCGGCAGGCCCCGGCGCCCGCCCGGGCGGCCCCGCCGGCCGTCAGGCCCAGGCCGGACCCGGCGCGCGCACCGCCCCCGCCGGTCCCGGTCTCGGCCCCGGCGGTGGTCTGAGCGACGACACCGCGATCCTCACCCCGCAAAAGCCCGCGCCCGAACCGGGCATGCCCGGCTACGGCTCCCCGGCGGACAACGTCTCCGGACACACCGTCACCAGCGGTGTCCCGGTCGTACCCCCCGGCGCGAACTCCCCGTTCGCACCGGGCGCGCCCGCCGACGGGCCGCTGCCGCACACGCCCCCGAAGCTGCCCGAACCGGTCTCGCCGCCCCCGCCCCAGTCCAAGGGCAAGGCCAAGGCGAAGAAGAAGCGCGGCAAGCTGCCGCTGCTCGTCGGTGTCGTGGTGGTCGCGGGCCTCGGCGTCTACGGCGCCGGACTCCTGATGAGCCACTCCGACGTGCCCAAGGGCACCACGGTGCTCGGCGTCGACATCGGCGGCGGCACCCGTGACGACGCCGTCAAGAAGCTCGACGACGCCTTCGGCTCACGGGTGAACAAGCCGCTGAAGCTGTCGGTCGACGGCAAGGCCGTATCGCTGCCGCCGGACCAGGCGGGCCTGCAGTTCGACATGCAGTCCACGGTCGAGCAGGCAGCCGAGAGCGACTACAACCCGGTCTCCGTGATCGGGTCCCTGTTCGGCCAGAAGCGGGTCGTCGAGCCGGCCATGCCGGTCGACGAGGAGAAGCTCCAGGCGGCACTCAAGGGCCTCGGCGGCAGCTCCGGCTCGGTCACCGAGGGCACGATCAAGTTCTCCGGGGGCAAGGCCGTCGCGGTCTACGGCAAGGCGGGCAAGGGCATCGACGCGGCCGCCTCCACGAAGGCCGTCGAGCAGGCGTACGAGTCGATGGTGGAGACGGGCACGGCGTCCGCGGTGGCCGTACCGACGACCACCGTGCAGCCGACGGTCTCCAACGCGGAGGTCGACCGCGAGATGAAGGACTTCGCGGAGCCGGCGATGTCGAAGAACGTCATCGTGCAGACGGACGCGGTGCACAGCATCCCGTTCGGCGCCCTGTCGCTGCCGAAGATCCTCGGCTTCAAGGCGGTCGACGGCAAGCTGGTCGAGACGTACGACCTCGACGCCCTCAAGAAGGCGTACGGCGCCACCTTCGACGGCGTGCTGATCACCCGGGGCACCGGCCAGAAGACGGCCGTCACCCCGCAGGACGTCGCCTCCGCGCTGCGCAAGGCGCTGGTCGGCAAGACCACGGCGGAGCGCGTCGGGGTCATCGACACCAACCCGAGCTGACGCCACTCCGCGAGGGGGCGCCCGGTACTCACCGGGCGCCCCCTCGCGCGTGTCATGCCGTGCGGATGACATCTGTCATACGGCACTCCGGACGGTGGGCACTGCCCCCGGACCAGGTCCGGCCGCGAGCATGGACGCATGACGACGACAGCGGCGACCACCGCCACCGGCTCCCCGGTGGCGGTCGGGTTCGACCAGGTGAGCAAGACGTACGGGAAGGTGCGGGCCGTCGACGGGCTCTCGCTGCGGCTGCACCCGGGGGAGACCGTGGCCCTGCTCGGGCCGAACGGCGCGGGCAAGTCGACCACGCTCGACCTGCTGCTCGGCCTCAAGCAGGCCGACACCGGCTCGGTGAGCGTGTTCGGCACGAGCCCGCGTGAAGCCATCGTCGCCGGCCGGGTGGGCGCGATGCTGCAGAGCGGCGGTCTGATGGACGAGGTCACGGTCGCCGAACTCGTCGGGCTCGCCTGCCGGCTGCACCCCAAGCCGTACAAGGTCAGCGACGTCCTCGCCCGCGCGGGCATCTCGCAGATCGCCGACCGCAAGGTCAACAAGCTCTCCGGCGGCCAGTCCCAGCGCGTCCGCTTCGCGCTCGCGACCGCCGGCGACAGCGACCTGATCGTCCTGGACGAGCCGACCACCGGCATGGACGTCTCCGCCCGCCAGGCGTTCTGGGCCACCATGCGGGAACAGGCCGACCAGGGCCGTACCGTCCTCTTCGCCACGCACTACCTCGAAGAGGCCGACGCGATCGCCGACCGGGTGCTCGTGCTGCACCGCGGCCGGCTGCTCGCCGACGGCACGGCCGCCGAGATCAAGGCCAAGGCGGGCGCCCGCCGGGTCTCCTTCGACCTGGAGGGCGAGATCGACGAGGCGCCGCTGCGGGCGCTGCCCTTCCTGACGGCCGTCGACATCTCCGGCCAGACGATCCGCATCCAGTCGTCCGACGCCGACGCCACCGTCCACGCCCTCTACGGCCTGGGTGTCTACCCGCACAACCTGGAAGTCGCCGGGCTCGGCCTGGAGCAGGCGTTCGTCGCCATCACGGAGGCCGAAGAGGCCAAGGAGGCCACGCAGTCGTGAACGCCCTGATCAAGCTGGAGCTCGCCCGCGCCCTGCGCAACCGCAAGTTCCTGTTCTTCTCGGTGATCTACCCGTCGATCATCTTCCTGCTGGTCGCCAGCCAGGGCGACACCAGTCAGACCGTCGGCGACTCGGGGCTCTCCGTGGCGGCCTACGTCATGGTCTCCATGGCCTCCTTCGGCGCCCTGACCGCCGTCCTGATGGGCAACAGCGAGCGCATCGCCAAGGAACGGGAGAGCGGGTGGGTACGGCAGCTGCGGCTGACCACCCTGCCCGGACGCGGCTACGTCCTCGCCAAGACCGCCAGTGCCGCCGTGGTGAGCCTGCCCTCCATCGTGGTCGTCTTCGCGATCGCCGCCACGGTGAAGGGCGTACGCCTGGACGCCTGGCAGTGGCTCGCCCTCACCGGCGCCATCTGGGCCGGCAGCCTGGTCTTCGCCGCGCTCGGCGTGGCGATCGGCTACCTCGCATCCGGGGACGCGGTGCGCCCGATCACGATGATCACCTACTTCGGACTGTCGATCCTCGGCGGCCTGTGGTGGCCTTCGTCCTCCTTCCCCACCTGGCTCCAGGACATCGCGAAGTGGCTGCCCACCCACGCGTACGCTGCACTGGGGCGGGCCATCGAACAGAGCCAGGCCCCGCAGGCCCAGGACATCGCCATCCTCGTCGCCTTCTTCGCCCTGTTCGTCGGCGGCGCGGCCTGGCTGTACCGGAAGGACACGCTGAAGGCGTGAGCACGATGACGCAAGACCCACGGCCCGACGGGCAGACGCGGGGGGACCGGCTGGTAGCGATCGGCCGGCCGCCCCGCAGCCAGGGCGAGGCGCTGCGCAAGATGGTGTGGGTCCTGCCCTGGCTGATCTACCTCGCCTCCCCGGCGGAGGACCTTGCCTCCGGCCACCACGGCACCGTGGCGACGGCGGCCGGCTGGGCGGGCCTCGTGGCCTTCGTCGGGATCTACCTGGCGATCGTCTTCCGCTCCATGGGCCGTCCCTTCCGGGGCTGGATCGTCGACGCCGCGATCGCCGTGGAGGGGACGCTCGCGGTCGTGCTGGCCTTCGGCCTCGGCGGCTCCTGGTTCGGTCTGTTCGTGTACGTCTCGGTGATGTGCGGGGTGACCTTCCCGCTGCGGGTGGCCTACTGGACGATCCCGCTGAACACCGCCGCCATGATGCTGGCGGGCTGGTACCGCCACGACCTGGACGAGGCCTGGGGCCTGTTCCTGGTGGTGCTCCTGATCGGCTACTCCATGATCGGCGTACGGCAACTGGTCGCCACCACGATCGAGTTGCGCAAGGCCCGCGCCACCGTCGCCCAACTGGCGGCGAACGAGGAGCGGTTGCGGCTCGCCCGGGACCTGCACGACCTGCTGGGGCACTCGCTCTCGCTCATCACCCTGAAGAGCGAGCTGGCGGGCCGGATGCTCCCGGACCACCCCGACAAGGCGGCTCAGCAGGTCTCCGACATCGAACAGGTCAGCCGGCAGGCCCTGGTGGACGTCCGGGAGGCGGTCACCGGCTACCGGCGCCCCCGGCTAGCCGCCGAGCTCGCGGGCGCCCAGGTCGCCCTGACCGCCGCCGCGGTCACCGCGGAGGTCCCGGCCGAGCCCGACCTCACCGGAGTCCCCGAGGACGGCGAGGCGGCCCTCGCGTGGGCGCTGCGCGAGGCGGTCACCAACGTCGTCCGGCACAGTGGCGCGAGCGCCTGCACGGTGGAGCTGCTGCGCCGGCAGACGCTGGACGGCCCGGTCCTCGAACTCGCCGTCGAGGACAACGGATCGGGCGGTTCCGGCAAGGGCCCGGGCAACGGCCTCACCGGGCTCACCGAGCGCCTGGAGAAGGCCGGCGGCACGCTGGAGGCGGGGCGCCTGAAGCACGGTTTCCGGCTGGTCGCCCGGGTCCCGCTGGGAGCCGACGGGGCCGTAGGATCCGGGGCATGAGCAGCACGATCAAGGTCCTCCTCGCCGAGGACCAGTCGATGGTCCGCGAGGCGCTCGCCGCCCTGCTGGGTCTGGAGGACGACATCGAGGTCGTGGCACAGGTGGCGCGCGGCGACGAGGTGATGGCGGCCGCCCGGCAGCACGGCGTCGATGTCGCCCTGCTCGACATCGAGATGCCGGGCTGCACGGGCATCGAGGCGGCGGCCCAGCTCCACAAGGCGCTGCCCGCCGTGAAGCTGGTCGTGCTGACCACTTTCGGGCGGCCCGGCTACCTGCGCAGCGCGATGGAGGCGGGGGCCGACGCGTTCCTGGTCAAGGACGCCCCCGCCGCCCAGCTCGCCGAGGCGGTCCGCAAGGTCCTGGCCGGCGAGCGCGTCATCGACCCCACGCTGGCGGCGGCGGCCCTGGCGGAGGGCGCCAACCCGCTGACCGACCGCGAGCGGGAGGTGCTGCGCGCGGCGGCAGACGGCTCCACCAACGCGGAGCTGGCGGCGGCCCTGCACCTCTCGCAGGGGACGGTACGCAACTACCTCTCGACGGCCATCCAGAAGCTGGCGGTGCGCAACAGGGCGGAGGCGGTCCGGATAGCCCGGGAGAAGGGCTGGCTGTAGAGGACCCGGGAGTCCGAGGGACTGCCTGCCGGCATGGGCAGCCGGCCTGGGGCGCGGGGAACCGCGCGCCGCGCCACGACGGACTCGCGGCCGCGCAACGCGTCCCCCCACGGCGAAGCGGCGGCCCCCGTTCCCCTCAGTTGAGCCTGGCCCGAGCCGACCGTGCCTCGCCGCGCACCTTCTCCGCCGCCGCCTCGTCGACGGCCTCGATCAGCCCTGCGTACTCCTCCAGCTCCTCGGCGCCGTCGGTGAAGTCACCCCGCTGCACCAGCAGCCGTGCCCGGTCGTACCGCAGCCTGGCCGGGTGGGAGGGCATCAGCAGGGACAGGTCCACCGCCCACAGGCCCACCTCCGACCGCTCGGGCCGGGCCGCCGCCCAGGCCCGTACGTTGTTGAGGATCCGGCGTACGACGTCCAGCGGATCTGCCGGTTCCAGCATCGCCGGCTCCAGCGGCGCCCCCGTCGCCCCCACCACCAGCGTCTGCGCGTCCGAACCGGTCAGCACCCGGCCGCCGTCGAACGGATCGGCCAGCACCTGCTCCTCGGCCGGCCCGAACCCCACCACGAAGTGCCCCGGCAGCGCGACCCCGTGGACCGGCGCGCCCGCCCGCCGGGTCACCTCCAGCCAGACCACGGACAGCAGGATCGGCAGCCCGCGCCGCCGGCGCAGCACCTCGTGCAGCAGTGAGGACTCCAGCCTGCGGTAGTCCGAGGCGGCGCCGTGGAAGCCGAGCCGTTCGCCCAGCAGCCGGTGCGCCGCCGTGGCCCAGGCGTGCGGGCCGCCCGGCCGGTACGGAAGCTGTCCGGCCAGCCGGTCCAGCTCCATCTGCGCCGCGTCGATCCCGGCCTCGTCCAGCGAGCCGTCGGCCGCCGCGCCCAGCAGCAGACACAGCGTCGCCAGATCGGGCCGCTCGGACCGCGCCTCCTCGGCGAAGCGCCGCCCGACCTCGGAGGCCCGCTCCGGCGCCGGCGGACGCAGACGCGGACGCGGTGCTGGATCCGGATCTGGAACAGGGGGGTGCATAGCTGTTTCGTGCCCTTCCGGAACGCTCCGTACCACGGCGGCCTCAGCGGCCGTCCGCCGCCGGCTCCCTGTAGTGGTGGTACGCGTGGTGTGCCCCGAAACCCAGCCCGGTGTACAGCGCCCGTGCCCCGGTGTTCCCGGCCTCCACCTGGAGCCAGGCCGCGGACGCGCCCTCCTCCAGCGCCCGCCGGGCGAGCGCGGCCATGACCTCGCCGGCCAGTCCCCGGCGTCGCAGCGCCGGATCCACCTCGACGGCGGCGAACCCGGCCCACCGGCCGTCCACCACCAGCCGCCCGATGGCCGCCGGGGCGCCCTCGCCGGGAACGGCCGCGAACCACACGGACGGCCCTCCCCGCAGCACCCGCAGGGCGACCTCGCCGACCCCCTTGCGCTGGTAGCGCGCGAGCCAGGCCTCGTCGGCCGACCGGGAGAGCACCACACCGGCACCCTCCGCACGGTCCGCCACCGGCGCCGTCGCCCCGGTCCACAGCTCGGCACTCACCTCACGCACCCAGCCGCGCCGCTCCAGCTCGGCGCCGAGCAGTTCCTGCGTGCCCTCGGCGCCGGTCGCGGTCTGCACGTACGCGGGCAGCCCCCGTTCGCCGTACCACCGCCGTACGGCGTCCAGGGCCGCGTCGAGCGGGAGGCCCGGATCGCCCAGCGGCAGCACGCTGTTCGCCCGCCGGGTGAATCCCCCGGAAGCCCGCAGCTCCCACTCACCGAGCCGCTCGCTCTCCAGCGGCGGCCAGCCGCGCGAGGCGACACGCGCGACTTCGCGGTAGGTGGCCGCCGGTCCCCGGCGGCGCGCCGGAGCGGCCGGCACCACCTTGGCGGCCACCAGAGCGGACTCCGGTATCCGGACGATCAGCCCGTCCCGCCGTGCGATCGTCAGCATGCCGTCGTCGTCCCATGATGTGAGAACACCCACCGTGTCGGTGAACTTCTCCCCGGGTAGGCCATTTCCCGCCAAACGGCGCACGGAGATTCTTTTGCCCACGTCAGCAGCGGTGATACGGACCTCGAAGCGTCCTGCGGCCGAGATTTCCACTGGTCGGTTCACCCCTCCTGTTCGGATCATGCCCGAGAACGGAGATACTAGGGGTGGGCATCGACGACGCCGCGCTCCCGCGCGCCAGGCGGCGGAGCCTACGGAGGCCCGCCAGCGCCCAATCGAGGAGGAACGACAGCGTGACCTACGTCATCGCGCAGCCTTGTGTCGACGTGAAGGACAAGGCGTGCATCGAGGAGTGCCCGGTCGACTGCATCTACGAGGGCCAGCGGTCCTTGTACATCCACCCGGACGAATGCGTTGACTGTGGCGCCTGTGAGCCGGTCTGCCCGGTCGAGGCGATCTTCTACGAGGACGACACTCCCGAGGAGTGGAAGGACTACTACAAGGCCAACGTCGAGTTCTTCGACGAGCTCGGCTCTCCCGGCGGCGCCAGCAAGCTGGGCCTGATCGAGCGCGACCACCCCTTCGTCGCCGCGCTGCCCCCGCAGGCCGGGTAGCCCGTACGGCGGCCCGCCGCACCACCGTGCCGCCTCGGTCCCGTACCGGCCTGATCGCACCCGGTCGGCGCCTGCGGGACCGAGGCGTTTGCCGTGCCGGTCGTACCGGTCGTACCGAAGAAAGTGAGCCAGTGACCGTGTCCGCAGTCTCCGACCGTCTGCCCGCCTTCCCCTGGGACAAGCTGGAGCCGTACAAGAAGACGGCAGCGGCGCACCCGGACGGCATCGTCGACCTCTCCGTCGGCACCCCGGTGGACCCGGTCCCCGACCTGATCCAGAAGGCCCTGATCGACGCGGCCGACTCGCCCGGCTACCCCACCGTCTGGGGCACCCCGGCGCTGCGCGACGCGATCACCGGCTGGGTCGGGCGCCGCCTGGGCGCCCGCGACGTCACCCACCGACACGTCCTGCCGATCGTCGGCTCCAAGGAACTCGTCGCCTGGCTCCCCACCCAGCTGGGCCTCGGCCCCGGGGACAAGGTCGCCTACCCGCGCCTGGCGTACCCCACCTACGAGGTCGGCGCCCGCCTGGCCCGCGCGCAGTACGAGGTCTACGACGACCCGCGCGACCTGGACCCGACGAACCTGAAGCTCCTCTGGCTGAACTCCCCGTCCAACCCGACGGGCCGGGTCATCCCGGCGCCGGAGCTGACGGAGATCGTCGCCTGGGCCCGCGCCCACGGCGTCCTGGTCTTCTCCGACGAGTGCTACCTCGAACTGGGCTGGGAGGCAGACCCCGTCTCGGTCCTGCACCCGGACGTGAACGGCGGCTCGTACGACGGCATCGTGGCCGTCCACTCCCTCTCCAAGCGGTCCAACCTGGCCGGCTACCGAGCGGCCTTCCTGGCCGGTGACCCGGCGGTGCTCGGCCCGCTCCTGGAGATCCGCAAGCACGGCGGCATGATGACGTCGGCACCCACCCAGGCGGCGGTGGTGGCGGCCCTGTCCGACGACACCCACGTCCAGGAACAGCGCGAGCGTTACGCGGCCCGCCGCCGCCTCCTCCGTGCGGCGCTGGTGGCCCACGGCTTCCGCGTCGAACACAGCGAGGCGAGCCTCTACCTGTGGTCGACGAGGGACGAGTCCTGCTGGCGGACGGTGGCCCACCTGGCCGAACTCGGCATCCTGGTGGCACCGGGCGACTTCTACGGCACGGCGGGCGAGAGGTTCGTCCGGGTGGCCCTGACGGCGACGGACGAGCGCGTACGGGCGGCCGTGGAGCGGCTCTCCTAGACCCCGACCGCTGCCGGAGTTCTCTTCGGCGGCAGCCGAGGCACGACGAGAAGGGACCCGGGGCGAACCCCGGGTCCCTTCCTTCTCGCATCACCGGCGTCGCGCGGCGTCAGCCGCCCAGCGGCAGGCCCTTGACCGGCAGGCCGCCCTTGGTGAGTCCCTGCGTCGGCAGGCCGCCCTTGGTGAGTCCCTGCGTCGGCAGGCCGCCCTTGGTGAGTCCCTGCGTCGGCAGGCCGCCCTTGGTGAGCTCCTGCGTCGGCAGGCCGCCCTTGGTCGCCGTGGCCGCCGTCTCGCCGAGCAGCCCACCGGCGGAGCCGGCCGCGTCGCCGGCGGCGTGCTGCACCACCGGCGCCGCCACCTTGACGGCCTTGCCGCCGGTCCTGCCCGCGGCCGGCAGCGCCGACTCGACCGTCCTGCCGCCGGTGTGGCCGACGGTGCCGGCGACGTTCTGCGCCGCGCTGTCGGCGGTATTGCCGACGCTCGCGCCGTCCAGCGCGGTCAGACCGCCCAGGTTCGGAGTGGCGGCCGGCAGGCTCGGGGCCGCGCCGGCGGAGCCGGCCGCACCGACCCCGGCTGCCGCTCCCGCTGCGACGAGCAGCGCGGCACGGGCGATCCGGCGGGTCAGAGGGAGGGACATGATGCTCCATTCGACGGGAGGGAACGTGATCGCCGTGACTACCGCTCGAAGTCCGCGAAGGTTGCGGAGGCGCAAGGTAAAGAATTGATAACGCATCGCATTATCGGGTGTGGATAAAAACGGGCAAAGAGCGCCCGGGGGTGAGGGTGCCCGGAACCGCGCAGAATCCTTACGTCCCCGTGCTCGCAACGGGTTTCGCGCAGGCGTGGCTGACCGTGCGAGAACGTGGGTACACCATGGACCCGATCCGCCCGGGCCGACCCGTCGGAGTGAAACGCCGAACTACTGCCCGGTCACGATCCGCACCGCCCCCGCGGACTTCTCCGCTCCGCCCGTGCTCTTCGAACCGGCCGCCGGCCGCCACTGGCTGTCCGTGCTCCCGGCGGACCACTCCCGGCCGGCGTACGACACCCGCTGGATGTGCAGGGCCGAGGAGTTGGCCACCGCCCAGTGCGCCAGCTGCCAGCCGCGCTCGCTCTCGGTGCGCCCCAACCCGTCCTTCCCGCCGCCCTGCGGCACCGGCACGGTCACGGTCCGTCCGTGCGCCGTGGCGGTCACGCTCGGCGTGGGTGTCGGCGAACTCGCGGACGAGTCGCTCACCTCCGCGCCGGCCTCCTCGACCGCGTCCCGCCCGAAGTCCCGTACCAGCGCGGTCCGTACCGCGTCCGGACCCGTCGCCGCCGCCCCGGTGACGGCCGCCGGGCGCCCGTCGCAGGTCAGCGTGGCCGCCGCCTGCCCGGTCAGGGCCGCCGCGAGCAGCGTGGCGTCGGTCTCGTGCTTGGCGTACGCCTCCGGGTAGCCGCTGCGCTGCACGCGCTGCGCGGCCACCGTCAGCGGCAGGGTCTCGTAGTCGCGCACCTTGGCCAGGTGCGCGTAGAACATGCCCGCCGCGTACGCCGGGTCCAGGATCTGCTTCGCGGTGCCCCAGCCCTGTGAGGGCCGCTGCTGGAACAGGCCCAGTGAATCCCGGTCGCCGTGCTCGATGTTGAGCAGCCCGGACTCCTGGAGCGCGGTCGCCAGGGCGATGGCCACCGCCCGCTCGGGCATGCCGCGCCCGGTGCCGACGGCGGCGATCGTCGCCGCGTTCACCGCCTGTTCGGGCGTGAAATCGTACGACTCGCTGTCGCTCCGGCCCGAGACGACCTTGCAGCCCTCGGAGCCGCCGCCGCCGGTGACGTACTGGACGACCAGATACGCCGCGACGGCGCACAGGATGAGCAAACCCGACACGAAACGCAGGGCGCGGCGGCGACGCGTGGGGCGGGTGGGGGACGGCTCTCGCACGCGTACAACATACTGGAGAGTACGAGCGGCTCAACCCCACGCGCGAAAGCCTGTGAAACCGCCTCCGCGGTACCGCGCGCTAGGGTCGGGGCCATGGCCGACACCTCGCTTGACCTCACTCTGGACGCGGCCGCGCTGACCGCGCGACTCGTCGACTTCCGTTCGGAGAGCGGCACCGAGAAGCCGCTCGCGGACGCGATCGAGGCCGCGCTGGGTGCCCTGCCGCATCTGACGGTCGACCGGTACGGCAACAACGTGATCGCCCGGACGAACCTCGGCCGCTCCGAGCGCGTGATCCTGGCCGGTCACATCGACACCGTCCCGATCGCGGACAACGTGCCGTCCCGGCTGGACGAGGACGGCGTGCTGTGGGGCTGCGGCACCTGCGACATGAAGTCCGGCGTCGCCGTCCAGCTGCGCATCGCGGCCACCGTGCCCGCCCCGAACCGCGACCTGACCTTCGTGTTCTACGACAACGAGGAGGTCGCCGCCCATCTCAACGGCCTCCGGCACGTCGCCGAGGCGCACCCGGAGTGGCTGGCGGGCGACTTCGCGGTCCTTCTCGAACCGTCCGACGGCGAGGTCGAGGGCGGCTGCCAGGGCACTTTGCGGGTCCTGCTGAGGACCACGGGCGAGCGGGCCCACTCCGCGCGCTCCTGGATGGGCTCCAACGCGATCCACGCGGCCGCCCCGATCCTCGCCCGGCTCGCCGCCTACGAGCCGCGCTACCCGGTCATCGACGGCCTGGAGTACCGCGAGGGCCTCAACGCGGTGGGTGTCTCGGGCGGGGTCGCCGGCAACGTCATCCCCGACGAGTGCGTGGTCACGGTCAACTTCCGGTACGCCCCCGACCGTTCCGAGGAGGAGGCGATCGCGCACGTCCGGGAGGTCTTCGCCGGCTGCGGGGTCGAGGAGTTCGTGGTCGACGACCACAGCCCCGGTGCGCTGCCGGGCCTCTCGCACCCGGCCGCGGCCGCCTTCATCGAGGCGGTCGGCGGCACCCCGATGCCCAAGTACGGCTGGACCGACGTCTCCCGTTTCTCCGCCCTGGGTGTCCCGGCGGTCAACTACGGTCCGGGCAATCCGCACTTGGCGCACAAGAGGGACGAAAGGGTCGAAACCGGAAAGATCCTGTCGGGCGAGGAGCGGCTGCGCGCCTGGCTGACCCGTTGAGCCGCACGACGGCGCTGCGCGGCGGACATGCCGACGTCCCGCGCCGGTAACCCGGGTGGATCTACGCTGGGTCGGGTACACGTGCAAGCGGAGGGAGCGCGCATATGCCTACCGGGAACCCCGAGGGGAAGAAGGTGCCGCCGGACGAGCAGCGCCTTGGACCGGTCCTCCGACGGCGCGGTCAGGTGACCGCGAGCACGACGGACCAGCGTCTGCTGGACGCGGGCGGCCCCTCCGACTGGGTCCACACGGACCCCTGGCGGGTGCTGCGCATCCAGTCGGAGTTCATCGAGGGCTTCGGCACGCTCGCCGAACTCCCCGCCGCGATCAGCGTGTTCGGCTCGGCGCGGACGCCGGTGGACTCGCCGGAGTACGACGCGGGGGTGCGGCTGGGCCGGGGCCTGGTCGAGGCCGGCTGGGCGGTCATCACGGGCGGCGGCCCCGGCGCGATGGAGGCGGCCAACAAGGGCGCCCTGGAGGCGGGCGGCGTCTCGGTCGGCCTCGGCATCGAGCTGCCCTTCGAGCAGGGCCTGAACCCCTACGTCGACATCGGCCTGAACTTCCGCTACTTCTTCGTGCGGAAGATGATGTTCGTCAAGTACGCCCAGGGCTTCGTGGTGCTGCCCGGCGGCCTCGGCACCCTGGACGAATTCTTCGAGGCGCTCACCCTCGTGCAGACGCAGAAGGTCACCCGCTTCCCGATCGTGCTGTTCGGGAGCGCCTACTGGGGCGGCCTGGTGGACTGGCTGCGCAGCACCCTGGTGGCGCAGGGCAAGGCCTCGGAGAAGGACCTCCTGCTGTTCCACGTGACGGACGACGTGGCGGAAGCGGTGGCCCTGGTCTCCAAGGAAGCGGCCCGCTAGGACGCGCCGGCTACCGGGGGCGCAGCCGCCGGAGGCTACGCCAGGCCTCGCCGGGCCACCGTCGGAGGGCGGTGGCCCGCGATGGACGCGACCATGTCGAGGACCTGGCGGGTCTCCGCCACCTCGTGGACGCGGTACACCTGCGCTCCCAGCCACGCCGACACCGCCGTCGTCGCCAGCGTGCCGATCACCCGTTCCTTCACCGGCCGGTCCAGCGTCTCGCCCACGAAGTCCTTGTTGGACAGGGAGACCAGCACCGGCCACCCCGTCGCGGTCATCTCGCCCAGCCGGCGCGTCGCCTCCAGGCTGTGCCGGGTGTTCTTGCCGAAGTCGTGCCCGGGATCGATCATCACCGACTCCCGGGGCACCCCGAGCGCCACGGCCCGCTCGGCCAGCCCCAGGGTCACCCGCAGAATGTCGGCCATCACGTCGTCGTACGTCACCCGGTGCGGCCGCGTCCGCGGCTCCGCCTCACCCGCGTGCGTGCACACCAGCCCCACCCGGTACCGGGCCGCGACCTCCGCCAGCGCAGGATCGACCCCGCCCCACGCGTCGTTCAGCAGATCCGCGCCGGCCTCGCAGGCGGCCTCCGCGACCGACGCCCGCCAGGTGTCCACGCTGATCACGACGTCGGGGAACCGCCGGCGCACCTCGGCGACGAACCCGACGATCCGGCGCGCCTCCTCCTCGGGCGTGACCTCCTCGCCCGGGCCGGCCTTCACCCCGCCGATGTCGATGATCGCGGCCCCCTCGGCGACCGCCTGCTCCACGCGCGCGAGGGCGGGCTCGTCGAGGAAGGTCGCCCCCTGGTCGTAGAAGGAGTCCGGCGTCCGGTTCACGATGGCCATGATCACCGATTCGTGCGGCGCGAATTCCCGCTTGCCCAGCCTGAGCATCGCCTGTGACCTCTCGTAGTAAGTCCCTCGGTGCGACCGCCTGTGCCCCTGACTGTCAGACTCGCATGGCACGATCGGACACAGACACATTCGACACCGAGCACACTAAGCGCACTCGGCAGTACGAGTACGCACGAGCTTCATCGAGCCTGGGGGCCACCGCGATGGTTATGTTCCTGTTCCTGGTCGTCGCGCTCGCGGTCGTGGTCGCCGCGGTCACGCTGTCCGTGGTGAGCGGCGGCGAGAGCGCCCCGCTGGCCGAGGTGGCGCCCGAGCGCTTCCAGGACCCGCTGCCCCCGGACCGTCCGGTGAACCGCGCGGACGTCGAGAGCCTCCGTTTCCCGCTCGCCCCGCGCGGCTACCGCATGGCGGACGTCGACGACGCGCTCAGCCGCCTCGGCGCCGAACTCGCCGAGCGCGACGCCCGGATCGCCGACCTGGAGACCACGCTGGCCGGCTCCCGGGCCACGCCGCACGCCCGGCACACCTCGCTGGACAAGCCCGAGCCGGAGGACCGGCCGTGACCGACCTGACCGGTCAGGCCGCCCCGACCGCCGGCGCGGCCGTGGCCGGGCCGGACGGCAGGCTGCGCTGCCCCTGGGCCCTGTCCACCGAGGACTACGTGGCCTACCACGACGAGGAGTGGGGCCGTCCGGTCCACGGCGACGACGCCCTCTACGAACGCCTCAGCCTGGAGGCCTTCCAGTCCGGACTCTCCTGGATCACGATCCTGCGCCGCCGCCCCGGCTTCCGCGCCGCCTTCGCCGGGTTCCGCATCGAGAAGGTCGCCGCCTTCACGGACGAGGACCGGGAGCGGCTGCTGGCGGACCCGGGCATCATCCGCAACCGGTCGAAGATCGACGCGACGATGTCCAACGCGAAGGTCCTGGCGGAGTGGGGGCGGGGCGAGCTGGACGAGCTGATCTGGTCGTTCGCCCCGGGGCCGGGTACCTACCCCGCCCCGCGGACCATCGCCGACGTCGCACCGGTGACCGCCGAGTCGACGGCCCTGTCCAAGGCCCTGAAGAAGCGGGGGCTGCGCTTCATCGGCCCGACGACGGCGTACGCCCTGATGCAGGCGTGCGGTCTGGTCGACGACCACCTGGAAGCGTGCATGAGCAGACGCTCCCGTTGAGGGGTGCGGGGAACTGCGCGAGATGCCCTGCGCGCCCGCGGTTCCCCACAGGCCGTCACCGCCCCAGGTACTTCGGCTTCTCCTTGTTCACGAACGCCTGCACGGCGATCCCGTGGTCCTCGGAGGCACCGGCCCGGGCCTGCAGCTCGTCCTCCTTGTCCAGCGTCTCGTCGAGGGAGTGCGTGAGCCCGTAGGCGACGGCCTCCTTCAGTGCCGCGTACGCCATCGTCGGCCCCTCGGCCAGCTTCCGCGCGATCTTCTCGCCCTCGGCCCGCAGCTCGGCCGACGGCACGACCTTGTTCGCGATGCCCAGCTCGTAGGCGTCCTGCGCGCTGATGCTGCGCGGGAAGAGCAGCAGGTCGGCGGCGCGTCCAGGGCCCACGACCCGGGGCAGCGTCCACGAGACCCCGGAGTCCGCGGTCAGCGCGACCCCGGCGAACGACGTGTTGAAGGCGGCCGTGTCGGCGACCACGCGGTAGTCCGCGGCCAGCGCGAACCCGAGACCGGCACCGGCGGCGACGCCGTTCACCGCGGCCACCACCGGCTTCGGTGCCCCCGCCAGTGCCCGCACGATCGGGTTGTAGTGCTCCCGGACCGTCGTCATCGTCTGCCCCGACCCCGTCTCCCGGTCGGAGGCGAGCAGCGTGATGTGTTCCTTGAGGTCCTGGCCCACACAGAACGCCCGGTCTCCGGCGGCGGTCAGCAGGACGGCCCGCACGGCCGGGTCGGCCGCCGCCTCCCGCGCGACCTCCCGAAGCGCGACCTTCGTCGCGATGTTCAGCGCGTTCATCGCCTCGGGGCGGTTCAGCGTGATCGTCGCGAGCCCGTCGCTCACCTCGTAGAGCACGGTGTCGGTCATGGTGCGTCCCCTCCGTCGTCTCCGTCGTCGCGGCTGACGTACCGCTCAGTACGTACAGGTCCGAAGGACAGCATGGCGGAGATCGCGGTCCGGCGACCGGACCCGTTGTGTGACCTGCGTCAAAGAAAATCGGAGCCGACTCGGTCGGCGTAAGGACGCGAGGCGGCGCAGTATCGCAGTCACATCGCCGAATTGGGTGGTTTTGCTCGCGCGCGTTGCCCAAGCGATGCCGACTGATGTTGGTCATCGGGTCCTGAGATGCGGGATAATGGCTTGGAAGCAATGTGTTCGATGCCGGTACCGCGTGTCCCGCCAAGGATCGCGCGTGCCCTCGTGGGCCGTCGGCAGACGATGAGCTGTTTTCAGGAAGGGGAACCAGCATGGCGGCCATGAAGCCGCGGACGGGTGATGGCCCGCTCGAGGTGACCAAGGAGGGGCGGGGCATCGTCATGCGCGTTCCGCTCGAAGGCGGCGGTCGGCTCGTCGTCGAGCTGACCCCTGACGAGGCCGCGGCACTCGCCGACGCCCTCAAGAACGTCGTCGTCTGAGGCGTCAGCGACCACACCCTTTCGGCCGCCCCGGCACCGCATGCGGTACCGGGGCGGTGCCGTATCCGGGGTCCCCGCGCGGCGGGTCAGCGCTTGACGGCGCAGAGCAGTCCGTCGCCCACCGGCAGCAGTGACGGCAGCAGCTCCGGGCTCTCCCGGACCGTGCGCAGCAGCTCGCGCAGCCGCAGCACCTCGGTCGGCTGCGGCCCGGAGTCGACCGTCCGGCCGTTGGCGAAGACGCCCTCGAAGACCACCAGGCCGCCGGTGCGCAGCAGGCGCAACGATTCAGCGAGATAGTCGGAGTACTCCTGCCGGTCGCCGTCGCAGAAGACCAGGTCGTAACCGGCGTCCGCGAGACGGGGGAGTACGTCGAGGGCGCGGCCCGGGATGAAGCGGGCCCGGTTGCTGGCGAATCCGCAGGCGCGGAAGGCCTGCCGGGCGAACTGCTGGTGCTCCGGCTCGGGGTCGACGGTCGTCAGGACACCGTCCGCGCGCATGCCGTGCAGCAGGTGCATCCCCGACACCCCGCACCCGGTGCCGATCTCGGCGACGGCCTTGGCGTCCACGGAGGCGGCGAGCAGACGCAGCGCGGCACCCGTGCCGGGCGACACCGAGCGCAGCCCTGCGTCGCGGGCCCGGTCACGGGCCCACCGCAGCGCTTCGTCCTCGGCGACAAAGGCGTCGGCGAACGCCCAGCTCGTCTGCCGGTTGCCGGTAATGACCCTCTCCTGTCCCCGTGGTTGCCTGGGCGTGACTGTATCCGTTGGTGCCGGGAACCCGCAGATGGGACCAGGCGTTTAGAGGGGTGGAAGACAGGGCGGGGGGACACGAATGGATCACGATGAGGAGACGGCGGCAGAGCAGCCGCCGACACGGCGGGACGAGCCGTACCGGCAGAGATCAAATTCTCGTAAAACCGCTTATCCGGTGCTAACGGGCGAGGTGGCTATGGTAGGGGCTCCACTGGACACCACCAGAGCCGACAGGGGAGGTGCGGCCGAACCCGGGGACCGGGGAGGAGTGCTACGGCGCTTCCTCGGATCGGCGGGCAGGCCGAAATCCGTGAACGACACCGCTGCTGACCCCAGCCACGCCGACGCGCTCGCCATGGGCGAGGACCGGACCGCGACCTTCTCCACCGACGCGGACGGGCAGGCATGGACTCCGCCCACGTGGGAGGAGATCGTCAGCACGCACAGCGGCCGCGTCTACCGCCTGGCCTATCGGCTCACCGGCAACCAGCACGACGCCGAGGACCTCACCCAGGAGGTCTTCGTCCGCGTCTTCCGCTCCCTGTCGACCTACTCGCCGGGCACCTTCGAGGGCTGGCTGCACCGCATCACGACCAACCTGTTCCTCGACATGGTCCGGCGCAAGCAGCGCATCCGCTTCGACGCCCTCGGCGACGACGCGGCCGAGCGCCTGCCCAGCCGTGAGCCCACCCCTTCCCAGGCCTTCAACGACGCGCACTTCGACGCCGACGTGCAGCAGGCCCTGGACACCCTCGCGCCCGAGTTCCGCGCCGCCGTCGTCCTGTGCGACATCGAGGGCCTGTCGTACGAGGAGATCGCCGCGACCCTCGGCGTCAAGCTTGGCACGGTCCGCTCCCGGATCCACCGCGGCCGCTCCCAGCTGCGCAAGGCCCTCGCGCACCGCTCCCCGGAAGCCCGCAGGGCCGAGCGTCGCTCCTTCGTACCCCGTGTTCCCGCGCTGGGAGGAGGGGGCGCGTCCGCGTGAGTGGTTCCCGACCCGATCCCGCCGAGCGACAGCTCGCCGAGCAGCACCTGGGAGACCGACTCTCCGCCCTGGTGGACGGAGAGCTCGGTCATGATTCGCGTGAGCGCGTCCTGGCCCACCTGGCCACCTGCGCCAGGTGCAAGGCGGAGGCCGACGCCCAGCGCGCACTGAAGAGCGTCTTCGCCGAGGCCGCCCCGCCCCCGCCCTCCGAGAGCTTCCTCGCCCGCCTCCAGGGGCTGCCCGGGGGCGGCGACACCGGCGGTTCCCCGTTCGGCGGCCCGGGCCCCTCGGGACGCCGGCCCGACAGCGGGGTCTTCGGCGTGAGCCAGGAGGACCGCTTCGAGTTCGGCTACGTCCCGGCCCACCCGCACGACTCGGCCGTCGCCGCCGGCCGGGGCTTCCGGATCCATCCCGTCGGCCGCCCGGACGCCGACCGCTCCGCCTCGCGCGGCATGCGGTTCGCGTTCGTCGCCGCCGGTGCGGTCTCGCTGGCCGCGGTCGCCCTCGGCGGGGTCACCGCCGGCCTGCCCGGCTCCACCTCCGCCGACGCCCGCAGCGGCACCGGTGGCGGCAGCGTCGCCCCGGCCGGCACGGCGGGCCCCGGCACCGCGGGCGCCGCCGACTCGCAGCGCCGCCGCTCGCTCACCCCGCTGCTGTCCTCCGGCAGCCTGCTCGGCTCCGCCACGACCGCGGCACCCACCTCGGTCTCCGCGCCGCTGCTGCCCGGAGTGCCCTCCCCGGGCGCCGGCGAGAACGCACTGCGGGAGCTGACCGCACCCGTACTGGCCGGCGCGGCAGCCGTCTCCCCGCTGATACGGCCCCTGGCCACCAACCCGCCGTTCACCCTCACCTCGTGGACCGACTCCCCCGAGGCGACCGGCGCCGCCCTGCTCGCCGCACCCGTCCCCGACGCGACCTCCGCTCCCTCCCCCTCCTTCCGCGCGGCCCGCTGACCGCGGGAAAGCCGGACAGGAACTGACAGAAACGTCACAGGCGAAACCACACCCATGCCTCCGACTAGGCAAACAACCGGGAAAACCGGTCGTACACACATGGTCGGACACCTCGGGGCAGTACCGGTCGGACAGGTACGCCGGGTACCGTGGACCCGGCCCGGACCACGGAACAACCGCACCAGCGACCGGAGGGCCGAGGACCGAGGACATCGCAAGGAGCTTCAGGTGTTCAATGACATAGGACCACTCGAGCTGGCGACCATCGTCGTGCTCGCCGTGCTCGTCTTCGGTCCGGACAAGCTCCCGAAGGTCATCCAGGACGTGATGCGGACCATCCGCAAGATCCGGGAGTTCTCGGAGAGCGCCAAGGCGGACATCCGCGAGGAACTCGGCCCGGAGTTCAAGGACTTCGAGTTCGACGACCTCAACCCCAAGAACTTCGTCCGCAAGCACCTGGACAGCGACGAGCTGGGGCTCAAGGAGATCCGCAACGGCTTCGACCTGAAGAAGGAGATGGCCGAGGTCACGGAGGCGGTGCACGGCCGGGAGGCCGACTCGTCCCCTTCCGCGGGTTCCGCGGGTTCTGCGGGTTCCACGGGTGGCCGGATCGACATGGCCAAGAAGCCCGAGGACCCGGGCAAGGACGACCGTCCGCCGTTCGACGCGGACGCCACCTGAGCCCGACGCGACACCTCCGGCCGAGCGGCGCACGTGACGCGTTTCATACCGCGTATGCGCCGCTCACGGCTTGATCCCGCCGCCCGCGCGACCCACGCGCCGGGCGGTTTCGCTGCTGGTTGCAGCGGTGTGGATATGCTGCCGAGTTGTTGTGCGGACCGGACGAGTGCGCCCGAAGGGGGGCGGGCCGCCCCGGACCGACTGGAGCTAGGAGGCGTCCGGGTAGATGGAGACGACAAGTCGGGTGGGCGAACAGACGCCGGTCGCGGAGAACGGACAGCAGGTCCTCTCCGCCTGGCGCACGGTCGACGGCTACCTGGAGGCGCCCTTCCCCTGGTACGGCCTCGACGAGGCCTTCACAGGGCCGCGCTGGCTGATGCAGGTGGGTACGGCGGCCGACGGCGCGGTGGAGCACGGGTCGGTCGGGCACGGCGACGAGCCGTCCGTGCGGAACGAGCACCTCGCCGCGTCCGTCGGTGAGCCGAGGGAGAAGTTCGCGGTGGTCGTGACCATCGCGGCGAATCCGTCCCGCAGGAGCGCCGACGGGACAGGGCTGCTGGAGGCCACGTCGGTGTCGTCGGCCGCGTGGCTGGCCGGGGTCGGGCTGCTGTCCTTCACCTGGCCGGGGCAGATGGACCACACCCTGCGGGACGACTGGCTGGACCAGCAGACCGAGACCGCGTGGCAGTTGGCCGACGAGCTGAGCGGGCCGGAGTGGTCCACGCTGTCGCTGCCGGTGGACGGGGTGCCCACCCCGTTCCACTACCGGGAGTCGGAGTTCGGGTGGGTGCTCGCCGGGTCCACGTCGCAGGGCGTGCACGTGGGGGCGTACGGCCGGGGGATGTCGGCCTACGGGCTCGGGTTCGCGGTGATCAAGGACGTCGCCGAGTACGCATGAGAGACGAGTGCGCATGAGAGACGAGTGCGCATGAGAAAAGGGGCGCCGGTCGTTCGTGGCGCCCCTTCGCCGTAGGGACCGCGGTGTGTGCGGCCGCGGGCGCGCCGTGGCCGGTCGCGCCCCGCGGCGGAGCCGCACGATACGGTCCCGCGCCCCTTCCGGGGCGCGCTGCGCCCCCCCTAGAACTTGTTGCGCGGCGTGATGCCCAGGGACAGGCCCGACAGGCCCCGCTGCCTGCCGCCCAGCTTCCCGGCGATGCCGCGCAGGGCCGCGCCCGCCGGGCTGTCCGGGTCGGTCAGGACGACCGGCTTGCCCTCGTCGCCGCCCTCGCGGAGGCGGACGTCGATGGGGATGCTGCCGAGGACCGGGACGTTCGCACCCGTCGTGCGGGTGAGGCCGTCGGCGACCGCCTGGCCGCCGCCCGTGCCGAAGACGTCGACCATCTCGCCGCAGTGCGGGCAGGGCAGGCCGGACATGTTCTCGACCACGCCGACGATCTTCTGGTGGGTCTGGACCGCGATGGAGCCGGCGCGCTCGGCGACCTCCGCCGCCGCCTGCTGAGGCGTCGTCACGACGAGGATCTCGGCGTTCGGGACCAGCTGGGCGACCGAGATGGCGATGTCACCCGTGCCCGGCGGGAGGTCGAGCAGCAGGACGTCGAGGTCGCCCCAGTAGACGTCCGCGAGGAACTGCTGGAGGGCGCGGTGCAGCATCGGGCCGCGCCAGACCACCGGGGCGTTGCCCGGGGTGAACATGCCGATCGAGATGACCTTCACGCCGTTCGCCGACGGCGGCATGATCATGTTCTCGACCTGGGTGGGGCGGCCGTCCGCGCCGAGCATGCGCGGGACCGAGTGGCCGTAGATGTCGGCGTCGACGACACCGACCTTGAGACCGTCGGCGGCCATCGCGGCGGCGAGGTTGACCGTCACCGAGGACTTGCCGACACCGCCCTTGCCGGAGGCGACCGCGTAGACCCGGGTCAGACTGCCGGGTTTGGCGAAGGGCACCTCACGCTCGGTCTGGCCGCCGCGCAGCGCGGACGCCAGCTCCTTGCGCTGCTCGTCGCTCATCACGTCCAGGGTGACGTCGACCCGGGTGACGCCGTCGACCCGGGAGACCGCCTCGGTGACCCGCTGGGTGATGGTGTCCCGCATGGGGCAGCCGGAGACCGTCAGGTACACGGTGACCGCGACCGCGCCGTCCTCCCCGATCTCCACCGATTTGACCATCCCCAGTTCGGTGATGGGTCGGTTGATCTCCGGGTCGTTCACCGTCGCCAGAGCCTCGCGCACCGCGTCTTCGCTAGCCATACAGACGATGGTACGGCGACGCGCACGGCCCCTATAACGCCCCTCACCGGTCGTCTACGTCACGCCTGGCAGACCGTTCTGCCGGGAATACGCCGTGCGCGCCGTGCCCGTCCCGCCGCTCGTCCATGTCCCTGAGCAGGTCCTGGAGCTCGGAACGGATCCAGTCCCGGGTCGCCACCTCGCCCAGGCCCATGCGCAGCGCGGCGATCTCCCGGGTCAGGTACTCGGTGTCGGCGATGGACCGCTCGTTCTGCTTGCGGTCCTGTTCGAGGTTGACGCGGTCGCGGTCGTCCTGCCTGTTCTGCGCGAGCAGGATCAGCGGGGCCGCGTAGGAGGCCTGGAGGGACAGGGCCAGGGTCAGGAAGATGAACGGGTACTCGTCGAAGCGCAGCTTCCCGGGTGCCGAGATGTTCCACAGCACCCAGACGATGATCACGAACGTCATCCAGACGATGAACCGTCCGGTGCCCAGGAATCGCGCGATGCGCTCGGAGAGCCGGCCGAAGGCCTCCGGGTCCCACTCGGGCACGATCCGCCGTCTGGGCGGGCGCGGCTGGTCCAGACGGTGCCCGCGCGGCCGGGTGGCCGCGGTGGCGCCCGACGGCGTGCGCTCCCGGGTGCCCTCACGTTCAGGCGCCATGGGCCCCCGCCCCCTTCTCCGGCTCCTGCTCCTCCGCGTCGTCCAGGTGGAACTCGGTCTCCCGCCAGTCCTCGGGCAGCATGTGGTCCAGGACGTCGTCCACGGTCACCGCGCCCAGCAGCGATCCCGTCTCGTCCACCACGGGCGCCGCGACCATGTCGTACGTGGCGAAGAACCCGGCGATGATCGGCAGCGTGGCCTCGGGATCGAGCGGTTGCAGGTCGTCGTCGAGGAGCGAACTGACCAGGGTGTACGGAGGATCGCGCAGCAGGCGCTGGAAGTGGACGGCGCCCAGGTACTTGCCGGTCGGGGTCTCGTCGGGCGGCCGGCAGACGTAGACCTGGGCGGCGAGGGCCGGGGACAGGTCGGGGTTGCGGACCCGGGCCAGGGCGTCGGCGACGGTGGAGTCGGGCCGCACCACGATCGGCTCGGTCGTCATCAGCCCGCCGGCCGTGTGTTCCTCGTACGACATCAGCCGCCGCATCTCGGCCGCGTCCGCCGGCTGCATCAGGTTCAGCAGCCGCTCCTTGTCCTCCTCGGGGAGTTCGGCGAGCAGGTCGGCCGCGTCGTCGGGGTCCATGGCCTCCAGCACGTCCGCCGCCCGCTCCTCCTTCAGCTTGCCGAGGATCTCGATCTGGTCGTCCTCGGGAAGCTCTTCGAGGACGTCGGCCAGGCGGTCGTCGTCCAGCGCGGCGGCCACCTCGGCGCGGCGCTTGGCGGACAGGTGGTGCAGCACGTTGGCGAGGTCCGCGGCGCGCAGCTGCTCGAAGGTGGCGAGCAGGCTCTCCGCGCCCTGTCCGTGCTCCTCCAGGGAGAAACCGGTGACCTGGGACCACTCGACGGTGAGCGACTCGCCCCTGGTGCGCCGGAAGGTACCCGTGCGGCCCTTGCGGACGAAGACGCGGTCGACCTCCCACTCCCGGCGGGCCTGCCGCTGCCGGGCGCCCAGGTCCAGGACGGTGACCTCCTCGCCGGTCTCGACCAGCTCGACGCGGCGGTCCAGGAGTTCGCCGAAGACCAGGCGCTCGGTGGGCCGCTGCTCGAACCGGCGGACGTTGAGCACGCCGGTGGTGATGACCTGGCCGGACTCGATGCTCGTCACCCGGGTCATGGGCAGGAAGACGCGGCGCCGGGTGGAGAGTTCGACGACCATGCCGAGCAGCCGCGGGGGCTTGGCGCCGACGCGCAGGATGACGACGAGGTCCCTGACCCGCCCCACCTGGTCGCCGGTGGGATCGAAGACGGCGATACCGGCGAGGTGCGAGACGAAGATCCGGGGAGCGCCCGCTGCCATGGACCCGCCTCCTTTGCCGACCCGAGTACCGCTTGGTTGCTTTGCTGCCCTTTTCGCCTGCTCGGTGGGGTTCAGGCTAGCCCGTACCGATCGGATACGCCCTGGTGGGCGGTCCGGACGGACTGGCTCCGCCGGGGGGCCGGGGCACCGGTACGCTGCGGTACGCCGTGCCGGACCCGTCAGAAAGGTGGCCCCCTCGGTGACCGTGCTTGCTCCGGGCCGTGGCCGTACTCGCCACGCCGCGTTGGTGACCACGATGTGCGCGCTGGCCCTGCTCACCGCGTGCAGTGAGGATCCGGACGCGGGCACGAACGGGGTGGGCAAGCTGGCCCCGGACGTCATCCAGTCGAGGACCCGCGCGGCGGCGACGTCGGTGGCGACGGTACGGATGGCGGGCACGGTGGTCACGAGCGGGCGTACCTACGAGCTGGACATGCGCCTGAACGCGGACGGGGGGACCGGGTCGGTCA
This sequence comes from Streptomyces sp. NPDC026515, assembly GCF_055567595.1. Taxonomy (NCBI): domain Bacteria; kingdom Bacillati; phylum Actinomycetota; class Actinomycetes; order Kitasatosporales; family Streptomycetaceae; genus Streptomyces; species Streptomyces sp. NPDC026515. Next base: position 231,481 of record NZ_JBVHQD010000002.1, read on the forward strand.
CCTCGAAGGGTTCGACCTTCCACCTGCTCCGGGTCGGCGAGACGCTCTATCTGCAGGCCGACGCGGACTTCTGGAACCATGCCGACGGGAGCGACACGAGCGCGGCCGGCACGCTCGACGGGAAGTACGTGAAGGTTCCGCAGGGCGATCCCTCGTACAAGAAGTTCAGCGGCTTCACGGACAAGAACCTCCTTCTGTCGGGCCTGCTGACCCTGCACGGTTCCCTCTCCACCGCCGGCCACCACGAACAGTCGGGCACCCCCACCATCCGCATCGCCGGCGACGGCGGTTCCGGCGGCACGCTGGACGTCTCCCTCAAGGGCAAGCCGTATCCGCTCCGCCTGGAGCGGGCCGGCGGCGCCGGCACCCTCACGTTCACGGACTGGGGCAGCTCTTTCAGCGTCACCGAGCCGGAGAAGGGCGACACGGTCGACTACGGCAGGCAACTGCCCACCTCGTGAAGGGCACCCGCCGGGGGCTACCGGGACCTTCCGCGCCGTGCCAGGAGCTTCGGCAGGCCCGCCGGGACCGGCTGACGGGTCGTCGCCGGGGACGGCACCGGAGCCTCCGCCAGGCTTCCCGTCGGCAGCGGCGCCGTCGCTCCCGTCGGGCGCAGGCGCAGCACCCTGCACTCCCGCGCCCAGCGGTCCGTCATGGCCTCGCCGTCGGGGGCGTTGAGACGCTTGCCCTTCAGCTCCGCCACCGCCGCGTCCCACTCGGGGGAGCCGGCGGACAGCTCCGTCACCGCCGCCGTCCAGGTGACCAGCCGGCCGCCCTTGTCCTTGCTGCGCACGGTCACCTCGGCCGTGCCCCCGCCGGCCAGCCCGGTCAGCGGCTGCTCGCTCCCGTCGCCGACCAGGCACACGCCACCGTCGGCCCAGGCATGCCACACCGCGCGCGCGGCCGGTGCCCCGGCGCCCCGGACCCAGATGAGGCCGGACTTCTTCGTGGCCTCCTCGACGAGGGCCTGGTCGAGCAGCTGCCGTGTCATGGCGCCCAGCCTAGAGCCAGCCGTTGCGCTTGAGGGTGCGGTGGATGCCGAGACAGATGACCATCGTGATGCCCATGATCACCGGGTAGCCGTACCGCCAGTGCGTCTCCGGCATGTACTTGAAGTTCATGCCGTACACCCCGCACACCATCGTGGGTACGGCGATGATCGCGGCCCAGGACGTGATCTTGCGCATGTCCTCGTTCTGGGCCACGGACGCCTGCGCCAGGTTGGCCTGGAGGATGGAGTTGAGGAGTTCGTCGAAGCCGACGACCTGCTCCTGGACGCGCGCGAGATGGTCGGCGACGTCCCGGAAGTACTTCTGGATGTCGGGGTCGACCAGCCGCATCGGGCGCTCGCTGAGCAGCTGCATGGGACGCAGCAGGGGCGACACCGCACGCTTGAACTCCAGCACCTCGCGCTTGAGTTGGTAGATCCGCGCCGAGTCCACACCACGCGAGACCCCGCCCTTGCGGCCGGGCGAGAAGACCTCGGTCTCGACCTCGTCGATGTCGTCCTGCACGGCGTCGGCGACCGCGACATAGCCGTCGACGACATGGTCGGCGATGGCGTGCAGGACGGCCGAGGGGCCCCTGGCGAGCAGCTCGGGGTCGTCCTGGAGCCGGTGCCGCAGCGCCCGCAGCGAGCCCTGCCCGCCGTGCCGGACGGTGATGAAGAAGTCCCGGCCGGTGAAGCACATCACCTCGCCGGTCTCCACGACCTCGCTGTTGGCGGTGAGCTGGTCGTGCTCGACGTAGTGGATGGTCTTGAAGACGGTGAAGAGGGAGTCGTCGTAGCGCTCGAGCTTGGGGCGCTGGTGGGCCTGGACGGCGTCCTCCACCGCCAGCGGGTGGAGCCCGAACTCGCCCGCGATACCGGCGAATTCGGCCTCCGTCGGCTCGTGCAGGCCGATCCACACGAACCCGCCGTCCCGGCGTACCTGGCGCATCGCCTCCTGCGGGCTCAACGGCTTCGGCGTCTCCACCCGCGCACCGTCCCGGTAGACGGCGCAGTCGACGACGGCCGACGGCGTACCGGGGTCGCGGGTGGTGTCGTACGCGCCGGTCTCGGCGCGCAGGCTGTTGCGCTGGGAGGGGCGGGTCGGGCGGACCACGGCACGGAGGTCGCGGATCATCGACATGGGCAGGCTCCTTCGCGACGAGCAGCGGAAGACCGCGGCGAACGGGTGGAACTACCCGGAATGGGGACGTCCTGACTGCGGATGTTTGGCACGTCCACAAAGCGGGGAGCACCGCACCGTTGCGGTGGCGGCTTCGCTACTGATTCGGATCAGACGAACGGATCCAGACAGATCCGGAGCGGACCGGTCAGAGGGATCAGGCAAGCGAAAACAAAGTGCTCTTCCGAACGACAACGCGAACGTGAAGGCGGCAGCCGACCAGTAGACGAAATCAGCGGGCGGAAGAGCGAGTGGTACTGCACGGGTGACTTCGATCCATGACAGCCCCACCTCCTCCAGCCGGTCCCTCGTAAGGGAGTCCTCGTGGCGTCGGGGTCTGACCGCGACGCTCTGCGTGCTGCCCCGAACCACCGCGGCCAGAGTAGCAGCAGCCCTCAGTGTCAAGGCGCTGCTTTGCCCGGTACTGACGAGTTCTATGCTCACGACATGGCAGAAGTTCTTCCTCTGGTCGAGGCCCGGTTGACCACCGCACTGGGCGAACCGGACGCGCGCGCGGCGGTCACCTTCCTCGGCACGGACCGCATCGAGGTGCTCCGTTTCCACGAGGATCTGCAGGGCGAGGACGTCCTGCGCTACGCCACGCTCGGCATGTCGGCGCACCCCATGACCGACCCCACCGCGACGCTCGCGGACCCCGTCCAAGGTCCCCGCGCCGAGCTGGTCCTGTCGGTCCGCGCCGGGCTGGCCGAGACCGACAAGGTGCTTCGCGCGCTGGCCGTCCTGGCCGCGTCTCCGCAGGTGGAGGGCCTGGTCGTGGCGCCGGGCGCGTCCCTGGACGTGGGCGGACCGCTGTGGCCGGGCGCTCCCTTCACCTCGGTCCTGGTCGGCGAGCCGGGTGGTCTCGTCGAGGATCTGGCGCTGGACGAGCCGCTCGACCCCGTCCGGTTCCTGCCCTTGCTGCCGATGACCCCGAACGAGGCGGCCTGGAAGCGGGTGCACGGGGCCCAGGCCCTTCAGGAGCGCTGGCTGGCGAGCGGGACGGACCTGCGGGATCCGCACCGCAACTCCGTCCCGCTGGACTGACGTGCGACGGTGAGCAACCTCACCAAGCGCCGTCCCCGGCCGGTCAGTTGGCAAAGACGCTGACGCCGTCCTGCGTGGCGTGCGACGGCTCCCGTTCCGCCGCCTCGTGCGTGAGCGTGTTGCGCCGTACGAGTACCACCACCGCGCCCAGCGCGGCGGTGACCGCCGCCACCACGAACGGGACGTGGAGGTCGGTCCACTCCTCGATCTTCGGCGCGAAGTAGGGGGCGGCCGCGGCGGCGAACCAGCGGACGAAGTTGTAGCCCGCGCTCGCCGCCGGACGCTGGGGGTACCCCCGGACGGAGTCTGGGGGAGCGTCCGACACGCCGAGGGCCAGCTCGGTGTAGACGGTGTTGTTCACGCCGATGAACGCGCCGGACAGGACCGTGCAGACGACCGCCGCGGTGTGGCTGCCGTAGCCGAGGACGGTGACGTCGGCGGCGAGCAGCGCCAGCGAGCCGCCGAGCACCCGCAGCGAGCCGAAGCGCCGCTGCATGCGCGGGGCCACCACCACCGAGAAGAGCGCGAGCAGCACGCCCCAGGCGAAGAACACGGCACCCGAACGGTACGGGGTCATGTCCAGCACGAACGGGGTGAGGGTCAGCACGGTGAAGAACGTGTAGTTGTAGAAGAAGGCCGAGGCGGCGACGGAGGCCAGGCCCCCGTGGCCGAGCGCCCTGAGCGGGTCCAGGACCGAGGTCCTGCGGGCGGGCCTGGGCTGCTCCTTCAGGAACGCGGTGATGCACAGGAAGCCGACCGCCATCAGGGTGGCGGTGCCGAAGAAGGGGTAGCGCCAGCTGATGTTGCCGAGCACCGCCCCGAGCAGCGGGCCGCACGCCATGCCGAGGCCGAGCGCGGACTCGTAGAGCAGACGCGGCGGCGCTGCCGCCGGCCGCCGCGCCCACGATGACCGCGAGGGCGGTCGAGACGAACAGGGCGTTGCCCAGGCCCCAGCCGGCCCGGAAGCCGACCGGCTGGCCGACGGTGTCCGAGGTGCCGGCGAGACCCGCGAAGACGACCACGAACGCGAGGCCGAGCAGCAGGGTCCGGCGGCCGCCGATCCGGCTGGAGACGAAGCCGGTGAGCAGCATCGCCACGGCGGTGATCAGGAAGTACGAGGTGAAGAGCAGGGAGACCTGGCTGGTGGTGGCGTCCAGGCCCTTGGCGATGGAGGGCAGGATCGGGTCGACGAGTCCGATGCCCATGAAGGCGACGACGGACGCGCCGGCCGTCGCCCATACGGCCTTCGGCCGCCGCAGGATGCTGCCCGCCCCCGCGTCGAACGGGTCTGCCGGCTGTGCCATGCGCTTCCTCCGTTGTTCTCGTCCGTGCGGTTCTCGTCCGCACGCCGATTTGGTTGGCATATGCACATAGCAAGTTAGGGCAGCTAACTAATGCAAGATGCATCTAACTCCGGCCGGTAACCGGTACCGCCCGGACGGGTGATCGTCCTTGACGTGGGGGATTCCGGGTAGGACCGTGGGGCCCTATGAGGGGCGAACCCAGTTGCCCGAAGTGCGGTGGCCGGGTCAGGGCTCCCGGTCTCTTCGCCGACACCTGGCAGTGCGAGGTGCACGGGACCGTGCATCCGGTACAGCCCGTGATACCGCCCAGCGTCGAGGCCCTCGGTGTCGTGGTGCACCGCACCCAGGTGCCGGTGTGGATGCCCTGGCCGCTGCCGGTCGGCTGGCTGTTCACGGGCGTGGCCTGTGCCGGTGACGACCGCGGTGGCGGGCGTGCGACCGCCGTCGCCTGCTCCGGACCCGCGCCGCTCGGCGGCATAGGGGAGATGATCCTGGTCGCCGAGGAGCTGGGAGTCGGTTTCGGCGCACGGTACGCGGGCATCGACGGACCCGATCCGGGGCCGGCGATGGACGTGGAGAAGCCGCCGCAGGCGAAGGTGCTCGCCGCCGGACGGCCGACGCCGCTGTGGCACGTTCCGGGAGTGCCGGACGACCGGGCCGTCTTCGCGGGCGAGGCCTGCGGGCTCTGGCTCTGGGCCGTGGTGTGGCCCGAGCAGACCGGGCTGCTGATGTACGACGAACTGGTGCTCACGGACCTGCGGGACGCCGGCGCGGAGGTGGACCTGGTGCCCTGCGGCGCGCTGTCGCCGCGGCTGCTCGGGCCCTGAGGGCTCCCTGTACGGGGCGCCCCCGACTTTCGGGTGTGACAGGGGTACCGGTTCCGGCCGCTATCCTTGACACGTTCCGTCCCGTCCCGTCCCGCCTGGAGTCCGCATCGTGCGTATCGATCTGCACTGCCACTCCACCGCCTCCGACGGCACGGACAGCCCGGCCGAACTGGTGCGGAACGCCGCCGCCGCCGGGCTCGACGTGGTCGCGCTGACCGACCACGACACCACCCGGGGCCACGCCGAGGCCATCGCCGCGCTGCCCGAGGGACTCACCCTGGTCACCGGGGCCGAACTGTCCTGTCGTGTCGACGGCGTCTCCATGCACATGCTGGCCTACCTCTTCGACCCCGAGGAGTCCGACCTGCTCGCCGAGCGCGAGCTGGTCCGGGACGACCGGGTGCCGCGGGCCCAGGGGATGGTCGCCAAGCTGAACGAGCTGGGCGTGCCGGTCACCTGGGAGCAGGTGAGGAGGATCGCCGGTGAGGGTTCCGTGGGGCGGCCGCACGTCGCCTCCGCGCTCGTCGAGCTGGGTGTCGTACCGACCGTGAGCGATGCCTTCACGCCGGAGTGGCTGGCGGACGGCGGCCGGGCCTTCATGGAGAAGCACGAGACCGACCCCTTCACCGCGATCCGGCTGGTCAAGCAGGCCGGCGGGGTGTGCGTGTTCGCGCATCCGGCGGCCGCCAAGCGCGGGCGTACGGTGCCCGAGTCGACGATCGCCGAGATGGCCGCGGCCGGCCTCGACGGCATCGAGGTCGACCACATGGACCACGACGCCGACACCCGGGTCCGGCTGCGCGGGCTGGCCGCTGAGCTGGGGCTGCTGGTCACCGGGTCCTCGGACTACCACGGCAGCCGCAAGACGGTGGCGCTGGGCGAGTACACGACCGATCCCGAGGTGTACGGGGAGATCACACGCCGTGCCACCGGTGCGTTCCCCGTCCCGGGCGCCGGTGGACGCTGAGGTCACCGCCCCCCGTTCCTGACTTTCCCGTGCGGCAGGCCGGGCTCGCCCGCTCCAGGGCTGTGCCCGCCCGCGCGGTGCCCCTCACCGGCCCTCGGCGCGACCGCCGCGGTGCCGCCCTACGCACAAGGCTCACGCATGTTCGACGTCGCCGTCTTCGGCTCCCTCTTCCTGACCCTGTTCGTCATCATGGATCCCCCCGGGATCACCCCGATCTTCCTCGCCCTCACCTCCGGCCGGCCCGGCAAGGTACAGCGGCGGATGGCCTTCCAGGCCGTCTGCGTGGCGGGTGGGGTGATCACCGTCTTCGGGCTCCTGGGACACCAGATCCTCGACTACCTGCACGTCTCCGTGCCCGCGCTGATGATCTCGGGCGGCCTGCTGCTCCTGCTGATCGCCCTCGACCTGCTCACCGGCAAGAACGACGAGCCGAAGCAGACCAAGGACGTCAACGTGGCACTGGTGCCCCTGGGCATGCCGTTGCTGGCGGGGCCCGGCGCGATCGTGTCGGTCATCCTCGCCGTACAGAAGGCGGACAGCGTCTCCGCCCAGGTGTCCGTGTGGGCCGCGATCCTCGCCATCCACGTCGTGCTGTGGCTGGTGATGCGGTATTCGCTCCTGATCATCCGGGTCATCAAGGACGGTGGCGTGGTCCTGGTGACGCGGCTCGCCGGCATGATGCTCTCCGCGATCGCCGTGCAGCAGATCATCAACGGCGTCACCCAGGTGATCAAGGGCGGCTGAGCCGGCGGGACGGCGCCGGGAAGGGCGGACAGACGCGGAACCCCCGCACGGCCTCGTGCCGTGCGGGGGTTCCGAAGACTTTGCGGTACTCCGCGCGTCAGTGCTTCTCGTCGTGTCTCGTGGCTCGTGGTGTCTCGTCGTTTGTCGCTCGGTTGCGGATGCGTGGCGCGTGGCGCGTGGTGCGCCTGCGGCCCGGGACTCGTGTCCCGTTACGAAGCCTGGTTCTCGGCCGGCCGGATCCACAGGCGCTGCCCGATGGCGGCGGCCTGCTGGACGATCCTGTTGACGGAGGCGGCGTCCACGACAGTGCAGTCCACGGTGGTGCCGTCGACTTCGTCCAGTCGCCTGATCTCGAAGCGCATCAGCCTCTCCCTTCCTCGCGTGTTCCTCTCATTGAACGGCTTGCGTGTTACAAACATTCCCTTGGCTAAAGAAAATTTTCGAACGCCTAATTACCGACCGGTAAGAGACCTGCGGGAGACTGACCGGGACCGGTTGTGTTCGCAGCGTGACCGCCGGGACAATGGAGGCGATGAACGACGACCTCGCCGCACTCCAGGCCCGCATCGATCGCACGAACGAGCTGCTCACCCGCATGCTCGCCGAAGTGGCGAAGACCCCTTCGACGCACGCGATCTTCGTCGACGCGGGTTACCTCTACGCGGCCACGGGCCGGCTCGTCGCCGGGACGGAGGACCGCCGCGCCTTCGACCTCGACGCCGAGGGGCTGATCGAGGCGCTCATCGACAAGGCACGCCAGATCTTCGCGGACAGCAGGCTGCTGCGCGTCTACTGGTACGACGGCGCCCGCCGCCGCATCCACACGGCCGAGCAGCAGACCATCGCCGAACTGCCCGACGTCAAGGTCCGGCTCGGCAACCTCAACGCCAACAACCAGCAGAAGGGCGTCGACTCCCTGATCCGTACGGACCTGGAGTCACTCGCCCGGCATCGCGCCATCAGCGACGCGGCCCTGCTCGGCGGTGACGAGGACCTTGTCTCCGCGGTCGAGGCGGCCCAGGGCTACGGCGCCCGTGTCCACCTCTGGGGCATCGAAGCCCCCGAGGGCCGCAACCAGGCCGAGCCGCTGCTCTGGGAGGTCGACAGCCAGCGCACCCTCGACCTCGAGTTCTTCAAGCCGTACGTCGCCCGGCGCACCGCCCACGCCTACGAGGCCGGCGGCACCAGGCCCAGTCGTGAGGACGTCCGTTTCGTCGGCGCGCAGATCGCCGCGAAGTGGCTCTCCTCGCGGGGCAGCGAGGCGCTCGTCGAGCTGCTGCCCGGGCATCCCTATCTGCCGGGCCCGGTCGACCAGGACCTCCTCGTCGAGGCCGAGGGCATGCTCCAGTACTCCCTGCGCGGCCAGGCCGACCTGCGCCGGGCCCTCCGCGACGGCTTCTGGGAGCACCTTCAGACGCAGTACTAGCGGGAGGACGGAAGGCGAACACGCCCTAGCCGTTCGCGCCGTCCCAGAAGGCGGCGATCGCCTCGGCGGTGGGGGCCGGCCGGTCGGTGTTGGGGGAGTGCTCGGCACCCTCGACGACCGTCCGGTGCGCGCGCAGCCGCGACGCCATGTCGTCCAGCAGCGGCACCGGCCAGGTGTCGTCCCGCGCCCCCGACAGCACGTGGAACGGCAGCGGTACGGCGGCGAGTTCGTCGACGCGGTCCGGCTCGACGCACAACTGGAGTCCGGCGGCGAGGAGTTGGGCCGGTTTGTTGCCCAGCCAGCGGCGCCGCAGATCCGCCTGGTCCTCCTGGTGCACCCGGTCCTCCACGCCGCCCTCTTCAAGTTCCTCCGGTGCTTCCATGGCCTGCATGGCCTCCCACACCTCGGCCATCGGGAGCACCGCGAGCGCGTCCCTCAGCAGCTTCACCCGCTGCTGCTGGGGGACGGAGATCTGCGCCGGGCCCGAGGACATCAGCGTCAGCGAGCGGAACGGCGTGTGGTCGAGGAGCACGGCCGCGCGCGCGATGTGACCGCCGAGGGAGTGCCCCAGCAGATGCACGGGCCGTCCGTCGCCGACCGCCGCCGCCTGCGCCAGTACGTCGCGCGCCAACTCCTCCTGGGCGTAGGCCGATTCGTCGTGTTCCGGGCCGTCCGACTCGAACTGCCCACGCCCGTCGACGGCGACGGTCCGGTATCCGCGCGCACCCAGTGCCTCGAGCAGCGGGTTGAAGTCCTCCTTGCTGCCGGTGAACCCGGGCAGCAGCAGCGCGGTCCCCTTGAACCCGGCCCCGGCAGCCACGGGCGCGTCGATGACGGCGAACTCACCACGTGCGGTGGCGAGCGCGTACGCGCGGGCACCGTCGGGCGGGACAAAGGTGCGAGGCCTGCTCATGGAGAGAGGTTATCCGGCGGCGAACGGCAGGTGGGCCCCGGGAACGCGGACGGCCCGGCCCACACAGGGTGGACCGGGCCGTCCGGTGACGTGCTCAGGCCTCGGGAGCCGCCGCGGCGGCCTTCCGGGTCCGGCGGGCCTTCGGCTTCGCCTCCGCGTCGGCCGCGTCAGCGACACCGGCCGCCTCGACGGCCTCGGCCGCCTTGCGGGTGGTACGACGCCTCGGCTTGACCTCCGGCTCCTCGCTGGCCTGCGCCGGAATCTCCGCACCGGCGACGGCTGCCGTCTTGCGGGTGCGGCGGGGCTTGGCGGCTTCCGTCTCCGTCGTGGCCTCGGCGGCCTCGGCCGTCGCCGGAGCGGCGGCTGCCGTCTTGCGGGTGCGGCGGGGCTTGGCCTCGACGGCCTCGGCGGTGTCCACAGCCGTTTCGGCGGCGGCCGTCTTGCGGGTGCGGCGGGGCTTGGCGGCTACCGTCTCCGTCGTGGCCTCGGCGGCCTCGGCCGTCGCCGGAGCGGCGGCTGCCGTCTTGCGGGTGCGGCGGGGCTTGGCCTCGACGGCCTCGGCGG
>NZ_JBVHQD010000002.1:241536-557335 GCF_055567595.1 Streptomyces sp. NPDC026515
GCGGTGTCCACAGCCGTTTCGGCGGCGGCCGCGGTCTTGCGGGTGCGGCGGGGCTTGGCCTCGACGGCCTCGGCGGTGTCCACAGCCGTTTCGGCGGCGGCTGCCGTCCTGCGGGTCCGGCGCGGCTTCGGCTCCTCGGTGACCTCGGGCTCGGCCACGGTCACCGCCGCCTCGGCCGGCGCGGCGGCCTTGCGGGTACGGCGGCGGGCCGGTGTCACCGGCGCCTCGACGGCCTGGACGGTCTCGGCGGTCTCCTGCGGAGCCTCCGTGACCTCGACGACCTCGGCCGGCGTCACCGCGGCCTCCGCGGACTTGCGGGTCCGACGGCGACGAGGCTTCTCCGGAGCGACGGCCTCCACGACGGCCTCGACGGTCTCCACGACCGCCTCGGGCGTCACGGTCTGCGGGGTGGCGGCCGCGGCCGCCACCGGCTCCGGTGCCGCCCCGGCGCGCGTACGACGGCGACGGCGCGGGGTGCGGGTGCCCGCGGGCTCCGACGCCGTGACGGACTCGGCGGCGGGGGACGCGGACTCCGCGGACGGGGTCGCGGACGGCGTACCGGCCGCCGGGTCCATCGACGTGCCGGCGCGGGTACGACGGCGGCGGCGCGGGGTACGGGCCGGACGCTCGCGCTCCTCGGAACGGGTTTCGTTCCGGTCACCGCGGTCGTTCCGGTCGCCCCGGCCACCGCGACCGCGGCCACCGCGGCCGCCGGTCTCGCCCAGGTCCTCCAGTTCCTCCGCGTCGAGCCCGGCGCGGGTGCGCTCCGCACGCGGCAGGACACCCTTGGTGCCGGCCGGGATCTTCAGCTCCTCGAAGAAGTGCGGGGAGGTCGAGTACGTCTCCACCGGGTCGTGGAAGCCGAGCTCCAGCGCCTTGTTGATGAGCTGCCAGCGCGGGATGTCGTCCCAGTCGACGAAGGTGATCGCCGTGCCCGAGGCGCCCGCGCGGCCGGTGCGGCCCACCCGGTGCAGATACGTCTTCTCGTCCTCGGGGGACTGGTAGTTGATGACGTGGGTGACGCCTTCGACGTCGATGCCGCGCGCGGCGACGTCGGTGCAGACGAGGACGTCCACCTTGCCGTTGCGGAACGCGCGCAGCGCCTGCTCGCGGGCTCCCTGGCCCAGGTCGCCGTGGACGGCGCCGGAGGCGAAACCACGGCGCTGGAGCTGCTCGGCGATGTCGGCGGCGGTGCGCTTGGTGCGGCAGAAGATCATCGCCAGTCCGCGGCCCTCGGACTGGAGGATGCGGGCGATCATCTCCGGCTTGTCCATGGAGTGCGCGCGGTAGACGAACTGCGCGATGTTCGCGACGGTCGCGCCCGTGTCGTCCGGCGCGGTGGCGCGGATGTGGGTGGGCTGGCTCATGTACCGGCGGGCGAGGCCGATGACCGCGCCCGGCATGGTCGCCGAGAACAGCATGGTCTGGCGCCTGGCCGGAAGCATGTTGATGATCTTCTCGACGTCGGGCAGGAAGCCCAGGTCGAGCATCTCGTCGGCCTCGTCGAGGACGAGCGACTTGATGTGCTTCAGGTCGAGCTTCTTCTGGCCCGCGAGGTCCAGCAGCCGGCCCGGGGTGCCGACGACCACGTCGACGCCCTTCTTCAGGGCCTCGACCTGCGGCTCGTAGGCCCGGCCGCCGTAGATGGCGAGCACGCGCACGTTACGGACCTTGCCGGCCGTCAGCAGGTCGTTGGTCACCTGGGTGCACAGCTCGCGCGTGGGGACGACGACGAGCGCCTGCGGGGCGTCGGTGAGGGCCTCGGGGGTGGCGCGTTCGGCCTCCACGTCGGCAGGGACGGTCACGCGCTCCAGGAGCGGCAGACCGAAGCCGAGGGTCTTGCCGGTGCCGGTCTTGGCCTGGCCGATGACATCGGTGCCGGAGAGGGCGACCGGGAGTGTCATCTCCTGGATGGGGAAGGGGGTGATGATGCCGACGGCTTCCAGGGCCTCGGCGGTCTCGGGAAGGATTCCGAGTTCACGAAACGTCGTAGTCAGGGTGCTGCCTCTTCTGTGTGTCGCGGTCCGAGGCGAGCGCGGGGGTCTTTGACGGACCGTGCCGGGGGACGTCGGCTGCCTTACGGGCGGGCCGTGTGGGGCACGCCGTATGACACGGGACCTCTGCCGACGCTCGAGCGCTCGTACCGCTGAGGTGTCCCTCCGGTCGTCGTACGCGATGTGCCGTACGCGCCGGGAGGGCTGTCGGGTCGGAGCCGATCGGGCCACCGACCGGGCATCCTCATACGTGCGGCCTGTCGAGATACGTCCGAATACGACGGCGTACCAGCAGGCGCATTACCACCATACCCCGGAATCGTGCACATGCGATGGCCGATTCGGTCACGTCGTGGTAGTCACAGTGGCTGACCAGCGACTTCACGCCGACTTGTCGGGGGACTTCCCGGGGCTTGCCCCAGGGTTCCGTGAGCCTTCCCGGGGGTTCCCGGGGCCGCGGGCGGGCTATTGTGCGCTTCATGACGAGCTCTGACAAGCCTGAGACCGCCTCCGCCGAACCGACCGGTGTCGCCGCCCAGGACTGGGCGCGGGCGGCCGCCGACCCGCAGTACCGTGCCGCGGTCGTGGACCTGCTCGGCGCCCTCGCGTACGGCGAGCTCGCCGCGTTCGAGCGCCTCGCGGAGGACGCCAAGCTGGCGCCCTCGCTGGTGGACAAGGCCGAGCTGGCGAAGATGGCGTCGGCCGAGTTCCAGCACTTCGAGCGGTTGCGGAACCGGCTGACGGAGATCGGCGAGGACGCGACGCAGGCGATGGAGCCGTTCGTCGCGGCCCTCGACGGCTTCCACCGGCAGACCGCCCCGTCGGACTGGCTGGAAGGCCTGGTCAAGGCGTACGTCGGCGACTCGATCGCCAGTGACTTCTACCGGGAGGTCGCGGCCCGGCTGGACACGGACACGCGCGAGCTGGTGCTGGCCGTGCTCGACGACACGGGGCATGCCGGGTTCGCCGTGGACAGGGTGCGGGCGGCCATCGACGCCGACCCCCGCGTGGGCGGCCGGCTGGCCCTGTGGGCGCGGCGGCTGATGGGCGAGGCGCTGTCGCAGTCCCAGCGGGTGGTCGCCGACCGTGACGCGCTGTCGACCATGCTGGTGGGCGGGGTGGCCGACGGGTTCGATCTCGCCGAGGTGGGGCGGATGTTCTCGCGGATCACCGAGGCGCACACGAAGCGGATGGCTGCGCTGGGCCTGGCCGCCTGACCCTGCGGGGCTGGATCCAGGGGGAGTTGCGCGGCCGCGGGGTCACCGGTCGCGCAGTTCCGCGCGCTCCGTCGGCGTGCTCACGCCGGGATCGATCGTCGGCGCAGATGGCGGCCCGCCGGGCGGAGCAGCAGCGAGAGGGACGCCGCCGCGACGATCGCGGCGCCCAGAAGGCTCACCAGGACGGTGCCGGGGCCGAGCGCGCTGTGGGTGACGAAGTCGCCGAAGAGGGCTCCCGCGACACCCGTCGAGAACACCAGAGGACGAGCCGGAAGACGGTGGGAAAGGCGGCTGGCCGCGGCCCACGACAGGGCCACGCCGAGCAGTGCGGATCCTAGGACTTCCAGCAGCATCACGAGGGGTCCCTCCCACGGCCGGCCGGTACTTCACGGTCGTAGGCCGTCATACCCGTGACCTGCGGAATGCAATCCTCCCCTGTGGGTGACTTGTGGACCGGATGTGGAGACCGGACACGACGGAGGGGCCCGGCGGACACACCTGCGCCGGGCCCCTCCGTGCCGCTGTGGCTAGACCGCGCTGAAGCCCACCTTGCGCACCGTCGGCTCGCCGAGCTCGATGTACGCCAGGCGGTCCGTCGGGACCAGTACCTTGCGGCCGCGCTCGTCCTCCAGGGACAGCACCTGCGACTTGCCGGCCAGGGCGTCGGCGACGAGGCGCTCGACCTCCTCGGCGTTCAGACCGCTCTCCAGCACGATCTCGCGGGGCGCGTGCTGCACGCCGATCTTGACCTCCACGGCTATGTCCCTCCGACGGTCAGTGAAGTGCGCGGCCTTCCGCGCCGTACGCAGCACACATTAGCCCGGTGAGGGGACGTACACGCTGTGGGCGGGCACGCCAGGAGCGAACAGCGAACGGGAATGCCGTGCCCACCGGTCCACGACGCCTCAGTGGTGGTCTGTGCCGTGCAGCGGGAAACCGGCGATGCCCCGCCACGCCAGCGAGGCGAGCAACTGCACCGCCTGGTCGCGCGGGACGCTGCGGTCGCTGTGCAGCCAGGAGCGCGCCACCACCTGGGCGAGGCCGCCGAGGCCGGAGGCCAGCAGCGTCGACTCGGCCCGCGACAGGCCGGTGTCCTCGGCGATCACGTCGCAGATCGCCTCGGCGCACTCGGTGGTGACCTTGTCGACGCGCTCGCGTACCGCCGGCTCGTTCGTCAGGTCGGACTCGAAGACGAGACGGAAGGCGCCGCCGTCGTCCTCGACGTAAGCGAAGTACGCGTCCATGGTCGCCCGGACGCGCTGCTTGTTGTCGGTCGTCGACGCGAGCGCGCTGCGCACCGCCTGGATCAGGGCGTCGCAGTGCTGGTCCAGCAGAGCCAGGTAGAGGTCGAGCTTGCCCGGGAAGTGCTGGTAGAGCACCGGCTTGCTGACCCCCGCGCGTTCGGCGATGTCGTCCATCGCGGCCGCGTGGTAGCCCTGCGCGACGAAAACTTCCTGGGCGGCGCCCAGCAACTGGTTCCGACGGGCACGGCGCGGCAGGCGCGTGCCCCGCGGGCGCGCCGCCTCTGTCTGCTCGATGGCTGTCACGCCGCCTCCCAAAATCGTCCACATGCGGATTACGCCGCCCGGCCATCGTACTTTTCGGTAACCGTGCTGTGCGCGGTGCGAGCGCAGAATTTCACGTACCGGACGGCGGCGAAAGCCGCACCGGGAAATGCGGACAGGCCAGGTGGGCCCGCCGGGGCCCGCGCGATCAGCGGTAGTCGTCCTCGTCAAGGGCGACCACGCGCGCCTGTTCGATGAGATCGGCCTCGTTCGCGCGGTCGTCGTCCACACCGGTGAGCGGGTCGTCGTGGGACGGCGTGACGTCCGTGTGCTGCTCGGCAGCGTCGCTCTCCGGGGCCTCGACGTCGATCTCCGGGGCGTCCTGCTCCTCCTCCGGCTGCAGATCGTCGAGCACGTCGGGGTCGGTGGGTTCATAGGCCATGGTGGGCTCCCTTCCATCGAATGTCCCTGTCAGAAGCAGGGGGCCATAAACGGGTGCCCTCTTTATGAGCGTAGGAGACACCGGATGCGGACGCTACGCAGTGGCCGGCCGGCGCCACGGCCTGCCGGGCGGTCGCCGACGGGCCGTCCGCGGACGGTGCGGGGACCCGCGGCCCGCCGCGGCGGCCCTGTGACGGCGAACACACGAACCACGGTGTGATCGTCTCGTAACATTGGCCCATGTCTTCGACCGAGCTGCCGTCAGTGCCGCCCACCAGCGTGCTCCCGAAGGCGACGGCTGTCAGAGTCGCGGAGGGCGAGCGGCTGCGGTCGGTGGGGCTGCCCGGCGTCACCCTCACGATCAGGGCCAGGCCTCCTGTGCGACCGGGCCTGCCGTCGGCCCTGTTCGTCCACGGGCTCGGCGGCTCCTCGCAGAACTGGTCGGTCCTGATGCAGCGGCTCGAAGGCGTCGTGGACGGCGAGGCGGTCGACCTGCCCGGCTTCGGCGACTCCCCGCCACCGGACGACGGCGACTACTCGGTCACCGGGCACGCGCGCGCGATCATCCGCTACCTCGACGCGTTCGGCCGCGGTCCGGTCCACCTCTTCGGCAACTCGCTCGGCGGCGCGGTCAGCACCCGCGTCGCCGCCGTCCGTCCCGACCTGGTCCGCACACTCACGCTCGTCTCACCGGCCCTGCCCGAGCTGTGGGTGCAGCGCACGGCCGTGCCGACGGTGCTGCTCGGCCTGCCCGGCGTCGCCGGACTGCTCACCCGCACGACCGGCAAGTGGACCGCCGAACAGCGGGTACGGGGCGTGCTGGCCCTCTGCTACGGCGACCCCGGCCGGGTCACGCCCGAGGCGTTCGAGTACGCGGTGGAGGAGCTGGAGCGGCGGCTGCGGCTGCCGTATTTCTGGGACGCGATGGCGCGGTCCGCGCGCGGGATCGTCAACGCCTACACCCTGGGCGGCCAGCACGGGCTCTGGCGTCAGGCCGAGCGCGTCCTCGCCCCGACCCTGCTGATCTACGGCGGCCGCGACCAGCTGGTCGGCTACCGCATGGCCCGGAAGGCCGCACGCAGCTTCCGCCACTCCCGGCTGCTGTCCATGCCGGACGCCGGGCACGTGGCGATGATGGAGTATCCGGAGACGGTCGCCGGGGCGTTCCGTGAACTCCTCGCGCAGGCCGAGAAGTCGGGCGCCGGAGCGGGCGCGCCGGGCGCGGGGAGCTGAGGGCCGGGTGGGACGTCACAGCCGCCGCGGTCCGGCGCCCAAGGGCGACGCCGCCGACACAAGTGACATAAGAGCGGCCCGGAACAGGGAGCCGGGGCCGGCCGAACGCGAAGGCACCGGACGCGTACCGCGCCCGGCCCGGGGCGCCCCCGCGGAGTCCCGGCGCCTGCCGGACGGCACGCCCGGGGGAGGTTTCCCACGTCTGCCGGACGACACACCCGCGCGTGGCATGCCTCCCTCTCCCGACGGCACCCCCGTGCGCGGGGTGTCCCGGTTCCCGGACGGCACTCCGGCCCACGGCGGGCACCGGCTGCCCGACGGCACCCCGGCGCACGGTGTGCCGCGCCTTGCCGACGGGACACCCGCCCACGGTGTGCCCCGGGCCCGTGGCGGTCATCCCCAGCAGCGGGAGCCGGGCGGGGGCTGGGGCGAGGTGGGCGGACCGGCCGGTGCCGCCGCCTCCGGGCCGGCCGGGCCGGCGGTACCGCGACAGCGGCGAGGCGGGCCCGGTGGGCCACGGCAGGACTACGTCGACGCCTTCGCCGAGGACGTCGACGTCTTCACGCCGCGCCCCGGCACGGGGACCGGTGTCGGCGGCCGGCGCGCGGAGACGCACTCGCCCGGCTCCGGTCCGGCCGCCCGGCGCCTCGGCTCCGGCCCGCAGGCGTCCCCGCTCGCCTCCGAGCCCTACGGGAGCGGTGACGGCGATGACGACGCGCCGCCCACCGGTGAACCCGCACAGCCCAGGAGCGGCAAGGGGCGGGCCCTCACCGGCGTCGCGGCCGCCGCCGTCACCACCGTGCTCGCGGTGATCGTCGCCGGGCAGGTCGCCGACAGCGGTGACGGCTCCGTACGGTCACAGTCGGCCGCCGGCGACGGACGGATCACCGACGGTTCCGCCTCCCGCGGCAACGGCCGTACGACACCGTCGGTCTCCGCCTCGCCCCGCGTGGCGACGCTCTCGTACGAGCAGGCGATGGACAAGAAGTACCCGCTCGGCGCCAGACTGGCCGGGTCCGGGAAGTTCGACGCCGTCCCCGGGGCCGCAAAGGCGCCCGGCAAGGGGCAGAGGTACACCTACCGCGTCGACGTGGAGGAGGGGCTGGGGCTGGACGGGGAACTGTTCGCCGAGGCCGTGCAGAAGACGCTCAACGACGAGCGCAGCTGGGCCCACGACGGTGCCCGTACCTTCGCGCGCGTCTCCTCCGGCAGGCCCGACTTCGTGATCACCCTCGCCAGCCCCGGCACCACCGCCAAGTGGTGCGCCAAGTCCGGTCTCGACACGACCGAGGACAACGTGTCCTGCGACTCGGCCTCCACGGAACGCGTCATGATCAACGCGTACCGGTGGGCGCGGGGCAGCACGACGTACGGTGACGAGATCCACGCCTACCGGCAGATGCTGATCAACCACGAGGTCGGCCACCGGCTCGGCTATGGCCATGTGACCTGCGACAAGGACGGCGCTCTCGCGCCGGTCATGCAGCAGCAGACCAAGTTCCTCGACCACGACGGAATCCACTGCCTGCCCAACCCCTGGCCGTTCCCCAAGAGTTGACAGGTGGCTCATACGTCACATTGACATGGGCAGAAAGTTCATCCATATTTCTGGGCATGTCGTCCCTTCACGCCTCCGCGCGCGCCGCCATCGAGCTGGCGCTCATCGGCGTGACCGCGCTCTGCGTGGCCGACATCCACTGTCGCTGACCCTCGCCCCTGGGCGTTCGCGTCGCGATCTCTTCCCTTTGCCGTGACCCCGGTCACGGCTCTTTCGACGACCTGACGCCCGGGCAGACGTCTGTTCGCCTTCGTCTCACTCCTCGTCAATCTGTCTCACCCTTCGAGACAAGCCTTCCGAGAGGTCGTCATTCCGATGCGTCAACCGTCCGCCATAACGCGCCGCATGGCCGTGGCATCCGTCAGCCTGGTCGTGGCAGCGGGCGCCGTCTCCTGCGGCCCGAAGGACAACGATGCCAAGGGCTCCGGCGGCGACTCCACGCCGCACAAGGGCGGCACGCTCGCGGTCCTGAACTCCGACCCCCAGTCGGACTTCGACCCCGCCCGTCTGTACACCTCCGGCGGCGGCAACGTGCCCTCCCTGGTCTTCCGTACGCTCACCACCCGCAACCGCGCCGACGGCGCGGCCGGCGCCAAGGTCGTCCCCGACCTGGCCACCGACACCGGGCGCCCGAGCGAGAACGCGACCGTGTGGACGTACACCTTGAAGAAGGGCCTCAAGTACGAGGACGGGACGGCGATCACGTCCGCCGACATCAAGTACGGCATCGAGCGCTCCTTCGCCCCCGAACTCTCCGGCGGCGCGCCCTACCTGCGGGACTGGCTGGCGGGCGCCGCCGACTACCAGGGCCCGTACAAGGACAGGAAGGGGCTCTCGGCGATCGAGACGCCGGACAGCCGCACGATCGTCTTCCACCTGAACAAGCCCGAGGGCGAGTTCCCGTACCTGGCCACCCAGACGCAGTTCACGCCCGTCCCGAAGGCCAAGGACACCGGCACCAAGTACGAGGAGCACCCGGTCTCGTCCGGCCCCTACAAGGTCGTCATGAACGAGAACGACGGTGAGCACCTGGTCCTGGAACGGAACACCTACTGGTCCGCGGCCGTCGACGACCAGCGCAAGGCCTACCCGGACAAGATCGACGTCAAGTCCGGGCTGGACTCGGCGGTGATCAACCAGCGGCTGTCGGCCTCCCAGGGGACGGACGCCTCCGCGGTCACCACGGACACCAACCTCGGCCCGGCCGAACTCGCCAAGGTGACCGGCGACAAGGAACTCGCCTCGCGCGTGGGCACCGGGCACTTCGGCTACACGAACTACATAGCGTTCAACCCGAAGGTCAAGCCGTTCGACAATCCCAAGGTGCGGCAGGCGATCTCGTACGCGGTCGACCGGTCGTCCGTGGTCAACGCCGCGGGCGGCAGCGCGCTGGCCGAGGCCGCCACCACGTACCTGCCCAGCCAGAAGTCCTTCGGCTACACGCCGTACGACCCCTTCCCGGCGGGCGACACCGGCAACGCGGCCAAGGCCAAGGAGCTGCTGAAGGAGGCCGGTTACCCGAACGGGCTCACCGTCACGCTGACCCACGACAACGCCCAGAACTTCAGGACCAGCCCCGAGATCGCGACCGCCATCCAGGACGCCCTCAAGAAGGCCGGCATCACGGTCAGGCTCCAGGGACTGGAGGACAACAACTACTCGGACACGATCCACGACGTGAAGACCGAGCCGGGCTTCTTCCTCGCCGCGTGGGGTGCCGACTGGCCCTCCGGCGGCCCCTTCCTCGCCCCGATCTTCGACGGCCGGCAGATCGTCAAGGACGGCTCGAACTTCAACTCTGCCCAGCTCAACGATGCTTCGGTCAATGCCGAGATTGACGCGATCAACAAGTTGACCGACCTTGACGCGGCCGCCAAGCGGTGGGGCGCCCTGGACGAGAAGATCGGCGCCCAGGCTCTCACCGTGCCGCTGTTCCACCCGGTCTACAAGCGACTGGTCGGCAAGGACATCAGGAACGTCGTGATCAGCGACTGGACCGGCGTCCTGGACGTCTCCCAGGTCGCGGTGAAGTAGCGCCGTGAGCGAGGCACTTCTCGCCACCCAGGCCCCCGAGGCGCCCGCCTCGGGGGCCTCGGGGGCTCGTCAGTTCTGGCGGCGGCTGCGCACCCAGCGCGCCGCCCTCGTCGCGGCCGCCGTCGTCGCGCTGCTCGTCCTGGTCGCGCTCGCCGCGCCCCTGCTCACCGCGATCGAGGGCCAGGACCCGACCACCTACCACCCGTCCCTCGTCGACTCCGCGCGCGGCGGCGTCCCGGTCGGCTCCTTCGGCGGCGTCGGCGGCGACCACTGGCTCGGCGTCGAACCGCAGACCGGGCGCGACCTGTTCGCGCGGCTGGTCTACGGGGCCCGGGTCTCCCTGGGCGTCGCGCTGGCCGCGACCACCGTGCAGGTCGTCATCGGTGTCGTCGTGGGCGTCACGGCCGCGCTCGGCAACCGATGGGTTGATCAACTGTTGAGCCGCGTCACCGACATCATCGTCGCCATGCCGTTGATCATCATGGCGCTGGCGCTGCTGGCCGTCGTGCCCGCGGGCTTCCCGCGGCCGGTCCTGGTCTCGCTCATCATCGGGTTCGTCGCCTGGGGCACCATCGGCAAGATCAGCCGGGCCGCGACGCTCTCCCTGAAGAACCTCGACTACGTGGCCGCCGCGCGGCTCAGCGGCTGGAGCACCTGGCGGATCGCCCGCCGGGAACTGCTGCCCGGCCTCGCCGCGCCCGTCATCACCTACGCCGCGCTCATGGTGCCGGCGAACATCTCCATCGAGGCCTCGCTGTCCTTCCTCGGCGTCGGCGTGAAGCCCCCGACCCCGTCGTGGGGACAGATGCTGACCTCCGCCAACGTCTGGTACCAGGCGGCCCCGCAGTACCTGCTGCTGCCGGCCGGAGCCCTGTTCCTGACCGTGCTCGCGCTCACCGTCCTCGGTGACGGGATCCGCACGGCCCTCGACCCGCGCTCGGCCTCCCGGCTGCGCGTGGGCACCGGACGCAAGCAGGAGGCGAACACGGCCACCGCGACGGAGGCGGCCACCGCGAAGGAGGCCCGCTCATGACCGGCTTCGCCGGATTCGCGCTGCGCCGTGCCGTCGGCGCGGTGATCACCCTGCTGGCCATCTCGGTGATCGTCTACGTCGTCTTCTACGTCACCCCCGGCAACGTCGCCCAGATCACCTGCGGTCCGCGCTGCTCACCGGAACAGGTGCACCAGGTCTCCCAGCAGCTCCGGCTCGACGACCCGCTGTACCTGCGGTACTGGCACTTCCTGTCGGGCATCTTCGCCGGCCAGGACTACTCGACCGGCACGTCCGTCGCGCACTGCCCGGCGCCGTGCCTCGGACTCTCGTACCGGAGCGACCAGCAGGTCACCCGGATCATCCTGACCAAGCTGCCGGTCAGCCTGTCCCTGGTGTTCGGCGCCATGGTGCTGTGGCTGATCCTCGGCGTCGGCACCGGCATCCTCTCCGCCTGGCGGCGCGGCCGGTTCACCGAACGCGCCCTCACCGGGCTCACCCTGGCGGGCATGTCGACGCCGGTCTTCGTCATCGGGCTCGTCCTGATGATCGTGATCTGCGGACAACTGGAGCTGCTGCCGTTCCCGGAGTACGTGCCCTTCTCGGACGACCCCGAGCAGTGGGCGTGGAACCTGCTGCTGCCGTGGTTCACCCTCGCGCTCGCCGAGGCCGCCTACTTCGCCCGGATGACCCGGGCGTCGATGCTGGAGACGCTCGCCGAGGACCACATCCGGACCTTCCGGGCCTATGGCGTGGGCGAACGGTCGATCGTCGGCCGGCACGCCCTGCGCGGCGCCCTGGCGCCGATCATCGCCCTGAACGCCAACGACTTCGGCAGTGCCGTGGGCGGCGCCGTCCTGATCGAGACCCTCTTCGGCCTGCCCGGAATCGGCCAGGAACTCGTCCACGCCGTCACCGTGGTCGACCTGCCCGTCGTGGTCGGCATGGTCCTGGTCATCGGCTTCTTCGTGGTCCTCGCCAACGCCGTCGCGGACGTGCTGTACGCGGTGGCCGACCGACGGGTGGTACTGACGTGAGTCTCGTCCGAGTCACTGATCTGACCGTCGAGTTCGGCGACCTGCGGGCCGTGGACGGACTCTCCTTCGAACTGGCGGCGGGCGCCGCGCTCGCCCTGGTCGGCGAGTCCGGCTCCGGCAAGTCCACCGTCGCCTCGGCCCTGCTCGGGCTGCATCGCGACACGGGGGCGCGGGTCGGCGGCACGATCGAGGTCGCCGGCACCGACGTGCAGGCCGCTTCCGAGGAGGAGCTGCGGCGGCTGCGCGGCGCCGGGGCGGCCATGGTCTTCCAGGACCCGCTGTCCTCCCTCGACCCGTACCACGCGATCGGCGACCAGATCGCCGAGGTGTACCGCGTGCACGCGCGCGTGTCGCGACGGGCCGCTCGCGCGCGTGCCGTCGAGGTGCTGGACCGGGTGGGCATCGCGGACGCACCGCGCCGGTCCCGGTCCCGTCCGCACGAGTTCAGCGGCGGCATGCGCCAGCGCGCGCTGATCGCCATGGCGCTCGCCTGCGAGCCAGGTCTGCTGATCGCCGACGAGCCCACCACCGCCCTCGACGTCACCGTCCAGGCCCAGATCCTCGACCTGCTGCACACCCTGCGCGAGGAGACCGGCATGGGCCTGCTGCTCGTCACGCACGACGTGGGCGTCGCCGCCGAGAGCGTCGACCAGGTCCTCGTCATGCGACACGGGCGCGTGGTCGAGCAGGGCCCGGTCGCCGCCGTGCTCGGGGCGCCCGCACAGCCGTACACGCGCGAACTGCTCTTTGCCGTCCCGCGCGTGGACGCGGTACGCGCCCCCTCACAGGCGTCCGGGGAGGTCGTGCTGGAGGCATCCGGCCTGCGGCGCGAATTCGGGCGCGGCAAGGCGGCGTTCACGGCCGTCGACGACGTGTCGCTGACCATCCACCGGGGCGAGACGCTCGGCGTCGTCGGCGAGAGCGGCAGCGGCAAGACGACGCTGGGCCGGATGCTGGTCGGGCTGCTGGAGCCGACCGCGGGAGAGGTCCGTTACGAGGGGAGCGCGCGCAGGGGCGTGCGGCCGGCCGTCCAGATGGTGTTCCAGGACCCGGTGTCGTCCCTCAATCCCCGGCGCAGCGTGGGCGAGTCGATAGCCGATCCGCTCCGGGCGCGCGGCGAAAGGGATCAGGGGCGCATCCGGCGGCGCGTGATCGAACTGCTGGAGCGCGTGGGGCTCGAAGGGGCACACTACGAGCGCTATCCGCACGAGTTCAGCGGTGGTCAGCGCCAGCGCGTGGGCATCGCGCGGGCGCTGGCGGCCGACCCGCGTGTCATCGTCTGCGACGAGCCGGTCTCCGCGCTGGACGTCACCACCCAGGCCCAGGTCGTCGCCCTGCTGGGCGAGCTCCAGCGGGAACTCGGCCTGGCGCTCGTCTTCGTCGCACACGACCTCGCCGTCGTCCGTCAGGTCAGCGACCGGGTCGCGGTGATGCGGCGCGGCCTGATCGTCGAGACCGGACCCGCCGACGAGGTCTACGACAGCCCCCAGGACCCGTACACCCGGCAACTTCTCGCCGCCGTACCCGCGCTCGACCCCGAGGTCGCGGCCCGGCGCCGGGCAGCCCGGCGGGAGCTGGCGTCGGCGTGACGTTTCAGCAGCTCCCGGCGCCCTCCTGATGTGACGTTGCGCCGTCTTTTGATCTCTTAGCGCGACCGAACGCGGTCCGCACGGGAAAGTTACGACCGTTCACCCCTTTTGGTGGCGCGATGGACAACCGTCCATCGCGCCACCGCCTTGTCCGCATACGTTCGTCCCGCTGCGAGCCGCCGAGGCAACGGTGGCTCCCACGGGAGATCGATCGGGGGTGCACACGTGCGCATCGGACTGATTACGGAGGGTAGCTATCCGTATGTGAGCGGTGACGCCAGACTCTGGTGCGACCGGCTCGTACGCGGGCTCGGGCGGCACGAGTTCGACATCTACGCGCTCAGCCGCAGCAGGCGCCAGGAGGACGAGGGCCGGCTCCCGCTGCCACCGCACGTCAGCCGGGTGCGGACGGCTCCCCTGTGGGCCGCGGAGGAGGACGGGGTCGGGTACGGACGGCGCGCGCGTCGGCGCTTCGTCGAGAGCTACGGGGAACTGGCGGCCGTACTGTGCGCCGGTCCGGGCATCGGCGGCCCGGCAGATCCAGGCCCGCACGGCGCAGGCGGCTCCGGCGGCTCGCACGGTGGGGACGGCTCGGGCGGTGCGGGCGCCATGGACAGCGCTGGCGGCTCCGATACCGGGTCAGGTCGTCTGGCGGACCGTTTCGGCAGCGCGCTCTACGGACTCGCCGAACTCGCCCGTGACGAGGGCGGACTGGTCGGCGCACTCCGCTCCGACAGCGCCGTGCGCACACTGGAGCGCGCCTGTCGTGCACGTGGCGCAGTCGGTACGGTGCGCGAGGCGCGCGTGCCGGACCTGCTCGCCGTCGCCGCGCACCTCGAACGCACCCTGCGCCCCCTCTCGCTCGACTGGTACGGCGACGACGGCCTCGGTGCCGCCGATCTCTGCCACGCCACCGCCGGCGGCCCGGCCGCCCTGCCCGGGCTGCTCGCCCGCCACTTCTGCGACGTCCCGCTGCTGGTCACCGAGTACGGCGTGCAGCTGCGCTCGCACTACCTCGCCTCCGGTCCCGACGCGGCCACCCCGGCCGTGCGCACCCTGCTGGCCGCCTTTCACGGCCGGCTCGCCGCCGAGGTCTACGGCCGCGCCGCGATCGTCACCCCCGGCAACGCGCACGCCCGCCGCTGGCAGGAGCGCTGCGGTGCCGACCGGTCCCGCATCCGTACCGTCCACCCGGGCATGGAGGCCGCCCGCTTCGCCGAGGTGGGCGAGGCGCCGGACCGCGCCGATCCGGACACGCTCGTGTGGGTCGGCAGGGCGGAACCGTCCAAGGACCTGGTGTCGCTGCTGCACGCGTTCGCGGAGGTCCGCAAGGAGGAGCCCAAGGCGCGGCTGCGGGTCGTGGGCGCACCGGTCGGCGGGGAGGGCCGGGCCTACCTGGGCCACTGCAAGGCGCTCGCCGCCCAGCTCTTCCCGGACGAGGCGGAGGGAGTGCACGCCGTCGGCGACAACCCGGTCTCCTTCGAGGAGATCGGCGGCCCGGAGGCGCCGACCCTCGCCGACGCCTACGCGTCCGGTTCGGTCGTCGTCCTCTCGAGCGTCGTCGAGGGCTTCCCGACCGGTCTCGTCGAGGCGATGCTCTGCGCCCGCGCGACCGTCTCCACCGACGTCGGCGCCGTGGTGGAGGTCATCGGCGGCACCGGTCTCGTCGTCCCCCCGCGCAATCCGCGGGCGCTCGCGGAGGCGTGCGTGGCGCTGCTGCGCGACCCCGAGCGCCGTGAGCGCCTTGGAGCCGCCGCGCGAGCCCGGGCACTCGAACTGTTCACCGTCGAGCAGAACATCGCGGCATTTCACGGCATTTACCTGGAGATCGTCTCGCACTGTCCGGTACGCCGGGTCGTCCTCGACGAGGCAGGCGAGCCGCTGCCGTTCGCCGCTCCGGCCGAGGCCCACGTCCC
The DNA here is from genome assembly GCF_055567595.1 of Streptomyces sp. NPDC026515. Classification (NCBI taxonomy): domain Bacteria; kingdom Bacillati; phylum Actinomycetota; class Actinomycetes; order Kitasatosporales; family Streptomycetaceae; genus Streptomyces; species Streptomyces sp. NPDC026515. The sequence continues at coordinate 257,052 of NZ_JBVHQD010000002.1, forward strand.
CGGCCGCTGGACCGGCCCGACGGCCCGCGTCGCGAGCCCGGGCGGTCCGGGCTGGGCCCTGGGTACCCCACCGTGGCCGACCCCGGTACGGGCCACCCCGCTCACCGCCCCGGAGGGCGCCCTGTGAACGGCGACGCGGACGGCGCGGTCACCGGCGGTCCGCGGGAACCGGACCGGCCCGGGCGCCCCGGCGGGGCCGACGCCTGGGACGCGCGGTCGGAGAAATGGCTCCTGGGCGCGGCGGACGACGGCTCCGAGGACGCCCTGCCCGGGAGCGGGCCTCCGCGGGCGGCCGCGGTCGCCGGCCGGCTCCGCACCCGGGCCGCCCGGACCGCCCGGGCCGCCGAGGGCAACCGCGGATCCGCCCCGCGCCGAGGCGCCGCCGATCCCGTGAAAGCGCTGATGCACCGCCACCGCGCACTCTGCGTGCAGGCCGTCGACCCGCTGGAGATCGCGGCCGGTCTCGAAGCGCACGGCGTCACCGACCGTACCGCCGCCCGCTTCCGGCACCGTGACGTCTTCTCCCTCGCCGAGGAGCTCTATGCGCGCGTGCCCCGCGACGGCGACCGGCATCCGTGCCCGGAACCGGGGCCCACGCCCCGCGTGCGCGCCGACCGGGCACTGCTGACGCTCCTGCCGGGCACGGTCGGCGCGGCGCTGGTGACCGGCGTGCGGCTCACCGAGGGCCGGCCGCGCCTGCTGACGGTGGCCGTCGGCGTACTCGCCCTCGCGATGGCCGCGGGGCTGGCCCTGCGCCGCGGTCCCCTCGCCGTGCCCGCCGGTGCCCTCGCCCGGCACACCCTCACCGGTACCCGCGTATGGACCTGCTGGCTGCTCGGCTACGCCCTCCTCGGCAACGGCCTGCTCCTTGCCGTCCTGGACGGCGGCCCCGACGGCCTCCCGACCGGCGCCGCGCACAGCTCCTGGCCGGTGACCACCGCGCCGGTCCTCGCCCTCACCCTGGCCTGCGCCCCGGCCGCCTGGAGTGCCCACCTCTTCACGACGGCTGCCCGGCGCAGGCTCACGGGCAGCCGGGGCCTGGCGGAGTTCACCGGAGCCGTACAGCCTCTGCTGCTCGGCGCGTTCGCCCTCTACCTGGGCGTCCTCACCGCCCTGCTCGCCCTGTGCGGGGTCGTCCTGGGCGAACCCGCCGGCTACCCGGAGGGCCTCACTCTCGGCGCCCTCCTCCTGCTCGCCCGCCTGCTCACCGTCCACAACGTCCCGCCCCGCCCCGCCCTCGCCCTCGCCGCGGCCGCCGAAGCGGCCGCCGTGGGGCTGGTGCTGGCCGGACGGCTGCCCGGCTGCGCCTTCCTGGCGAGCCCCGTCGAGGCCCTGGTCGACGCGTGGGGCGCGGACAGCGTCCCGGCACTCGTCTGCGGCACCGCGGCCCTGGCGCTGCTGTTCCAGGCGACCCGCACCCTCACGCGGGCCGCGGCCCACGCGCCGACGGGAGACCCGGAGTGAGCAGAGCCCCCGTTCTCTTCGCCTGCCTCGCCGTGCCGTCGCGGCGGCAGGCGCCCGGCACCCCGCCGGGGGCAACCGCACCACCCCTTGAAGGAGACCACCAGATGACCACCTCCCGACCCGGACCCGGAGCGTCCGGAACCACCGGAGCCGCCGGAGCGGACACCCCGGGAGCCGCGCGATGAGGGTTCTGCTGATCGGAGCCAACGGATACCTCGGCCGCTTCGTCGCCGACCGGCTGCTCGCCGACCCGGCCGTCCAGCTCACCGCGCTCGGCCGCGGAGACGACGCCGACGTCCGCTTCGACCTCGCCACCGGCAGCCCCGGTGCGCTCACCCGGTTCCTCGACGCGGTCCACCCGGGCGTCGTCGTGAACTGCGCAGGCGCCACCCGCGGCGGTGCCCGGGAACTCACCCGGCACAACACCGTCGCCGTCGCCACCATCTGCGAGGCCCTGCGCCGCAGCGGCTGCAGCGCACGCCTGGTGCAGATCGGCTGCAGCGCCGAGTACGGCCCGAGCCAGCCCGGCTCCTCCACGGCCGAGGACGCCGTACCGCGCCCAGGCGGCCCGTACGGCGTCAGTAAGCTGGCCGCCACCGAACTGGTCCTCGGGTCGGGCCTGGACGCCGTCGTCCTGCGCGTCTTCTCGCCGGCCGGGCCCGGCACCCCGGCCGGCTCCCCGCTCGGCCGCCTGGCCGAAGCCATGCGGCGCGCCATGCAGTCCGGCGACGGCGAGCTCAAACTCGGCGGCCTCGGCGCCCAGCGTGACTTCATCGACGTACGCGACGTCGCCCGCGCCGTCCACGCGGCCTCGCTCTCCGCGGCCCAGGGCGTCATCAACATCGGCTCCGGCCGCGCCGTCCGCCTCCGCGACGCAGCCGCCGTCCTCGCCCGGGTCGCCGGATACGGCGGCGCCCTGCACGAACTCGACGGCCCGCCCGGCCCGATGCGCAGCCCCATCGGCCACCCCCGCATGGACCCCGACCACGCGGCCCCGGTCGCCTACCCCTACCCGGACGGCTGCGGCAGCTGGCAGCAGGCCGACGTGCGCTGCGCCCGTGACCGGCTCGGCTGGCGGCCCCGTATCAACCTCGAAGAGTCCCTCGCGGACATCTGGATGGAGGCGGCATGCCGCATCTGACCAGCACCACACCGGGCGCCGCGACCACCGGCCTCGGCACCGCCTTCGGCATCCCGGGCTACGCCCACCCCCTTCTCGCCCCGGCGCAGTGGGCCGAGCTCACGCGCCCGGGCACCCCTTTGCACTGGGTCGTCCTCAACGTGGCGAACGGACCCGGCAGCCGCCCCGACCCGCACTGCCTGGAGGCGGCCGGCCGGCTCCGCAACGCGGGCGTCCGCGTCCTCGGCCGCCTGGACGCCACCTACGGCGCCCGCCCCCACGGCGACCTGGTCCTGGACGCCCGCCGCTATCACGACTGGTACCGCGTGGACGGCTTCCTGCTGGAGCGCTGCCCCGGCGAACGCTCGGCGCTGCCCGAGATCCGCCGCGCGGTCGCCACCCTGCGCACCATCGGTGACGACCCGCACATCGTCCTCGGCCACGGCACCCACCCCCATCCGGGTTACGCGGAGAACGCCGACCAACTGGTGACCTTCGCCGGGCCGTGGAGCGACTACCGCTGGTCCCACGTCGCCGAGTGGACCGCGGACTATCCGCCGGACCGCTTCTGCCACTTCGTGCACAGCGTGCCGCGCGGCCACCTCGACGAGGCACTGCGCATCGCCCGCTGGCAGGGCGCCGCGACCATCTACTTCACGGACCGCACGGATCACGGCGGCCGGGTGGATCCCTGGGAGAACATGCCCGGCTACTGGGACGACATCGTCTCGCGGGTCGGGACGGGTGTCTCGGAATGATGAGGGGCGTGGCAGTGTTACACGGAGAACAACTGTAGTGATTGACCGATCAACGGAGTCCCCGTGTCGCTGCCACCCCTGGTCGAGCCAGCCTCTGAGCTCACCGTAGACGAGGTCCGCAGGTACTCCCGCCACCTGATCATCCCCGACGTGGGGATGGACGGGCAGAAGCGGTTGAAGAACGCCAAGGTGCTCTGTGTGGGTGCCGGCGGCCTGGGTTCGCCGGCGCTGATGTACCTCGCCGCGGCCGGTGTCGGCACCCTCGGCATCGTGGAGTTCGACGAGGTCGACGAGTCGAACCTGCAGCGCCAGATCATCCACAGCCAGGCCGACATCGGCCGCTCCAAGGCCGAGTCCGCCCGTGACTCCGTCCTCGGCATCAACCCCTACGTGAACGTGGTCCTTCACGAAGAGCGGCTCGAGGCCGAGAACGTGATGGACATCTTCAGCCAGTACGACCTGATCGTCGACGGCACGGACAACTTCGCCACCCGCTACCTGGTCAACGACGCCTGCGTGCTGCTGAACAAGCCGTACGTCTGGGGCTCGATCTACCGCTTCGACGGCCAGGCCTCGGTCTTCTGGTCCGAGCACGGTCCTTGCTACCGCTGCCTCTACCCGGAGCCCCCGCCGCCGGGCATGGTCCCCTCCTGCGCCGAGGGCGGCGTGCTGGGCGTGCTCTGCGCGTCCATCGGCTCCATCCAGGTCACCGAGGCCATCAAGGTCCTCACCGGCACCGGCGATCCCCTCGTCGGCCGCCTGATGATCTACGACGCCCTGGAGATGCAGTACCGGCAGGTCAAGGTCCGCAAGGACCCGAACTGCGCCGTCTGCGGCGAGAACCCGACCGTCACCGAACTCATCGACTACGAGGCCTTCTGCGGCGTCGTCTCCGAGGAGGCCCAGCAGGCGGCCGCCGGTTCGACGATCACTCCCAAGCAGCTCAAGGAGTGGATCGACGACGGCGAGAACATCGAGATCATCGACGTCCGCGAGCCGAACGAGTACGAGATCGTCTCCATCCCGGGCGCCAAGCTGATCCCGAAGAACGAGTTCCTCCTCGGCACCGCCCTGGAGGGCCTGCCCCAGGACAAGAAGATCGTCCTGCACTGCAAGACGGGTGTCCGCAGTGCGGAGGTCCTCGCGGTCCTGAAGTCCGCGGGCTTCGCGGACGCCGTGCACGTCGGCAGCGGCGTGATCGGCTGGGTCAACCAGATCGAGCCGCACAAGCCGGTCTACTGAGCGCAGTCTCCGCGACGGGCGGGGGACTCGGGTGCGGCAGGCATCCCGGGCCCCCGCTTTCGTCATGAGCAGACCTTGCCGTCCTTCGGGACCGTGCCGTCCAGCAGGTAGGCGTTCACCGTCGAGTCCACACAGTCGCTCCCGCTGCCGTAGGCCCCATGGCCCTCGCCCTTCCAGGTCAGCTCGACACCGACGCCCTTGCCCAGCTCGTCGGCCATTCTCCGGGCGCCCTCGTAGGGAGTCGCCGGGTCGCCGGTGTTGCCGACCAGCAGGACCGGGGCCGCGCCCGGGGCACTCACCTGAGGGGTGTCGTACTCCCCGGCCACCGGCCAGTCGTGGCACCAGCCGGCCGTGTCCCAGCCCAGGAAGTCGCCGAAGACGGGCGAGATCCTCTCGAAGTCGGGCAGCAGCTTCTTCGTCTGGGCGGGCGTGGGCCGCTGCTTGTCGTCCAGGCACGATATGACCCGTTGCGAGTGGGCGGTCGTGCCGTAGTGCCCCGAGGAGTCCCGCTCGTTGTACTGGTCCGCGAGCGACAGCAGCGCCGAGCCGTCGCCGTCCTCGGCCGCGCGCAGCGCGCCGGTCAGCGTCGGCCAGCTGTCCTGGCTGTACAGCGGCAGGACGATACCGGTGACCGCGAGGGTCTGGGTCAACTTCCGCCCGGAGGACGTCGGCAGCGGCTCGGTGTCGATCTTCTTCAGCAGGTCCACGATCTTCTGAGAGCCCTGCTCCGAGTCCTGCCCGGTGGACTTGAGGTAGTCGTCCAGCGCCCGCTGGAATCCCCGGGCCTGGTTCTTCGCGTGGCCGACCGAGTCCGCGGTCGGGTCGACCACCGCGTCCAGGATCAGCCGGCCCACCTTCTTCGGGAACAGGTGGGCGTAGACGCCGCCCAGTTCGGTGCCGTAGGAGATGCCGAAGTAGTGCATCCGCGTATCACCGAGCACCTGGCGCATCAGATCCATGTCCCGGGCCGTGTCGGTCGTCGAGACGTGCCCGATCAGCTCGCCGGCCGCCGTCTCGCAGCCCTTGCCGAAGGCCGCGGCGTCCTGGAAGTACGCCGACTCCTCGGCCGGCGTGTCCGGGGTGGCGTCGACCGACTCGGCGGACCGCAGGTCCTTGTCGCTGCGACACCGGATCCCCTCACTGGCGCCCACCCCGCGCGGATCCCAGCTCACCAGGTCGTACCGCTCGCGCAGTGCGGAGGCCGTGGTGGCGTAGTACGGCATCATCGAGACGCCCGAGCCTCCGGGACCGCCGAAGTTGAACAGCAGCGAGCCGATCCGCTTGCCCGGCCCCCCGCTCGCCTTCGCCCGGATCAGTGCCAGCCCTGTCGTCTTCGCGTCCGGCTTCGACCAGTCGAGCGGCACCCTGAGCGTCGCGCACTGCCACTCGCCACCGGGTGCCGCGGAGTCCGAAGTGCCCGTGCAGCGGCCCCAGTCGAGCTTCTGCGAGGTCAGTGAGGAGGGCAGAGCGGCGGAGGCGGTGGACGAGGACGACGGCCCTTCGGACCGTGTCTTCCCTTCGTCCTCGCCCCCGCCCGACGACCCACTGCCGCACCCGGCCACGAGCAACGCGGCCGCGACAGCGGCCGCCCACCGTACAGAACGCACCATGCGCACACCCCCCACACAGGCTCTCCGCAGGTTCGTCGCGGAAAGCGGTCAGGTCATAGTAGGCAGATCCGGCGAAGGCTGTTGCGGCCTGTGGATAACAGCGTGACCTGCGGTTTCCTAACCTGCCGAGGTAGTGCGGCCGTCCGGTCCCGCGCTCACGAACAGACCGCGCCGGCTTTCGGCACCCTCCCGTCGAGCAGGTAGCCGTTCACGGCCGACTGCACGCACTTGTTCTTGCTGTCGTAGGCCCCGTGCCCCTGCCCCTGGTACGTCAGCTCGACACCGACGCCGTTCCCCAGTGCCTCCACCATCTTCTTCGCACCCTCGTACGGCGTGGCCGGGTCGCCCGTGTTGCCCACGACCAGGATCGGTGCCGACCCGGGCGCGCTGACGTCTGGATGGTCCGCGGCGCCCGGCACCGCCCAACTCGTGCAGCTGACCATGCCCCACGCGAGGTAGTCGCCGAACAGCGGTGAGGCGGCGCGGAATTCGGGCAGCTTCTGTTGCACGTAGTCGGCGGTGTACCGGGGCTTCTCGTCAGCGCAGTTGATGGCGATGTTCGCCGCCGTGATGTTGCTGTACTCACCGTTCTGGCTGCGGCCGTTCATGGAGTCGGACAGCAGCATCAGGATCTTCCCGTCGCCGTCGTACGCCTCTTCGAGTCCTTCGGTGAGGTACTCCCAGAAGTCCTTGGAGTACAGGGACTGGGCGATGCCGTTGATGGCGGCGGTCTGGGTCAGCTGACGGGGGAGGATACCGGGGATCGGCTTCTTGTCGAGGTCCGCGAGGAGCTTGCCGATACGGTCCTTCACGTCCTGCGGGGTGTCGCCGATCGGGCACTCGGTCTTCTTGGACGTGCAGTCCTCGGCGAAGTTGTCGAGCGCGAGCTGGAAACCCTTGGCCTGTCCCAGGGAGCTCTGCTCGGTGTTCTGGGTGGGATCGATGACGCCGTCGAAGACGGCCCGGCCCACGTTCTTCGGGAACAGGTGGGCGTAGACGCCGCCGAGTTCGGTGCCGTAGGAGATGCCGAAGTAGTGCAGCTGCCGGTCGCCGAGGACCTGGCGCATGAGGTCCATGTCGCGGGCGGCGTCGGTGGTGCGCACCTGCGGGATGATCGTCCTGGAGTTCTTCTCGCAGGCGGCGTTGAACTGCCTGGTGCGGTTGATCAGCTGGGTGCGCTCGGCGCTGGTCTCGGGCGTCGCGTCCTGCTGGAAGTAGTTGTCGAGCTGTTCGTCGTCCTCGCATTCGACCGGGTCGCTGCGGCCGACTCCGCGCGGGTCGAAGCTGACGAGGTCGTAGCGGGTGCGCAGGGCCGTGTAGTCCCCGGCGAACGCGGGCAGCGTGGTGACGCCGCTGCCGCCGGGCCCGCCGAAGTTGAAGATCAGGGAGCCGATCCGTTTGCTCGCGTCGCCGCTGGCCTTGGCACGGATCAGAGCGAGGCCGATGGTGGCGCCCTTCGGCTTGGACCAGTCCAGCGGCGCCTTCATGGTGGCGCACTGCCAGGTCCCGCCGCCGGGCAGCGGCGACGGGGCGTCGCCACCGCCCTCGGCCTCGTCGGGGGCCGGGCAGGCCGTCCAGTCCAGCTTCTGTGTCGCCAGATCCCCGTCCTTGACACCGTCGCTGCAGCCGCTCAGCAGGCAGGACGCCACCAGGACGGTGGTCAGGGCGGCGGCACGGATCCGGAAGGGGTTCGGCATGTTTCCCATCCTGGGGTCGCGCGCGGCCCCGCGCGCGGGGCGCGAGCCGTACGAGGTACGACCCGGGTACGGCCGTGCCGCATACGGCGTGCTGCGTGACGCGCGCTGCGCCGGCCGGGGCGCCTCGTCGTCGCGGCGCTGCCGCCGTGGCTAGAGCGCTCCCTTGCGGGAGAGGTGGTTGAAGGCCAGCCAGCCGGGCAGGACCGGCAGCCACAGGGTCAGCAGCCGGTACAGCAGGACGGCGGGGGCGGCGACCTCCTTGGGCAGGCCGACGGCGATCAGGCCGACGGTCAGGGTCGCCTCCACCGCACCGACTCCGCCCGGGGTCGGCGCCGCGGAGCCGAGCGCGTTTCCGGCGAGGAAGACGACGGCGACGCTGGCGATGCTGAGCGAGGCGCCCTCGTTGCCGAAGGCGCGGATGGAGGCGTCCAGGCACATCACGAAGCAGGCGGTGAGCAGCAGCATGCCGCCGATGCCGGTGACGAGCTTCTGCGGCCGTTGCAGCACGTCCAGCATGCGCGGTACGACGCCCGCGAAAAGCGACCGCACGCGCGTGGAGACGAATTTCCGCAGGAACGGGACCGAGGTCACCACCAGGACCAGCACGGCGACGGTCAGCAGGCCCGCGATGACGGTGCGGGACGGCGACAGCGACGGGGTCTTCTCGGTGCCGGTCAGATAGCCGAAGGACAGCAGCATCAGGATGTGACAGCCGAGCCCGAACAGCTGGGAGGCGCCGACGCTCGCCACCGCGAGGCCGGGGCGCACCCCGGCGCGCTGCAGGAAGCGCGTGTTGAGGGCGACACCGCCGACCGCCGCCGGTGCCACGATCTTCACGAACGATCCGGCGACCTGGGCCGCGGTGGTCCGCACGAACGGCACCCGCTCGGGCACGAACCCGAGCAGTGCCATCGCGGCGGCGACGTAGCTGAGCGCCGAGAACAGCACCGCGGCGATCACCCAGCCCCACTGGGCGTTCGCGACCAGGGGGCCGAACTCGATGTGGGTGAGCTGGGTCAGCAGGTAGTACGCGCCGATCGCGCCGGCGATGACGCTGATCAGGGTGCGCGGCCGCACCCGCTCCAGGCGGGCCGGCTCGACGGGCGCCTGCGGCCTGATCCTGAGCACCTGGTGGCGGATCTGGGTGAGCAGGTCCTCCTCGCGGGCCTCTTCCAGCGCGTCGTCCAGGGCCCGCTTCTCGGCCCGCTGCTCGGCGCGCACCGTCTTCTTGTCGGGCTTCTCGGTCTCCTCCGCGCGCGCCTGCTTGGCCTGCCGGGACGCCTCCAGGACCGCGTCGCGTTCGCGCTGGGCACGCTCTCTGGCCAGTCTTCGCAGCGTCGCGCGCGTGGAGCGGGTGAGCGCGATCGGCTGGAGCATCGGCAGGCAGTCGGCGACGGCGTCGGGCCCGAGGACGCCGACCGCCGAGGCCACCGCCCGCTCGGCGCCGACCCGCAGACCGACCGTGGTGACCAGCTGGGCCACGTCCATGCGCAGCAGTAGTTCGCCGGCCGCGATCTCACCGCCGCGCAGGTCCGTGAGGATCACCTTGCCGGAACGATCCACCAGGATGGCGTCACCCGCGAGCCTGCGGTGCGCGATCCGGCGGGACTGCAGCGCCTGCACCTGGTGCCAGGTGTTGCGCAGCAGTTCGTCGGTGATCTCCTCGTCGGCGAGCGAGTCGAGGGTGCGGCCGCCGGTGTGCTCGTAGACGAGCATCACGGCGTCCGGGCCCAGCTCGGAGGTGGCGATGAGCTTGGGCGCGTTGGCGCCGGCCGCGATCGCCGCGTACGCCAGCAGCGCCTCCTGCTCCAGCGCCTGGCGCAGCGACTGGAGGCTGGAGCGGGTGGCGAAGCCGCGCAAGGTCAGGTTGCGCCACGCGCGGTAGAAGAAGCCCTGAGCCTGCTGTTCCCGGTCGACGACCGTGACGTCCAGCGGCGGGCCGTCCTCCAGGGTGACGAAGTAGCGTCTGCCCCGGTCGCCGTTCTCGCTGTCCAGGGCCTCCTCGCGGGCCGCGCCCACCGGGTGGAAGCCGACGTGCCGAAGCCCCGCCAGCAGGGTCCGGCCGGTGGGGCGCACATTGGGGGAGCCGACCGCGTAGAGCGTGCCGTAGGCGACGGTCCAGCCGATCAGCACCGTGAGGATGATCGAGAACGGTGTCGTGTAGCCGGTGACGAGCATGGAGAACGCGTCGAGCGTCAGCACGATCCACAGGACCGCACGCCATCGCGGCCGCCGGGACATGCCGACGGCCGTCATATAGGCGATCACGGGCGCGAGATAGCCGTGCACCGGGTCGGTGAGGGCGTGGATGTCACCGGGGGAGGGCTGGGTGAGCGCCTCCTGGATGGAGCCGGGGGCGGCCCGGGCGACCCACAGGTCGGTGGCGAGGGTCACGCCGTGGGCGAGGACGGCCGCGAGCACGCCGTCGGCGATGCGCAGCCCGTCCCGTTTGATCAGCCGCTCGATGGCGAACGCGACCGGCACCAGCAGGATCGCGATGCTGGAGGCCAGTCCCGCGATCTTGATCAGCAGGTCGGGCGCCTGCCCGGTGCCCTTGTTGATGTCCTGTTCGAGCCCGGAGGTGGTGCCGTGCGCGAACGCGGCGATCCCGAGCAGCACGGCGACGGCCAGCACGCCGACGAGGAGACGCATGAGGTCGGAGGGGCGGTGCACGCGCGCGGGGAGCAGCGGTTCGTCGCCCTCCACCTCGTCCGTGTGGAGCTCGTCCGGCACGTGTTCCGCCTCGGAGACGTCGGGGACGGCGTCCGGCTCCACGGCGTCCGCGCGCGCGGATTCCGCGGGTACGGCGCCGGATTCGGGCGCGTCCGGGCGTGCGGCGGCGTCAGGGGTGCCCGTCGCCCCGCCGGGGTGCACGCCCTGCTGCTCGCTCGTCTCTTCTTGATCTCGTATCACCAGTCACCGCCCGCACGATGGTGGCATGCCCCACCGACACACGAGGGCATCAGGGTGCAGATGCGGGGGCGCACAGTCTGCCCCAAGGGCCCTCCGGGAGCGAGAACGAGACCTGGCGCGGACCGCACCGGTTGTCGGTGGGGTGCGGCAGGATGGGGCGAATGAGCGAGCGGAACCTTTCCGAGGACACCCGAGAGGGGTACGCGGACGAGCTGCCCGAGTACGCCGAGCGGGTCCTGGAGGTCGCCGAGCGGATTCCGCCCGGGCACGTGATGACGTACGGCGATGTCGCGGAGTGGCTGGAGGAGGGTGGGCCGCGCCAGGTGGGGCGGGTGATGTCCCTCTACGGCGGCTCCGTCCCCTGGTGGCGGGTGGTGCGCGCCGACGGGGTGCTGCTGCCGGGGCACGAGCTGAGCGCCCTGGACCACTACCGCGCGGAGGGCACCGCGCTGAAGGAGGCGAGCAGGGCCGCGGAGGGCCATCTGCCGCGGCTCGACATGAAGCGGGCGCGGTGGGACGGCGACGCGGACTCGGAGGCTCACACCTGACAGCTTCCGCCATTCGAGGCGCTCGGGGGGAACCCGTGGCCCGTTCGAGGGACACAGGGGACGTCCGTGGCATGACGTACGTTCGTGGGATGTGGGGCGCGCGTGCCACGAGTGCCACCCGAGGCTGACGGGAAGAAGCGGAAGCCCTGCTTCCGCCCGGTTCGTCGGCGTAGCGTCGGCTGCGCGTGTCCCGCTCACCCCACGGCCACCGCACTGCCCGCGCGACCGCGAGCCAACCAGCACACCCACCAGGACCGGCGAACCACGTGAGCTCCTCTTCCTCCACCAGGCGCCTGTCGCACCTCCGGGTACGACAGGGGAACCGTGGCGCTTACCGACTGGTGCGGACTCCGGCCGCCGACACGGATCCCCCTCCTCTGGACGCGGCACAGCGCGCCGTGGTTGACCACGGGGCCGGCCCGCTGCTCGTCCTGGCGGGTCCCGGCACCGGGAAGACCACCACCCTCGTGGAATCGGTGGCCGCGCGGATCGCCGGCGGCGGGGACCCCGAGCGGATCCTGGTCCTGACGTTCAGCCGCAAGGCCGCCGTCGAGCTGCGCGACCGCATGGCCCTGCGCGTCGGCGCGGCCGGCGCGCCCCGGGCGACCACCTTCCACTCGTACTGCTACGCGCTGGTCCGCGCCCACCAGGAAAGCGGCCTGTTCGTCGACCCGCTGAGGCTGCTCTCCGGCCCCGAGCAGGATGTCACCGTCCGCGAGCTGCTGGCCGGCCAGGCCGAGCTGGAGCGGCTCGGACTCGACCCGGTGCGCTGGCCTGACGAACTGCGCGCCTGCCTCACCACCCGGGGTTTCGCCGACGAGGTCCGTGCGGTCCTCGCCCGCAGCCGTGAACTGGGCCTCGACCCCGCCGCCCTGGACGCCTTCGCCTGCCGTCTCGGCCGTCCGGACTGGCGGGCCGCGGCCGCCTTCCTCGCCGAGTACCTGGACGTCCTCGACCTCCAGGGCGTCCTCGACTACGCCGAACTCGTGCACCGCGCGGTGCTGCTCGCCCAGCGTCCCGAGGTCGCCCTGGACCTGGCCGGCCGCTACGACGCCGTGTACGTCGACGAGTACCAGGACACCGACCCGGCGCAGGTACGGCTGCTGCACGCCCTGGCCGGCGGCGGCCGCACGCTGGTGGCGTTCGGCGACCCGGACCAGTCGATCTACACGTTCCGGGGCGCCGACGTGAACGGCATCCTGGACTTCCCGTCGGCGTTCGCGCGCGTGGACGGCCGGCCCGCGCCGGTCCGGGTGCTGCGCACCTCCCGCCGCTCCGGCGCCGGTCTGCTGGCCGCGACGCGGCTGCTGACCCAGCGGATGCCCCTGACCAGGCTGCCCGCCGACAAGGTGCGGGCCCACCGCGAACTGACCGCCGCGCGGGACGGCGGCGCCGTCGAGGTCTACACCTACCCGACGTCCGGCACCGAGCTGGACAACATCGCCGACATCCTGCGGCGCGCGCACCTGGAGGACGGCGTGCGCTGGAGCGACATGGCCGTCCTGGTGCGCGCCGGGTCCAGCACCATCCCGACGGTCCGCCGGGCCCTCACCGCGGCCGGCGTACCCCTGGACATCGACGGCGACGACGTCCCGCTGCGCCACGAACCGGCGGTGGCGCCCCTGCTGACGGCCCTCAGGGCGGTGGCCGCGGCCGAGGCGGCGCACCCGGCCGCGGGCACGGGCAGCGAGGCGGCGAGCCGCGACGGGCACGACGGCACCGCGGGAGCCCGCTGCTGGCTCGGCACCGAGACCGCGCTCACTCTGCTCGCCTCCCCCCTCGCCGGCATGGACGCGGCCGACCTGCGCCGCCTCGGCCGCGCCCTGCGCGACGAGGAACGGGCGGCCGGCAACGCGCTGCCCCCGCCCTCGGACGACCTGCTCGCGCGGGCCCTCGCCGAACCCGAGCGGCTGGCGGTCCACGACCCCGGGTACGCGCGCGGGGCGCAGCGGCTCGGCGGCCTGCTCAGGAAGGCCCGGGAGCGCCTGGCGGGCGGCGGTACGGCCGAGGAGGCGCTGTGGGACCTGTGGAACGGCACACCCTGGCCCTCGCGCCTGGAGCGCGCCGCCCGGCGCGGCGGCGCGGCCGGCCGCAACGCCGACCGTGACCTGGACGCCGTGTGCGCGCTGTTCGCCACCGCGGCCCGCGCGGAGGAGCGCAGCGGCGGCCGGGGCGCGCTGAACTTCCTGGCGGAGATCGAGGCCGAGGACATCGCCGCCGACACCCTCGCCGGGCGCGCGGTACGCCCCGACGCCGTCCGCCTGCTGACCGCGCACCGTGCCAAGGGCCTGGAGTGGCGCCTGGTCGTCGTCGCCGGCGTCCAGGAGGGTCTCTGGCCCGACCTGCGCCGCCGCGGCTCGCTGCTGGAGGCCGACCGCATCGGCCGCGACGGCCTGGCCGAACCGCTCACCCCGGGCGCGCTCCTCGCCGAGGAGCGCCGCCTGTTCTACGTCGCCGCCACACGCGCGCGGGAACGCCTCGTGGTCACCGCCGTGAAGGCCCCCGCGGACGACGGCGACCAGCCCTCCCGGTTCCTCACCGAACTGGGGACCGAACCCCAGGACGTCACCGGACGGCCCCGGCGCCCGCTCTCCGTGGCCGCCCTCGTCGCCGAGCTGCGCGCGACCACGGTCGACCCGCGCGCGTCCGGCACGCTGCGGGAAGCCGCCGCCCGGCGCCTGGCCCGGCTGGCCGCGCTCGCCGACGAGGACGGCCGTCCCCTGGTGCCCTCCGCCCACCCCTACCGCTGGTGGGGCATGTTCGAGCCGACCGAGAGCAAGGTGCCGCTGCGCGACCGCGACCAGCCCGTCGTGCTCTCCGGCAGCGCCCTCGACCAGCTCGCCAACACCTGCAGCCTGCAGTGGTTCCTGGGCCGTGAGGTCAAGGCCGACGCGCCCGCCACCACCGCCCAGGGCTTCGGCAACGTCGTGCACGTCCTGGCCGACGAGGTCGCCTCCGGACGTACCCCGGCCGACCTCGCGGTCCTCATGGAGCGCCTGGAGTCGGTGTGGAACGCGCTCGCCTTCGACGCCCCCTGGAAGTCGGCCCAGGAGAAGGACAACGCGCGCGTGGCGCTCGAACGCTTCCTGAAGTGGCACGTCCTGGACCGCACCGCACGCACCCCCGTCGCCAGCGAACAGGACTTCGACGTCCGCCTCGAAGCGGGCGGCTACGAGGTGCGCATCCGCGGCCAGATGGACCGCGTGGAGACGGACGGCGAGGGGCGCGCCTACGTCGTCGACTTCAAGACCGGCAAGCAGGCCCCGAGCGCCGCCGAGGTCGCACGGCATCCGCAGCTGGCCGTCTACCAGCTCGCGGTCCGCGAGGGCGCCGTCGACGAGGCCTTCGACGGCGTGCGCCCCGAGGCCGGCGGCGCCGAACTGGTCCACCTCCGGCAGGGCGCCGCCCGGCGCGACGGCGGCGAGACCCTGCCCAAGGTGCAGGCCCAGGAACCGCTGGAGGGGGAGTGGGTCGGCGACCTGCTGGCCACCGCCGCCGGCAAGGTCCTCGACGAGCGGTTCACGCCGACCACCGGACAGCACTGCACGCACTGTGCCTTCCGGGCGTCGTGCAGCGCACGGCCCGAGGGGCGGCACGTGGTGGAGTGAGCGCTGGTTCATCGATTGTCAGTGCCCGCCGCTAGCCTTTCCCTTCATGCCCGCCCTCATCACCGACCCCGAGCAGCTCAAGGAGCTCCTCGGTATCCCCTTCACCCCGGAGCAGACGGCCTGCATTACCGCGCCGCCCGCCCCGCAGGTGATCGTGGCCGGAGCCGGGTCGGGCAAGACGACGGTGATGGCCGCCCGCGTGGTCTGGCTGGTCGGCACCGGACAGGTGGCCCCCGAGCAGGTCCTCGGGCTGACCTTCACCAACAAGGCGGCCGGCGAACTCGCCGAACGCGTCCGCAAGGCGCTCGTCAGGGCCGGCGTCACCGACCCCGATGTCATCGACCCCGACAATCCGCCCGGCGAGCCGGTCGTCTCGACGTACCACGCCTTCGCGGGCCGCCTGCTGACCGACCACGGTCTGCGCATCGGCCTGGAGCCGGCCTCCCGGCTGCTCGCCGACGCCACCCGCTTCCAGCTCGCCGCGCGGGTGCTGCGCGAGGCCCCCGGCCCCTATCCGGCCCTCACCCGCTCCTTCGCCGACCTGGTCGGCGACCTGCTCACCCTCGACTCCGAGCTCGCCGAACACCTCGTACGCCCGGAGGACCTGCGAGCCTGGGACGCCGGCCTGCTGAACACCCTCGCTTCCGTCAAGCTCGGCAACGCCGACCTGCGCAAGGTCCCCGAGACGGCCGCCGCCCGCCGTGAACTGGCCGAACTCGTCCTGCGCTACCGGAGCGCCAAGCGCGAGCGGGACCTGCTCGACTTCGGCGACCAGATCGCGCTGTCCGCCGCGCTGGCCGGCATCCCCGAGGTGGGACGGCTGCTGCGCGACGAGTTCCGGGTCGTGCTCCTCGACGAGTACCAGGACACCTCGGTGGCCCAGCGGGTGCTCCTCGCGGGTCTGTTCGGCGGCGGCACCGGCCACCCCGTGACCGCCGTCGGCGACCCCTGCCAGGCCATCTACGGCTGGCGCGGCGCCTCCGTCGCCAACCTGGACGACTTCCCCGAGCACTTCGCGCACGCCGACGGCCGCCCTGCCACCCGCCAGGCGCTCAGCGAGAACCGCCGCAGCGGCGGCCGTCTCCTCGACCTCGCCAACGGCCTCGCCGAGCCGCTGCGCGCCATGCACGCGGGCGTGGCGGCCCTGCGCCCGGCCCCGGGCGCGGAACGCGACGGCATGGTCCGCTGCGCCCTGCTGCCCACCCACGCCGACGAGATGGACTGGATCGCCGACTCGGTCGCCCACCTCGTCCGCACCGGCACGGCACCCGGCGAGATCGCGGTCCTGTGCCGTACGGCGACCGACTTCGCGGAGATCCAGGGCGCACTCGTCGCACGGGACGTCCCCGTCGAGGTGGTCGGCCTCTCCGGGCTGCTGCACCTGCCCGAGGTGGCCGATCTCGTCGCCGTCTGCGAGGTCCTCCAGGACCCCGGAGCCAACGCCTCCCTGGTCCGGTTGCTGACCGGCCCGCGCTGGCGCATCGGCCCGCGCGACCTCGCCCTCCTGGGCCGTCGTGCCCGGCTGCTGGTGTCCTACGCGCGCGTGGGCGACGCCGACGACCCGGACCGCAGACTCGCCGAGGCCGTCGAGGGCGTCGACCCGGCCGAGGTGATATCGCTCGCGGACGCCCTGGACACCTTCCTGGAGCTGCCGCTCGACACCGGGCGGCAGGACGACGGCCTGCCGTTCTCACCGGACGCGCGCGTGCGCTTCGCCCGCCTGGCCACCGAACTGCGCGAGCTGCGCCGCTCCCTGTCCGACCCGCTGATGGACGTCCTGCACCGCGTCCTCGCGGTCACCGGCCTGGAGGTGGAGCTGTCCGCCTCCCCGCACGCACTGGCCGCCCGCCGCCGGGAGACGCTCTCCAACTTCCTGGACGTCGCCGCCTCCTTCGCGGCCGGCGACCAGGAGGCGACCCTGCTCGCCTTCCTCGGCTTCCTGCGCACCGCCGCCCAGTACGAGAAGGGTCTCGACAACGCCCTGCCAGGCGGCGAGAACACCGTCAAGGTGCTGACCGCGCACCGGTCCAAAGGCCTGGAGTGGGATGTCGTGGTCGTCCCGGGCCTGGTCAAGGGCACCTTCCCGAGCGGTCAGGGCCGCGAGAAGTGGACCGCCCAGGCCAAGGTGCTCCCGCACGCCCTGCGCGGCGACACCGACACCCTGCCCGACGTCGAGGCCTGGGACTCGCGGGGCATGAAGGCCTTCCACGAGGCGATGAAGGACCACCAGCACACCGAGGAGCTCCGCCTCGGCTACGTCACCTTCACCCGTCCGCGCTCCCTGCTGCTCGGCTCCGGCCACTGGTGGGGTCCCAGCCAGAAGAAGCCGCGCGGCCCCTCCGACTTCCTCCAGGCCCTGTACGACCACTGCGCCACCGGACACGGCGAGATCGAGGCCTGGGCCGCCGAACCGGAGGAGGACGAGGAGAACCCGGCCCTGCACACGGTGAGCGCCGACCAGGTGTGGCCGCTGCCCCTCGACGAGGCCGCCCTGGCCCGCCGCCGTGCCGCCGCCGAGACCGTCCTCGCCCACCTGGACGCACTCACCGCAGGGGAGGACGGCCACCCGGCGGCCGCCCACGACCCCGCGGGCCATGAGGACCCGGACTGGCCCCCGCCGCCCGACGACGAGCCCGGCCCCTACGGCGACGAGCCCGGCCCCTACGAGGACGACGCCCCGGACGAGGACCTTGCCGACTGGGAATCCCTGAGCGCCGACCGCCCCGTGGTCCCGCACCAGGCCACGTCCGCGGAACGCACGCCCCCGCGCCCGCCGGCGCAGGCACGCCCGCCGGAGCATGCCCCCGGTGTCCCCGAGGAGGCCCGCGTCACCCCCGAG
Source organism: Streptomyces sp. NPDC026515 (assembly GCF_055567595.1). Lineage (NCBI taxonomy): Bacteria > Bacillati > Actinomycetota > Actinomycetes > Kitasatosporales > Streptomycetaceae > Streptomyces > Streptomyces sp. NPDC026515. The sequence goes on from NZ_JBVHQD010000002.1 coordinate 274,851, forward strand.
GAGGCCCGCACCATCGCCTCCTGGGACCGCGACCTCGACGCCCTCACCGGCGAACTGCTGCGCGCCCGGCGCAGCGTCATCGACGTGCCCCTGCCGGCCACGCTCTCCGCCACCCAGCTGATGCGGTTGGCCGAGGATCCGGACGGGCTCGCGCAGGAACTCGCGCGCCCCATGCCACGCCCCCCACAACCGGCCGCACGCCGGGGCACCCGCTTCCACGCCTGGGTCGAGGCCCGCTTCGAAGAGCTCACGCTGCCCATGCTGGAGCCCGACGAACTGCCCGGAAGCGACGCCGAGATCGCCGACGAACGCGACCTGGAGGCCCTCAAGGAGGCCTTCGAACGCACCGAGTACGCCCGCCGCACGCCCTACCGGGTGGAAGCCCCCTTCCAGCTCGCCCTGGCGGGGCGGGTCGTGCGGGGCCGGATCGACGCCGTCTACCGGACCGGGCACGGCGACGGGACGGCGTACGAGATCGTCGACTGGAAGACCAGCCGCTCTCGCCCCGCCGACCCGCTCCAGCTCGCGATCTACCGGATCGGCTGGGCCGAGCAGCAGGGCGTGGCGCCCGAGTCGGTCACCGCCGCCTTCGTGCACGTGCGCACCGGCGAGGTCGAGCGGCCGGAGGATCTGCCGGACCGGGCCACCCTGGAAAGGCTGATCATCGGGCAGGGCGAGTGTGACGAACCGCCCGCCGAGGATGTCGGCGCGGGCGGATAGGCTCGTGACCATGAGCCAGACCCCGGACAGCGCTGTCCGTTCGTACATCGAGCAGCACCGTGCCGCCTTCCTCGACGACCTCGCGGAGTGGCTGCGCATCCCCTCCGTCTCGGCCCAGCCCGAGCACGCCGCCGATGTCCGCCGCAGCGCCGACTGGCTCGCCGCCGAACTCGGGAGGACGGGCTTCCCGACCGCCGAGGTCTGGGAGACACCGGGCGCCCCGGCCGTCTTCGCCGAATGGCCCGCAGGCGACCCCGAGGCGCCCACCGTCCTCGTCTACGGCCACCACGACGTGCAGCCCGCCGCCCGCGCGGACGGCTGGGACAGCGACCCCTTCGAGCCGGTCGTCCGGGGAAACCGCCTCCACGCGCGGGGGGCGGCCGACGACAAGGGCCAGGTGTTCTTCCACACACTCGGCGTCCGCGCCCACCTCGCCGCCACCGGCCGCACCGCACCCGCCGTCAACCTGAAGCTGCTGATCGAGGGCGAGGAGGAGTCCGGCTCCCCGCACTTCCGGGCGCTCGTCGAGGAACGTGCGGATCTGCTCGCCGCGGACATCGTGATCGTCTCCGACACCGGAATGTGGTCCGAGGACACCCCCACGGTGTGCACGGGCATGCGCGGGCTGGTCGAGTGCGGGATCGTCCTGCACGGCCCCGACCAGGACATCCACTCCGGTGCCTTCGGCGGTGCCGTCCCCAACCCGGCCACCGCCGCGGCCCGGCTGGTCGCCGCGCTGCACGACGAGCACGCGCGCGTGGCGATCCCGGGCTTCTACGACGGCATCGTGGAGCTCGGCGAACGCGAGCGACGGCTGTGGGCCGAGCTGCCGTTCGACGAGGAGGACTGGCTGCGCGAGGCCCACTCGTACGCCACCGAGGGCGAGGCCGGGCACACCACCCTGGAGCGCATCTGGGCCCGGCCCACCGCCGAGGTCAACGGCATCGGCGGCGGCTACCAGGGCCCCGGCAGCAAGACGATCATCCCGTCCTCGGCGATGGTCAAGCTGTCGTTCCGGCTGGTCGCCGGCCAGGAGCCCGACCACGTCGAGAAGGCCGTCCGTGCCTGGGCCACCGAACGCGTCCCCGCCGGGATCCGCGCCGAGATCACCTTCCTGCCGGCCACCCGCCCCTGCCTGACCCCGCTCGACCACCCGGCCCTGCAGTCACTGGCGCGCGCCATGGGCCGCGCCTTCGAGGGTCCGGTCCGGTTCACCCGTTCAGGTGGCTCCGGGCCCGCCGCGGACCTCCAGGACGTGCTCGGCGCACCCGTTCTCTTCCTGGGCATTTCCGTGCCCTCCGACGGCTGGCACGCCCCGAACGAGAAGGTTGAGCTGGACCTTCTCCTCAAGGGCGTCGAGACCAGCGCCTACCTGTGGGGTGACCTGGCCGAGAACTGGCGCCATGCCCCCTGACCCGTCGGCGCCGTCCGGAGCGGCACCGCGGGCGGGGCACACTGGAAGGGCCGCCCCGCCCACCCCGTCCCCGCCCACCCCGTCCCCGCCCGACCCGGTCTCCTCCCGCCCTTCGTCCCGCTGAACCGCCCGCTGAAACATCCGTTGCACTGGGGGAGTTGGAAGCACCCGTGACCACCTGGACCGACCACACCGCCGACCGACCCGTCTCGCTCACCGCCCCGAGCGGCATCGACCGCGCCGCCCACCACCGGCTCGACGAGGCCTGGCTCGCTGCGGCGTGGAGCCACCCCGACACCCGCTGTTTCGTGGTCTCCGGCGGTCAGGTCCTCATCGACGAGACGCCCGAGGGCCGTACCGAACTCGTCATGACCCCCTCCTTCGAGGCCCCCCTCACCGAGGCGCACCGCTACTTCCTGGGCACCGACGAGGACGGCGTCAGCTACTTCGCGCTCCAGAAGGACGCCCTGCCCGGCCGTATCGACCAGTCCGCGCGCCCGGCCGGGCTGCGCGAGGCCGGACTGCTGCTGTCGCCGCGTGACGTGGGCCTGATGGTGCACGCGGTCGGCCTGGAGAACTGGCAGCGCACCCACCGCTTCTGCTCCCGCTGCGGCGAGCGCACGGTGATCGCCGCAGCGGGTCACATCCGCCGCTGCCCCGCCTGCGGCGCCGAGCACTACCCGCGCACCGACCCAGCCGTGATCATGGCTGTCACCGACGAGGACGACCGCATCCTGCTCGGCCGCCAGGTGCACTGGCCCGAGGGCCGCTTCTCCACGCTCGCCGGTTTCGTGGAGCCCGGCGAGTCCATCGAACAGGCGGTACGCCGGGAGGTCTTCGAGGAGGCCGGGGTCACCGTCGGCCCCGTCGAGTACGTCGCCAGCCAGCCCTGGCCGTTCCCGTCCAGCCTCATGCTCGGCTTCATGGCCCGCGCGACCTCGACCGAGATCAACGTCGACGGTGACGAGATCCACGAGGCCCGCTGGTTCTCCCGCGACGAACTGGGCGCCGCCTTCGACTCCGGCGACGTCCTGCCGCCGTACGGGATCTCCATCGCGGCCCGTCTGATCGAGATGTGGTACGGCAAGCCGCTGCCGACGAGGAGCTTCGTCTGAGACGGCGGTCCGGCTGATGACCGACACCCACGACACCTACTGGAACCACAACGTCCACTACCACCCGGTGGTGCTGGACGCGGTACCGCCCGGCTGCCGCTCCGCCCTGGACGTCGGCTGCGGCGACGGCCTGCTGGCCGCCGGGCTCGCGGCCAGGGCGCAGTCGGTGACCGGCGTGGACCGGTCACCGGAGATGATCCGGCTGGCGCGGAAACGGGACGACGCGGGAACCGTCACCTTCCTGGAGGGTGACTATCTCGACGGCTCGCTCCTCGACGAGGGGAGCTATGACTTCGTCAGCGCGGTCGCCGTCGTCCACCACGCCCCCTTCGACGACGCGATCGACCGGCTGGTGGGGCTGCTCGCACCCGGCGGCCGGCTGGTCGTCGTCGGCCTGGCGCACAACCGCACCCTCCTGGACCGGGTGATCAGTGGATGCGGGGTCCCGGTGGCGCTGGCGCTGCGGGCGCTCAGGCGCGGCGGCGAGCGCGAGCCGTCCGGCATGCCCGTGAAGGACCCGATCATGAACTGGAGAGAGGTCCGGCGGGCCACCGCACACGTGCTTCCCGGACGCCGGTACCGGCGCCGGCTGCTGTGGCGCTACACCCTCGTGTGGGACAAGCCGGACGGGACACACGAAGGCGGTCCCTGAACAGGATCAGGGACCGCCTTGCGCGAAGAACGCGAAGAACAACGCGCGGAAACGCGGGAGTTGCGAAGAGGGACTACGCGCTGATCTTCTGCTTGACCTGGGCCAGCGAGGGGTTCGTCAGCGTCGAGCCGTCGTCGAAGAGCACCGTCGGGACCGTCTGGTTTCCGCCGTTCGCCTTCTCCACGAACGCGGCCGAATCCGGGTCCTGCTCGATGTTGATCTCGGTGTACGCGATGCCCTCGCGGTCCATCTGGCTCTTCAGCCGGCGGCAGTAGCCGCACCACGTGGTGCTGTACATCGTCACAGTGCCCTGCATCTCGCTCGCGCTCCTTCGGCAGGTCGGGGAAGTTCGTCCAGGAGGGGAACGTACGCGGCCCGTCCGCCATTCCCGCAGCACCGGCCCCGGGTGACGTCTGCCGTATTAGTACGACTGCGAGGGGTCGCCTGTGGACAACCGGCACGGCATTCTCCGGCGACCTGGCAGCATGGCCGTGTGACAGCAGCAACGCATTCCTCCCTCTTCCCGCAGGTACCGGACTCTGCCGACGCGGTGCTCGACGGGCTCGACCCCGAGCAGCGCGAGGTGGCGACCGCCCTGCACGGGCCGGTGTGCGTGCTGGCCGGAGCGGGTACCGGCAAGACCCGGGCGATCACCCACCGGATCGCCTACGGGGTACGGGCCGGCATCCTCCAGCCGTCCAGCGTGCTCGCCGTCACCTTCACCAACCGTGCCGCCGGAGAGATGCGCGGCCGACTGCGCCAGCTCGGCGCCCAGGGGGTGCAGGCCCGCACCTTCCACTCGGCCGCACTGCGTCAGCTCCAGTTCTTCTGGCCGAAAGCCATCGGTGGTTCGCTGCCCCGGCTCGTCGACCGAAAGGTCCAGCTGGTCGCCGACGCGGCCGCCGCCTGCCGCATCCGCCTGGACCGGGGCGAGCTGCGGGACGTCACCGGCGAGATCGAGTGGGCCAAGGTCACCCAGACCGTCCCCGCCGACTATCAGCCCGCCGCCGTGAAGGCCGGCCGCGAAGCCCCCCGGGACGCCGCCGAGATCGCCCAGATCTACTCGGTGTACGAGGACCTCAAACGGGACCGCAGGGTCATCGACTTCGAGGACGTCCTGCTGCTCACCGTCGCCGTCCTGCAGGACCGGCAGGACATCGCCGAGCAGGTCCGCGCCCAGTACCAGCACTTCGTCGTCGACGAGTACCAGGACGTCAGCCCCCTCCAGCAGCGCCTGCTGGAGCTGTGGCTCGGCGACCGCGACAGCCTGTGCGTCGTCGGCGACGCCAGCCAGACCATCTACTCGTTCACAGGAGCAACTCCCGACCATCTGCTCGACTTCCGTACCCGCCACCCCGGGGCCACCGTCGTCAAGCTGGTCCGCGACTACCGTTCCACACCCCAGGTCGTCCACCTCGCCAACGGCCTGCTGGCCCAGGCGCACGGCCGGGCCGCCGACCACCGCCTGGAGCTGATCTCCCAGCGGCCCGCGGGACCCGAACCCGTCTACACCGAGTACACCGACGAGCCCGCCGAGGCCGAGGGCGCCGCCCGCCGGATCCGTGAACTCGTCCACGCCGGGGTCCCGGCCGCCGAGATCGCCGTCCTGTTCCGCACCAATTCCCAGTCCGAGACCTATGAGCAGGCCCTCGCCGACGCCGGCGTGCCTTACCAGCTGCGCGGTGCCGAGCGGTTCTTCGACCGGGCCGAGGTGCGCAAGGCGGGTGTCGCCCTGCGCGCCGCGGCCCGCTTCGGCGGCAACGACGCACTGCTCGACGACACCGTCGACCTGCCGTCGCAGGTGCGTGCGGTGCTCTCGGGGGAGGGCTGGACCACGGAGCCGCCGGCCGGCTCCGGCGCGGTCCGGGAGCGCTGGGAGTCACTGGCCGCCCTGGTGAACCTGGCGCACGACGTGGCGGCCGCCCGGCCCGCAGCCACCCTCGCGGACCTCGTCACGGAACTCGACGAGCGCGCGGGTGCCCAGCACGCCCCGACCGTCCAGGGTGTCACCCTCGCCTCTCTGCACTCGGCCAAGGGACTGGAGTGGGACGTCGTCTTCCTGGTCGGTGTCGCCGAGGGGATGATGCCGATCACCTATGCGAAGACCGACGAGCAGATCGAGGAGGAACGCCGTCTCCTCTATGTCGGCGTGACGCGTGCCAGGGAGCGGCTCCATGTCTCCTGGTCCCTCTCCCGCACCCCTGGCGGCCGCCCCAGCCGCAAGCCCAGCCACTTCCTGGACGGACTGCGTCCCGGCTCCACCGGCACCGTCGGCCGCGGTCCGGGCGCCGGCCCCGGAGGCGTCGAGCGCGGTTTCACCGGCGCTCCCGTGGCCGCGCCCCGCCGTACGCAGCGCACCCCCGCCCGATGCCGGGTCTGCGGACGCACCCTCACCGACGCCGGTGAGATGAAACTGATGCGCTGCGACGACTGTCCCTCCGACATGGACGAGGGCCTCTACGAGCGGCTGCGGGAGTGGCGCGCGGACCAGGCCCGGCTCAGCGGCCAGCCCGCCTTCTGCGTCTTCACCGACAGGACGCTGATGGCGATCGCCGAGAACGCGCCCGACGACGACCGGGAGTTGGCCCGGATCCCTGGCGTCGGCATGCGCAAGCTCAACCGTTACGGCGCCGATGTTCTGGCCATCTGCGCAGGTCGGCAGCCCGGGGGAGCCGTAGCGGGGGACTGATGCCAACTCGTCGAAAAAATAGTTTGCGCATGCCCCGGCAATCCCCATAGGTTCTAGGCACGGAAACGGCGGCCTTCTCGAAGGCCCGGTTCCGTGTTGTACTTGCATATCCGAGTGGACTGGCTCATCCCAGTCCCCCCAGACGCCGAGAGGAGGCGAGTCCAGTGATCAGCATCAAGACCAACATCAGTGCGGCCAAAATGACCGATCTCTCGGCCGTCTCCGCGTGCATGCTCGGCGTCTCGAACCTGGGCACCGGTCTGTCCGGCATTCCTGCCGTGCGTCCGGCGTCCTCCTCCGTTTCCCTCGCGGGCCTTCCCGTCCGTGAGCGCAATGAGCGACCGACTGAGGCACTGGAAGCAGTAGTGGCACGGGCCCAGGCCTATGCCTTTACGGCGGCCGGTGCCGGAAGCCGGAAGCAGACGACGCAGCACCACCTGATGTGGGCCTTCCGTGGGCCAGAACCCTGGAGTGATCCAGCCTGAATCGATCAGGCCGGCGCCTTCAGGGCCGCGGAACCCCATCCGGGATCCGCGGCCCTTCTGTTTGTCCCCACCACAGGGACGAACGGCGAAGGAGCCTCGGGCACGAGCAGAACCCGGTACCAGCCGCCAACCGGTCCAACCCGACCGGCACGACCAGACGAGGAACAACAGCCGTGCAACTCGAAGCGCACGCCCCGTCCGTACCGCCTTCCCAAACGAACCCGCCGCCCGGCTCCACGGAGGACTCCACCTTGATCCCCCTCACCGCGCTCACCGCGCTCGACGACGCCATCGAGAACCTCGGCGTGCCCGTCCCCTGCCGTTCCTACGACCCGGAGGTCTTCTTCGCGGAGTCGCCGGCGGACGTCGAGTACGCCAAGTCCCTCTGCCGCACCTGCCCGCTGATCGAGGCCTGCCTCGCCGGCGCCAAGGAGCGGCGCGAGCCCTGGGGTGTCTGGGGTGGCGAGCTGTTCGTCCAGGGTGTTGTCGTCGCCCGCAAGCGGCCGCGTGGCCGCCCGCGCAAGAACCCGGTCTCGGCATGAACATCCACGGAACGATCGACCGTCCCCTCACGCACGATCCCAAGAAGCAGGCCCCGATGAAGCCGTCCGTCAGCGAGCCCACCGGCTCCGCGATCCCAGACTTCACCCACGCCGGTACGACCACCGGTTCGCGTCAGAACAGGACCCGCGAAATGCAACTCATCCCAGAAGCCCTGGCTCGTGCGCATATGCGCGAGCGACTGCACGAGGCCGAGCGGGAAAACCGGGCCGCGCGCCTGGCGACCGCTCGCCGGATGCAGCGCCGGGCCGAGCGCGCCTCGATGCGCGCCCGCCGTGCGCTCGCCATGGCCGTCATGCAGTGATCCCGAACACCTGAAGCGGTGGCCTCCCGGCTGCGGGAGGAGAAAGCTTCCCGCGGGGGCCGGTCCGTCCGAACGGACCGGCCCCCGCGGTGCGTTGTGCCCGCGGATCCGATGCCGCGGCGTTGCCGTCGCCGGGTGGCGAGTCCTCCCGGAGACAGTGATCACGATGGCTCCGCGACGGAGCCCCCACCCCGGTGTGTGCCCGCTGCGGCACCCCGGGCCGACGGCCCTCGCCCGCCACCAGGACCTGCTCCGTGGAGAACGGCGTGCGCGAGTTCCTGTGCGACGCCTGCTCCCGGGAGCACCTCAGAGCGATCGAGGGCCGGCACGACTCGTCCTGGTGGTGATCACACCGCCCCGCGCTCCTTCTACTGGGCCTCCGCGGCCGCCTCCACCACCTCGGCCGCCACGGCATCGGCGACGTCTTCCGTTTCTTCGGCCTCTTCGGGCACGAACCCGGGCAGCCACCCCTCCAGTTCCTCCCGCAACCGCACCGTCGCGCCCAGCTGGCACAGCACGCCGATGGTGCTCAGGGTCACCCGGTGTATCAACAGGTAGGCAGGCGGCAGGTTGAGCTGTTTGCCCAGCTGGTGGGCGGGGTTGCGGGGGTCCGCGATACGGGCCGCCTGGCTGCGCATCCAGGTGCGGGTGAAGGTGAACTCGTCGACCTGCGCCGGTTCGATGATCGGCAGCAGATAGTCAAGGACCGCGTCGGGGTCCAGCTCTATGGAGTCCTTGACGAACCCCTCGGCGCGCAGCAGCTCGTAGACCGCCTCGGCATCACCGTCCAGTGTCATCCGCAGGGAGTCGCCGATCGGGGCGGGCAGGCCGCCGGCGAGACGGTCGACCGTGCCGAAGTCCAGCACACCCAGGAGCCACTCCTCCTCGTCCTCCGGCCCACCGGGCAGCAGCCGGAAGTTGCCCGGGTGGGGGTCGGCGTGCAGCAGACCGGTGCGGGCCGGGCCCGAGAACAGGAACCGGGCCAGCAGCTGACCGGCCCGGTCGCGCTGCTCCTGGGTGCCCTCCGAGATGATCTCGGAGAGCGGTATTCCGTCGATCCACTCCGTGACCAGGACCTGGTCGCACTGGTGCACCACCGCGGGGACCACCACGTCGGGGTCGTCCGCGAACTCCTCCGCGTGCGCCGACTGGGCCTGCGCCTCCAGGGCGTAGTCCAGCTCCTCGGAGACCCGGTCGCGCAGCTCCGCGATCAGGGGCTTGATGTCCATACCCGGGATCAGCGGACCCAACAGACGGGCGAAACGGCTCAGTTGCCCGAGGTCGGACAGCAGGGCCTCGCCGGCACCCGGATACTGCACCTTGACCGCGACCACACGGCCGTCGTGCCACACCGCCCGGTGCACCTGGCCGATCGAGGCGGCCGCCGCGGGCTTCTCCTCGAACTCCAGGAACAGCTCCCGCCAGTCCTCGCCCAGGCGCTCGGCGAGCACCGCGTGCATGGTGCGGGTCGGCATCGGCGGTGCGGCGTCCTGGAGCCGGGTGAGGGCCGCGCGGTAGGGGCCGGCGACCTCCTCGGGAAGGGCGGACTCGAAGACGGACAGGGCCTGCCCGAACTTCATCGCCCCGCCTTTCAATTCGCCGAGGACCTTGAAGAGTTGTTCCGCGGTGCGCTGTTGCAGTTCGCGGCCGACGATCTCCGCGGACTCACCCACGATGCGCTTGCCCAGACCCCAGGTCGCCCGGCCGGCGATGCCGAGCGGGAGCGCGGCGAGCTTGGCGGTCCGGGTGACCGCCTTCCGGGGAAGATCAGACATGCGCCCTCCAAGTCCCAGTCGGCCGCGCTGCGTCCGTGTGGCTTCACCGGTCCGCCGACGGCCGTTGCACCACCATTGTCTCGTGTGGAGCCTCGTTGGTTGATGAGTGCTCCCCTTTAGCTTTCTCCGCCGTTCCGCACGGGCATGCGGGATGCGGCCGGACCGGCCGCGCATGCCAGTGCAGGGCCGGCACGGAGGCCTCCCAGCGCACTCCGGTACCGGACGGCGACTCCCCGTCGAGGAAGGCCAGGGCATGCGCGGCGGCCAGCCCCGCGACGGCTGTCGCCAGCGTCAGATCACAAGCCCCCACCCGGCGGGCATGCCCGGACCGCCACTGGGCGATCAGGCGTGGCCAGGCCGGGTCCCGGTCCGAGCGGTGCTCGTGCAGACAGCGGGCACAGCCGGTCCCGCCGGGCAGGACGAGCGGGCCGACGACGCCGGTGCCCTCCACGACACCCGTGTAGAGGTGCGGTGTCCCGGAGGCCATGAGCGGCTCGGCGGCGCGCTCGTCCGGGGCGTGCACCAGGACGTCGTCACGCGGCGCGATGATCACCAGGGAGAGGCCGGGCTCCTCGTCGGCGGGCTCCGCACGGCGCGGCGCGCGGCCCGGGGCCGCCCGGCGGACGACTCTGCGGGCGGCCTCGTCCCGCCGCTCGCCGACCGCCTCCGCGGGCAGGCCGCCCGGCGCCACGTCCCACTGCTCGACGCGGCCCACGTCCCGCACGTCCACCTCACCGACACCCGCCCCCGACAGCAGCGCGGCCAGCGTGACACCGACCCGCCCCGCGCCCCGCACCTGCACCCGCAGGACGCGCCGGGCCGCCAGCCGGTCGATCGCCCCGCCCGGCTCCGGAGTGATCAGGGACAGCGAGGCGAGATCGGGACCGAGCCGGTCCAGGACCTCCTGTTTCGCGCGCAGCGCCGCCGCGGCCTGCCCGCCGCCGTGCGCGTCGTCGACGAGCCCGGCCCGTGACAGCCGTTCCACCAGCGCGTCGACGTGCCCGTCCGGCAGGTCCATGCGCCGTCCTTCGGCACGCAGCAGCGCGAGCCCGCGGGCGCCGTCGAGCAGGTCGAGGAAGCTGCCGGTGGCGGTGTCCATCGGTCCGAGCGTCATCGCGTGCGCCGGCGTCATCCCGAACTGCACCGTGTTGAGATCACGCCAGCCGCGCCGGAGCGCGGGCTTCACCAGCGGATGCATGACGGACCCCCGCAGCTCGCGCCGGTTCCCCGCAGCTCTCGCCAGTTTCCGTGGTAGCTCATGCCGGTCCCCCGTGGATGTCGAAAGGTCATGGAAGATCCCCGTCTGCGGGTGGAGCCGGTCACGCTCCCCCGACGTCTGCCAGCATGCCCGGCCCGTTCGGCGGCCGCCGAAAGTTGTCCACAGGCGGTGGGTGTTCGTCGTACAAATCAAACGCATGGTGGGGGATCGGGATCGAACCGTCCCGGACCCGGGACTTCCTCCTTGTGCAGCGGGTAACGTCGGGGCGTGCCCGCCGACCCACTGCACAGCGCCGGAAACCCACAGCGCAGCATGACGAGCCAGCCGCCCAGCGGCTTGGGGGTGAGCGCGATCGAGGTCCGCAGAAGCGCCCGGCGCCGCCGGACGGTCTCCGCGTACCGCGAGGGCGATCGCACCGTCGTACTGATCCCCGCCCGGATGTCCGAAGCGGAGGAGAAACGCTGGGTCACCGTCATGCTCAACAAGCTCGCCGCCCAGGAGAGCAAGCGCGTGCTGGGCGACGCCGAACTGACCGAGCGTGCCGAGCGGCTCTCGGCCCAGTACTTCGACGGCCGGGCCCGCCCCGCCTCGGTGCGCTGGGTCACCAACCAGAACACCCGCTGGGGCTCCTGCACCCCGGCCGAGGGCAGCATCCGCCTGTCGCACCGGCTCCAGGGCATGCCCGAGTACGTCGTCGACTATGTGCTCTGCCATGAACTGGCACATCTGCTGGTACCGGGGCACGGTCCCGGCTTCTGGCGGCTCCTGGAGGCGTATCCGCGCACCGAGCGGGCCCGGGGCTACCTCGAAGGAGTGGTAGCCGCCGACCGGCTCCCCCACCCGCCCGGCGTCCGCGACGAGTGACACGCCTCGCAGGCGTTCCCTTCGGCGCCTGCCGAGTCCGGTTGTGTACCGGGTCTGTACCGACTTCCTCCGATGTCCGCGTTAGCCGTTAGCCTGGCGCGACGCACTCACATTCGGGATGGGGGACGGTCGTAGCGCATGGCCAGGGAATTCCAACGCGGCCACAAGGCCAGGATCAGTGACCTGACGGCGGGCACGGATCTGTACGTAGGTGTGCAGATCGCCGGGCCCGGACTGTCCTTCGACATCAGCTGCTTCGGGCTGGACGCCGACGAACGGCTCTCGGACGACCGGTACTTCGTCTTCTTCAACCAGCCGAAGTCCCCCGAGGAGTCCATCCAGCTGCTGGGTGCCCAGGCGGGCGACACGGAGTCCTTCCGGGTCACGCTGGACCGGATCCCGCCGCAGATCCAGAAGCTGGCGTTCACGGCGACCCTCGACGGCGCCGGACAGATGTCGCAGGTCGCCCCCGGATACATCCGGATCGTCGCGGGCGGCGAGGAGGTGGCCCGCTACTCCTTCGACGGCTCGGAGTTCTCCACCGAACGCGCCGTGATGCTGGGCGACTTCTACCTGAAGGACGTGTGGCGCTTCGCCGCCGTCGGGCAGGGCTTCGACGGCGGTCTGGAGGCGCTGCTGAAGAACTTCGGTGGCGAGGTGGTGGCGGAGGAGGAGCCCGCCGCGCCCCAGCCGCAGCCGTCGCAGACCGGGACCGCGCCCGGATTCGCGCCGCCCGCGTTCGCCGCCCCCGCCCCCGCCCCGGCCCCGGCGCCCGCCCCGGCACCCCCCGCGCCCGCTCCCGCGCCCCAGGGCTTCGCCCCGCCCCCGGCACCCGGCCCCGCGCCGGTTGCGAACATGCACGGCGCGCCCACCGTCATCGCCCCGCTGGCCCCGCCCGGCCCCGGCACCGTGCCGCCCCCGGCGCCCTACGGTCAGCCGCCCGCCCCGAGCGCGCCCGTGCCGCCCGGCTACGGCCAGCCTCCGTCGCCGCCGCAGCCCGGATACCCGCAGGCTCCGGCCCCGCCCCCGGGATACGGCCAGCAGCCGCCGTTCGGGCAGGTGCCCGGCCAGCAGACCTATGGAGTCCCGCAAGGCACTCCCCAGGGCGGTGCCGGAGTGGGCGCGGCGCTCCAGAAGTTCAAGGAGACGCCCACCGGGCAGCGCTGGACGCAGCAGAACAGCAAGCTCGTCCGGGTCGACCTCGGCATGGGCGGCCAGCCCGCGCTGGCCCGGCAGGGCAGCATGGTGCTCTACCAGGGCAAGGTCGACTTCGGTTACAAGGGCGCCGGGTTCGCCGGCCGGATCGTGGGCAACGCGACCGGCCAGGAGATGCAGTTGATGCGCTGCACCGGCAACGGCCAGGTGTTCCTCGCCGAGAACTCCGCTTATCTGCACCCCATCGAGCTCCAGGGCGACGCGATCTGTGTCTCCGCCGAAAGCGTCCTCGCCTTCGACGAGAGCCTCCAGTACGAGGTCCGTCGCATCGAGGGGCACGGCATTCCGGGCGGCGCGCTGTTCACGATGCAGTTCCAGGGCACCGGCACGATCGTCGTCAAGACGCACGGCACGCCCGTCGTGCTGCCCGTGACACCGACGACGTTCGCCGACTGCAACGCCGTGGTCGCCTGGTCGGCGGCCTCCCAGGTGATCGTCTCCAGCCAGGTCCGGATGCGCCGCAACGCCTATCCCGGCGACACCGGTGAGAGCGTCAACCTGCAGTTCCGGGGCGCCCCCGGCAACTTCATCGTGGTCCAGCCGTACGAGGTCTGAGGGAGCCCGTCATGAACCAGCCGCTCGCGGGCTACGCCCCCGCACCCGTCACCGCCCGTATGGAGAACCACGGCGACCACATGCTGAAGGTCGCCATGCAGACCGGCAGCGACCTCCTCGCGCGCGTGGGGTCGATGGTCGCCTACGAGGGTTTCGTCCAGTACGAGCCCAACCCGCCGGCCGTCCGCCAGATCGCGCGCGACTGGATGACCGGCGAGGGCGCGCCGCTGATGAAGTGCTCGGGCGACGGACTGCTCTACCTCGCCGACTACGGCGCGAACGTCGTCGTCATCAACCTCGACGGCGACGGCATCTCCGTCAACGCCACCAACCTGCTCGCCTTCGACGCTCACCTCACGTGGGGCGTGGAGCGCGTGAAGGGGCTCGCGAAGTTCGCCGGCCAGGGCCTGTGGAACACCAAGATCTCCGGGCAGGGCTGGGTCGCGCTGACCTCCCGGGGCAAGCCGATCGTCGTCGACTGCGGCGGCGGCGAGGACGAGACGTACGTCGACCCGGACGCGCTGGTCGCCTGGTCGCCGAACCTCAAGGTGAAGGGCAAGCGCAGCTTCAAGGCGCAGTCCCTGATCGGCCGGGGCTCCGGCGAGGCCTTCCAGATGGCCTTCTCCGGGCAGGGCATCGTCGTCGTCCAGCCCAGCGAGGACAGCACCGACCGCCTTCGTTTCCGGGGCTGAGGGGGAGCCAGAGAATCATGCAGAGCCCGCTTTTCGCGTTCAACGACTCCCAGGCCCGGGACCGCTACAGCCTGCAGAACAAGCAGATGCTGCGGGTCGTCCTGGAGGGCCACGACGACGTCCTCGCCCGCAAGGGCACGATGGTCGCCTACCAGGGGCTCGTCGAGTTCGACGCCGAGTACACGAACAACCAGCAGTCACGCGCGCGCGCGTACACCGGCGAGGGCCTGGACCTGATGCGCTGCCACGGGCAGGGCACGGTCTACCTCGCCAACCTCGCCCAGCACGTGCACGTCCTGGACGTGGAGCAGGAGGGCCTGACCGTGGACAGCGGCTACGTCCTCGCCATGGACTCCTCGCTGCACTACGAGGTGGTCGCCGTGGACAGCCTCTACGGCATCTCCGGCTCCGGGAAGTACCAGCTCAACATCACCGGACGCGGCAAGGTCGCCCTGATGACCTCGGGCGCGCCGCTGCTGATGCAGGTCACCCCCGACAAGTACGTCAACTGCGACGCCGACGCGATCGTCGCCTGGTCCACCGGGCTGCGTGTCCAGATGCAGGCCCAGACGCACTCCTCGGGCGTGTGGCGGCGTCGCGGCAGCACCGGTGAGGGCTGGGAGCTGAGCTTCATGGGAAGTGGCTTCGCGCTGGTCCAGCCGAGTGAACTGCTGCCTCCGCAGGGCGCCCAGATCGGCCAGGGCCTCGCCGCCCAGTTCGGGATGGGCCAGCAGGGCGCGCGCGGCATGAACCAGGGGAACGCCTGGAGCTGACGCCCCAGGGTAAGGGGCGCACGCCTCGGCGGGCGCCCCTTACCCAGGCCTCGGCACAGGCCCGCGCGGCTCCGCCGCTCAGAGCCGCGCTCGGGCCGCCTCCAGCAGGCGTACGACCGAACCGTCGGCGACCTCGGCGACCTCGTCGTAGGCGAACCAGCGCACGTCCAGGGACTCGTCGCTGATCGCATGGATGGCGCCTTGCGGGGCCACGGCCACGTACTGGACGTCGAAGTGCCAGTGGCACGGCGCCGGGATCGGGTGCCGGTCCAGGCGCACCGGACCGCCGTCCAGCAGCGTCAGCCCGGGGATCCCGGACTCCTCGGTCGCCTCCCGCAGGGCCGCCGCGGCCAGCGTGGCGTCGCCCGGTTCGCAATGGCCGCCCATCTGCAGCCACATCCGCAGCTTCCGGTGCAGGGTCAGCAGCGCCCGGCCCTGCTCGGGGTCGACGACCAGCGCGCTCGCCGTCACATGCCCCGCGTGACACGCCTTCCACATGCCGTCGGGGTGCGCGGCGAGGTGGTCCAGGTAGTCCTGACGCAGCTCTTCCTGGTCCTCGTACCCCTTGAGGACGAGGACCGCGTCGTCGTACAGGCTCATTCGGTGTCGTCACCCTCTGCCTGGTCGCCCTCAGCCTGGTCGTCCTTCTTGCGCAGGTCGGGCTTCTGGGCCGCCTCGCCGAGCATCTTGTCCAGCTCGGAGAAGTCCAGCTGCTCGCGGTGCACGAAGCCGTCCGGGTCGTCGAGGTCGCTCGCCGTCGGCAGCATGTCCGGGTGCTCCCACAGGCCGTCCCGGCCGTCGACACCGCGCGCGTCGGTGAGCGAGGCCCACAGGCGGGAGGCGTCCCGCAGTCGGCGCGGGCGCAGTTCCAGGCCGATCAGCGTGGCGAACGTCTGCTCCGCGGGACCGCCCGTGGCACGGCGCCGGCGCAGGGTCTCGCGCAGCGCGTCGGCGGACGACAGGCGCGGCTTGGCCGCCGCGTGGACCACCGCGTCGACCCAGCCCTCGACGAGGGCCAGCGCCGTCTCCAGACGGGCCAGGGCCGCCTTCTGCTCGGGCGTGTCCTCGGGCTGGAACATGCCCTGCTGGAGCGCGTCCTGAAGCTGCTCGGGGTTCTGCGGGTCGAACTGGCCGACCACGTCCTCCAGCTTGGCGGTGTCGACCTTGATCCCGCGCGCGTACCCGTCGACCGCGCCGAACAGGTGCGAGCGCAGCCACGGGACGTGTGCGAACAGGCGCTGATGGGCCGCCTCGCGCAGCGCGAGATACAGCCGCACCTCCTCCTTGGGGACGCCGAGGTCCTTGCCGAACGCCTCGACGTTCGCCGGCAGCAGCGCGGCCCGGCCGATCGGGCCGAGCGGCAGGCCGATGTCGGTCGAGCCGACGACCTCGCCCGCGAGCACCCCGACGGCCTGCCCGATCTGCGTGCCGAACATGGCGCCGCCCATCGAGCGCATCATGCCGATCAGCGGGCCGGCCATGGCCTGCATCTCCTCCGGCAGGACGTCGCCCATCGCGGCGCCGACCCGCTCGGCGACCGGGTCCACCAGCTCCTGCCAGGCGGGCAGCGTCGCCTCGACCCACTCGGCGCGCGACCACGCCACGGCCGAGCCGGAACCGGACGGCAGCGACGTCGCGTCGTCCAGCCACAGGTCGGCCAGCCGGACCGCCTCCTCGACCGCCGTGCGGTCGGAAGGGCCCACGCTCGCGTCCTTGACGCCGTCCGAGGTGCCCTGGGAGACCGTCTGGCGGGCGATCTGCTTGGCCATGTCCCAGTTCACCGGGCCGCCCTCGTACGAGAGCATCTGGCCCAGCTGCTGGAAGGCGGCGCCCAGGTCGGTGGGGTTCAGCGAACCGAACATGGCAGCGAACGGATTGTCGGCGCCGGGGCCGCCGAAGCCGCCGGCCCCGGGTGTGCCGAAACCGAACGGGTTGGCCGGTCCCTGCCCACCACCGCTCTGCTGGTCCTTCTTCTTGCCCTCGTCGCCGTCTTCCGGCTCCTCCGGCGGAAGGCCGAAACCGAATGGGGTGTCACTCACGGGAATCCTCGGCTGGTAAGGCCACCGGTTCTCTCCCGGCGGCGCGGCTGCCCGACAACACCACCCAGCGTAGACACCTCGACCCGATCGGGCCTCGGTGCTTCGCCGACAGTCGGCCTGCGGCAGGATGGATGCCACCTGGTACGTACGCGTCCCTCACGCTCGTACTGAAGACAACCGCTGGAGACGCCCGGTGAGTTCCCCAGATCCGCAGGTTCGCGCAGCGCGAAACCCGTCAACCCCTGCCGCCGTGCGCGGGCCCGTCGTCGCCGTCACCGGCGCCGCGACCGGGGTCGGCGCGCTGCTCACCGAGCGGCTGGCCGCGTCCGAGGGGGTCAAGCGGGTCATCGCCATCGACGAGCGGCGCGGGGAGTGCGCGGACGCCCAGTGGCACATCCTCGACGTGCGGGATCCGGCCATCGCGGACAAGCTCCGCGGGGCGGACGTGGTGGTGCATCTCGCGCTCGACCTGGATCTGGAGACCGATCCGGCCGCCCGTACGGCCTACAACGTGCGCGGCACGCAGACCGTGCTGACCGCGGCGGCGGCGGCCGGGGTGCACCGCGTGGTGCTGTGCACCTCCGCGATGGTCTACGGCGCGCTCCCGGACAACGAGCTGCCGTTGTCCGAGGACGCGGAGCTGCGCGCCACGGCGGAGGCGACCGGCGTGGGGGACCTGCTGGAGATCGAGCGGCTCGCCCGCCGGGCGCCCCGCGCGCACCCCGGGCTCAATGTCACCGTCGTGCGCCCGGCGGTGCTGGTCGGAGGCACGGACACCGCGCTGACCAGGTATTTCGAGTCGCCTCGGCTGCTTGTCGTCGCCGGTTCGCGGCCCGCCTGGCAGTTCTGTCACGTCGAGGACCTGTGCAGCGCGCTGGAGTACGCCGTCCTGGAGCAGGTCGACGGGGAGCTCGCCGTCGGCTGCGACGGATGGCTGGAGCAGGAAGAGGTCGAGGAGCTCAGCGGGATCCGGCGGATGGAGCTGCCCTCGGCGGTGGCGCTGGGCGCCGCGGCCCGGCTGCACCGGATCGGGCTGACGCCGTCGCCCGCCGGGGATCTCGCCTACACGATGTATCCGTGGGTGGTGAGCGGCAGCCGGCTGCACGAGGCCGGGTGGCGGCCGCGATGGACCAACGAGGAGGTCCTCGCCGAGCTGTTGGAGGAGGTGGCCGGACGGCACACGGTGGTCGGGCGGCGGCTCGGCCGCAAGGACGCGACGGCCGCGGGCGCGGCGGGCGCCACAGTGGCCCTGCTGGGCGCGGCGGCGGTGGTCCGGCGGGCACGCAAGGCCCGACGGCGGATCTGACCGCGGGCCGCGGGCCGCGGGCCGCGAGCCGGGAGTTCGTAGGAGTCTCCAAACGTGCGCGCGCGTGCGCCGGTGGTCGGGCTTATTCCCCCTACTCCCGGGCGTGCGGCACGATGGGGGTATGGCTGCTGTGAACGATCATCCCGGTGAGCTGGGTGCCGAAGATCCCGTCAAGCTGATCGGGATCCGGGAGGACGCGCTGTCGGTGGACGAGGTCTTCGCGGCCGTGGGGGACGACGCGGCCGGGGGTGTCGCGCTGTTCGTGGGGACCGTGCGCAACCACGACGGGGGCGCCGACGTGGACGCGCTCGGCTATTCGTGTCATCCCAGTGCCGAGAGCGAGATGCGGCGGATCGCCGAGAAGGTCGTCGCCGAGTACCCCGTGCGGGCGCTGGCCGCGGTGCACCGGGTGGGAGACCTGCGGGTGGGTGATCTCGCCGTGGTCGTCGGCGTGTCGTGTCCGCATCGCGGAGACGCCTTCGAAGCTTGTCGGAAGCTGATCGACGACATCAAGCACGAAGTGCCCATCTGGAAGCACCAGAAGTTCTCGGATGGGACGGAGGAATGGGTCGGGGCCTGCTGAAGAACACCTGTCCGGCCTCCGGTTGCGTAACCGTACCCCCCACGTGAGCGTTGTCAGTGCAGACGATTAATCTGCTGATCAGTCAGTCGCGGACGGTCATGGGGTTGGGAGGTCGGCATGGGGGCGCTTGTCTGGTTGCTGATTCCGCTTGTGGCCGCGGTCGCCGCCGGTCTGTGGGGCAGCTGGGCCAACCGGACCAGGGGAGCACGCAGCGACGGGCCCGAACTCGACGGATACGCGCGGTTCCGCGAGGCCATGGAGAGGTCCCACTCCCGCAGCTGAGGCGTGCCCGGCGGGTGGCCCTGACGGTGCGCTGACAGACACGTCCCGTACTGTCTTTGCATGCCACGCCGCACCGCGACGATGCTCGCCTCCACCCTGATGCTGATCGCACTCCTGTGCGCCGGAGTGCTCATCACCGTGCCGTACTCGGAGATGTCCCCCGGCCCGACCGTGAACACGCTCGGGGACCACGGCGGCGAGCCGGTGCTGCAGATCTCCGGCCACAAGACCTACGCGACCTCCGGACACCTGAACATGACAACGGTCCGGGTCACCAGCGCCGACTACAAGATGAACCTCGTGGAGGCCGTCTACGGGTGGCTCTCGCACGACAACAAGGTCGTGCCGCACGACACGCTCTACCCGGACGGCAAGACCGAGCAGCAGTCCACCCAGGAGAACGCCGAGGAGTTCAGCGAGTCCCAGGAGAGCGCGAAGGTCGCCGCCCTGAAGGAGCTGGGTGTCCCGGTGAAGTCCTGGGTGATCGTCTCGACGGTCCTCAAGGGCTCGCCCTCGGAGGGCAAGCTGCACGCCGGCGACGTGATCAAGGCCGTCGACGGTACGGCGGTCAGGCAGCCGGCCGATGTCGCCACGCTGGTGACCAAGCACAAGCCCGGCGAGGACGTCGTGTTCACGGTCGTACCGGCCAAGGAACAGGCCGCCGCCGAGAAGGCGCACAGGACGGCCACCAAGACCGAGCAGGTCACGCTGACCACGACCACCTCCACCGGCGGCGAGAAGCGCGCCATCGTCGGGATCTCCGCCGGGACCGATCACACGTTCCCGTTCTCCATCGACATCAAGCTCGCCGACGTCGGGGGGCCGAGCGCCGGCCTCATGTTCGCGCTCGGCATCTACGACAAGCTCACCCCGGGCGACCTCACCGGCGGCAAGTTCGTCGCGGGCACCGGCACGATCGCGGACGACGGCACGGTCGGCCCGATCGGTGGCATCTCCCTGAAGACGATCGGGGCGCGCAGCAAGGGCGCCCAGTACTTCCTGACTCCGGCCGACAACTGCGCCGAGGCCGCGAAGGACACCCCGGGCGGGCTCACCCTGGTCAAGGTCAAGACGATCGACGACGCCCTCGGCGCCCTCAAGGACATCCGCGACGGGGACACCGCCGCCCTGCCGAAGTGCAGCACCAAGAGCTGAGGGCCCGCAGGGGACCTGAAAGGCCCGGGGGCGCCCCTCCTGACGAGGGGCGCCCCCGGTGCCGTATGCGGCCGCACACGGGCCGGGTGCGGGCCGGGTGCGGGCCGGGTGCGAGGGGCTCAGTCCGCGAAGGTGGACTTCAGCGCCTCCGCCAGGCCCGGGACCAGGTCCGGGCCGGTGAGGACCTCCGTCGGGGAGTCCTTCTCGCGCAGCCGGACCGCCGAGTCGCGGCTGCCGTCCCGCAGCACGCCGACCGTCATCCGGACCTCCTGCCGGTCGGGGTGCTGTGCCACCCACGTGGCCAGCTTGGCCTCGCTCAGCCCCTCCGGCACCTGGGTCTCGGCGGACGGCGGCAGCATCAGCCGCTCCACCGTGAGCGCGCAGCCGACCACCGCGTCCGGCCAGGCGATGGTACCGAGGAACTCGTCCAGCGCTTTGTCCGTTGGCACTTCGTCCTGCTCGATCGGGGTGAGACCGGTGGTCGCGGACTCGTCCTCCAGACCGAGCTGGGCGGCGAGAGCCGGTTCCTGGGTGCGCAGCCGTGCGGTGTCGACGAGGGCGAAGAGGCGAGCGGGCTGGTCCCAGCCGAGGCCGGAGGCGTACTCGTCGATCTCGAGTACGGCCCGGGTGAGCGGGTTCGCTGCCATGGGAGTGTTGGACATGGTCACAATCCTGCCTCGTTCATGGCCGGAATCGGGAACCGAGTAAGTCGTGAGTAAGTTGCATAGGTGTGGCCCCACGATCACGGGGGGCCACGTCCGGCCCCCGAACCAGAGGGTCTGACGCAACAACAGCGGATCATCAGCGGATCAAACAGCGAACTTCGAGGTGCGCACCTTGGCTTTCCAGATGCCGGACCGCGGCGGAGGCCCGACGGGGCCGCGGATGAGAGCGGGCCGGCCGTCCCGGCGCGTCCGGACCCTGCTCTTGACACTGGGCGTCCTTGCCGTACTCGGCATGGCGTTCACCATGTTCGCGGGCTTCTGGACGGACTGGCTCTGGTACCGGTCGGTGCACTACTCCTCGGTGTTCACCACCACCCTGTGGACGAAGATCGGACTGTTCTTCGTCTTCGGGTTGCTGATGGCGGCCGCGGTGGGCTTCAACGTCTGGCTCGCGCACCGGCTGCGGCCGCCGCTGAGCGCCATGTCCATGGAGCAGCAGAGCCTGGACCGCTACCGGATGGGCATCGCGCCGTACAAGAAGTGGCTGCTGCTCGCGGTCACCGCGCTGGTCGGGCTGATCGCCGGCGCCTCCGCGGCCGGTCAGTGGCGCACCTGGCTGATGTGGGTGAACGGGGTGCCCTTCCACCAGAAGGACCCGCAGTTCCACCTCGACGTGTCCTTCTACGCCTTCGACCTGCCCTGGTACCGGTTCCTGCTGGGCTTCGGCTTCGCCACCGCGATCCTCTCCCTGATCGCGGCCGCGCTCACCCACTACCTGTACGGCGGGCTGCGCGTCACCAGCCCCGGCGCGCGCGCCACCGGTGCCGCCACCGGTCACCTCTCGGTGCTGCTCGGTTTCTTCGTCGCCCTCAAGGCGGTCGCCTACTGGCTCGACCGGTACGGACTGGCCGTCAAATCCAGCGACTTCAAGGCCACCGACAACTGGACGGGCCTCAGGTACGTCGACGCGAACGCGTACCTGCCGGCCAAGACGATCCTTTTCTGCATCGCCGTCATCTGCGCGCTGCTGTTCTTCGCCACCCTGTGGCGGCGCACCTGGCAGCTGCCCGTCATCGGCTTCGGCCTGATGGTCCTGTCGGCGATCCTCATCGGCGGCCTGTACCCGGCGATCGTCCAGAAGTTCCAGGTCCAGCCGAACGAGCAGGCCAAGGAAGCGCCGTACGTCCAGAAGAACCTCAAGGCGACCCGCGAGGCGTACGGCATCGACGACACCCAGGTCACCGAGTACAAGGGCAAGAGCACGACCACGGACAAGACCAGGCTCCGGGACGACGTCGGCGCCACGGCGAGCATCCGGATCATGGACCCGAACATCGTCTCGCCCACGTTCCAGCAGCTCCAGCAGATGCGGAACTACTACGCGTTCCCGACCAATCTGGACGTGGACCGCTACACCAAGGACGGCAAGGTCCAGGACACCGTCATCGGCCTGCGTGAGCTGAACCTCGCCGGCATCCCGAAGAACAACTGGATCAACGACCACTTCCGCTACACGCACGGCTACGGCGTGGTCGCCGCCAAGGGCACCGAGGCCGACAGCCAGGGCCAGCCGGTCTTCACCGAGTCCGACCTGCCGTCCACGGGCGACCTGGGGACCTACCAGCAGCGGATCTACTACGGCGAGAAGACCAACACCTACTCGATCGTCGGCGGTCCCCAGAAGGAGATCGACTACTCCGACGACAGCGGTGAGAAGACCACCAGCTACGCGGGCAGGAGCGGGGTGAGTCTCTCCAGCCCGATCAACCGGGCCGCGTACGCGGTGGCGTTCAACGAGCCGCAGATCCTCTACTCCGGCGCGATCGGGGAGGGCTCGCGGATCCTGTACAACCGCACGCCCAAGGAGCGCGTGGAGGCGGTCGCCCCCTGGCTGACCATCGACGGCGACGCGTACCCGGCGGTGGTGAAGGGCCGGATCCAGTGGATCGTCGACGCCTACACGACGTCGAACGGCTATCCCTACGCCTCCCGTACGACCCTCGGTGACACCACCGCGGACTCGCTGACCGCGAACAACAACTCGCGTGCGGTGGTGGCCCAGCAGAACCAGGTCAACTACATCCGCAACTCGGTGAAGGCGACCGTCGACGCGTACACCGGCGAGGTCAAGCTCTACCAGTGGGACACCGAGGACCCGGTGCTGAAGACCTGGATGAAGGCCTTCCCGGGCACGGTGCAGCCGAGGAGTGCCGTCTCGCGGGACCTGATGGACCATCTCCGGTACCCGCAGGACCTGTTCAAGGTGCAGCGCGAACTGCTCACCCGCTACCACGTGACGGACGCCCAGACGTTCCTGACCGGCAGCGAGGTGTGGCAGGTGCCCGACGATCCGACCAACAAGTCGGGCGACGCGGTGCCGCCGTACTACCTGAGCATGAAGATGCCGGACCAGAGCGCGCAGACGTTCTCGCTGTCGACGACGTTCACGCCCAACGGCCGGGACAACCTCAGCGCGTTCATGTCGGTGGACTCCGAGGCCGGTTCGAAGGACTACGGCAAGATCAGAATCCTGAAACTGCCGACCAGTACGACCGTCGACGGACCCAAACAGGTACAGAGCCAGTTCAACTCCGAACAGGACATCGCGGCCGCCATCAAACTCCTGAAGGGCGGCGACTCCGAGGTCGAGTACGGCAATCTGCTGACCGTGCCACTGGACGGGGGCCTGCTCTACGCGGAGCCCGTCTACGTCCGCGGCGCCGGGGTCAAGTACCCGCTGCTGCGCAAGGTGCTGGTGACGTACGAGGGCCGGACCGCCTTCGAGAACACCCTCGACGAGGCACTCGACAAGGTCTTCGGCTCGGACGGCACCGACACCGGGTCCTCGGACACGGGGTCCTCCGACACCGGGACCACCACGCCGCCGACGTCCGGCAACCCGACGGTCCAACAGGCGCTGAACGACGCCCAGAAGGCCTTCGAGGCGGGGCAGGAGGCGCTGAAGAAGGGCGACTGGACGGCGTACGGCAAGGCCCAGGATGAGCTGCGGGACGCGCTCGGCCGGGCCGAGGCGGCGCAGTCCGAGGCCGGCAAGACCGGTGGCGGCACCTCGCCGAGCGGCAGTCCGAGCCCAGGGACCAGCGCGAGTCCCACCGCCGGCGGCAGCCCCGGTCCGGGCGGATGATCGGGACCGCCCCGCGCCGTGGTACGGTTTGAACACAACGGCGCGGGGTGGAGCAGCTCGGTAGCTCGCTGGGCTCATAACCCAGAGGTCGCAGGTTCAAATCCTGTCCCCGCTACTGAAGTCGAAGGCCCGGATCCTTTTGGATCCGGGCCTTCGTGGTGTGCGCACGGCCGGCCAACGGCGCCTGGACCGGGGGCTCGTGGCGTGCGGAGGGACGGCCGCCGGTCGCCGGACGGGCGGCGAACGCATGTACCGGTGCGCGAGGTCGCCGAGCCGCGGTGGGGAGTTGAGCCAGATGTGTTTGACTTGTCGTTCTGTGGGCATGTCGACAAAACGCTGAAGTGACCTCACGGGTTGCGCTATACCGGATGTACCCAGGTTGCAGGTGGTGCGACGATGGACGTTATGGGGGACAAGGCAACTCTGTTCGAGACAGGGCGATTTGTGCAGCCTTCGGGCGAGGAGCCGACCCGCGACGAGGCCGCTGAGGCCGCTGAGGAGGCACGTCACCGGCTCCACGCCGAGGCCGGTGACGTCGAGTCGATGAGTGTCCTCGGTGCCCTGCTGCTGCGCCGTGGCGACCTCGACGGGGCCGAACCCCAGTTGCGTGCAGCCACCGCCGCCGGTGACCGTGCCGCCGCCAACAACCTCGGTGTCCTGCTGCACCAGCGTGGTTACCCCGACGAGGCTGCCGGATGGTGGCGGATCGCCGCCGTGGCCGGTTCCGCGGCGGCCGCCCACGCGCTGGGCCGGTACCACCGGGAGCGCGGGGACGAACCCGCCGCCGAGTACTGGCTGCGCCAGTCCGCCGAGCAGGGCCATCCGCTCGGCGCCTACGCGCTGGCCGATCTGCTGGAGCACCGCGGCGACGCGAACGCCGGCCACTGGATGCGGGCCGCCGCGGAACGCGGGCACCGGGAGGCGGCGTACCGGCTGGCGCGCGCGCTGGACCGCAGGGAGGACGTGGACGAGGGGGAGACCGGGGCCGACGCCGCCGCCGGCCCGGAGGCCGCCGCCGGGACCCCGGAGGCCGAGGAGGCCGAGCAGTGGTACCGGCAGGCCGCCGCCCGCGGCCACCGACGGGCCGCGTTGCACCTCGGGGCGATCCTGGAGCGGCGCGGCGAGCTGAAGGAAGCCGGACGCTGGTACCTGACCTCGGCCAAGGACGGCGAGGCCCGGGCCGCGTGCGCGCTCGGCTTCCTGCTGCGCGACGCCGGGGACACCGAGAGCGCCGCCGTGTGGTGGCTGCGGGCCGCGCAGGACGGCGACGGCAACGCGGCCAACGCGCTCGGCGCGCTGCACGCCGAACGTGGTCAGACACAGACCGCCGAGCGCTGGTACCGGGCGGCGATGGACGCCGGCGACGACAACGGGGCGTACAACCTCGCCCTGCTCTGCGCCGAGCAGGGGCGGACCGCACAGGCCGAGCAGTGGTACCGGCGGGCGGCCTACGCGGGCCACCGGGAGGCGGCGAACGCGCTCGCCGTCCTGCTGCTCCAGGGCGGTGACACGGCGGGCGCCGAGCCGTGGTTCTCCAAGGCCGCCGAGGCCGGCAGCGTGGACGCCGCGTTCAACCTCGGGATCCTGTACGCCGGGCGGGGCGAGGAGCGCATCGCGCTGCACTGCTACGAGCAGGCGGCCGCGGCCGGACACACGGAGGCGGCGCTCCAGGTCGGCATCGCCCGGCTGCGTGAGGGCGACGAGGCGGCCGCGGAGCGGCATCTGCGGTGCGCCGCGGGCGGCGGGAGCGCGGAGGGCGCTTACCGGCTCGCCGCGGTGCTCGACGCGCGCCGGCCGAAGGTCTCCGAGCACGAGCTCGGCGAGCCCTCGGTGCACACCAAGACCGAGTGCGAGGAGTGGTACGAGCGGGCCGCCTCGCAGGGCCACCGGCGGGCCCAGGTGCGGGTCGGGATGCTCGCCGCCGCGCGCGGGGACGTGGTGGAGGCGGCGCGGTGGTACCGGATCGCGGCTGAGGCCGGGTCCCGGAACGGGGCGTTCAACCTGGGGCTGCTGCTGGCCCGGGAGGGGAGCGAGCCCGAGGCCGCCGTGTGGTGGCAGCGGGCCGCCGACGCCGGGCACGGGCGGGCGGCGTTGCGGCTGGCCCTGGTCTACGCGCGTCGTGGCGAACTGGACGAGGGGCAGCGGTGGGCCGACCGGGCGGTAGCGCTGGGGCCGGCCGAGGTCGCCGAGCGGGCCGGGCGGCTGCGGGATGCGCTGCGCGAGGAGCTGTCCGCCTGACCTGCGTATATCCGCAGGTCAGGCGGGCCCGTGGGAAGGGATTTGCTTCCGCTCGTGTCCCTCACGTAGTGTTCTGTTCATCGACGCGGGGTGGAGCAGCTCGGTAGCTCGCTGGGCTCATAACCCAGAGGTCGCAGGTTCAAATCCTGTCCCCGCTACTGAAGGCCGAGGGCCGGAATCCAGAAATGGATTCCGGCCCTCGGCCGTTGTGCGGCCGTCAGTCGGTGCGGTTCTCGGCCGTCGTGCGGTTCTGGCGGGACGTCAGGCGGCCTGCGCGCAGTCCGGGCACAGGCCGCGGTACGTCACCTCGACGTCGGAGACCGTGAAGCCGAAGCGCTCCGAGACGGGCAGGTCGGCCAGCGGGTTGCCGGTCGGACGGACGTCCCGGATCGAGCCGCAGTGCGCGCAGACCAGGTGGTGGTGCGGCTGGTGCGCGTTCGGGTCGTACCGCTTGGCGCGCTTGTCCGTGGAGACCTCGAGCACCTCGCCCAGCGAGACCAGCTCGCCCAGCGTGTTGTAGACGGTCGCCCGGGAGATCTCCGGCAGCTTGACGACGGCCCTGGCATGGACCTCGTCGGCCGTCAGGTGCACGTGCTCGCCGTCGAGGACCTCGGCCACGACGCGTCGTTGCGCGGTCATCCGCCATCCGCGTCCACGCAGCCGTTCCAGAAGGTCACTCATGGGATCCAGCCTAACAGCAGGCCGACCATTTCCCGAACAGGTGTGACTTTGGAGCGGAACTTGATTTGGACTGAGTCCAGCACAGGAACGGCTGATGGACGGCGGGTGTGTGATGTCAGACGGGTAGGGGTGCGCGGGCCCCGACCCAGCAGCGGATGATGTCGCGGACGGAGACGATGCCGGCCGGTTCGCCGCCGTCGAGGACGATCAGATGGCGGAAGCCGCCGTGGGCCATCGCCTGGGCCGCCTCCTCCAGGGTCCAGGTCGCTGCGGCGAACACGACGTCGTTGGTGGTGTGGGCGTGGATGAGTTCCGTGTCCGGGTTCTGGCCCAGGCCGACGGAGTTCAGGATGTCGCGTTCGGTCAGGATGCCGATGCCGCCGGCGTCCGGGTCGTGGACGATCGCCGCGCCCACGCGGCGCGCGGACATCAGGGCGGCTGCCTGGCGGAGTGTGTGGGCTGGGCCGACGGTCAGGACCACCGTGCTCATGGCGTCACGGACGAGCATGGAAGGTGCCACCTCCTAGGGAACCGCGGAGATAGTTCAGCGATTCACAAGTTCACAAAGTGGGCGTTCTCATAGGGTGGCAGGTAAAGCCCGGGTCAACAAGGGGGTGCGAGTAGCCAATTGAGGGCGCACGCGCTCATATGTGCCGGACGGGAATGCCCTGTTCTGCCCCAGGAGGCAGTTTCAGTAACGCTGGCCGAGGTACGACAGCAGCTCGTCGTGGAGCAGACCGTTGGACGCGGCCGCGTTGCCGCTGTGCGGGCCGGGGCGGCCGTCCAGGCCGGTGAAGATGCCGCCGGCCTCCGTCACGACGATCGCGGTGGCCGCCATGTCCCACAGGGACAGCTCCGGCTCGGCGCAGATGTCCACCGACCCTTCGGCGACCATCATGTACGGCCAGAAGTCGCCGTACGCGCGCGTGCGCCACACCTCCCGGGTCAGGTCCAGGAAGCCGTTCAGCTGCCCGCGCTCCTCCCAGCCGCTCAGGGAGGAGTACGCGAACGACGCGTCGGACAGCTTCGAGACCTTGGAGACGCGCAGACGGGTGGCGGAGGAGAGGCTGCGGCCGGTGTAGGCGCCGTGCCCCAGCGCCGCCCACCAGCGGCGGCCCAGCGCGGGTGCGGAGACCACGCCGACGACCGGCCGGTAGCCGCCCTCGGCGGCCTCCATCAGGGAGATCAGGGTCGCCCAGACGGGAACACCGCGTACGTAGTTCTTGGTGCCGTCGATCGGGTCGATCACCCAGCGGCGCGGGCCCGTGCCCTCGATGCCGTACTCCTCGCCCAGGACCGCGTCCCGTGGGCGGGCGCGCTGCAACTGGCCGCGGATCAGTTCCTCGGCCGCCTTGTCCGCCTCGCTCACCGGGGTCATGTCCGGCTTGGTCTCGACCTTGAGGTCGAGGGCCTTGAAGCGGTCCATGGTGGCGGCGTCGGCCGCGTCCGCGAGCACGTGGGCGAGCCGCAGGTCATCGTGGTAGTCCGGCATGTGACGAACGCTATCTGCCGGGGCCGGGGCGGGGCTACACAGGGATGGGGCGGATACGGGGGATGTCGGGGGGCCTGGGGACACGGGGGCTGTCCGTCCGTCGATCCGGCGGGGCGAGTGGTGGTCCCGGGGCGCCCGCGTGTATTGGCCGAAGGGCGCCCCCCGGTGCCTTCGCGAACCCTTGACAGTGGGATCGTGCGCGTCAAATCTGGGCGCAGACCGCTCGCCCCAGGAGGCGATGATGCCTGCAGCCCGCGAGTCCCTGCTGGACGCCGCGTACACGGCGCTCGCCCGCCGCCCGTGGGCCGCCGTACGGATGGTCGACGTCTCCGCGGCGGCAGGCGTCTCCCGGCAGACGCTGTACAACGAGTTCGGCAGCAAGGAAGGCCTGGCGAGGGCCCTGGTGCGCCGGGAGGCCGACGGGTATCTCGCGGGGGTGGAGCGTGCGCTCGGCAGTCATACCGAGGTACGGGAGCGTCTGACGGCGACGGCCGAGTGGATGGCCGTCGCAGCCCGCGAGAACGTGCTGGTGCGGGCGATGCTCACAGGGTGCTGGAGCGAGCGGTTGCCCTCGCCGACGCTGACCGCGGTGCCGTCGTCGTCGGCGGTGCCTGCGCAGCGCAGGGCGGACGGGCCGTTGCCCTCCCCCGGGGACTTCGTGCAGATCGTGCGGGACCGGGCGGTGGCGGTGCTGTCCGGACCGGGAGCCGTGCGGGGCAATGGTGAGCTGGCCCGGTCCTGCGAGCTGGTGGTGCGGCTCGCGCTGTCGTGCGTGGCCGCGCCGCCGGGGGAGGGCGGGGTGGCGGAGCTGGTGCGGGGGGCGCTGTCGCGGCAGCCGGTGTGACGGGCAGGGCGTCGCGTACCGGCCGCGGGCGAGTGGGGGCCTGTCGCGCCCGCGCGGCGTGTCCGCACGTCGGTACGGCCGCGCGCCCCTCGGCCGGCCACGGGCCGGCCTCGCGCCGTGTTGCTTCCGGCGCCGGTGTCAGTGGGCGGAGCCCGAGAGCTGGAGGCCGATCACGCCCGCGATCACCAGGCTGATGGAGATGATCTTCAGGGTGGACACCAGGTCGCCCAGGAAGATCATGCCGTAGATCGCCGTGCCCGCCGCCCCGATGCCCGTCCACACCGCGTACGCCGGGCCCACGTCCAGCTTCTTGAGGGACAGGGTCAGGAGACCGAAGCTGCCCAGGGCGAAGGACGCGAACGCGATCGTCGGCCAGAGACGGGTGAAGCCGTGCGAGAGTTTGAGGCACACGGCGAAGCCGGTCTCCAGAATTCCGGCCACGATCACCAGCAGCCACGCCATGTGCCGTCCTCCCGTAAGTCCAGCTCGGTGCGATTATGCACTTACCGAACTCGGGTCAGGACAAACAACGCGGTGGTCAGTCACCTTCCGTGCGCTCGCGTGTCGCCAGGAGCCGGCGCAGGGAGTAGAGGCGGGCGGGGCCCGCGTGCCCCTCGGCGACCCAGGCGTCCAGCGCGCACTCCGGCTCGTCGTGGCTGCACGCGCGCGGACAGTTCACGGTGCCGGGCTCCAGGTCGGGGAACGCGTGGATCACCCGGGACGGGTCGATGTGCGCCAGCCCGAAGGAGCGGACCCCCGGAGTGTCGACCACCCAGCCGTCGTCCCCGGTGAGGGGAAGGGCCAGGGCCGAGGTCGTCGTGTGGCGGCCGCGGCCGGTCACCGCGTTCACATGACCCGTCGTCCGCCGCAGGCCCTCGGGGACCAGGGCGTTCACCAGCGTGGTCTTGCCGACGCCCGAGTGGCCGACGAACGCCGTGATCCTGCCGTCCAGATGATCCTGGACCGCGCGGGCCGCGTCCCCCGTCTCCAGTTCCTCGCGGCTGGTGACCACGTACGGGATCTCCAGTTCGCCGTACAGCTCCAGGAGTTTGTCCGGCGGGGCCAGGTCCGACTTGGTCATGACCAGCAAAGGGGTGAGGCCGGCGTCGTAGGCCGCGACCAGGCAGCGGTCGATGAGACGCGGGCGGGGCTCCGGGTCGGCCAGGGCGGTGACGATCGCCAGCTGGTCGGCGTTGGCGACGACCACCCGCTCGAACGGATCATCGTCGTCGGCGGTCCGGCGCAGGACCGACGTGCGGTCCTGGATGCGCACGATCCGGGCCATGGTGTCCTTCTTGCCGGACAGGTCGCCCACCAGGGCCACCCGGTCACCCACCACCGCGGCCTTGCGGCCCAGCTCGCGCGCCTTCATCGCCAGGACCGTACGGTCCTCGACCAGGCAGGTCAGCCGGCCCCGGTCGACGGTCAGGACCATACCCTCGGCCGCGTCCTCGTGGGCGGGGCGGATATGGGTACGGGGCCGGGTGCCCTTGCGGTTGGGACGCTGGCGGATGTCGTCCTCGTCCGTGTGCTTGCCGTAGCGGCGCATGGTCGTACGCCCCTAGGCCCCGTCGCTCCCGAGCATCCCGGTCCACAGGTCGGGGAAGTCCGGCAGGGTCTTGGCCGTGGTCGCCACGTTCTCGATCTGGACGCCCTCCACGGCCAGGCCGATGATCGCACCGGCGGTGGCCATGCGATGGTCCTCATAGGTGTGGAAGACCCCGCCGTGCAGCCTGCGCGGGCGGATGTGCAGGCCGTCGGCGGTCTCGGTGACGTCACCGCCCAGCTCGTTGATCTCCTTGGTGAGCGCGGCCAGCCGGTCCGTCTCGTGGAGCCGGAGATGGGACACGCCCCGCAGGGTGGAGGGAGAGTCGGCGAGCGCGGCGACCGCCGCGATGCCCGGAGTCAGCTCGCCCACGTCACCCAGGTCGACATCGATGCCGTGGACCCGGCCGGAACCGGTGAACTCCAGGCCGTACTCGCTCAGTTCGCAGGTACCGCCCATCTCGGTGAAGATCTCGCGAAGCCGGTCACCCGGCTGGGTGGTCCGCGACGGCCAGTCCGGGACCAGCACCCTGCCGCCCGTCACCAGGGCGGCGGCGAGGAAGGGCTGGGCGTTCGAGAGGTCCGGCTCGACGGTCAGGTCCCGGCCGAGCAGCGCGCCCGGGGTGACCCTCCAGACGTTCGGCTCGCCGCCCGACTCCGGGGTGTCCACCTGGGCGCCGACCGCGCGCAGCATGTCGACGGTCATCCGGATGTGCGGCAGGGAGGGGAGGGTCGCGCCGACGTGGCGGACCTCCACGCCCTGGTTGAACCGCGGGCCGGAGAGCAGCAGAGCCGACACGAACTGGGACGAGGACGAGGCGTCGATCGACACCGGACCGCCCTCCAGGGCGCCGCTGCCGTGCACCGTCAGCGGGAGCGCGCCCCGGCCGTCGTCGTCGATCCGGGCGCCGAGGGCGCGCAGGGCGTCGATCACGCCGTGCAGGGGGCGCTCGTAGGACCGCGGGTCACCGTCGAAGCGGATGTCGCCGGCCGCGAGGGTGGCGACCGGCGGGAGGAAGCGCATCACCGTGCCGGCGTTGCCGACGTCGACGGTGGCGGGGCCGCGGAGCCCCGCGGGAATCACCCGCCAGGCCTCGCCGGAGCCGTCGGGGCCCACGCCCTCCTCGATGCCGACGCCCATCGCGCGCAGGGCGCCGGCCATCAGCAGGGTGTCGCGGGAGCGGAGGGGGCGGCGCACCCAACCGGGTTCGGAGGCGAGGGCGGCGAGGACGAGAGCGCGGTTGGTGACCGACTTGGACCCGGGCACGTGGACGGTCGCGTCGACGGCTCCGCTTGCGTGGGGGGCGGGCCAGAGGGCGGTTGGTGCGGTGGGGTTTGCGGCCATGGGGTCACTTTAGTGCGCGGCCGGGGTGGGGGTGCCGGTCGTTCCACCGGGAGGACGGCGTTCGGGTGCGGGGCGGCGGGGGTTCGCCGCGTCCACACGGCGCAGCCGCGTGCCGGCACGGCCCCGCGCCGCCCGGCCGGCCCCGGTGTGCCGCTCACATGCCGAGCAGCCAGCGGCCTCCGCCGATCAGGGAACAGAGCGACACCGTGTGGAACAGGAACAGCCACACGCCCGCCGGAAGATGGGTCAGCCTGGACAGCTGGTCCGCGTCCGAGTCGCCGGCGCCGCCCCGGGAGCGCTTCGCCTGGAGTTCGAACGCCGGGCGTACCCCGCCGAGCAGCAGGAACCAGACCACCGCGTACGCGAACGCCGCCTGCACCTGGGGCCCCGCCAGCCAGGACACCAGCAGGAACGCGCCGCCCGTCAGGAACACCGTCAGGACGCCGTACGCGTTGCGGATCATCACCAGCATGGCGATGAGCAGGGCCGTCGCGATCCAGAGCAGGAGAGTGATGCGGCCGCTGCCGAGCAGGGCCGCGCCGCCCAGGCCCAGGAGCGGGGGCGCGGTGTAGCCGGCCGCCGCCGTGAGGATCATGCCCAGCCCGTGCGGCTTGCCCCGGCTGACCGTGAGGCCGCTGGTGTCGGAGTGCAGCCGGATGCCGGTGAGCTGGCGGCCGGTGAGGAGGGCGACCAGGCCGTGGCCGCCCTCGTGGGCGATCGTGATGGTGTTGCGGGATATCCGCCACACGGTGTGCGGGACCACCACGGCGGCCGCGGCGGCGAGTGTCGCGATCACCACCCACAGGTCCGGGTCGGGCTGGGTGCCGAGCAGCTCGTCCCAGAGCGAGGTCGCTGTGCTGGTGTCCATGGTCTGCGGTCGTTCCCTCTCCTCGTACGGAGTCGGCAGTCTGACACGTATGGATGTGTGCTCGGCATGTCAACGGCCAAGAGGAGGGGAACGTACCCGGATCAGGCCGTGCCGCCCACCTCCCCGCGGTGCCGGTCGACCGCCGTCTCCAGGCCGGCGACCGTCCGGGCGGTGAAGACCTCGCGCAGGCTGATCGAGACCTGGAAGCGGTCGCGGATCCTGGCGATCAGCCGGGTCGCGGCCGGCGAGTGGCCGCCCAGTGCGCCGGGTCGCGGCGGTCGCCGGCGGCCGGGACGGCCACGCTGCCGCGGGCGGCCAGCAGCCCGAAGAGGTCGAAGGCCGACAGGTATGGGTGGAGCGCCGCCACGGCCGGGCCGCGGTCCGCGCCGGTGACCCGGTAGGTCTCGATCGTCCGCACCGGGCAGTTGGCCTGCGCCCGGTGGGGGACCATCACGCCCTTCGGCTCTCCCGTCGATCCGGAGGTGAGCATGGTGTGGACGACGTCGTCCGGGCTGCCGGGCGGCGGCAGCGGGGTGCCGGCGACGGCGGGCAGCGACTGGTCGAGCAGCTGCCGCAGGCGCCGGCCGGGCGGGTCCGGGTCGACGGGCAGGTAGGCCGCGCCCGAGAAGAGCATGCCGGAGGCCGCGACGACCTGTTCCCAGCCCTTCTCCATGACGATGGCGACGAACTGCCCGGGCCGCGCGCCGCCGGCGGTCAGCCTGCGGGCCACCTGCCGCGAGGCGTCCGCGAGCCGTCCGTAGGACAGGGTCCGGTCCGGGGCGATCACGGCGGGGGCGTCGGGGCGGAGCGCCGCCCGGCGTTCGAACAGCTGCTGCACCCAGCAAGACGCACGGGACAGACAGAGGTGTGTGCTCCGCGCGCCCCCCGTTACCGACTCCGCCGTCCCGGCTTCAGCCCTGGGAGTGAAATGTAGGGTTGTGAAGATGTGCGGACGGTACGCGTCGAGTCGTAAGCCAGAGGATCTGGCCGGGATCTTCGAGGTCGAGAAGTGGGAGCCCGAGGAGACTCTGGAGCCCGACTACAACGTGGCCCCCACCAAGGAGGTCTACGCGGTCCTCGACCGGCCGCTGAAGGACGCCGACGACCGGCGCCCGGTCCGTCAACTGCGCAGGCTCAAGTGGGGATTGGTGCCGTCCTGGGCCAAGTCGCCGGAGGGCGGCGCCCGGATGATCAACGCGCGTGCCGAGACCGTGCACGAGAAGCCGTCCTACCGCCGCGCGTTCGCCACCCGCCGCTGCATCCTGCCCGCCGACGGCTACTACGAGTGGGTCACCGCCAAGGAGGAGCGGGAGCTGGAGGTCGAGGGCCGCAGGAAGCGGCCGCGCAAGCAGCCTTACTTCGTGCTCCCGGCCGACGGCTCGGTGTTCGCCATGGCCGGGCTGTACGAGTTCTGGCGGGACCGGACGCTGCCCGACGAGCATCCGCTGGCCTGGTGGGCGACCTGCTCGGTGATCACCACGGAGGCGGAGACCTCGCCGCTGGCGGTGGCGCCCGCACAGGGCCCGCGGTCGCTGTTCGACATCCACCCCCGGATGCCGCTGATGCTGACCCCGGACCGCTGGGACGCCTGGCTCGACCCGGACCGCACCGACGTCGAGGACCTGCGCTCGCTGCTCGCCCCGCCGCCGGAGGGCCTGATGCGGGCCTACCCGGTCTCCACGGCCGTCAGCAACGTCCGCAACAACAGCCCGGAGCTGCTGACGGAACTGGAGGCACCGGAGGAGAGCACGCTCTTCTAGGCCCCTTCTAGGCCCGCCCTGCGGCCCCGCTCTTCTAGCCTGCTGACGTGATCACTTCGAAGATCGTCGGTACGGAGGCGGGAGACGCCCGCATCACCTGGCACGCGGCGCGCAAGGCGCGGCTGGTGCTCGCCCTGAGCCATGGGGCGGGCGGCGGCATCGAGGCCCGCGACCTCCAGGCTCTCGCCGCGGTGCTCCCGGCGCACGGCGTGAGCGTCGCGCTCGTCGAGCAGCCCTGGCGGGTCGCCGGCAAGAAGGTCGCCCCGGCGCCCAGGACGCTCGACGCGGGCTGGCGGGGCGTGTGGCCCGCGCTCGCCGCACCCGGGCCGCCGGTGGTGTCCGGCGGGCGCAGCGCCGGCGCCCGGGTGGCCTGTCGTACCGCGCGGGAGCTCGGTGCCGTCGCCGTCCTCGCTCTCGGCTTCCCGCTGCACCCGCCGGGCAGACCCGAGAAGTCGCGGGCCGAGGAACTGCTGGGGGCCGGGGTGCCCACACTCGTCGTGCAGGGCGGCAGGGACCCGTTCGGCAAGCCGGCCGAGTTCCCGGAGGGTGACTACACGCTCATCGAGGTGCCGCACGCCGATCACGGCTTCGCGGTGCCCAGAAGGGCAGACATCGAGCCGGAAGGGGCAGTGACCATCATCACGGACGCGGTCGTCGCATGGACCGCGGCACTCGGGTGACGCCCGGGAATGTTGCGCGACGGACCACTGTTGAGGCGGACAGAAGTGCTGGGGCACCAGTGCCGACGCCGAAGGAGAGGAAGTCCGCCGCATGGGTTCGACCATCTGCCCGAGCCGCAGCAGCAGCGCTGACCTGGGCTGGACAGTGCTGCACGCGGCCAAGACCGCTCCCATTCGAGCGGCGGCAGGCACGGGTCGTGTTCTATCCTCCGAGTCGAGTGGGATCGGTTTCGGTCCTGCCCTGGATCTTGAGGAGGTGGGTCCGGTCACTGGGACCGACGCAGGGACCGACAACGGCCAGGCGGAGCTGCCCGAGGGCCAGGGCACGAGCGCGGAGTCGACCTCGGAGCGCACCGCGCGCTTCGAGCGGGACGCGCTGGAATTCCTCGACCAGATGTACTCGGCCGCGCTGCGCATGACGCGCAACCCGGCCGACGCCGAGGACCTGGTGCAGGAGACCTACGCCAAGGCGTACGCGTCCTTCCACCAGTTCCGTGAGGGCACCAACCTCAAGGCCTGGCTGTACCGCATTCTTACCAACACCTTCATCAACTCGTACCGCAAGAAGCAGCGCGAACCCCAGCGCTCCGCGGCCGAGGAGATCGAGGACTGGCAGCTCGCCCGCGCCGAGTCGCACATGTCGACCGGTCTGCGCTCCGCGGAGTCGCAGGCGCTCGACCATCTGCCCGACTCGGACGTGAAGGAAGCGCTGCAGGCGATCCCCGAGGAATTCCGCATCGCCGTCTACCTTGCCGACGTAGAGGGCTTTGCGTACAAGGAGATCGCGGACATCATGGGGACACCCATCGGTACGGTGATGTCCCGGCTGCACCGGGGCCGCCGTCAACTGCGCGGCATGCTGGAGGACTACGCGCGTGAGCGCGGGCTCGTCCCGGCCGGCGCCGGAGAGTCGAACGAAGCGAAAGGCTCGGGCTCATGAGCTGCGGAGAGCCGCACGAGACGGACTGCAGTGAGGTACTCGATCATCTGTACGAGTTCCTCGACAGTGAGATGCCGGACGTCGATCGCGTCAAGTTCAAGCAGCACTTCGACGAGTGCTCCCCCTGCCTGGAGAAGTACGGGCTGGAGGAGGCCGTGAAGAAGCTGGTCAAGCGGTGCTGCGGCCATGACGACGTGCCCACCGACCTGCGGGCCAAGGTGCTGGGGCGGCTGGACCTGATCCGGTCCGGCCAGACCGTCCCGGACCACGACGTCACGGCTGCCGCCCGGACCGCGTCGGCCGCGCAGGCCGCTCCGGTCGCCCCGCAGGAGAGCTGAGCCCGAGCCGGGCGACCCTCCTCGCCGGACCCTGCCGCCCCCGGTGGTCTGTCACCCGAATGTGCTAATCCTCCGGTCATATCCTCCGGACCCTCCGGCGGCCGCCTAGGCTCCGGAGCCTGGACAGGCATGGTCGGGGGAGGGGCGAGATGGAGGCGGTTCCGGCACGGGTGCGCGCGTACGTGGGCTGTGCGGCCCTCGGCGCCCTCTGGTGTCTGTTGCCCCTGCCGGACCCGCGTACGCCCTGGTGGGCGGTGGCTCTGCTGGCCGCGCTGTACGCGGCCTGTGAGCACCTCGCGCGACGGCGGTTCGGCGGCACCTTCTACCCGGTGCTGCTCGCCGCCGCCTTCCTGCTGCCGCCGCCGGCCGCCGCGCTGGTACCGCTGCCGGGTGCGCTGCTCTCACACGTCGAACAGCGGCCGCGGACGCTGCGGCGGATCTGGCGGGCCGCGGAGCTGGCGCTCGCCGTGTGGAGCGCGGGACGCGTCCACTGGGCGCTGGGCGGCCGGGACTCCGTGGTGGGCTGCGACTTCCCGTACGCGCTGCTGCCCTGTGCGGCGGCGGTACTGGCGTTCTGCGGGGTTCTCGCACTGCTGGACGGCGGGATCCTCGCCCTGGCCGAGCGCGTCCCGCCCCGACGGGCCTGGCGGGGGCTGCTCTCCCGCTCCCTCGCGCCGATCGGGGTGCACGGGCTCGCCGGGCTGATGATGGCCGTGCTGTGGCGCAGCCCCTTCGGTCCCGTCGCCGCGCTGCTGGTCCTGCTGCCGATGTGCGTCTCCTGGTGGGCGTTCGCCCAGTACCACCGGGAACGGGCCGCCCACCAGGCCACCATCCGGGCGCTCGTGCAGGCCGTCGACATCAAGGACGGCTACACCCGTGGGCACAGCGAACGGGTCGGACAGGCCTCCGTGATGATCGCGCGCGAGCTGGGCATGGACGACGAGCGGGTGGAGGTGCTCCGCTTCGCCGGGATCCTGCACGACGTGGGAAAGCTGGGCGTCCCGACCCGGCTGCTGCGCAAGGACGGGCCGCTCACCCCCGAGGAACGGCGGATCATCGAGCTGCATCCCGAGTACGGCCACGAGATGGTGCGCGGGATCTCCTTCCTCGGCGAGGCCCGGGCGGCGATCCTCCACCACCACGAGCGCATCGACGGCAGCGGCTACCCCTACGGTCTGGCCGGCAGTCAGATCCCCGAGTCCGCGCGCGTGGTGGCCGTCGCCGACGCGTTCGACGCGATGACCTCGACCCGCTCCTACAGCCGGGCCCGGCCGGTCGCGGCGGCGGTGCGGGAGCTGCGGCGCTGCGCCGGCCGGCAGTTCGACACCGAGGCCGTCGACGCCCTGACGCGGGCGCTGGCCAGACAGGGCTGGCACCCCGCGGTGACCGCCGACGACTGCGCACCCGGGCCGGCCGTCTCCGGCCGCCCGCGAAGTGAGGGGCAGAGCGTGGGCCGAGGCACCGCATGACCTCCGACGACCTGGCGCCCGTGCCGGGGCGGAGGGCCCCCGGCCCCGCCGGCCCGCTCCCCGGATCCACCGAGCCGGAGCCGGGCCCGGCACACTCGTCGGCCGGCGGAGCGTTCCGGGGGCTCCCGTCCCGTCCGCCCGCCGTCCTGCGGGGCATCCGGGGCGCCGCACTGCTTCTCGCCCTCGGCTGTCTAGGCGGCACCCTCTGGGACGGTCTCGCCGACCGCAGGATCGCGCTCGCCTTCGGAGGACTCGTCGCCGTCGGGGAGCTCGGCCGGCGGACCGGGATCGAGGCCCGCGAGGCCGCGCCGCTCGCGGCCGCCGGGGGGCTCGCCTATGCCCTGCTGGGTGCCGACGGCGGGGCCACCACACATGGCGGGACCTTTCAGGTCGTGACCGTCGTCTGCGCGGCCACGCTGCTCGGCAGCGTGCCCCACATAGCCGACGGGCGCGGCCCCACGCTCGACCGTCTGGCCCGCCGCGTGCTCACCGTCGGCTTCGCCGCCGTCTGCTTCCAACCCCTGTACAGCAGGGGCGTGTTGGAACACTGGGGCGGACCGGCCTACGCGCTGCTGCTGATCGCGCTGCTGGTGCTCACCGTGCTGTGCGACGCCGTGCTCGCCGCCGCCCAGGCGCACTCCCGCACCGGATGGCCGTTCGGGCCGCTGCTCCGCGACGAACTGCGCGGTCTGCTCGGCATCGGGTCCGCGGTCTGCGCCACCGGTGCGGTCATGGCGCCGGCCGTCGCCGTCGTCGGCCTCTGGGCGCTGCCGGTCTTCTGCCTGCCCCTGCTCCTCACCCAGCTGTCCCTGCGCCGGTACGCGGCCGTACGGGCCACCTACCGGCAGACCATCGCCTCGCTCGCGCGTGCCACCGAGGTGGCCGGGTACACCCCGGCCGGACACGCCCGCCGGGTCGCCATGCTGAGCCAGGCCGTGGGGCGGGACCTCGGGCTGTCCGGAGCGGAGCTCACCGTCCTCGAGTACGCGGCGCTGATGCACGACATCGGCCAGCTGAGCCTGGTCGACCCGGTGCCGGCCGGGGCCACGGCCGTCCTGCCGCCGGCGGAACAGCGCCGGATCGCCCTGCTCGGCGGAGCCGTCGTACGGCAGACCGGCGTGGAGGCGGCGGTCGCCGTGGTCGTGGAGCGGCAGGCCGACCCCTACCGGGAGCAGCCGCTCGCCGCGCGGATCGTGCGGGTCGTCAACGCGTACGAGGAGAAGGCCCGGGACTCCGGGCCCGGCGGGCCGCTGACCGCGCTGGAGGAGTTACGGCTGGCCACCGCGGGGGACTACGCTCCGGAGGTCGTGGAGTCCCTGGCGCGCGTGCTCTCCAGAGACTGTCTGACCTTGCGCGCGACGGGGTAACCCATGGGTAATGAGCGGCCCTCCCGTCGTACGTGGTTGGATGCGAGGGAGAGGGTGATGTCCGGGGGCACAAGCCAGCCCACTGTGCGGAAATGGAACTGGCAGGCGGGAATCGTGAGGATCTTCGGCAAGGGACGGCACCGGCCCTCCGCCTCCTGGCGGCAGGCCACCGACCGCGCGTTCACGCTGATCGGTGACGGCCGGTACGAGGACGCGGGCGAACTGCTGACCCGTGCCGCCGACCTGGAACCCTGGCTGTCCGAGTCCTGGTTCAACCTCGCCCTGCTGCACAAGTTCCGGCACGACTGGGAGCAGGCGCGGGCCGCCGGGCTGCGGGCGGTGGCCCTGCTCGACCGGGAGACCGGGGCGCCCGACTGGTGGAACGTCGGGATCGCCGCGACCGCGCTGCAGGACTGGCCGCTGGCCCGGCGGGCCTGGCAGGCCTACGGGCTGCGGGTGCCCGGCGGCGCCACCGTCTCCGGTGAGCCGGACGGGATGGACCTGGGCAGCGCCGCCGTACGGCTGTCCCCCGAGGGGGAGGCCGAGGTGGTGTGGGGGCGGCGGCTGGATCCCGCCCGCATCGAGGTGCAGTCGATCCCGCTGCCGTCGTCGGGGCGGCGCTGGGGCGAGGTCGTGCTGCACGACGGGGTGCCGCACGGCGAGCGGACCACGGCGACCGGGCACGCGTACCCCGTCTTCGACGAGATCGAGCTGTGGGCGCCGTCGCCGGTGCCGACCTGGGTGGTGCTGCTGGAGGCGGCGACGGAGGCGGACCGGGACGCGCTGGAGCAGCTGGCCGGGGACGCCGGGTTCGCCGCTGAGGACTGGTCCTCCTCGGTGCGGCTGCTGTGCCGGATGTGCTCCGAGTCGCGGATGCCGTCCGACGAGGGCGACGGGGTGCATCTCGATCCCCACGACCACAGCGAGCCGGGGCACCCGGGGCCGCTCGGACACCGCACCGACGGGCAGCTGTGGGTGCCGGAGCGGGAGTGCGGGGTGGCCGCGCCGTCCGCGCTGGTGAGGGGGCTGCTGGACGGATGGGTCGCGGACAGCCCGGACTCCCGGGACTGGCGGGATCTGGAAGAGGTCTGCTGAGCCTGCGCTTCGACTGCGGGCCCGATGTGGCCGATCGCGCAGTTTCCCGCGCCCCACAAAGCATCCACGTACCCTGTACCTGCAACATCACCCCCGTTTTACCTAGGAAGGCTTACGTCGGTCATGGCGCAGCAGGACACCGATCAGCAGCACGCGGGCGTGCTCCCCGTGGATGACGACGGGTTCGTCGTCGACACCGAGGGGACCGAGGAGCGCGAGAACGCCTGGCGTGCGCGGGGGACCTCGCGGCCCATCACCGTCGTCGGCAACCCCGTGCTGCACAAGGAATGCAAGGACGTCACCGAGTTCGGGGACGAGCTGGCGCAGCTGGTCGCCGACATGTTCGCCAGCCAGCGGACGGCCGAGGGCGTCGGCCTCGCCGCCAACCAGATCGGCGTCGACCTGAAGGTCTTCGTCTACGACTGCCAGGACGACGAGGGCGCGCGGCACGTGGGTGTGGTGTGCAACCCGAAGCTGGTGGACCTGCCGGCGGACAAGCGGCGGCTGGACGACAGCAACGAGGGCTGCCTGTCGGTGCCCACCGCCTACGCCCCGCTGGCCCGGCCCGACTACGCCGAGGTCACCGGCCAGGACGAGCAGGGCAACCCGATCAAGGTGCGCGGCACCGGCTACTTCGCTCGGTGTTTGCAGCACGAGACCGATCACCTGTACGGGTACCTGTACATCGACCGGCTCTCCAAGCGCGAGCGCAAGGACGCCCTGCGGCAGATGGCCGAGAACGAGCCCCGCTACCCCGTGGTCGCCAACGACTGAGGCGGACAGGGGCAGTTGTGACGCCTGGTCGGGATCGCCCCGGCCAGGCGTTCGTCATGTCCGGTCAGACTCGTTCGCCCGTCCGTCGCGCATTCGATCCTTTGTACGTCTCTAGCGATCCCTAATCAGTCACACAAGGGGAGATTCGCGGCACTGGGGGGTAGTGAATGGAGCAAATCCGTTCCCAGACCGGTCGGTTGTAGTGCTGAATGGGAAGTGCGGGGATACGCAACGGCGCACGCCCGGCACAGCGGGAGGGGTGTGCGTACCTGGCGGCTGAGAGGGGTATGTTCGTGCACGCTTTCTCACACAGCACCACATCGACGCCGACGGCGCTCGCGGTTCCACCACAACTCGCCCTGCCCGTGATCGAGGCTGAGTTTCCTCGGCAACTGCATCCGTATTGGCCACAGCTCCAGGAGATGACCCGCCTCTGGCTGCTGGAAAAGCGGCTGATGCCGGCCGACAAGGTGCGGGAATATGCCGACGGCCTTTGCTACACCGACCTCATGGCCGGGTACTACCTGGGCGCCTCCGACGAGGTGATCCAGGCGATATGCGACTACAGCGCCTGGTTCTTCGTCTGGGACGACCGGCACGACCGCGACGTCGTGCACGGGCGGGCGGCCGACTGGCGACGGCTGAGGTTCCGTTTGCATGCGGCCCTCGACGCCCCGCTGCACCATCTGCACCATCCGGACACCCTGGTCGCGGGGTTCGCGGACAGTGTCGCGCGGCTGTGCTCGTTCCTGCCGGTGAGCTGGAACCAGCGGTTCGCCCGGCACTTCCACGAGGTGATCGAGGCCTACGACCGGGAATACCGCAACCGCACCACGGGATACATCCCGGAGGTCGAGGAATACCTCGCCCTGCGACGCCTCACCTTCGCCCACTGGATATGGACGGACCTCCTTGAGCCGAGTGCCGGGACCGAACTCCCGGACGCCGTGCGCAAGAATCCGGCCTACCGTCGCCCGGCACTGCTCAGCCAGGAATTCGCGGCGTGGTACAACGACCTCTGCTCGCTGCCCAAGGAAATAGCGGGCGATGAGGTGCACAATCTCGGAATCAGTCTCGTCACCCATGAGGGACTGAGTCTGGAAAAGGCTGTCGAAGAAGTCAGGCGACGCGTCGAGGAATGCATAAGCGAATTCCTGGCCGCCGAGCGGACCGCTCATCGATTCGCCGAACAGCTCGACGACGGCACCGTGCGCGGAAAGGAACTCGGTGCCGCGGTCCTGGCCTGTGTCGCCAATATGCGGAACTGGTTCAGTTCCGTCTACTGGTTCCACCACGAATCCGGCCGGTACATGGTCGACAGCTGGGACGACCGGTCCACGCCCCCGTACGTCAACAACGAAGCGGCAGGTGAGAAATGACCGTCGAATCCGTGAAGCCCGCGACCGCGGAGGCTTCCGAACACGGTGAACTGCGCGAACCGCCCCTCGCCGGCGGCGGTGTGCCGCTGCTCGGCCACGGCTGGCAGCTGGTCCGCGACCCGCTGGCCTTCATGTCCCGGCTGCGCGCCGACGGCGACA
This sequence comes from Streptomyces sp. NPDC026515, assembly GCF_055567595.1. Taxonomy (NCBI): domain Bacteria; kingdom Bacillati; phylum Actinomycetota; class Actinomycetes; order Kitasatosporales; family Streptomycetaceae; genus Streptomyces; species Streptomyces sp. NPDC026515. The sequence continues at coordinate 318,033 of NZ_JBVHQD010000002.1, forward strand.
TGGTGCGCCTGCGCCTCGGCCCCAAGGAGATGTACGCCGTCACCACCCCGGCGCTCACCGGGGCTCTCGCCCTCAGCCCCGACTTCATCATCGCGGGCCCGCTCTGGGAGTCCCTGGAGGGGCTGCTCGGCAAGGAGGGCGTGGCCACCGCGAACGGCCCCCGCCACCGCCGCCAGCGGCGCACCATCCAGCCTGCGTTCAGCCTCTCCGCGATACCCGACTACGGTCCGATCATGGAGGAGGAGGCGCACGCGCTGGCCACGCGCTGGCAGCCCGGGGGCACCGTCGACTGCACCTCGGAGTCCTTCCGGGTCGCGGTCCGCATAGCCGCCCGCTGCCTGCTGCGCGGGGAGTACATGGACGAGCGCGCGGAGCGGCTGAGCGTCGACCTCACAAGCGTCTTCCGGGGTATGTACCGGCGGATGGTCGTACCACTCGGTCCGCTCTACCGGCTGCCGTTGCCGGCCAACCGTGAATTCAACCGGGCGCTGGCCGATCTGCATCTCCTCGTCGACGAGATCGTCACCGAGCGCCGGGCATCTGGTCAAAAGCCGGACGATTTGCTGACAGCATTGCTGGCGGCGAAGGACGACAATGGCGAGCCCATCGGGGAACAGGAGATCCACGACCAGGTCGTCGCGATACTCACGCCCGGTAGCGAAACCGTCGCTTCCACGATCATGTGGCTGCTCCAGGTCCTCGCCGAACACCCGGAACACGCCGCGAAGGTACGGACCGAGGTCGAATCCGTGACAGGAGGTCGACCGGTTGGATTCGAGCACGTTCGGCAGCTCACGCACACCAACAATGTCGTCGTCGAGGCGATGCGTTTGCGGCCCGCCATATGGATATTGACGCGGCGAGCAGTGGCCGACACCGAGCTCGGCGGCTATCGCATTCCGGCGGGGGCCGACATCGTCTACAGCCCCTACGCCATCCAGCGCGACTCCCGCTCGTACGACGCGCACCTCGACTTCGACCCGGACCGCTGGCTTCCGGAGCGGGCTCAGGAGGTGCCGAAGTACGCCATGAGCCCCTTCAGCGTCGGCAACCGCAAATGCCCCAGCGACCACTTCTCCATGGCCCAGCTCAGCCTGATCACGGCGGTGTTGTGCGCCAGGTACCGTTTCGAACAGGTGCCGGGGTCGGACGACGCCACCAGGGTCGGCATCACCCTGCGCCCGCAGCGCCTGCTGCTCACGCCCGTGCCCTGGTGACCCGCCGGCTCCCGGTCCGCTCCTGCTACCGGCGCGCGCTCAGGCGGCCTGCGGGCCCCGGAACGCGCGCCGGTAGGCGTTCGGCGTGGTGCCGAGCTCCTTCACGAACTGGTGCCGCAGCGCGGCCGCCGTACCGAAGCCGGTGCGGCCCGCTACGGCGTCCATCGTCTCGTCGGTCCCCTCCAGCAACTCCTGGGCCAGCAGTACCCGTTGCCGAAGGATCCAGCGGTACGGCGTGGTGCCGGTCTCCTGCTGGAAGCGGCGGGCGAAGGTGCGCGGGGCCATCAGGGCGCGGGCGGCGAGCTGCTCGACGGTGACCTCCTCGTCGAGATGCTCCGCCATCCAGGCCAGCACCTCGCCGACCGTGTCGCAGCGGCTCTCCGGCAGCGGCCGCTCGATGTACTGGGCCTGGCCGCCGTCCCGGTGCGGGGGCACCACCATCCGCCGGGCGATCTTCTTGGCGACCTCGGGGCCCTGTTCCTTGCGGACGATGTGCAGACACGCGTCGATGCCGGCCGCGGTGCCCGCCGAGGTGATCACCGGGTCCTCGTCGACGTACAGCACGTCGGGTTCGACCCGGGTGCGCGGGAAACGGCGGGCGAGCAGCCGCGCGTGCCGCCAGTGCACCGCGCACCGGCGCCCGTCCAGCAGCCCGGCGGCGCCCAGGACGAAGACGCCGGAACAGACGCTCAGCACCCGGGCGCCCCGGTCCACCGCCCGGCGCAGCGCGTCGAGCAGCTCGGGCGGGTAGTCGCGCTCGACGTTGGCGTCGGAGGCCGGGACCGCGATCAGATCGGCCTCGTCCAGCCGGTCCAGGCCGTACGGAGTGGTGACGGTCAGGCCTGGCACATGGGTGCCGAGCGACGGCCCCTCCGCCGAGACGACCGCGAAGTCGTACACCGGCAGCCCCTCGTCGGAGCGGTCGAGGCCGAAGACCTCGCAGACCACCCCCAGCTCGAAGGGGTGCACACCGTCCAGAAGCACCGCGGCCACGTTCGTCAGCATGCTGCCAGTGTGCCTTGTCGCTGGCAGCAATTCGAGGGTGTGTGGCAGTGCTGCCACTCACGGTAAGGACCATTCGGCGCGACAGTGGTGTCCATGAACGGAAACCAGATCGAAGGTCTCGTCGGAATGGTCCTGGTCCTCGGCATCCTGGTCCTCATGGCCCTCCCGTCCGTGCTCGGCGTCCTGCGCGACAGGCGTATCGACCGGCAGATCAGGGAGGCCCATGAGGCCCATGGGGAGCCGAAGGCTCAGAAGGCTCAGAAGTCCTCGTCAAGGTCCACGGTGCCCTCCACCGCGACCTGGTACGCGGACGGGCGCCGCTCGAAGAAGTTCGTCAACTCCTGAACGCCCTGCAGCTCCATGAAGGAGAACGGGTTCTGCGAGCCGTACACCGGAGCGAAGCCGAGGCGGCCGAGCCGCTGGTCGGCGACGCACTCCAGGTACGCGCGCATCGAGTCGGTGTTCATGCCGGGCAGGCCGTCACCGCACAGGTCACGGGCGAACTGGAGCTCCGCCTCGACGGCCTCCCGCAGCATGTCGGTGACCTGCTGCCGGAGTTCGTCGTCGAAGAGCTCCGGCTCCTCCTTGCGGACGGTGTCGACCACGTCGAACGCGAAGCTCATGTGCATCGTCTCGTCACGGAACACCCAGTTGGTGCCCGTGGCGAGACCGTGCAGCAGACCCCGGCTGCGGAACCAGTAGACGTACGCGAAGGCGCCGTAGAAGAACAGGCCCTCGATGCACGCGGCGAAGCAGATGAGGTTGAGCAGGAACCGGCGCCGGTCGGCCTTGGACTCCAGGCGGTCCAGGTTCTCCACCGAGTCCATCCACTTGAAGCAGAACTCGGCCTTCTCGCGGATGGAGGGGATGTTCTCCACCGCGGCGAACGCGGCGTTGCGGTCCTCCGGGTCGGGGAGGTAGGTGTCCAGGAGCGTCAGATAGAACTGGACGTGCACGGCCTCCTCGAACAGCTGGCGGCTCAGGTACAGGCGCGCCTCGGGGGAGTTGATGTGCTTGTACAGCGTCAGCACCAGGTTGTTCGCCACGATCGAGTCACCGGTCGCGAAGAAGGCGACGAGACGGCCGATCAGGTGCTGCTCGGAGGGGCTGAGCCTGGCGAGGTCGGCGACGTCCGAGTGGAGGTCGACCTCCTCGACGGTCCAGGTGTTCTTGATGGCGTCCCGGTAGCGCTCGTAGAAGTCCGGGTAGCGCATGGGGCGCAGAGTCAGCTCGAAGCCCGGGTCGAGCAGGTTCTTGTTCGGGGTGGTCATTACTGGCAGGCCTCGCAGGACTCGGGGTTTTCCAGGGAGCAGGCGACCGCGTCTTCGGGAGCCGTCTGCTGGGCGGGAACGGTGGGCCGGGCCTGCGCGGCGCGGGCGATCCGGGTCGCCGGGCGCGAGCGCAGGTAGTACGTCGTCTTCAGGCCCGACTTCCAGGCGTACGCGTACATCGAGGAGAGCTTGCCGATGGTCGGCGTCTCCAGGAACAGGTTCAGGGACTGGGCCTGGTCCAGGTACGGGGTCCGGGCCGCGGCCATGTCGATCAGACCGCGCTGCGGGATCTCCCACGCCGTGCGGTACAGCGCCCGGACGTCCGCAGGGATCCACGCGAAGTCCTGCACCGAGCCGTTGGCCTCGCGCAGCGCCTCACGGGTACGGGCGTCCCAGACGCCGAGGTCCTTGAGTTCCCGCACCAGGTAGGAGTTGACCTGGAGGAACTCACCGGACAGCGTCTCGCGCTTGAACAGGTTGGAGACCTGCGGCTCGATGCACTCGTACACGCCCGCGATGGACGCGATGGTGGCGGTGGGGGCGATGGCGAGCAGCAGGCTGTTGCGCAGGCCGGTCGTGGCGATCCGCGCGCGCAGCGCCGCCCAGCGCTCCGGCCAGGTGAACTCGACGCCGTAGTGGTCGGGGTGCAGCACGCCCTGTGCGGTACGGGTCTTCTCCCAGGCCGGCAGCGGGCCGCCGCGCTCGGCGAGGTCGGCGGAGGCCTCGTAGGCGGCGAGCATGATCCGCTCGGCGATCCGGGTGGAGAGCGCCTTGGCCTCGGCGGAGTCGAAGGGCAGCCGCAGCTGGAAGAAGACGTCCTGGAGCCCCATCGCGCCGAGGCCCACGGGACGCCACCTGGCGTTGGAGCGGCCCGCCTGCTCGGTCGGGTAGAAGTTGATGTCGACGACCCGGTCGAGGAAGGTGACGGCGGTGCGGACGGTCTCGTCCAGCCGCTCCCAGTCGATGTCACCGGTCGCCGTGTCCACGAAGGCGCCGAGGTTCACGGAGCCCAGGTTGCACACCGCCGTCTCGCCGTCGTCCGTGACCTCCAGGATCTCCGTGCAGAGGTTGGAGGAGTGGACGACATGGCCGGGGGTGGCCGTCTGGTTCGCGGTCCGGTTGGCCGCGTCCTTGAAGGTCATCCAGCCGTTGCCGGTCTGCGCGAGAGTGCGCATCATCCGGCCGTACAGATCACGGGCCGGGACGGTCTTGCGGGCCAGACCCTTCTCCTCCGCCGCGCGGTACGCCGCGTCGAACTCGTCGCCCCACAGGTCCACCAGGTCCGGCACGTCGGCGGGGGAGAACAGGGACCACTGCCCGTCGGCGTTGACCCGGCGCATGAACTCGTCCGGGATCCAGTGCGCGAGGTTCAGGTTGTGCGTACGCCGGGCGTCCTCACCGGTGTTGTCGCGCAGCTCCAGGAACTCCTCGATGTCGGAGTGCCAGGTCTCCAGGTAGACCGCGGCCGCCCCCTTGCGCCGGCCGCCCTGGTTCACCGCGGCGACCGAGGCGTCGAGCGTCTTGAGGAACGGCACGATGCCGTTGGAGTGCCCGTTGGTGCCGCGGATCAGCGAACCGCGGGAGCGGATCCGGCTGTACGACAGGCCGATGCCGCCGGCGTGCTTCGAGAGCCGGGCCACCTGGTGGTAGCGGTCGTAGATGGAGTCCAGCTCGTCCTTCGGGGAGTCGAGGAGGTAGCAGGACGACATCTGGGGGTGCCGGGTGCCGGAGTTGAAGAGGGTGGGCGAGGAGGGGAGGTAGTCGAGGCGGCTCATGAGCCCGTAGAGCGCGGCGACTTCGTCCAGGGCGCGGACCGTGTCGTCCTCGGCGAGACCGGCGGCCACCCGGAGCAGGAAGTGCTGGGGGGTCTCGACGACCTTGCGGGTGATCGGGTGCCGGAGCAGGTAACGGCTGTACAGGGTGCGCAGGCCGAAGTAGCCGAAGCGGTCGTCGGCGGCCGGGTCGACCAGTGCGTCCAGGCGGGCCGCGTGCAGGCGCGCGAACTCCGCGGTGCGGTCCGCGATGAGGCCCTCGCGGTGGCCGACGGCGACGGACTCGGTGAAGGACGTCACGCCCTGCGAGGCGGCCTCGGCACGGATCGAGATCGTCAGCAGCCGGGCGGCGAGCCGGGAGTAGGCGGGGTCCTCGGAGATGAGACCGGCGGCCGCCTCGGTGGCCAGCTCGCGCAGCTCGGCCTCGTCGGCCCGCGAGGACCGGCCGCGCAGCGCGGCGGCGGCGACCCGGCCGGGGTCGGCGTCGGGGAGATCGGCGGTCAGCCCGGTCAGGGTCCGCAGCAACGCGGTGCCGGGACCGTCCTCGTCCACAGAGATGGTCGCTGAAGCCGGTTCGGCTGGCGCGATGGTCACGTGGGGCTCTCCCTCGCTCGGCTCAGGGCCTGGCGGAGGGCAGGAGGCAGCACACGGGCGCACGCACGCGTGTCGCGTCCCCGGTCCACTCCACGAGACCCGGACGTCAGAACACCCGGGCCGGACGGCCGGGCGTTGCTGTCGGCAGGTCCTCGGACTGACGCTCGCGCACAGATGTGCGCAAGTACACCGTTGCGGGACAGTTCCGGATTCGCACCGGATTCCCCTGCGGCGACAGCGAGCATGAGCATACATCTGGTGCCGTGCTGTCGCGTCACCCCCACATGTTGTGTCGCGAACCGTCTCGCAGCGTCAACTCATAGGTGAGAAGAGTGATGTCGTCAAGCTGTGGCAAGGGGTTCCAGTCCCGCTCGGGTGTGCGGACGAAGCCGAGACGTTCGTAGATCCGGTGGGCGGATTCCATGGTGCGCTGCGTCGACAGGACGACCTTCTCGCAGCCTTCGAGGGCGCGTGCGCGGTCGACGCAGGCGCGGACGAGCGCCGCGCCGGCACCCCGGCCGCGGGCGGCGCTGTCGACGGCGAGCATGCGGATCTCGGCCTCGCCCTCGGCGGCGATGTCGGACATCGGGCCGGGGCCGGGGACGAAAGTCACGCCACCCAGGAGGACGTCGTCGCTCACGGCGACGAGAACGGTGGCCGCGGCGGCCCGTTTCGCCACGTTCCTCAGTTCGGTGAGGTAGGAGTCGCTCTCACCGAAGTCGAGGAGGCCGTCCTGGAGGTAGGCCTGGGCCGTCAGTTCGCCGAGGGTGCCGTATTCCGCGGGGTTCGCTTTCCTGATCCGGATCGTCATGCGGGTGAGTGTGTACGACAGCGGGCCGCCGTCGTGACTTCTTTTCGGCGGCCCGCTGCGGGTCGTCAGGGGTTGCCCGCGCAGTTCCTCGCGCCCCTGACGGGGTGCTTCAGTGGGCGCCCTCCGCGACGGCCGGGGGGAGTTCCGTTTCCACGCCCGGGTCGCCGGCGTCGGCCGTGTAGTCCTCCGTCTTCGTCTCGTCGATGCCCTCGGGGGCCTTCAGGGCCTTCAGGACGAACGTCAGGACCACGGTCACCACCACGTTCATCACGAACGCCGTGAGGCCGATGTAGCCGATCTCCCCGATGCCGGGGATCTCCTTGGCCGAGCCGCCGAAGTGCTTCTGGGTGGGGGAGGCCACGCCGTACGCCGCGGCCGTGCCGTAGACCATGCCCACCGCCCAGCCCGCCAGCAGGGCCCAGCGGTGGAACCAGCGGGTGAACAGGCCGCCGACCAGGGCCGGGAAGGTCTGCAGGATCCAGATGCCGCCGAGGAGCTGGAAGTTGATGGCGACCGTCTTGTCCATGGTGAGGACGAAGACCAGCGCGCCGACCTTCACCAGCAGCGACACGAGCTTGGAGACCTGGGCCTCCTGCTTCGGGGTGGCGTCCGGCTTGATGAAGTCCCGGTAGATGTTGCGGGTGAAGAGGTTGGCGGCCGCGATGGACATGATGGCGGCCGGGACCAGGGCGCCGATGCCGATCGCCGCGAAGGCCACGCCCGCGAACCAGTCCGGGAACATGTTCTCGAACAACTGCGGGATCGCCAACTGGCCGTTGGTGACCTTGACGCCGGCCGCGATGGCCATGAAGCCGAGCAGCGCGAGCAGGCCCAGCATCAGGGAGTACAGCGGCAGGATCGTGGTGTTGCGGCGGATCACGTCACGGCTCTTGGAGGAGAGCGTCGCGGTGATCGAGTGCGGGTACATGAACAGCGCGAGCGCGGAGCCCAGCGCCAGGGTGGCGTAGGTCCACTGGCCGGCCTCGGGTGGTGCCAGCGCCCCGCGTGGTTTGCCGGTGGCCGGGTTGACCTGGGTGAACGCGTGGCCGGCCTTGGCGAAGATGTCGTCGAAGCCGCCCAGCTTGATCGGGATGTAGATGATCGCGACCGCGATGACGAGGTAGATCAGCCCGTCCTTCACGAACGCGATGAGGGCGGGCGCCCGCAGGCCGGAGGAGTAGGTGTACGCCGCCAGGACGCCGAAGGCGATGAGCAGCGGCAGGTCCTTCACGAACCAGTTGGTGCCGTCGCCGCCGCCGATGCCCATGACGTCGAGGACGGCCTGGATGCCGACGAGCTGGAGCGCGATGTAGGGCATCGTCGCCAGGATGCCGGTCAGGGCGACGGCGAGCGAGAGCCCCTTGGAGCCGAAGCGCCCGCGGACGAAGTCGGAGGTCGTCACGTAGCCGTGCTTGTGGGAGACCGACCACAGGCGGGGCAGGAACGTGAAGATCAGCGGGTAGACGAGGATCGTGTACGGCACCGCGAAGAAGCCGGCCGCGCCCGCCGCGTAGATCGCCGCCGGTACGGCGACGAAGGTGTACGCCGTGTAGAGGTCGCCGCCGAGCAGGAACCAGGTGACCCAGGTGCCGAACGAGCGGCCGCCCAGGCCCCATTCGTCCAGGGAGTGCTCGTTGTCGGCCTTGCGCCAGCGCGCGGCCAGGAAGCCCATGACCGTGACGGCCAGGAAGAAGAAGATGAAGACGCCGAGCGCGACGCCGTTCACACCGTCCTTCACTGCTGTGCACCCCCGCTCGTGTGGCCGGACTTGCGGGCGCGCTGGTCACGCTGCCACAGCTGGTACGCGGTCATCGTGAGCGCGGTCGAGATCAGTACCCACAGCATCTGGTACCAGTAGAAGAACGGGATCCCGATGAACGTCGGGTCCGTCTTGGCGTAGGAGCCCACCCACAGCATCGCCACGAAGGGCGCGACGAGGCAGACGGTGATGACCACGCGTATCGGTGTCATCACCGGCTGTCTCACTTCAGGTACATCCGACATACCGCGGCTCCGTCCCCTCATCGTTCGCCTGTGTAATGCGCAGGCAATCTAGGTCACGGCGTCACCGCAGCGGAAGTAGCTGTCCGGCTGTCGGTATGTCGATTCCGTGAAGGGTGCCCGGTGTCAGTCCTGCGGACGCTTGAGGCGGGCCACGAACTTGTACCGGTCGCCGCGGTACACCGAGCGCACCCACTCCACCGGCTGGCCGTCGCGGTCCAGGGAGTGCCGGGAGAGCATCAGCATCGGCAGGCCCACGTCGGTGCCGAGCAGGCCGGCCTCGCGCGGGGTGGCCAGCGAGGTCTCGATGGTCTCCTCGGCCTCGGCGAGATGGACGTCGTACACCTCGGCGAGGGCGGTGTAGAGGGACGTGTACTTGACGAGGGACCTGCGCAGGGCCGGGAAGCGCTTGGCGCTCAGGTGCGTGGTCTCTATGGCCATGGGCTCGCCGTTGGCCATGCGCAGCCGCTCGATGCGCAGCACGCGCCCGCCGGCCGTTATGTCGAGCAGGCCGGCGAGCCGGTCGTCGGCGGTGATGTAGCCGATGTCCAGCAGCTGTGAGGTCGGCTCCAGGCCCTGGGCGCGCATGTCCTCCGTGTAGGAGGTGAGCTGCAGCGCCTGGGAGACCTTCGGCTTGGCCACGAAGGTGCCCTTGCCCTGGATGCGTTCCAGGCGGCCCTCGACCACCAGTTCCTGGAGGGCCTGTCGGACGGTGGTGCGGGAGGTGTCGAACTCGGCGGCCAGCGTGCGCTCGGGCGGGACCGGGGTGCCGGGCGCCTGTGTCTCCGTCATCTCGAGGAGATGTTTCTTCAGACGGTAGTACTTGGGCACGCGCGCGGTACGGACGGCTGTCCCGCTCTCGTTCTCCGCACTGCTGACGTCGGTGCTCATGCTCCGCCTTCCCGGCTCCTGATCCGGCCACTTCGTGGCACGGCAGCGTACCGGGATTTCCCCTGCACGCTGCGTGATCCCCTCTGTATACCGCCGCGGGCTCTTTTGGTCTAGTCCACCACTTGAGTGGTCTACCGGAATTGTCTCGTCCGCGCGTCGGGTTTTCGAGGGCTTCTTACTTAAAGGTTCCTGCATATGTAGGTCGCATAACGGCTGGTCGGAGCCCATTCGACCACCCTTGACAGGCCTGCTGGTCTGGGCCAAGCTTCCCGCACTGGTCTACACCATTGGTCCAGGTCCCGGCCCAACGCTCGCGCGGGGAGGCAGGGGGGTTTGTGGCATCCCTGAGGAGGGTGGCGTGAAGCGCAAGCTGATAGCCGCGATTGGTATCGCGGGCATGGTCGTCTCCATCGCGGCGTGTGGCAGTGACAAGAAGGACGACGACAAGGCGCAGGGGGCGGACGCCAAGGAGCTGACCGCCTGGCTCACCGTGGACGCCCAGAACAACTGGCCCGACCTGGTGAAGGCCGCCGACGCGGCCGTGCAGAAGAAGCACCCCGGCATCAAGATCAAGCACGAGTACTACGGCTGGCCGGACAAGAACACCAAGCTGGACGCCGTCCTCGCCACGGACAAGGCCCCCGACGTGGTCGAGATGGGCAACACCGAGATGCTCGGCTACATGGTCAAGGGCGCCTTCGCTCCGGTCGAGGCCTCCCAGTTCACCAACTCCGACCAGTGGCTCGACGGCCTCAAGGCCTCCGTGACCTACGACGGCAAGACCTACGGCGTGCCGTACTACGCCGGTGGCCGCGTGGCCAACTGGCGCAAGGACGTCGCCGCCTCGGCCGGCGTCAAGACCACGCCGAAGACCTACACCGAGCTGACCGCCGACCTGGACAAGATCCAGAAGAAGGAAGGCGACAAGTTCAGCGCCTGGTACCAGCCCACCCGTGACTGGTACGCGGCCATGTCCTTCGTCTACGACGCCGGCGGCTCCATCGCCGCGGAGTCCGGCGGCCAGTGGAAGGGCAACCTCTCCTCACCCGAGTCCGTCAAGGGCCTCAACGAGTTCAAGAACGTCATCGACAAGTACATGCACGGTGACAAGACCAAGGACGAGTCCGACCGGTACATCGTCTACGGCCAGGGCAAGTCGTCCATGATCTTCGGTGCCGCGTGGGAGGGCGCCACCGCGGCCGACCCGAAGAACGACAAGACCGGTGGCAAGCTGAAGGACAACCTGGTCAACTTCGTGATGCCCGGCCCGTCCGGCAAGAACATGCCGGTCTTCCTGGGCGGCTCCGACCTCGCCATCCCGGTGAAGTCCAAGGCGCAGGGCGTCGCCGCCGAGTGGATCAACGCGTTCACCGGTCCCTCCGGCCAGAAGGGCCTGATGGCCAAGGGCAACCTGCCCAACAACAAGACCGACCTCGCGACGCTGAAGAACGACCCGGCGACCGCGGTGCCGGCCACCGCGGCCGAGTCCAACTGGTTCGTCCCGATGGCCCCGGGCTGGGGGCAGGTCGAGAAGGCGCAGGTCCTGCAGACCATGCTGCAGAACATCGGCACCGGCAAGCAGACGGTGGAGGCGGCCGCCAAGACCGCGGACGCCGCGATCGACAAGGTCATCAACACCAAGTAGTCGCCATCCGGCCGGGCCTGGTCGACGGGGGGTCAGGCCCGGCGGGTGAGTTCCACGAAGAGAGTGCCGCGTTGGGCCGCGCGGCCGCTGCGGGTGCGTGGGGGCTGGTCGCGCAGTTCCTCGCGACCCTTCGGGGGCGCGTCACCTGACGTTTCTTGAACTGCTGAGGAGCACGCGATGAGTGCCGTTGACACGACCACACCCGCCAAGGTGCCGGCACCTCCACCGGACTTCCCGCACCGACCACGCGGGAACCGGCGCTCGGGCGGTCCCGCCGTTCCCTGGCTGCTGCTCGCGCCCTGTCTGGGGATTCTCGGGCTCGTGCTCGGTTACCCCTTCTACCGGCTGGTCGCCCTCTCCTTCCAGGAGTTCGGGCAGTCCCAGCTGTGGGGGTTCAAGTCGGCCGAGTGGGTCGGGTTCGGGAACTTCTCCGACGTGCTCGACGACACCGAGTTCTGGCAGGTGGTGCTGCGCACGATCGTCTTCGCGGTCGGCTGCGTGGTTTTCACCATGGTCGTCGGCATGCTCATCGCGCTGCTGCTGCAGCGGGTCTCCGGCTGGGTGAAGACCCTGGTCAACATCGCGCTGGTGGCCAGCTGGGGCATGCCGGTCATCGTCGCCACCACGCTCTTCAAGTGGCTCTTCGACTCCGACTACGGCATCCTCAACGCCCTGCTCAGCAAGATTCCCGGGGTGGAGCTGATCGGCCACAACTGGTTCGCCAGCGGCCCCGAGGGGCTCGCGGTGATCATGCTCCTGGTGGTCTGGGGAGCGGTGCCCTTCGTGGTCATCACGCTGAGTGCCGGCCTGACCCAGGTCCCGGCGGAACTGGTGGAGGCCGCGCGCCTGGACGGCGCGGGCGCCTGGGGCGTCTTCCGTTACGTCACGCTCCCCGTCCTCAAGCCGATCATCGTGATGCTCACGACCCTCTCGGTCATCTGGGACATGGGCGTCTTCCCGCAGGTCTTCGTCATGCGCGGCGGGCATCCCGAGCCCGAGTTCCAGCTGCTGACCACCTACTCCTACGACCGCGCCTTCGTGGTCAACAACTACGGACAGGGCTCCGCGATCGCCCTGCTCACCGTGGTTCTGCTGCTCGGTGTCGTCGCCGTGTACATGCGCCAGATGCTGAAGATCGGAGAGGTCGAATGAGCACCACAGCCGTCCGCAGGGGGCCCCGTGCGGCCTGGAACCTCCTCGGCCTCCTGGTCTTCGTCGTCGTCGGGTTCCCCGTCTACTGGATGCTGAACACGGCGTTCAAGCCGGCGAAGGACGCCATCGACCCGGACCCGAGCCTGCTGCCCACGGGCCTGACCCTGTCCAACTTCCGCCGCGCGCTGGACATCGCCGACTTCTGGGGCCCGGTGGGCCGCAGCCTGATCGTCTCCCTGTCCGTGGTGGCGATCGGCATGGTCGTCGGTCTGCTGGCCGCCCTGGCCATCTCACGGTTCGCCTTCCGCGGACGCAAGGTCGTGATCGTCGGCATCCTCGCGGTCCAGATGGTCCCGCTGGTCGCCATGATCATCCCGGTCTTCCTGCTCCTCAACGACCTGGACCAGTACGACAAGCTCAGCGGTCTGATCATCACCTACCTGACCTTCATCCTCCCGTTCACGGTGTGGACCATGCGTGGCTTCATCGTCAACATCCCGAAGGAGCTGGAGGAGGCCGCGATGGTCGACGGGTGCTCGCGCACCGGCGCCTTCGTCCGGGTGGTCTTCCCGCTGCTGGCCCCGGGCCTGGTCGCCACCTCGGTCTACGCCTTCATCCAGGCCTGGAACGAGTACATCTACGCCCTGATGCTGCTCAGCCAGGAGCACCAGACCGCGACCGTCTGGCTCGCCAACTTCACCACCAAGCACGGCACCGAATACGCCCCGATGATGGCCGGCTCCACCATGATGGCCGTGCCGATCGTCGTCCTGTTCCTCCTCGTCCAGCGCAAGATGGCCGCGGGCCTGACCGCGGGCGCCGTGAAGGGATAACGCCACCCGATGACGACACTCGCCAGCGGTACGGACACACTCACGCGCGACGCGCTGACGGTCCTCCAGCCCGGCTTCACCGGCACCACCGCCCCCGACTGGCTGCTGCGCCGGCTCGGCGAAGGCCTGGCCGCCGTGGGCCTGTTCGGCCGCAACATCGCCTCGCCCGAGCAACTCGCCGCTCTCACAGCCCAGTTGCGCGCCGAACGGGACGACGTCCTGGTGGCGGTCGACGAGGAGGGCGGTGACGTCACCCGCCTCGAGGTGCACACCGGCTCCTCCTTCCCCGGCAACCACGCCCTCGGCGCGGTCGACGACGTGGAACTGACCCGGGAGGTCGCCCTCGAACTGGGCCGCCGCCTCGCGGCCTGCGGGGTGAACTTCAACTGGGCCCCGTCCGCCGACGTCAACTCCAACCCGGCCAACCCGGTCATCGGCGTCCGTTCCTTCGGCGCCGACCCGGACCTGGTGGCCCGCCACGCGGCGGCCTATGTCACCGGTCTCCAGTCGGCCGGGGTCGCGGCCTGCACCAAGCACTTCCCGGGCCACGGCGACACGGCCGTCGACTCGCACCTCGCCCTGCCCCGCATCGACGCCGCCGGCGACGTCCTGCACGCCCGCGAGCTGGCCCCCTTCCGCGCCGCCATCGCCGCCGGCACCCGTGCCGTGATGAGCGCGCACATCCTGGTCCCGGCACTGGATCCGGCCCGGCCGGCCACGCTGTCCCGCACGATCCTCACCGACCTGCTGCGCGGCGAACTCGGCTACGAGGGCCTGATCGTCACCGACGGGATGGAGATGCAGGCCATCTCCGCGACGTACGGCATCGAACACGGCAGCGTCCTGGCCATCGCCGCCGGAGCGGACGCGATCTGCGTGGGCGGCGGTCTCGCGGACGAGGAGACGGTACGGCGTCTGCGCGACGCCCTGGTCGCGGCGGTCCGCTCCGGCGAACTCCCCGAGGAACGCCTGGCGGAGGCGGCGGACCGGGTACGGTCACTGGCCCGCTGGACGGCCACGACGGAGCGGGCGCAGCCGGACTCCGCGGCCGCGGACATCGGCCTCGTCGCCGCCCGCCGCGCACTGGACGTGACGCGCGTCGATCCCTACCCGCCCCTGACCACGGCCCCCTTCGTGGCCGTGTTCACCCCGGTGTCCAACATCGCGGTGGGCACGGAGACCCCCTGGGGGGTGGCGGCGGAACTGTCCCGCCGCCTGCCCGAAACGGAGACGGCCGGCTTCACGGGCGACCACGCGGGCGAGGACGCCCTGTCGGCGGCCGGCGACCGCAGGATCGTGGCCGTGCTCCGGGACGAGCACCGCCACCCCTGGATGACCACGGCCCTGGACGTACTCCTCAAGTCCCGCCCCGACACGATCGTGGTGGAGATGGGCGTCCCCCAGGCGCCGCCCAGGGGTGCCCTGCACATCGCGACCCACGGCGCGGCGAGGGTCTGCGGCACGGCGGCGGCGGAGGTCATCGCACCCCGGTGAGCGGAGCGCCCCTTCAGGGGGGCGCCGGGGGTCCCCCGGCCGGAGGCCGGGGGAGGGACTGCGCGACCGGCCCCCACGCCGCGCGCGGCGCACGGCCGAACACGGCAGACGCGACCGCTCTCAAATACCCTGCCAAGCGGGCTTGTTGGCGAACGTGTACCGGAAGTACTCCGCAAGCTTCAGCTTGGACGCGGCAGCCTCGTCCACCACGACCGTGGCATGCGGGTGCAACTGCAGCGCCGACGCGGGACACACCGCGGCGACCGGCCCTTCCACGGTCGCCGCGACCGCGTCGGCCTTCCCCTCGCCCGTCGCGAGCAGCACCAGATGCCGCGCCTCCAGGATCGTCCCGATCCCCTGGGTGATCACATGGTGCGGCACCTGCGCGATGTCGCCGTCGAAGAACCGCGCGTTGTCGACCCGGGTCTGCTCGGTGAGCGTCTTGATCCGCGTCCGGGAGGCGAGGGACGAACACGGCTCGTTGAACCCGATGTGTCCGTCCGTGCCGATCCCGAGCAACTGCAGATCCACGCCGCCCGCCCGCGCCAGCGCCCCGTCGTACGCCTCGCAGGCGGCCTGTACGTCCTCGGCCGCGCCGTCGGGGCCGAGGAACGCGTCCATCCCGATCCCGAGCGGCTCCAGCACCTCGCGCCGCAGCACCGACCGGTACGACTCCGGATGCTCGGCCGGCAGTCCCACGTACTCGTCGAGCTGGGCTATCCGCGCCCGCGAGGTGTCCACGGCCCCGGACCGCACCTTGGCCGTGAGCGCCTGGTAGATGGGCAGCGGGGTCGAGCCCGTGGCCACCCCGAGCAGCGCGTCCGGCTTGCGGCCGAGCAGCTGGGCCATGGCCTCGGCGATCAGCTCGCCACCCGCGGCGGCGTCCGGAACGATGACAACTTCCACGCTGGGCCTGCCGTTCTGTCTATGTGGTTTAGACCAATCCGATGGGACCAATCTAACAGAACCAGCCCCCGTCACCCCGGGAGCGGTGCAGCGAAAAGGGGACAAGTGTGAGGTTACGTGAATACGTCAGAACGGGTGAATCAAGGAAAAATCCCGCCCGTCCGCCGGGGTGTCGGAAAATGCCGCGCCCCATCGGGCCCCACGGCCGCCTCCGGCGGGCTACGCTGCGATCGCATCGACTGTGAACAGTCTCCAACGCATGGACACACACCGTGGTCTAGTCCACAATTGCGTACCAGGACTGAAGGAGTACGGCGGCACCGTACGACACAGTCGCACTCTTCCGTCCTCCCCGCACAGGAGGACGGACCGAGGAACCGGAGCTCTCTGCCCTGACTGCCCCGGGTCCTCACCTTCGGCCTGTCGGGACCGCACACCCCGTGGCCGTTGCTGCTCCGGGCTGCGGTGCCGGGAGGGTTGAGGGTCCCTCCCAGGCGCCGCGGCCCGCGGGTGTTCTCGGCCGTTTTTAGGCCATCAACAGACCCGCGGGTACGCTCGCAGACGTGCCCTCCATGAACGAACTGGTCCGCCAGCACACCGCCCTCGACGACTCCGACCTCGAGTGGCTCCATCTGCTGGTCTCGGAGTGGCAGCTGCTCTCCGACCTCTCCTTCGCCGACCTGGTCCTGTGGGTTCCCACCGCGGACGGCACCCGCTATGTCTCGGTGGCGCAGATGCGCCCCAACACCGGCCCGACCTCCTACCAGGACGACATGATCGGTCATCTGGTGCCCCGGGGCCGGCGCCCCATGCTGGACATCGCGCTGGACGAGGGCCGGATCGTCCGGGAGGGTGACCCGGAGTGGCGGGAAGAGGTCCCCGTACGGGTCGAGTCCATCCCGGTACGGCGTGAGGGCCGGGTCCTCGGGGTCATCGCCCGCAACACCAACCTGCTGACCGTGCGCACCCCGAGCCGGTTGGAGCTGACCTACCTCCAGAGCGCCTCCGACCTCGCGCAGATGATCGCTGCCGGATCGTTTCCCTTCCCGAACCAGCAGGTCGACATGGACGCCTCGCCGCGTGTCGGCGACGGCCTGATCCGGCTGGACGCGGACGGCATCGTCCAGTACGCCTCCCCGAACGCCCTCTCGGCCTACCATCGCCTCGGCCTCGCCTCCGACCTGCTCGGTCACCACCTCGGCCAGACCACCGCGGAACTCGCCCCGACCCGCGGGCCGGTGGACGAGGCGCTCGCCAAGGTCGCCAGCGGCTGGGCGCCGCGCGAGTTCGAGATCGAGTCCAGCGACGGCGCGATCCAGTTCCGGGCGATCCCGCTCAAGCCCAAGGGCACCCGTATCGGTTCCCTGGTACTGCTCCGGGACGTCACCGAACTGCGGCGCCGTGAACGCGAGTTGATCACCAAGGATGCGACCATCCGGGAGATCCACCACCGGGTGAAGAACAACCTCCAGACGGTGGCCGCGCTGTTGCGCCTGCAGGCCCGCCGGATCGAGTCCGAGCGCGGCCGGGAGGCCCTGGAGGAGGCCGTCCGACGGGTCGGCTCGATCGCGATCGTGCATGAGACGCTGTCCCAGAACCTGGACGAGCGCGTGGAGTTCGACGAGATCGCCGACCGGGTGCTGGCGATGGTCGCGGAGATCTCGCCGGGCAAGGTCGCCGGCCGGCGCACCGGACGCTTCGGCATACTCGACGCCGAGGTGGCGACCCCGCTGTCGATGGTCCTCACCGAGATCCTGCAGAACGCCCTCGAACACGGCTTCCGCGAGGGCGAGACGGGCACCGTCGAGGTCACGGCGGTGCGGGGCGGCACCACCAAGGAGGCGCGACTCCTGGTCACCGTCCAGGACGACGGCGTCGGCCTGCCCGAGGGGTTCGACCCGCACCGCTCCGGCAACCTCGGTCTGCAGATCGTACGGACGCTGGTGGAGGGCGAGTTGGGCGGCACGTTCGACATGGTGCCGGCGCCGGAGCGGGGGACCAGGGTGATCCTCGACGTTCCGGTGCAGCCGCAGAAGTAGCCCGGCCGGGGGAACGTCGGGCAGCGGGGCCACGGCAACGGCCGCCTGGGCACAGCAAAGAGCCCCGGACCTGGTGGGTCCGGGGCCGATTACTCGTTGCTGCTCTTAAGCGCATCGGGGTACTGCGCGCTGCGGCTCGGGGGCGGGAGATGCGTACTCGCTGTACGCGCCGCCAAGCTCAGGCCGTCACCAGGGGTGGGACTGTCAGGCGGTGGCCTGACGGGCCCGGTTGCGGGCGGCACGGCGCTTCATCGCGCGACGCTCGTCCTCGCTGAGACCACCCCAGACGCCGGAGTCCTGACCGGACTCGAGCGCCCACTGCAGACACTGGTCCATGACGGGACAGCGACGGCAGACGGCCTTGGCTTCCTCGATCTGCAGCAGCGCAGGACCGGTGTTGCCGATGGGGAAGAAGAGCTCGGGGTCTTCCTCGCGGCAAACGGCGTTGTGACGCCAGTCCATGGCTGCTACCTCTCCTTGGTATTACATGCACGTTGCTTGTGAATGTGAACGCTTTCACGAATCCCTCAACAAGTGAAGGGCCGACCGCCAGGTTCCCTGGCAGGGGTCCTGTGAGTTGAAGGGGATTCCGGTGATCAGTGGACGCCAGTGTTGCGGGCTGTCCCGACCGCCACGTAGAGCCTCGCAAACCTCAGCGACGGATACAACCCCTTCCGGAAAGTTTTTTTTGATTCCTCGGTGTCGACTGGGTCACAGCCGTACTTCCATGGGGTGGATCCTGGCCTAAACGTTCGAGTGAAAGGACTTTGGCCCGTTCCGCTCACACAATCACACGCAGTGCGCGGCGTACGCCTGTGAACGTCACGCTCGTACGCAGTCCTAGGTGGTCGCCGTCCATCTGAAGGGGGAGGGGGACCTTCGAATGCAAGGTGAACTGGTCCAGGTCGTGCAAGGACACGGCGTGCTTGCCATGGGGTCCGCGCTCGGGGGACGAAGTGAGCAACTGGGTGCCATACCGGGCAACCGCGGCTGTCGACAGGCGGCTGAGACCGAGTACGTCGATGCCTTTATCGAACGAGGCCTTAGGCGACGTGTACATCGGACGATTGCCGAGATACGTCCAGGGCGAGGTGTTCGAGACTATCGCCACCACAAGATCCGTGACCGGGTCGGCCCCGGGGCGTTCCAGGGTGATCGTGCCGTGCCGGCGGTGCTCCTCACCGAAGAACTGCCGTACGACCTGTCGTACATACAGTGCGTGCGTCGACTTCTTGCCGAGTTCCCGCTGCTGTTCGACCCTGCCGACCACGCCGGCGTCGAAGCCGAGCCCCGCGTTGAAGGTGAACCAGCGGGCCGGGACGGCCTCGTCCGCGGTGCCGGGGGTGCCGGCCGTCAGGCCGAGGCCGACGACCCGCTCCTGTTTCTCGCGCAGCGCGCCGAGCAGGGCGCCGGTGGCCTCGACCGGGTCGTTGGGCAGGCCGAGGGCCCGCGCGAAGACATTGGTGGAGCCGCCGGGGACCACCGCGAGTCCGGGCAGCCGGTCCGGGTCGGGGCCGGCGTGGAGGAGGCCGTTGACCACCTCGTTGACCGTGCCGTCGCCGCCGAGGGCCACGACCAGGTCGATGTCCTCGCTCTCCGCCGCCTGCCGGCCCAGGTCACGGGCGTGGCCGCGGTACTCGGTGGTGACGGCCTCCAGTTCGACCTCGCTCGCGAGCGCGTGGATCAGGACATCGCGCCTACGTGCGCTTGTGGTGGTTGCCGCCGGATTGACCACGAGAAGTGCACGCATGGATTGCAGCGTACCTACTGGGAAGTACCGGGCCCAGGCCGCGTTAGGGATCCGGTAAGAGAAAGAGGCGTGAGTCTGAACACGTGGCGCCGAGGGGCCGGGCCCGCGTTTTCGGGCGAGGGCTACCCTTCTGCCGTGAGCAATGCGCCTACGGCCGAGAAGGCCGACGTGACCGACGGGCCCCGTCCGCGAAGGCTGACGTACGCGGCCGCGCTGAGCGGGCTGGAAGGGCTCGCGCTGGCCGTCGGCGGGGTCTGGATGCTGGTCCTCGGGCTCACCGGATCTCCGGACGACCGGGGACAGGCCGTCACCGGGGGCATCACCGTGATCGTGCTGGCGCTGCTGCCGCTGCTGGCGGCGCGGGGGCTGCTCCTGCGCAGGAGCTGGAGCCGGGGACCCGCGGTGATCACGCAGATCATGGCGCTGCCGGTGGCCTACAGCCTGCTGCAGGCCGACAGCGCGGCCATTCCGGCGGGGATCGCGTTGGCCGTGGTGGCCGTCGCCTCGCTGGTCCTGCTGGTGAACTCTGCCACGACCCGGGCCCTGGGGATCAAGGGGCCGGGGCGCAGCGGCTGATCCGGTCGCCGGCGGAAAGACCTACTCCTCGACCAGCAGCTTCTCGCGAAGCTGGGCCAGGGTCCGCGCCAGCAGCCGGGAGACGTGCATCTGGCTGATGCCGACTTCCTGGGCGATCTGGGACTGCGTCATGTTGCCGAAGAAGCGGAGGAGAAGGATCCGCTTCTCGCGGGGCGGCAGGTCTTCCAGCAGCGGCTTGAGGGACTCGCGGTACTCGACGCCCTCCAGTGCCTCGTCCTCGGCGCCGAGTGTGTCGGCGACCGCCGGGGACTCGTCGTCGGTGTCGGGAACGTCCAGGGACAGCGTGGAGTACGCGTTGGCCGACTCCAGGCCCTCCAGGACCTCCTCCTCCGAGATCGCGAGCTTCTCGGCCAGCTCGTGGACCGTGGGGGAGCGGCCGTGCTGCTGGGACAGCTCCGCCGTGGCGGTGGTCAGCGCGAGACGCAGCTCCTGCAGGCGGCGCGGGACGCGGACCGCCCAGCCCTTGTCGCGGAAGTGGCGCTTGATCTCGCCGACCACGGTCGGGGTGGCGTACGTGGAGAACTCCACGCCCCGCTCCGGGTCGAAGCGGTCCACCGACTTGATCAGGCCGATCGTGGCGACCTGGGTGAGGTCGTCCAGCGGCTCGCCGCGGTTGCGGAACCGGCGCGCGAGGTGCTCCACGAGCGGCAGGTGCATCCGGACCAGCCTGTTGCGCAGCTCCGCGTACTCCGGGCTGCCGTCCTTGAGCTTGCGCAGCTCGATGAACATGGCGCGCGCCCCGCTGCGGTCCTGAGGTTCGTGGTGGGTCGCCTGCACGACCTCCGCGGCCAGCGCCTCGTTCTCGGCGTATCGCTCGTGCTCGCTCATCGTCCCGCCCGTCGCCCTTCCACGAGCCTTCGCCCCGGCTCGGTCCGGGGCCGTGGCCCCGTTCCGCCCTTCCGGGGGCGCGCTCTGCGCGGCACCCTCCAGCCCGGCGCGCGCGGAGGGTTCCTCCGGGTGCGGCCTGGCCTGTTCCGGGATGCCGTCGATGCCGTCAGCCATGCGGCGGGAGTCGGCCTCGGGCTCTTCGCCCCCGGCCGACAGCTCCCGTGTGCCGCGCTCTTCGTCCCGCACCGGCCCGTCCTCGTTCCTCACGCCGGCCCGGGTCCCGCGCCGCGCTGTTTGTAGAGGCTGATCGACACGGTCTTGTCCTCGTCGACGGCCGACGAGACCTTGCCCGCCAGGGCCGACAGCACGGTCCAGGCGAAGGTGTCGCGCGAAGGGGCGTGACCGTCCGTGGTCGGCGCGGAGACCGTGACCTCCAGCGAGTCGTCGACGAGGCGGAAGACACAGCTGAGCACCGAGCCGGGAACGGCCTGCTGGAGCAGGATCGCGCAGGCCTCGTCCACCGCGATGCGCAGGTCCTCGATCTCGTCCAGGGTGAAGTCCAAGCGGGCGGCGAGACCGGCCGTGGCCGTCCGCAGCACCGACAGGTAGGCACCCGCAGCCGGCAGCCGGACTTCCACGAAGTCCTGGGTCGCGGGCTCGCCTGCGATCTGGGACACCCTCACCTCCATGGTGGTACAAGCATTTCGGGGCCGAGGGGTCGCCCCCCGGGGTAACGCACTACGTGGTTCAGCGGTGACGCTACCGCGCTCCGAACTTTTCTGTCCCGGGACCCCAACCCCCTGGCGTCACTCACAGTAAACCTGTGGATACGCTCCGTGTCTAGGGGTCCGGCTTGTCCAATTGGGAAGAGCGCGCGCCGGGTTGACGTACCCCGGCGTCGAACCGTCGAACCGTCGCCACGGCCGCCTTCAGCGGCCGTAGTGCAGTGTCACACGAGGACGTGGTCGACGAAGCACCAGCGCCAGTCCTCGCCGGGCTCGAAGGTCCGCATCACGGGGTGACCTGACGTCTCGTGATGCTCCGTCGCGTGTCTTCCCGGCGACGAGTCGCAGCAGCCGACATGGCCACAGGTCAGACAGAGCCGCAGCTGAACCGGGTGCCAGCCCTGGGAGAAGCACTCCGGGCAGGTCTCGTCCAGCGGTCGGGGTTCCGGGTGCGGCAGCGCGCCGGCATGCGTGCACTGTTTCATGATTGCCAGATTACGACGGGTGTGCGGGTGGCCGCGCGGAAAATGAGGGTGGGCGAGGATCATGGACGTGTTGCCACTGCTGTTGCTGGTGGCGGGAAGCGCGACGGTCGCGGGCGTGGCGCGGCGTACCCCGGTGCCGGCGCCCCTGCTGCTGGTCGCCGTCGGCCTGGCCGTCTCGTACATCCCCGGAGTCCCCGACTACACGCTCGACCCGGAGATCGTGCTGCCGCTCGTGCTGCCCCCGCTGCTGTACAAGGAGGGCACCGAGAGCTCGTACCTCGACCTGCGGGCCAACATGCGGCCCGTGGCGCTGCTGTCGGTCGGCTACGTGCTCTTCGCGACCTTCGTGGTCGGCTGGGCCGCCTACGCGATCGTGCCCGGCCTGCCGTTGCCCGCGGCGCTGGCGCTGGGTGCGGTGCTGGCACCGACGGACGCCGTCGCGGCCGCCGCGATCGCCCGCCGGGTGGGGCTGCCGTCCCGGCTCACCACGATCCTGCAGGGCGAGTCCCTGCTCAACGACGCCACCGCGATCACCGCCTACCGGGTGGCCGTCGCGGCCGCCATCGGCGAGGGCGCCTCCTGGATGCACGGGGTCGGCGAGTTCCTGGTGGCCGCGATCGGCGGCGTGCTGGTCGGGCTGGCGCTGATGGTGCCGATCCACTGGCTGCGCACCCATCTGAAGGAGGCCCTGCTCCAGAACACGCTGTCGCTGCTGATCCCGTTCGTCGCCTACGGCGTCGCCGAGCAGCTGCACGCCTCCGGCGTGCTGGCGGTCGTGGTGGTCGCCCTCTACCTCGGCCACCGCGCCTGGGAGGTCGACTTCGCCACCCGCCTCCAGGAGGACGCGGTGTGGCGGATGGTCGCGTTCCTGCTGGAGTCGGCGGTCTTCGCGCTGATCGGACTGCAGCTGCCGGTCGTCCTGAAGGGCCTCGGCGCGTACCGGGGCATCGACGCCGCCTGGTACGCGACCGCCCTCTTCCTCGTCGTGGTCGCGGCCCGGTTCGTGTGGATGTACCCGGCGGCCGTCCTGCCGCGCCTGGTGTTCCCCCGGATCCGCGAGCGGGAGGGGGACCTCGACTGGAGATCGCCCGTCGTCGAGTCCTGGGCCGCCATGCGCGGCGTCGTCTCGCTGGCCATCGCCTTCTCGATCCCGCTCACCCTGCACGACGGCAGCGCCTTCCCGCAGCGCAACCTGATCCTGTTCCTGACCTTCACGACCGTCATCGGCACCCTGGTGGTGCAGGGCCTGAGCCTGGCCCCGCTGATCCGCCTGATGAAGTTCCCGCCCCGGGACGTGCAGGCCGAGACCCTCGCCGAGGCCAACGCCCAGGCGCAGGCCTCCCGCGCGGCCGAGAACCGCCTCGAAGACCTCCTCTCCGACGAACGCAACGAGCTGCCGCCGCCGCTCGCCGACCGCCTGCGCAGTGTCCTGGAACGCCGTCGCAACGCCGTGTGGGAGCGTCTCGGCCAGACCAACCCCGTCACCGGCGAGTCGGTCGACGAGACCTACCGGCGGCTGTCCCGCGACATGATCAGCGCCGAACGCGCGGTCTTCGTCCGGCTCCGCGACCACCGCTACATCGACGACGAGATGCTCCGCACCCTGCTGCGCCGACTGGACCTGGAGGAGGCGGCGGCGTTCCGGGAGGCGACCTGAGGTTCCGACGGAAGCGCAGGTCAGGCGGTGATGACCGCCGCCACCCGGATCCCGCTGGGCAGGGCGCCTTCCGCTGCCAGCTCGACAAGCCCATAGAGCAGTTTGGCGACATACAGCCGCTCCACCGTCACCCCGTGCCGGTCCTCGAAGTCCCGTGCGAAGTCGTCGAGGCCGGGGGTCGTCCGCCCGTATCCGCCGAAGTGGAACCGCTCGTCGAGCGACCAGTCCCCGCGCCGCCCCCCGAACGCCTCCCGCTGGAGCCGCTCCGTCTCCCCGGCCAGGAAGCCGCCGCGCAGCACCGGCACCCCCAGCGCCCGCTGTCCCGCGCCCAGTCCGGCGGCGAGCCCGGCCAGCGTGCCCCCGGTTCCGCACGCCGTCGCCACCAGGTCGGCGCGGTCGCGCAGCTCCTCGCCCAGGGCCCGGCAGCCGCGGACCGCGGCCGCGTTGCTGCCGCCCTCCGGCACGACGTACGCGTCCTCGGCCCCCGCCGCCCGCGCCAGCGCGGCCACCACCGCCGGTTCGGTCTTGCGCCGGTAGACCGACCTGTCGACGAAGTGCAGCCGCATGCCGTCGGCCGCGCACCGCGCCAGCGAGGGGTTCAGCGGCCGGGCGGCCAGTTCCTCGCCCCGGACCACGCCCACCGTCGGAAAGCCGAGCAGGCGCCCGGCCGCTGCCGTCGCCCGCAGATGGTTGGAGTACGCCCCGCCGAAGGTGAGCACCGGCCGTCCGGCCGCCGCCTCGATGTTCGGGACCAGCTTGCGCCACTTGTTGCCGATCAGCTCCGGGTGGATCAGGTCGTCCCGCTTGAGGAGGAGCCGGACGCCGCGGCGGGCGAACCGGTCGTCGGCCACCTCCTCAAGAGGGGACGGGAGCCGGGGGCTGAGTATGTCGGCGCTGGTCACGCGGTCATTGTCGCCCGGAGTGCGGGCACCGGGTCACTTCAGGCGGTCCCGGACGCGCTCGCGCAGCCAGGCCATCGTGAAACCACGGGGGTCCACCTTCCCCGGCTGCCACTCCGCGTGGCCGATCACCGACCGCTCCGACCAGCCGTGCCGCCGGCACACCGCCGCCGCCACCCTCTCGATCGCCTCCAGCTGGGCCGCGGGCCAGGGGTCCTCGCCGTCGCCCAGGTTCTCGCACTCGAAGCCGTAGAAGTGCCGGTTGCCGTCGGTGTTCGCCTCGTTGTCCCGGGGCAGGGCCTTCTCGGCGATCACGGCGCGCAGCACGTCGTCGTCGCCCGGTCCCGCGTGGTTGGCGCGGCCGTGGCCGACGAGGTGGACCGTGCCGTCCTTGGTGATGACACCGTGGCAGAGCGGGCCGGGGAGGTCCGGGCGGCCGTCGTAGCAGATCCGCACCGTGCGGGCCGCGCCGTGGGTCACCGTGTGGTGGATCATCACGCCGTGGACCGGGCCCCAGGGCCCCTTGTGGTTGCGGTTGTGTTCCCTCCAGTCGCCGACCTCGACGACCGTGACGCCCTCGCTGCGCAACGCGTCGAGGAAGACCTCCGCGGACATGGGTGGGGCCATGACCGCCTCCTTAGCTTCTGTGCTCGGCTGGTGCCGAACCTTCTACAGAACGCGCGGATCCACGGCCAGCCCCCGAGGCGATGTTCGGATCACGTGCGAGCCGATCAGGACAAGTCGGCATATCGCAGGCCGGTTGAGCGACTATTCGCCCGGCATGCCCACATGTTCGATGATCTATTCCCGCTCTTTCGGGTAATGGCACGGGCACGCTCCGTGATGACAGGGTGGCCGGTGAGACCGATGCGTGGACAGTTCGGCATCCGCGCAGGTATGGGAGGGCATTTCTCTATGTCGGTAGGCGAAGAGGTCCGCACGGATCAGGGCAAGCCGCAGCAGTCCCTGGACACGGCGGCCGCGCGGAACCTGGCCACCACGACCAAGTCCGCGCCCCAGATGCAGGAGATCAGCTCCCGCTGGCTGCTGCGGACACTGCCCTGGGTGGACGTCCAGGGCGGCACGTACCGAGTGAACCGGCGGCTCACCTACACCGTCGGTGACGGCCGTATCACGTTCCTGAAGACCGGAGACCGGGTCGAGGTCATCCCCGCGGAGCTGGGCGAACTGCCCGTCCTGCGGTCCTACGAGGACCAGGAGGTGCTGGGGGAGCTGGCCCAGCGGTGCCGGCAGCGCGACTTCGCCGCGGGCGAGGTCATCGCCTCGTTCGGCAGCCAGGCGGAGGAGGTCCACCTGCTGGCCCACGGCCGGGTCGAGAAGATCGGCACCGGCCCGTACGGCGACGACGCGGTGCTCGGTGTCCTCGCCGACGGCGCGCACTTCGGCGAGCAGGGCCTGATCGACCCGGACGCCATCTGGGAGTACACCGCCCGTGCGGACACGGCCTGTACCGTCCTGACCCTGTCCCGGCAGGACTTCGAGCAGGTCGCCGAGCGCGCCGACTCGCTGCGCGAGCACCTGCACCGGCTGCGCGCGATCCCCGAGCAGCGCACCAACAAGTTCGGTGAGAAGGAGGTCGCCCTCGCGGCCGGCCACAGTGGCGAGCCCGAGATCCCGAACACCTTCGTCGACTACGAGGCCCGGCCGCGCGAGTACGAGCTGAGCATCGCCCAGACCGTGCTGCGCATCCACACCCGGGTGGCCGACCTCTACAACCAGCCCATGAACCAGACCGAGCACCAGCTCCGGCTGACCGTCGAGGCGTTGAAGGAGCGCCAGGAGCACGAGCTGATCAACAACCCGGAGTTCGGCCTGCTCAGCAACTGCCAGTACGACCAGCGGCTGCAGCCGCACGACGGCGTGCCCAGCCCGGACGACATGGACGAGCTGCTCAGCCGCCGCCGCGGCACCAAGCTCTTCCTCGCCCACCCGCGGGCGATCGCCGCCTTCGGCCGCGAGCTCAACAAGCGCGGACTGGTCCCCGAGTCCATCGAGGTCGGCGGCAACCGCATCCCGACCTGGCGCGGGGTCCCGCTCTACCCGTGCAACAAGATCCCGGTCTCCGAGGCCCGGACCACCTCGATCATCGCCATGCGCACGGGCGAGGCGGACCAGGGCGTCATCGGGCTGCGCCAGTCCGGGATCCCCGACGAGATCGAGCCGAGCCTGTCGGTGCGCTTCATGGGCATCAACGAGCAGGCCATCATCAATTACCTGGTCACGGCCTACTACTCGGCGGCCGTCCTGGTCCCCGACGCCCTCGGCGTGCTGGAGAACGTCGAGATCGGCCGCTGGAGGTGACGTTTCCGCACTTCGCGGCCGTGTTCCCGCCCTCCGGGGCGGGTACACCCTCGGGGTACGTGCGAAGCCGGGGCACGGACGCCACCGTACGCCCACTCCGCGAGGGGGAGGCCATGGCCGAGTTCGTGACGGAGCGCCGGCAGCGCGCCACGGGGGTGCCGCCGGAGAGGCCCGAGTCCCTCGACGGGACGGAGGCGGCGGCCGTACTGGAGCGTGCCCGGGCGTCCGTCGACCCCGAACTGCACGCGGCCGTCGACTCGTTGCCCGGCGCCATGCGCCGGGTCGCGCGCTACCACTTCGGGTGGGAGCACGCCGACGGCACGCCGGCGGCCGGCGACGCGGGCAAGGCCATCCGGCCCGCTCTCGTCCTCGCCGCCGCCGACGCGCTCGGCGGCCCGGCGGCCCGCGCGGCCGCCGTCCGGGCCGCTGCCGCCGTGGAACTGGTGCACAACTTCACGCTGCTGCACGACGACGTCATGGACCGGGACACCACACGCCGGCACCGGCCCACGGCGTGGACCGTGTTCGGCGACGTCGACGCGATCCTCGCCGGGGACGCCCTCCAGGCGCTGGCCCTGGGGCTGCTCGCCGAGGACCCGCACCCGGCGTCCGGTCCCGCCGCCGCCCGGCTCGCGCGGTGCGTCCTGGAACTGTGCGCCGGTCAGCACGCGGACACGGCCATGGAGGACCGGGCCCCGGGCGAGGTCACCCTCGACGAGGTGCTCGTCATGGCCGAGGCCAAGACCGGGGCACTGCTCGGCTCCGCCTGCGCCCTCGGCGCGCTGTACGCGGGGGCGGCGGCGGAAGAGGTGGCGGCGCTCGACGGCTTCGGCCGGCAGGCCGGGCTCGCCTTCCAGCTGATCGACGACGTCATCGGGATATGGGGGGATCCACGGCGCACCGGCAAGCCGGCCGGGGCGGACCTGGCGGCCCGCAAGAAGTCCCTGCCGGTCGTCGCGGCCCTCGCCTCCGGCACCCCGGCCGCGGACGAACTCGCCGAGCTGTACGCCGAGCCGCCTGCGAGGGCCGACGCCGACGAGGTCGCGCGCACGGCACTGGCCGTGGAGCGGGCGGGCGGCCGTGACTGGGCGCAGGCCGAGGCGGCCGACCGGATGGCCCTGGCCATGGAGGAGCTCGCCCGTGCGGTGCCCGACCCCGAGTCGGCCGGCGGTCTGCTCGCGCTCGCCGAGTTCGTGACCCGGCGCAGCAGGTGAAGACACCGGAACCCCCGGAACCGCGCGGCTCCTGACCCCGCACGGCTCCCGGGGGCTCCGGCCCGACGGGTCCCGCACATCCCCACGGCGTGCGGGGCCCGGCGTTTTCCACGGCGGATGGCCGGCCGCCGGATCCCCCCGTTCCGGCCTACGCTGGAGACATGGACAGCCAGGACCGGGTCTGCCCGGTGTGCGGGCAGGCCGTCGAGACAGTGGTGCATCGGCGCAAGACGCTGGGCGCGTGGGTTCCGGTCTGGGGACCGGCTCCCTGCCGTAATCCCGACTGCGCGGGGAACCGGCGGCAGGAGCGGCCGCCGGCCCCGGCCCCGGCGCCCGGGTCCGCCGCGAAGACGGACCGGGGGACGCCCTAGCGTTGACGGCATGACCGGACTTCCGAACATCCTGCACATCACCGAGCGCTCCCTGTGGGAGGACGCCCGCGCGCGGGGCTCCTACGAGCTGTCCACCCGTGGCCGCACCCTTCAGGAGGAGGGCTTCATCCACTGCTCCACCCGCGACCAACTCCCGCGCGTGGCAGCGTTCCTGTACGGCTCCTACGACGGCCCGGACGAGCTGGTGGTACTGGTCGTGGATCCGGCACGGGTCGGCGTACCGGTGAGGTGGGAGGCGGTGCAGCCGGACGGCGAGGAGTTCCCGCACGTGTACGGGCCGATCCCGGTCACGGCCGTGGTGGACGTGGAGCCCTGGGGCTAGCTAGGCCCTGTCCGGGAGTCCGCCGGTCTCCGGGTCCCGGCCGGTCAGGCAGTAGACGCCGCCCGCCGGGTCGCGCAGCACCGTCCAGTGCCGCCCGTCGGCCACGTGGACGGCGCCGAGTTCCTCGTGCCGGGCCCGGGTCGCCGCGACGTCCTCGCAGGCCAGGTCGAGATGGGCGGCGGCCGGGCGCTCGTCGGCCAGCCGCTGGAGGAGGATCCGCACGGGCAGCCCGGCCGGTGGCCTGAGCACCCGGAACTCCGGCAGCGAACCGGTCAGCAGCTCCCAGCCGGTCAGCTCCGCCCAGAACGCGGTCTCCGTCGCGTACGCGGACGGCGGGATGTCGAGGCTGACCTGGTCGAGCCGGCTGCCCGCGACGACCGGCGGCCGCACCGACTCGCCCTGCCAGGGGGCCGCGCACCACAACTGCCCGGCGGGCGACCGCAGTACGGCCCAGCCCTCGTGCTCGGCGACCGGTTCGGCGCCGAGTTCCCGGGCCCGCTTCACCAGGCCCGGCACGTCCTCGACGCACAGGTCCAGGTGGGCTCCGCCGGGGCCCGCGTCGACGCCCTGGATCTTGACGCAGGCATCGACGCCGTTGGCCGGCAGCAGCGTCACGAACTCGTCGTCCTGCCCGCGGGGCGCCGAGAGGAAGGTGCCCGTGACGGCCGTCCAGAAGGCCTGGGCGGCGGCGAGGTGCGCGGTGGGGCGGTCGGCGAAGACGTACGTCCAGCGGATGGTCATGGAGGGGATCGTAGAGGGGCCCGCGGGGGCTACTCGTCCCGGCGTTCGGTGAAACGCAGCAGGTTGCCCGCGGGGTCCCGGAACGCGCAGTCCCGTACGCCCCAGTGCTGGTCCGTCGGCTCCTGGATGACGTCGCCGCCGTGTTCCCGCACCCGCTCGTACAGCGCGTCGCAGTCGGTGGTGGAGAAGATGACCCCCCGCAGCATGCCCTTGGCGAGCAGCTCGGCCATGGCCTGCCGGTCGGCGGGGGACGCGTCCGGGTTGGCGCCGGGCGGCTCCAGCACGATCTCCACGCCCGGCTGCTGGGGCGACCCGACGGTCACCCAGCGCATCCCCTCGAACGCCACGTCGTTGTGGACCTCCAGGCCGAGCACGTCCCGGTAGAAGGCCAGCGCCTTGTCATGGTCGTCGACGGCGATGAAACACTGCGCGAGTTTTACGTCCATGGGGTCAGGCTAGGAGGAAACGGCCGGCCGTGCCGGATCGGTTCACGGCCTCAGCTCATGGCCCAGACGTAGGGGTCGTGGCCGGAGAGCGGGGCGGCCCGTTCGGCGGGCCCGGCGACGCGGATGCCCGAGGCGGTGGCGAGGGCCTGGGTGACATGGGCGGCCGTGACGGTCGGCGGGCCGTCAGGACGCGGCTCCGTGCGGGCCGTGCTGCCGGCGCCGGTGGCGGTGGCGGCTCCGGCCCGGACCAGAGCCGCCGCCTCGTCGAGGAGACCGAGGGCCGAGCCGGGCAGTGCCCGGTCGGGGACGTGGTCGTGGGCGAGGGCGGCCGCGGCGGTCAGGGCCTCGTCGGTGAGGGTCACCGCGTGGTGCGCCTCCAGGCGCGCCCGCCCGGCGCGGAGGATCTCGGCCACGTCGGCGGCGGGCGGCTCTTCGAGCGGGACGGGCTGGACGAGACGGTCGAGGCCGGGGTCGGCGTCCCGGCGGTCGTGGTCCGAGTCCCCGCAGTCACCGAAGACCAGGACACCCGGGCTCTCCAGGAGCGGGCGCAGCAGGCCGAACGGGGTGGTGGTGCCCTCGGGCAGCCGCAGGCGGGTGAGGGCCCCGGGCACGTGCAGGAGCAGGCCGGTGCTGTCCCTGATCTCGTCGAGGAGGCCGGCCGCCAGAGCGGTGCCGCGGGCGCGGTGGCGCGGGTCGCTCAGGACGGCATGCAGGTCCAGGGAGCGGACCCGGTGGCCGAGCAGGGCGTCCGGTACCCGGCCCCGCTCGACGGCCCGGGCGACGCCCACGGCCACGGCCTTCTTGCCCACACCGGGCGGTCCGGTGAGCAGCGGGATCCGGCGGTCGCGGCGGGTGAGCGTGCGCAGGACCCGGTCGATCTCCGCGGCGCGGCCGACGACGGGAGGGGCGCCGGCGGCCGGGTCCCGGGTGACCGAGTCCAGCAGGGCGGGGGTGGCCGGAGCGGTGGCGGACGCACGGACGCGCCGGGGGTCCACCCGGGTCTGCGCGAGCACGTCCGCCAGCACGGTGTCCGCGGTGGCCAGCAGGGCGAACAGGATGTGGAAGGGCTGCACGAGCCGGTGACCCAGCCGGTCGGCCTCCCGCGGTGCCAGTTCGAACACGGCGGTGGCCGCACCGGTCAGCGGCAGGTACTCCCCGGGTTCGACGGTGCCGCTGCCCAGGGCCGGTGCCAGGGCCGCGCGCAGCCCTTCGGCGGACGTGCCGAGCAGCCGTACGACCTCGGGCCCGTCCGACTCGAGCAGCGCGAGCAGGACGTGGCCGGGCTCGACGTACCAGTGCCTGAGCGCCCGTGCCTGCTGGCGGGCGAGGTCGACGACGTCCCGAGCCCGGTCACTGAACCGCTCGTACACGGCTCACCTCCGCCAGGTCCGCCCGGGCCCTTCGGGTGTGCGGATGCTCGGGACCAAGCAGCCGTTCCCGCACCGCCACCACCTCCCGCAGCAGTGCCAGGGCCTCCTCGCGGCCGCCGGCGAACGCCAGGTTGCGGGCCAGCAGATGCCGGGTCCGCAGCGTGTGCGGATGTTCCGTGCCCAGCACCCGCCCCCGGTCCGCGAGCAGCACCCGGAGCATCCCGGCCGCCTCCTCCCGGTGCCCCGCCTCGCCCAGGTTCACCGCGAGGAACTGCCGGGTGCGCAGGGTGTCCGCATGGTCGGGGCCGAGCAGCCGCAACTGGTCGGCGAGGAGCCGGCGCAGCAGCCCGGCCGCCGCCACGGGGCTGCCGGCGCCGCCGAGGCTGTGCGCGTGGGACTGGCGGCCGCGCAGGGTGTCCTCGTGCTCGGCGCCCAGGATCCGGGTCTGCTCGTCGACGATCTCCCGCAGCAGCGCGGCGGCCCCCGTCCAGTCCCCGGCCCGGCCCTGCTCGACGGCGGCCGTGTGGCGGCGGCGCAGTTCGGGTCCGGCGGAGGTGGCGAACGCGCGGTTGATGCCCAGAGCGATCGAACCTGCCGTACCGGCGCCCCGGTTGAGCGGGGCGGGCAGACCCTCGGCGGCCATGACGGCGCTCAGCCGGCGGTAGAGGTCGTCGACCGTGAGCAGCTCGGGCCCGCCGACCACCCCTTCGCGCAGCAGCCGGATCAACCGGCCGGAGAACGCGGTGTGTTCCTCGCCGGGCAGGGCGAGGGCCACCTGGTCGCGCTGGGCGGAGGTCAGCACATAGGTGCCGGCCACCTCCAGCCGGTCGATCGGCCCGGGCCCGCCGCCGGGCGGGTCGGCGCTGAGCGAGTCGCCGACGGCCCGGCCGGAGAAACAGCAGTCCAGGACGACCACCTTGGTCTCGGCGGGGGAGTCGAGGACGGCGTCGCGCAGCTTGTCGTACTCCAGGGAGTTGAACTCGGGTGCCTCCCAGCGGCTGTCCGGCAGCGCCAGGTACAGGGTGTGGCGGCGGCCGGCGACCAGGCCGTGACCGGCGTAGTGGACCAGCAGGAGGTCCTCGGCGCCGGCTACGGCGGCGCGCAGCCGGTCGCCGACCGTGCGCAGGTCGCCGTCGTCGAGCAGGACCGTGCAGTGGCTCTCCGGGACGAGCCGGTACGGGGGCTCGGTGAGCAGCCCGGCGAGATCGGTGACGGTCCGCCCGACGGCGGGCAGGTCGGGCAGGGCCGGGTCGGAGTAGCGGCTCGCGCCGATCAGGACGACCCGGGAGCGGTGGGGGTCGGGGAGCCGCACGTCACTCGCCCTGTTCCGGACGCTCCTCCAGTGCCTGCCGCAGGATCTCCGCCACGTCCTCGCGGCTGACCCGCCTGGCGTCGATCTCGACGGCCGGGCCGTGCTCGTGCCGGACGGTCAGTTTCACGTCGCTGCGGCGCGGCTGGGTGATCCAGGCGCGCAGACAGGAGGCGAGCACGGTGAGCGGACCGCCCGCGCCGAGCAGGACGGAGACCGTGTCCAGCGGGGCGCCCAGCTGGCCCTCGGCCGGGGCGCCACCGGTCAGCCGGACCTTGCCGGCCAGCGCCGGCTCGCCTCTGAGCCAGTCGGTCAGGGACTCGGCGTCCGTGACCGGGGCGGGGCTCAGGACGGAGATGATCGCAGTTGCCACGGATTCCCCCGATGCGTGGACGGCCCGTGCCCGAGACCCGCACGGGCCGTGGCGGGCAACGGTGTTGACCTTGACGGCCAGTGTAGGGCCGGGACAGCGGAACGTGACCCGGTCAGTACGGGCGGCGACGGGGCCGGGTGAACGTGCGGGCCACGCAGGACGGGATCACCGTGCTCTCCTCGTGGTCCCGGGCCCGGTACGCGCTCGGCGTCTCCCCGACCAGCTCGGTGAACCGCGAACTGAAGGACCCGAGGGACGTACAGCCGACGGCCATGCACACCTCCGTCACGGTGAGGTCCCCGCGCCGCAGCAGTGCCTTGGCCCGTTCGACCCGCCGGGTCATGAGGTAGCTGTACGGCGTCTCCCCGAAGGCCTTGCGGAAGCTGCGCTGGAAATGTCCCGGGGACATGAGGGCCGTCCGTGCGAGCTCGGTCATGTCGAGCGGCTCGGCGTACTCGCGGTCCATGCGGTCGCGCGCCCGGCGCAGCCGCCGCAGGTCCTCCAGGGTCATGGCCTCAGCATGGCATGCACATCCCGCAGGCGGACCGGGTCTGTTCTTGAGGCTTCGTTCGCCTCCGGTTCTCGCGCAATTGGCTCGTACTTGTTTGCATTAAGGAATGGACCACATCACGTTCCTCGTGGCGGTCGTGATCGTCACTGCGCTGGCTTTCGACTTCACCAACGGGTTCCATGACACGGCGAACGCGATGGCCACGTCCATCGCGACCGGAGCGCTCAAACCGAAGACAGCCGTTCTGATCAGCGGTGTGCTGAACCTGGCCGGAGCCTTCCTCTCGACGGAGGTCGCCAGGACGATCTCCGGCGGCATCGTCGACGACGCCAAGGTGACCCCGGCGATGATCTTCGCGGGGCTGGTGGGGGCGATCCTCTGGAATCTGCTGACCTGGCTGGTCGGACTGCCCTCCAGCTCCTCACACGCCCTGTTCGGGGGACTGATCGGTGCCGTGTGGGTCGGTGCCGGCTCCGGCGCGGTCAACTTCGACAAGGTTCTTGAGAAGATCATCATCCCGGCGTTCGCCTCACCGGTGGTCGCGGGCGTCGCCGCGCTGATCGCGACGTACTGCGCCTACAAACTCACCGCCCGCGGCCGCGAGGGTTCGGTGACCAAGGGCTTCCGGCTCGGACAGATCGGCTCGGCCTCGCTGGTCTCGCTCGCGCACGGCACCAACGACGCCCAGAAGACCATGGGCATCATCACCCTGACCCTGATCTCCGTCGGCGCGCTCCCGGGCGACGCCGGGCCGCCGATCTGGGTGATCTTCAGCGCAGGTCTCGCCATCGCCCTCGGCACCTACATCGGCGGCTGGCGGATCATCCGCACCATGGGCAAGGGCCTGACGGAGATCCAGTCCCCGCAGGGCTTCGCGGCGGAGACCGCCTCCACGGCCGTCATCCTGACCTCGGCCCACATGGGCTTCGCCCTGTCCACCACGCAGGTCGCCTCCGGTTCCATCCTCGGCGCGGGTCTCGGCCGACGGCTCGCGGAGGTCCGCTGGGGCATCGCCGGCCGCATGGTGGCCGCCTGGCTGATCACCCTGCCCTGTGCGGCGCTGGTCGGCGGCATCTCCGCGGCCACGGTCAAGCACGGCGGCAACTTCGGCACGGTCGTGGTCGCGCTGGTCGGCGCCGCGCTCGCGGCGGGCATCGTCCTGCTGTCGCGTCGCAACCCGATCGACGCGAAGAACGTCAACGACGGTCACGAGGTCGCCATCCGCACCACGCCCCCGTCCAACGTCGGCACTGCCGCCTGAGTGAGGGAGTTCCCATGAACATCGACTGGACCGCACTCGGCGAGGTCACCGCGGTGAGCATCGGAGTTACATTCGCCGTGGTGGTCGTCTTCGCCTTCGGCGTCCTCGGGCTCGCCCGCTACGAGGCGGCCAAGGAGCACGGCGGCACCAGCACCGTGGGCGCCGCCCAGGCCGGGCTGTGCTTCCTGGCCTGCGCGGCGGTGGTGGCGTACGGCATCTACCTGATCGTCCCGCAGTTCCACTGACCCACCGACCCACAAGCCGCTGAGGAGGACTGGATGACGACGCCGGACCTGCTGTCCGACCTGGCCGACCTGAAGGTCGACTACAGCGACCCGGACGATCCCGTACTCATCCGCCCGGACGGATCACCGATCGACACCTGGCGGGAGAACTACCCGTACCCGCAGCGCATGGAGCGCAAGGAGTACGAGTGGCACAAGCGGCTCCAGCAGATCGAACTGCTGAAGCTGCAGACCTGGATCAAGGAGACCGGACGCCGGATCGTCATCGTCTTCGAGGGACGGGACGCGGCCGGCAAGGGCGGCACCATCAAGCGCTTCACGGAGCACCTGAACCCCCGTGGCGCGCGGGTGGTGGCGCTGGAGAAGCCCTCCGAACGCGAGAGCGGCCAGTGGTACTTCCAGCGCTACGTCGAGCACCTTCCGACGGCCGGTGAGATCGTCCTCTTCGACCGGTCCTGGTACAACCGGGCCGGTGTCGAGCGGGTCATGGGCTTCTGTTCGGAGGACGAGTACCGGCGCTTCATGCGGCAGGCCCCGCTGTTCGAGCGGATGCTCGTGGACGACGGGGTGGACCTGGTCAAGTTCTGGTTCTCGGTCTCGCAGAGCGAGCAGCGGACCCGCTTCACCATCCGCCAGGTCGACCCGGTACGGCAGTGGAAGCTCAGCCCGATGGACCTGGCCTCGCTGGCCCGCTGGGACGACTACACGGCCGCGAAGGTCGCGATGTTCCGGGCGACGGACACCGAGTACGCCCCCTGGACGGTGGTCAAGAGCAACGACAAGAAGCGGGCCCGGGTCGAGGCCATGCGCAGCGTCCTGGCCCGCTTCGACTACGCCAACAAGGACGAGGAGGTCGTCGGCAGCCCGGACCCGCGGGTCGTGGGCGCGGCGGCGGGCCTCCTGGAGGCCGGCGAGGACGACCACCGTTAGCACCGACGCCGAGGGGGCCGGCCGGATCCCCGGCCGGCCCCCTTGCTCGTGGAACCGGCGGAACACGGCCGCGCCGGTTCCACGAACGGTTTCCGTCCGGTCGCCGCCTCAGTCGGCCATGGTGTCCTCGATCTCCGCGCGCAACCGCTTCTGCTCCCGCGCGCCCAGCGAGGCGCCGTCGGTGACGTGCAGGGCCCAGGGGGTCGCGCAGGGGCCCTCGTGGTCCGGGTCCGGGCAGATCGTCTCGACGAAGCGGTCGGTGAGGGCGTCCACCTGCTCCGAGGTGGCCTCCAGGGCGATGACCACTTTCCAGAGCCGAGGCGCGTCGTTCATGGCGGCCCTTCCGTGACGGGGGAAAGACGACCGCACCCGGTCCGCCGTGGTCGCCGTGGGTGGCGGCCTGCGGGCCGGGTGCGGGGAGGGGGACCGGAAGGTCAGGCCTTCTTGGTCTCCCAGAAGATCTTGTCGATCTCGGCGATGAGCTCCAGGGCCTTCTCGCCGGTCTTCGGGTCCGTGGACGCCTTGGCGGCGGACAGGGCCTTCAGGGTGTCGTTCACCAGCACGTGCAGCTGGGGGTACTTCTCGAAGTGCGGGGGCTTGAAGTAGTCGCTCCAGAGCACCGACACGTGGTGCTTGGCAAGCTCGGCGCGCTGCTCCTTGATGACGGTGGCGCGAGCCTGGAAGTGCGGGTCGTCGTTGGCGGCCATCTTCTCCTGCACGGCCTTCACCGACTCCGCCTCGATGCGGGCCTGGGCCGGGTCGTACACACCGCAGGGCAGGTCGCAGTGCGCGCTGACCTTGACCTTGGGGGCAAACAGGCGGGAAAGCATGGAGCATTCCTTCCTCGTGATCGTCTTCTCAGGTGGGACATTACTCCCTGGGAAGCCTGAATTCGCGAGTGCCCCCATGGGCTTAGGACAAAAGTCCAGGGTCAGACTGACACTGGTGGAGGAACGGACCGGGGAGGTGCCGGCGATGCCGGAGCTGTCGCAGGAGACCGAGCGGGGGAGGGGCGCCGCGCCCTTCGGGCTGGCCGAGGTGACCGGCCCCTCGATGGTGCCCACGCTGTACCAGGGGGATCAGCTCCTGGTGCGGTACGGGGCCCGGGTGAGGGCCGGTGACGTCGTCGTCCTGCGCCACCCCTTCCAGCAGGACCTGCTGGTCGTCAAGCGGGCCGTGGAGCTGCGCGAGGGCGGCTGGTGGGTGCTCGGGGACAACGCGTACGCGGGCGGGGACAGCACCGACTACGGGACCGTGCCCGAGGAGCTGATCCTCGGCCGTGCCCTGTTCCGCTGGCGGCCGCTCAGGGCCGGTCAGCGTTCGCCGCTGGCACTGGCGCGCTGGGCGCTCTCGGCGGCCCGCCCGGTGCTCGCCGAGCGTTCGGGCCGGCCCGGCCGGTCCGCCTCCAGGCGTTTGCGGGCCCGGTAGGCGGCCACGTTGGCGCGGGTCGCGCAGCGGTCCGAGCAGTAGCGCCGGGAGCGGTTGGTGGAGGTGTCGAGGTAGGCGTTGCGGCACGGCGCCGCCTCGCACAGGCCGAGCCGGTCGACGCCGTACTCGGTGAGATGGAAGGCCAGGCCCATCGCCGCGATCGCCGCATAGCCCGCGGTGGCGTTGGAGGGGTGGTCGGCCAGGTGCATGTGCCACAGCGGGCGGTCGTCCTCGTCCCGGTGGTCGTGGCCGGAGATCTGCGGGGAGACCGGGAATTCGAGCAGCAGGGAGTTCAGCAGGTCGACCGCCAGGGTCTCGTCGCCCTGGTCGGCGGCCTCGAAGACCGCGCGCAGCCGGGCCCGTACCGAGCGGAAGCGGGTGACATCGGCGTCGGTGGTGCGGCGGGCCGCCGACGCGTTGACCCCGAAGAGGTCGCGGACGGCCTCGACCGAGGTCAGGGAGTCCTTGCCCCGGGCCGGTTCCTCGCTGTTCACGAGTCGGACGGCGTAATCCGAGTAATAGGCCAGTTCCACTTGTAGTCCTTACGGGGGTGTTCTACGGTCAGTGGTGCGGTCGGGTAACAGCCGGTCGTGCTTCCAGGGTATTACGGGACTTGTGCGGCGGAGGGTTGCCATGACGGATGCGCAGACGACCACGACCGGGACCGACTGGCGGGCCTGGCAGGAGAGCTGGGACCGGCAGCAGGAGTGGTACATGCCCGACCGGGAGGAACGCTTCCGGATCATGCTCGACATGGTCGAGGCGCTCGTCGGTACGGCCCCGCGGGTCCTCGACCTCGCGTGCGGCACCGGCAGCATCACCGCCCGGCTGCTGAGCCGCTTCCCGGCGGCGGTGAGCGTCGGCGTCGACCTCGACCCGGCCCTCCTCGCCATCGCCGAGGGCACCTTCGCGGGCGACGAGCGGGCCGTGTTCGTCACCGCCGACCTCAAGGACCCCGACTGGCGCACGAAACTGCCGTACGACTCCTACGACGCCGTCCTGACCGCCACGGCCCTGCACTGGCTGCACAGCGAACCCCTCGCGGCCCTCTACGGTCAGGTCGCGGAACTCGTCCGCGACGGCGGTGTCTTCATGAACGCGGACCACATGATCGACGACAGCACGCCCCGGATCAACGCGGCCGAACGGGCGCAGCGGCATCTGCGGATGGATCAGGCCAAGGAGGCGGGGGCGCTCGACTGGGCCGAGTGGTGGCAGCTGGCCGCGCGGGACCCGGCACTGGCCGCGCCGACGGCCCGCCGGTTCGAGATCTACGGCGAGCACGCGGACGGCGACATGCCCCCGGCGGCCTGGCACGCGCGGGTGCTGCGGGAGAAGGGCTTCGGGGAGGCCCGGGCGGTGTGGTGCTCGCCTTCGGACACCCTGCTGCTGGCCGTTCGGTAGACAGCGCGAAGGGGCGGTACGAGAGCCTCGTACCGCCCCTTCGGTGGTCGCGGGCGCGGGTCCCTACAGCACCTTCGACAGGAACGACTTCGTCCGGTCGTGCTGCGGGTTGGTCAGGACGTCGCGCGGGTGGCCGGACTCGACCACCACACCGTCGTCCATGAAGACCAGGCTGTCGCCGACCTCGCGGGCGAAGCCCATCTCATGGGTGACGACGATCATCGTCATGCCGTCCTCGGCCAGGTCCCGCATCACGTCCAGGACCTCGCCGACCAGCTCCGGGTCGAGCGCCGAGGTCGGCTCGTCGAAGAGCATCAGCTTCGGCTGCATGGCCAGCGCGCGGGCGATCGCCACGCGCTGCTGCTGGCCGCCGGAGAGCTGCGCCGGGTAGTGGCCCTTGCGGTCGCCGAGGCCCACCCGGTCCAGGAGCCGCTCCGCGCGCTCCCGGGCCACCGCCCGGGACTCGCGCTTGACCTGGACCGGCGCCTCCATGACGTTCTCCAGCGCCGTCATGTGCGGGAAGAGGTTGAAGCGCTGGAACACCATGCCGATGTCCCGTCGCTGCGCCGCGACCTCCTTCTCCTTCAGCTCGTAGAGCCTGTCGCCCTGCTGGCGGTAGCCGACCAGGTGGCCGTCGACGTAGAGCCGGCCGGCACTGATCTTCTCGAGGTGGTTGATGCACCTGAGGAACGTGGACTTGCCGGAACCGGACGGACCGATCAGGCAGAACACCTCGCGCGGCAGCACCTCCAGGTCGATGCCCTTGAGGATGTGCGCGAGACCGAAGGACTTGTGCACGCCCTCGGCCTTGACCATCGGCGCGCCGCTGCTCGGCGGGGTGATGTCCTTGGCGAGACCGGTCATCGGGCCACCTCCGGGCGGCGGAAGGAACCGAACAGTCGGAGGTTCTTCCGCAGACGCTGGAACGGCGTCGGCGGCAGGTTGCGCGTCGAACCGCGGGCGTAGCGGCGCTCCAGGTAGTACTGGCCGACGCTGAAGACGCTGGTGAGGATCAGGTACCAGATCGACGCGACGAAGTACATCTCCACGATCGCCAGCGAGGTGCTGGAGATGTCCTGGGCGCGCTTGATCAGTTCGTTGAACTGCACCGCGTACGCCAGCGACGAGGTCTTGAGCATGTTGATGAACTCGTTGCCGGTCGGCGGCACGATCACGCGCATCGCCTGCGGCAGGATCACCCGGCGCAGCGTCTGGCCGCTGGTCATGCCGAGCGCGTGCGAGGCCTCGGTCTGGCCCTCGTCCACCGACTGGATGCCGGCCCGGACGATCTCCGACATGTAGGCGGCCTCGTTCAGACCCAGACCCAGCAGCGCCGCCAGGAACGGCGTCATGACCTGGTTCATCTCGTCCTTGTAGAACCCCAGGTTGAGGATGGGGAACACGAGGGACAGGTTGTACCAGAGCAGCAGCTGCACCAGCACCGGAGTACCGCGGAAGAACCAGACGTACAGCCAGCCCACGGTGCTGGTGACCGGGTTCGTGGACATCCGCATCACCGCGAGGACGATGCCGAGGACCAGACCCAGGACCATCGCGAGCACCGAGATGTACAGCGTGTGCCAGACACCGGACAGGATCGTGCCGTCCGTGAGGTAGTCCGGGATGATGCCGTAGTTGATGTTCGCGTTGGAG
Organism: Streptomyces sp. NPDC026515; assembly: GCF_055567595.1. Classification (NCBI taxonomy): domain Bacteria; kingdom Bacillati; phylum Actinomycetota; class Actinomycetes; order Kitasatosporales; family Streptomycetaceae; genus Streptomyces; species Streptomyces sp. NPDC026515. The sequence continues at coordinate 358,526 of NZ_JBVHQD010000002.1, forward strand.
AAGGCGATACCGATCAGCACCAGGACGGCGATGACGGCGGCGCCGGCCACCCAACGGCCGTAGTGGCGCACCGGGATGGCCTTGATCTGCTCCGGCGGCACCGACGGCGCCGGAGTCTTGTCGACCGTGTCAGTCACAGTGACAGCCCTTCAGTCTTGCCCGGGTGCTCAGGAGCCGCCGTTGATCTTCGACTCGGTGACCCCGCCCTGCGTGACGTTCCACTTCGCCAGGATCTTCCCGTACTCGCCGTTCTTGACGATCGCGTCGAGGGCGGCCTGGAGGGCGTCCCGCAGCTGGGTGTTCTCCTTGGTGACGGCGATGCCGTAGGGGCCGGCCTCGATCTGGTCGCCGACGACCTCGAAGTCCTTGCCGCCGCCCGAGGTCTTGGCGTTGTAGGCCGCGACCGGGAAGTCGTTCAGGTCGGCGACGGACGCGCCCTGCTTCAGGCGGAGCAGCGCCTCGGGGTCGGTGTCGAAGGTCTGCAGGGTGATGGCCTTCTTGCCGTCCTTCGTACACTTCGTGCTCTGCGCCTTGGCGATGCCCTCGGACGTGGTGCCCTGCTGCAGGGCGACGACCTTGCCGCACAGGTCGTCCAGGGACTTGATGCCCTTCGGGTTGCCCTTCTGGACGAGGATCGAGGTGCCGGCGGTGAAGTAGTCGACGAAGTCGACGCCGTTGCCGACCTTCTTGCCGGTGTCGGAGTCGATGCCGTTCTGGCGGTCCTTGGTGTCGTTCATCGCCGACATCACCATGTCGAACCGCTTGGACTGCAGGCCCACGATCAGCTGGGCGAACTTGCCGTTCTGGAAGTCGAACTTCACGCCGAGCTGCTTGCCCAGCGCGTCCGCGATGTCGGGGTCGACGCCGACGGCCTTGCCGCCCTCCATGTACTCGACCGGCGGGTAGGCGATGTCCGAGCCCACCTTGATCACACCGGCCTTGCGGATGCTGTCCGGCAGCTTGCTCGCCAGCGGGGCCGAGGACGAGGAGGAGCCGGTGTCGCTCCCCTTGTCGGTCTGGTCACCGCAGCCGGTGAGGATCAGGGCGCCTGCGACCGCGATCGCACCGAACGCTGCGGTCCTGGAGCGCGCGACACTGGTACGACGGGTGGAGCTAGCGGTCATGGTGGGTTCCTCCGGCGGTGGGTTGAACAAGCCGATATACCGATGTGCCTGATATGTCGATATGCCGATGGGTCGACGGAAACACACACCATCGGGTGTCGCGACCTCGTGGGTTTACGGCATCCTGCCATTGGGATTGCCCCATTCAGGCGTGTCACCATGTCAAAATCGGATAACGGGTGACCCCCGTGACACGTCGGGCCGGGCCTCCCCCGACCCGCCGCCCCGCACATCTGCGGGAATCCGGCCTTCCGGCCGGAAGATCTTCGGTTCACCGCCGGTTCATCCCCGGCCGTACCCCGGGCCGTCTGCCGGTCACTCGCACCGCTCATCTGTCGGTTGCCTACGACATCCGTGATGTGACCTTGCGCCTATTCGACTCGTCGCGGGCGCGGTCCGTCCGGTAAGAAGGTTCTTTACACCCCTCATCCGGGGCTCCAGGGCGCGTGTGCGGCGCGCCCGTCGTGCAGGTGCCCGTACGTGCCACTCGTACGTATCAGTCATCGGGTCCTGCGCGGTGCCCGTCCACTTCCTCACCGGAAGTGGCCGACCCTCAACCATGCATACCTAAGGGGTAAGACAAGTGGCAGCGGAGATCGTCAATCCTCGCAGCGACAGCACGCCGGGCAGTTCGGACCAGGACGGCGGGGCCGAGCCCCTCGACTCCTTCGATCCGGCGTTCGCGCTCCACCGCGGCGGCAAGATGGCCGTGCAGGCCACCGTGCCGATCCGCGACAAGGACGACCTTTCCCTCGCGTACACGCCCGGAGTCGCGCGCGTGTGCACCGCGATCGCGGAACAGCCCGAGCTGGTCAACGACTACACATGGAAGTCGTCCGTCGTGGCCGTCGTCACCGACGGTACGGCCGTGCTCGGACTCGGGGACATCGGCCCCGAGGCCTCCCTCCCCGTGATGGAGGGCAAAGCGATCCTCTTCAAGCAGTTCGGCGGCGTGGACGCGGTCCCGATCGCCCTCGCCTGCACCGACGTCGACGAGATCGTGGAGACCGTCGTCCGGCTCGCCCCCTCCTTCGGCGGGGTCAACCTGGAGGACATCTCGGCACCGCGGTGCTTCGAGGTCGAGCGCAGGCTCCAGGAGCGGCTGGACATCCCGGTCTTCCACGACGACCAGCACGGTACGGCCGTCGTGACGCTGGCGGCGCTGCGGAACGCGGCACGGCTCAGCCGCCGGGAGATCGGCCAGCTGCGGGCGGTGATCTCCGGCGCCGGCGCGGCCGGGGTCGCCATCGCCAAGATGCTGGTCGAGGCCGGCATCGGGGACGTCGCCCTGACCGACCGCAGGGGCATCATCTCGGCGGACCGTGAGGACCTCACCGCCGTCAAGCGCGAGGTCGCCGGGTTCACCAACAAGGCCGGGCTCAAGGGCACCCTGGAGGACGCGCTGGCCGGCGCCGACGTCTTCATCGGCGTCTCCGGCGGTACGGTCCCCGAGGAGGCCGTCGCCTCCATGGCCGAAGGCGCGTTCGTGTTCGCCATGGCCAACCCGAACCCGGAGGTGCACCCCGACGTCGCCCACAAGTACGCGGCGGTCGTCGCCACCGGGCGGTCGGACTTCCCGAACCAGATCAACAACGTGCTGGCGTTCCCCGGCATCTTCGCGGGCGCGCTCCAGGTGCGGGCCTCCCGGATCACCGAGGGGATGAAGATCGCCGCGGCGGAGGCGCTGGCGTCGGTCGTCGGTGACGATCTCGCGGCGGACTACGTCATCCCGTCGCCGTTCGACGAGCGGGTCGCCCCGGCGGTGACCGCGGCGGTGGCCGCGGCCGCACGCGCCGAAGGCGTTGCCCGGCGCTGACGTTGCCCCGAATGGCCCCGCCCGGGAGGGCGGGGCCATTTTTCTTCCGGCCACCCCTCCGTTCGGGTGTTCACGAGGTGACCGCCGCCCCGCAGCCGCGCAAGAGGGGATGTGTCACAGCGGCCCCCGGTTTCGCCCCCGGCCCCGGGAACCTATCGTCGGCGCTATGTTCGCCGTCTACGCCGCCCGAATCGACCGCGACCAGCCGCTCTCCGGCCTCGAGTTGGGGGATCGTCCCGCCCCCGAGGCCCGCCCCGGCTGGAGTACCGTCGACGTCCGCGCCGCCTCCCTCAACCATCACGACCTCTGGTCCCTGCGCGGCGTCGGCCTCCCGGAGGACCGGCTGCCGATGATCCTCGGCTGTGACGCCGCCGGTGTCGACGCGGACGGCAACGAGGTCGTCCTGCACTCCGTGATCGGGCAGAGCGGCCACGGGGTCGGGCCGGACGAACCCCGCTCCATCCTCACCGAGCGCTACCAGGGCACCTTCGCCGAGCGGGTCGCCGTACCCACCTGGAACATCCTGCCCAAGCCCAGGGAGCTGTCCTTCGCGGAGGCCGCCTGCCTGCCCACCGCCTGGCTGACGGCGTACCGGATGCTGTTCACCAACGCGGGCGTCCGTCCCGGTGACTCGGTCCTCGTGCAGGGCGCGGGCGGCGGGGTCGCCACCGCCGCCATCGTGCTCGGCAAGGCCGCGGGGCTGCGGATCTTCGCCACCAGCCGGGACGAGGCGAAGCGCAAGCGGGCCCTGGAACTGGGCGCCGTCGAGGCGGTGGAACCGGGCGCCCGGCTGCCGCAGCGCGTGGACGCCGTGATCGAGACCGTCGGCGCCGCCACCTGGTCCCACTCGGTGAAGTCGCTGCGGCCCGGCGGCACCATCGTCATCTCCGGCGCGACCAGCGGCGACCGGCCCTCGCACGCCGAGCTGACCAGGATCTTCTTCCTGGAACTGAAGGTCGTGGGCTCGACCATGGGGACCAAGGACGAGCTGGAGGACCTGCTCGCCTTCTGCGCCGCCACCGGCGTACGCCCCGTCATCGACGAACTGCTCCCGCTCGACCGCGCCCGCGAGGGCTTCCAGCGGCTGGAGTCCGGCGACCAGTTCGGGAAGATCGTCCTGACCAACTCCTGACCCGCTCCTGAGCCGGGACGCAGGGAGAGGGAGCCGAGAGACGGGTGGCAGGGGAGAGGGACGGCGACGCTCCCCGGCTCCCTCCCCGGCGCTTCTCAGGGCTTCGGGCCGCGCAGCAGCGTTCCGATGCGGGCCGCGGCCGTCGACAGGTGGCGGCGGGTGTCGTCGAGCTGCTCCGCGGTGACTCCGTGGTCGCGGGCCGCGTCGCGGATGTCGTCGCGGAAGCGGTCCAGGAGCCGGTCGAGGTCGCGCGCCGGATCGCCGGTGCCGGTCCCGTCGCCGTGCGCCCACTCGGGGACGTACTGCGCCGGGAAGTCCTCCGGGGTCTCGGTGTACTCGGGTGCCGGCTTGCGGAGGTCCGGGCCCGGTCCGGGCTGCGGCTCGGTACGGCCCCCGAAGCCGAACTCCTTGCCGAACCCCTTGCCGTAGTCCTTTCCGAACTCGCCCAACTCCTTGGCGAGTTCGGTGAGGCCCTCGCGAACCCCCGTCGGCCAGTCACCGCGCGCGAAGTGGTCCTGGACCTGCTCCTGCACCCGGTGGGCGATGCGCTGCATCTCCTCCTGGGCCTGCGCACGCGCCCGGGCCTGGGCCTCCTGGGCCTGCCGGCGCGCCCGCTGGGCCTCGTCACGCGCCCGGCGGCTCTCGTCCTTGGCACGGCGGGCCTGCTCCTTCCACTCCTGCTTGACGCGCCGCATCTCCTCCTTGGCGGCCCGCCAGGACTCCTTGTCGCCGAGGTCGCCGAACTCCCCGGCCCCGGCTCCCGTCCCGCTGCCGCGCCGGGCCTCGGAGGCGGCCGCCCGGACCTCGCGGCGCAGATCGCCTGCCGCGCCTCGGACGTCGGCCCTTATCTCGGCGGCCAGTTCGGCCACCGACTCGCGGATCTCCAGCTCCAGGTCCGCCAACTCGCCGCTGCGGTCCGCCAGTTCGGCGCGGCCGGCGTCGGTGATGGCGTACACCTTGCGGCCGCCCTCAGTGGTGTGTGTGACCAGGCCCTCGGCCTCCAGCTTGGCGAGGCGGGGGTAGACGGTGCCTGCCGACGGGGCGTACAGGCCCTGGAAGCGTTCTTCGAGCAGCCGGATCACCTCGTAGCCGTGGCGCGGAGCCTCGTCCAGGAGCTTGAGCAGGTAGAGACGCAGGCGGCCGTGGGCGAAGACGGGAGGCATGTCAGAGCACCTTCTTGTCGGTCGTACCGTCTGCCGGGGGTGCGGACCCTTCGGGCCCGGGTTCGGGGTCCGGGCCGGACTCCCAGGCCGTCTTCTCGTCGTCCTCCTTGGGCGGGCGGCGCAGCAGGGCGATGGAGCCGGAGACCGTGGTGGCGCGGAGCTTGCCGTTGCCCGCGCCGAGGCGGCCGGTGATCTTGTGGGCGCCCCACTGGCCGTGCACCCGCAGTCCGTCGAAGGCGTTGGAGATCGTGCCGCTGGCGGTGTTGGCCTCGACCTCGGCGTCGGCCGGATGCGGCAGCCGGATGGCGATCTCACCGGAGACGCTGGTCAGCCGGACGTCCGTCGGACCGTCCGGGTCCAGGTCGATGATCATGGAGCCGCTGACCGAGTCGGCGCGCACGGCGGAGCCCGAGCCCTCGACGACGGTCAGGTCTCCGGAGACGGAGTTGAACCGCAGGTCACCGGTGACGGCCTGGGCCTCCAGGTTCCCGGAGACGGTGTCCGCCCGGACCTCGCCGGCGAGACCGACCAGGGTGGTGTCACCGGTGACGCCCTTGACCACGGACGTGCCGCTGATCCCGGAGACGACGGCGGCGGCGCCCACCACGCCCACCTCCACGCGGGTGTCCGCCGGGACGGCGAGCGAGACGACCGCGCTGCGTCGCCAGCCTTTGCGGTCGAGCCACTTGAGGAAGCCCTTCCACGGCAGGTCGTCGTAGGCCACCGTGAGGGTGCCGTCCCGGTGCGTGACGATCAGGGGCGGCCCTTCGATCTCGGAGACTTCCAGGCGGGCGGAACCCTCGTCCGTGCCCACGACGTTGACTGTTCCGTTGACGATGCGCACGTGCAGATCGCTCACGGGGGTGTCGAAGGTGAGCTTCCTGGGCTCAGCGACGGACCACTCGGACATGGTGCGGACCTCCCTCGGCCGGGCATGGCGGCTGGATGCGGACGCGCATGCACGGCTCGCGCCATATCGCGTCTTCCATAAACACGATATATCGTGGCCGGTGGAAGTCAAGGCGCTCTTCTGGGTGACGAGCCGGGCGCGCAATTGACCTTCGTCCGGCCGTAAACGCCTCATATCAGGCGACAAGCGGGCACATTGCCTACCGTGTGTCCATGCCGACCGATGAATCCCCGGCCGTGTCCCGGTTCGCGCACACCCCCGCGCCGGGTGCCCTGCTGCTGTGCCGGACCGATCCGGGCTCCGTCGCGCCGCTCGCCCCTCTCCTGCGGGAACGGATGCTGCTGACCCCGGCCGGCGACTGGAGCGTCCTCGTCCCCGAGGACGCGCCGTGGCTGCGCGGGTGCGAGCCCGTCGACCGGGTCCTGACCGGCTGGGCCACCACGCTCGCCGTGGGCTCCGGGTGGCCGGTCCTGGCGCTGTGGTGGGATGCCGACCGGGCCGGCTGCACCCTCGCGTCCGGCTTCCGGCGCCCGGTCGGATACGTATGGCTCGCCGACGGCACGCCCGCGGGCGAGGACGAGGAGTTGCGCGCCCTCGCCGCCCGGCTGGGCCTCGACCCGGTTGCCGACGTGGAGGCGCTGGACCGGCTGACCGTGCCGGAGCCGGGGGCCGACGCGTGTGCGCGCCTGCGCGGGCTGATCGAGGTCCTCACGCGCGCGGGGGTGCACCTGCGGGACGGGCTGGCGCCGGGCGAGCCGCCCGGACGTCTCCGGGAGGCGGCCGGCGCCGGGGCCGACGTGAGGCATGTCGAGGACACCGGGGGCGACGGCGGGGCGCGGGGAGGGACGGCGCCGGCGCATCGGCTGGCCGTGGCCGAGCTGGCCGTCGGGGTGCCGGTCGCCGCCTGGGGGGTGAGGCGGCGCAGCGCGGGGTGGGCCGTGGCGGGGGCGGTGCTGACGGTGCACGGGGTGCTGGAGCTGTCGTACGAGACGATGTTTCCGCGGGACTGACCGGGACTGACCGGGACTGACCGCGCGCGGCGGGGGCTGACCGGGAACGGACGCGACCGACCGGGACCGACCGGGACAGGCGCGCGGGGTCCGCCGCGCAGTTCCCCGCGCCTCCGGCCGGGCGCGCGCCCCCGCCGCGGACCTACTCCTCGTCCTCGTCGTCCAGCCGGGCCAGCCAGGTGGCCAGGCGCTCCACCGGGACCTCGAAGTCGGGGTTCAGGTCGACGAAGGTGCGGAGCTGTTCCGCGAGCCACTCGAAGGTGATCTCTTCCTCGCCGCGCCGCTTCTCCAGTTCCTCGATGCCTCGGTCGGTGAAGTACATGGGTCGCTCTCCTGCGTGCAAAGTGTGGACGCCCGGTGATGGGCGCCTCCCAGCCTAGGCCGACCGCAAAGGTGTGCCGTCGGTGACGGGTAGGGCTCGGCTCCGCAGGGAAGGACTCTTTCCCCGTGGATTGAATCGGCGATGTGTTCCCGTGCGGGAAGAGCGGGAAACCACGAACGGTACGGCGTAGGGAGCACACGGGGCTCGGGGGAACGGGGGAGCGGAATGGAGCGGGACGCTACGCGGATAGCGCGGGTGCGGCTGCCGGACGGCACACCGGTGTGGGCACGGATCTCGGGCGCCGAGGAACTGGCCGTGCCGACAGGGGAGTTGTCGTACACGGACACCGGTCTCACCGAGCGCGTGGAAGCGACCGTCGAGAGCCTGAACTCGCTGGTCGGCGGAGTCGCGCGGTCGCTCGCCGAGCCGTTGCGGGCGGTACGGCCCGATGAGGTGAGCGTCGAGTTCGGTATCGAGCTGACCGCGAAGGCCGGCAAGGTGGTCGGGCTGCTCGCGGACGGGGAGGCGAAGGCGGCCGTCACCGTGACCCTGACCTGGCACGGGGGCGGCCCGCCCGACCCGGAAGCCGGTCACGCGGACTCCGCGGGCACTCCAGCGGGCGCATCCGGCGGCGCCCCGGTGCACGGGGGCGCCCGCCGGGCCGGGGCCGGGGGCGCGGAATGACGGAAGGGCACGACGGGGGCGCATCCGGCGGCTGGGATCCGGCCCACCATGCGCTGCGTGACCTCGTGATGGCGGCCACCGTACGCATCCATCGCACAGGTGTCGGGTATGCCCCCGAGGAGTCCGGGGAGTTCCTCGGCAGTGGCTTCTTCATCGCACCTAACTGGGTGCTGACCTGCGCCCATGTGATCGACGGCGGGGAAGGGGGCGAGGTCACGGTGGTCTATCAGCCCGGTCCTTTCGAGGAGCCCTGCGCGGTACCCGGCAAGGTCGCCGCGACCCTCCCCGAGCACGTGGACCGCCCCGTCCCCAGCAGCTGGCCCGCCCCGGACCTGGCGCTCGTCCGGTTGCGCGAGCCGGTGGACCACGACTGCGTCTACGTCTCCGAGCGGCCGATGCCGCACTACGCCGCGGGCCGCGTCTTCTACGCCGGCTGGACCTCCTTCCAGGGCCGGCCGGAGATCCTCGACGGCTTCCTCACCGTGCACGGCACCATCGGCGGCTGGTCGTCGGGCGTCCAGATGCGCGTCGGGGAGAACGACCTGCCGCCCGGCGTCTCCGGCGGACCGGTGATCGACCCGGTGCGCGGCGAGGTCGTCGGCGTCCTCAAGTCACGCGCGGCGGGCGGAACGGGGGGGACGTCGATCGGGATCGAGCGGCTGCGCACCCTGCCCACGGCGCCGGGCGACCGGCGGCACGACCTGTACCGGCACGGGCTGCGCCACCACGACCCGTACCAGCACGACCTCTACCAGGCGGTCTGCCATGCGCACGACCGCTACCACCGCGACCGCCAGCAGCCCACCGACTCCGGGCGCCCCACCTGGACCGACCTCCAGGCCGACCTCGGGACCCGCCCGGGCCGCACGCTGAGTCCCAACGAGCGGGTGGAGCTGCTCGGCCGGCTCGCCGATCTGCCGCCGCCGGAGAGCACCCGCGGCCTGCTCGACATCCTGCACTCGCTGCCGAACTTCCGGCTGCCGAACCTGTCGCCCGCGCCGCGCGGCTGGCGGGACGGCCTCGGCGCGCTGTACGAGAACGTGCGCAACGACGGCGCGCTCCGGCTGGTCGCCGAGTACGCGATGCGGGTCATGACCGCGGAGCGCCCGGTCACGCCCTTCGTGCTGGACGCCGAGCAGGCCCTGTGGGAGTGGGTCAAGCAGGCCGCGACCCGGCTGGACAGCGAGTACCGCAGCGAGCTGGCCCGAAGGCGCGCCCAGCACCTCGGTGACCGGCTGCGCGAGCGCAACGGGCGCGACCGGGGCGAGCACCGGGTGGCGGGAGCGGCGGGGGAGCACGGGCGGGAGCATCCGCAGGGCGCCGCGCGCGCCCAAACCGTCCTGCTAGAGGTGGAGCATCTGGCCTGGAACCGCGGTCACTGCGACTGGTCGGTCGCGGTGGTGCGGGGCGACGGCGAGGCGACCCGGCTGGACGACGGGCAGGGTGCCCCGCTGGCCGACCTCGCCGCCCGGGTCGCCGAGCCGCTCGCCGAGGCCTTCCGCCGCTGTGACGGGCCCGGCCGGCCGGTGCCGCTGCACGCCGCCCTGCCGCATCTGCTGCTCGACCTTCCGGTGGACGAGTGGCGGCTGCGCCCCGGTGCCGACCCGCTGGGCGTCGAACGGCCGGTCGTGGTCCGCTGCAAGGACCGCGACCAGCTGCCGGAGGAGGACGGCTGGTACGGCGGTGACCTGCCCGGCGACGGATCCTGCGGCGACGGGCCGCCCGACGACGAGGAGGAGGCTGCCCGTCGTGACCGCTGGCAGCGGGTGCACGCCGGGCGCGAGCGGGCCGAGACCCGGGCCAGGGCCGACATTCTGGACTGCGACGACGCGGTGCGCCGGCCGGTGTCGGACGTGGCCGCGCTGCGCGAGCTCGCGCCCGGGACCGTCCCGGTGCTGTGCCGGCAGGGCGACCGGCGCTACCCGGACGACGCCACCGCACTCGGCCGGATCGTCAGGGCCGGGTACGGGGTGGTGCTGTGGCGTCGCTGGAGCCGGCAGAGCGACTCCGTGTGCGGGGAGTTCCATCGAGGCACCCGGATGACCGTCTACGGCGTGGACGGAGCCTGGGAGCTGCCCGAGTCCGTACACACGCTGCGCAAACAGGTGCGCGAGGGGCTCACGGAGGCGTTCTGGGCCAAGGGCATCGCTCTCCTGTACGACGATCCGCATCAACCCCTGCCCGGTACGGGTGACCTGCTTCAGGCGCCGTGAACTCGCGCGCCCTGTGTGAGGCCCTTACGGGGCCTGGTGAAGGTCGATAACGTGAGGCACGTTCGATGGCTGCCGTGGGGACCGGACGGACGAGTGACGACGAGGACCGGACATGACCGAATCCAGTGAGTGGCTCATCTACCGAGGCGCCGGCGAACCCCACGACGGCATGAACAGGCTGCCCCCGCCGCCTCCTTGGCGGGACTTCTCCGGCCGGAGCGCCGAGGGCGGCGGCGACGGCGGTGACGGCTCCCGGGACCGAAGGCTCGGCGCCAACCGGCATCTGGCCGAGCTGCACCGGCCCGGCGCCGAGGAGCTGGAGATGATCAACGCGGCGCTGTACCTGCGCCGGCCGCTCCTGGTCACCGGCAGTCCCGGGGCGGGCAAGAGCACCCTGGCGCACTCGGTGGCCTACGAACTCGGCCTGGGCGACGTGCTGCGCTGGTCCATCGTGAGCCGCTCCACGCTCCAGGACGGCCTCTACCACTACGACGCCATCGCCCGGCTCCAGGATGTCCAGATCGCCGCGCAGGGCGGGTACGGCGCGGCCGGCGGCACCCCGGGTGCCGTGGAGGCGATCGGCAGTTATGTCCGCCTCGGGCCGCTCGGCACGGCCCTGCTGCCTTCCGACACGCCGCGAGTGCTGCTGATCGACGAGCTCGACAAGAGCGACATCGATCTGCCCAACGACCTGCTGAACGTGCTGGAGGAGGGGGAGTTCGAGATCCCCGAACTCCAGCGCATCGCCGACCGGCTGCCCAACGGCGAGGCCGAGGTGCTCACCGCCGACGGCGTCAAGGTCCGGATCCGCGACGGCCGGGTGCGCTGCCGGGCCTTCCCGTTCGTGGTCCTCACCAGCAACGGCGAACGGGACTTCCCGGCCCCGCTGATGCGCCGCTGCATCCATCTCCGGCTGGACCGCCCGGACCACAACCGGCTCGCCACGTTCGTCCGCGCCCACCTCGGCGACGAGGCGGCCCGCGCGGGAGACGACCTGATCGGCCGCTTCCTGGAGCGCTCCCGCAGCGAACTTCTCGCCGCCGACCAGCTGCTGAACGCCATCTACCTCACCGACGCGGCGGCCCCGCCCAGCCGCGACCGGCTCGCCGACCTGCTCATCCAGCGGCTCGACCGCCCGAGGTGAGCCGCTGATGCCGGACGCAGCGCCCCGACACGGCCCCCTTCCACCCGGCCCGGACCTGCCCGGCGCCGACGGCGACCCGCTGGCCGAACTCGTCCGCAGGCTGCGGGAGGTCGGGCTCGACCCGGACACCGAGGGGCTCAGCGACGCCCTCTGGCTGGCCCGGTGGACGCGGCCCGCCGGCGAGGCACCGGCGCAGGCGGTTCCCGGACCCGCGGGCGGCCCGCGGAGGGGAACCGCCGTACCGCCGAAGGGCCCGACGGGCGACACCCCGTCCGCGGACGCCGGGGGCCGGACGGCGCGGCCGGCACCGGTAGCCCCCGGGCCGGGCGGAGCCGATCGCCGGGCCTCCCTGTACCCCGTGCCGCAGCAGCACGGCGGCGGGCACGGTGGGCGGACCGGCCGGGTCACCGGACTGCCGGTCGGCGTGCCCGCGGCCCCCGCGCTGCCCGCGCCACTCGAACTCCAGCGCGCTTTACGGCCGTTGCAGGCCTACCGGAGCGCCGCACCGCCGTTGCGCACCGAACTGGACGAGACGCGGACCGCCGAGCACAGCGCACGTGCGGGCGGCCTGATCCTGCCCGTGTACCGCGCGGTGACCCGGGGCGACGCCCGGCTGCAACTGGTTCTCGAGGCCTCTCCGTCGATGCGGGTCTGGGACCGGATGTTCACCGAACTGGTCCAGGTGTTCGGCCAGTTGGGTGCCTTCGGGGACATCCAGATCAGCCATCTGCACGCCGGCCCCGACGGCGAGCCGGCGGTCAGTCGCAGTGCGGACGTGCACGCGGCCCCGCTGCACACCGCCGACCGCCTCAGCGACCCGACCGGGCGCCGGATCACCGTCCTGATCAGCGACTGCGCCGGACCGCTGTGGCACAGCGGTCGCGCGCACCGGCTGCTGCACCACCTGTCCCGGCAGGCGCCGGCCGCCGTGCTGCAGCCGTTGCCGCAGCGGATGTGGAGCCGGACCCGGCTGCCCGTCACCTACGGCGAGCTGAGCCGCGGCGAGACGCTGGGCGGCGCCACCGCGCTGCGGGTGCGCACCCCGGCCGGTGCCGTGGCCAGTGGCCCACGGGGTGCCGTGCCGGTGCCGGTGCTGCCGCCCGAGCCGGTGGCGCTCGGGGCGTGGGCGAGGCTGCTGTCCGGGGCCGGCGCCGGACCGGTGGCGGGCGCGGTGGGATGGGTGCGCGCGGACCAGTCGCCCGCGCCGCCCGTACGGGCGGGGCGGGTGCCGTCGCCGGTCGAGCGGGTCAGCAGGTTCCAGTCGGTCGCCTCTCCGAGCGCCGGCCGGCTCGCCGTCTACCTGGCCGCCGCCCCGCTCTGTCTGCCCGTGATGCAGCTGGTCCAGCGGACCATGCTGCCCGACTCCGGCCCCTCCGAACTCGCCGAGGTGCTGCTCGGCGGCCTGGTCACCCGGGCCCGCGAGGGCCACGCCGATCAGCACGCGGACGGCACCCAGTGGTACGAGATGGACCCCGAGGTCCAGGAGGGGCTGCTCTCCGCGCTCGGCCGGGACGAGGCACTGCTCGTCCTCAAGCACTGCTCCGAGTACATCGAGCAGCGCTTCGGCAAGGGCGGCCCCAACTTCCCGGCCCTCGCCCTCGCCCAGCTCGGTGACGGCGGTTCCGGACGGCCGTACACCCCGCCGGGCACCGGCTACCCGGCGCGCAACGGCGACAACGGCGACAACGCAGACGCGACCCTGGTCCCGCAGCCTTTCGCCGAGGTGGCGGCCCGCGTACTGGAGCGCTTCATGCCGCTGCCCGAACAGTTCCGCCTCTACGGCAGTCGCGACACCGCCGTACGACCGGGTGAACACCGCACCCACCAGGCGGTGGACCGGGCCCGTGCCCTGCTCGCCCGGTTCGACGCCGAGGGCATGGTGCAGGACCTGATCGACGCCGTGCAGCTGCTGCGCGGCGCCACCGAGCACGAGGAGCCGGTGGGGGCGGACCCGGAGCTGTGGGCGCAGTACGCCCACTGCACGCTGCGCCTGTGGGAGGTGCAGGGCGGCGCCGATCTGCTGCGCGAGGCCGAGGAGGCGGCGGAGCGGGCCGTGGCCCACCCGCACGCCCGGCGTGAACGGGCAGTCCTGGCCGGGGTGCTGCGGGCCGCCGCCGGCGACCGCAGGCGGCACGGTGACCGGACCGGCGCCCTCGACCTGCTGCGCCGCGCCGACCGGGAGTACGCCGTGGCCTGCGGCGCCCCCGACCTCGAACAGCCGGAGGCGCTGCGGCTGACGCTGGAGCGGGTCGGCGCGCTGGAGGCGCAGTGGAGCCTGGGCGGCGACAGCGCGCTGCTGCAGAGCGCCGTCGGCATGCTGGAGGCGTTCGCCGACGCCTGGCCGGACCGTCGGCACCGGCCGCCCGAACTGCCGCGCGCCCACGGCCGGATCCTGCTGCGCCTGTCGGACGCGACGACCGACCCGGAGCAGGCCCGGGGCTACGCGGAACAGGCCTCCCGCTCGTTGCGCGACGCCCTGGAGACCGCTCCCGAGGCCCCGGACCGGGTCGGGGTACGGCTCGACCTGGTGGACGCCCTGCTGCGCGCGGGTGCCCCTCTGGACGAGGCCCAGGACCTGATCGACGAGGCCCTGGCGGTCACCCGCAGGCGCGGCCGGCGGGCCGCCCTGCACCTGCGGGCGGGGCGTGTCAGGGTCGCCCGGTACACCGAGACCGGTGACCCGCGCGAACTCCAGGAGGCGGCCACCGCGTTCGCGAGCGCGGCGGCCGAGTTGCCCCGGGACGATCCCGAGTACTCCCAGATCCTCGCCGAGTGGGGCGAGGCGCTGCTGCGCCGGGCCGACTCGGAGACCGGCGACCGCGCGTGGGCGCCGCTGTCGCAGGCGATCCGGGTGCTGCGGGACTGCCGCCGGGAGACCTCCACGGGGAACCGGGAGCTGGGACTGCGGCTGCTGCTGCTCGGCCGGGCCCTGATCCTGCGGTACCGGCTGCGCGGCGACCGCGTCGATCTCCGGGAGGCCGAGTACCTCTTCGGGCTCGCGGCGGACGAGGCGGACGAGGCGGGGGCCCCGATGCTGGCCGCCCGCTGCCGCCTGGAGCTGGGCCAGGCCCAGTACGAGGCCTTTCGCAGCCTGGGCCGTCCGACCCGGCTCGACGAGGCGATGGACGCGTTCCGTCTCGCCGCCGAGTCCGCCCGGGAGGCGGAGGGCGGGGCCCGCACCGAACGCCGCCGTCAGGAAGCCGTGGTGCTGGGCGCGCAGGCCCACCACTGGCGGGGTATGTCCTATGAGGCGGCCGCCCGTCCACGGGCCGCGCGCGAGGCCTACCGGGCCGCCCGGGCGGAGTGGTCGAAGCTGCCGGAGGGCACGCTGGTCCCGGGGGAGCCGACCGCCGGCGACTCGGCGGAGCGGCTCGCCGCGTTGGAGTGAGCGCTGACGATGGAGAGGAACGGGGACATGAGCCGACAGGACGACACGGAGCGGGTACCGGGCGGACCGACGGCCGGTGAGCCGCTGCCGGAACTGCTGGAGCTGGATCTGGAGGAGCTGAGGACGGTCCGGCACCCGGTCCTGCACGAGGTGCTGGAGGGCCTGCGGGAGCGGGCGGACCGGCCGGGCGAGATGCTCTGGGGGTTCAACAGCGCGATGTGAGCCACCTGGCGCAGAGAAAGGCGGTTCCGTTCGGTCAAATAAAGACAGAACAAGGCGACTTCGATCGCGTCGGGTTTGCGTCCGGTCTTCCGCCGGGAATGCGGCCTGATACGGGTGAAATGGCGTACGGCATGGGGGTGCTGGAGTGTCTACGACCGGTCACCCCTTCCGTCAGTTCATCGTGAAGGTGCACGGCCGCTGCAACCTGGCCTGTACCTACTGCTATCTCTACGAGGGCCCGGACCGGACCTGGCGTACCCGCCCCGCCGCCGCCTCGCCCGCGGTCCTCGACCGGACCGCCGACCGCATCGCCGAACACGCCCGCGGCCACGGTCTGACCGCGGTCTCCCTGGTGCTGCACGGCGGAGAACCGCTGCTGGCGGGCGTCGACACCCTCGCTCGCTTCACCGAAGCCGTACGCGCGCGCGTGCCCGCGGGCTGTGCGGTCCGCCCCGCCGTCCAGACCAACGCCACCCTCCTCACCGAGGAGCGGCTGAGTGTCCTGGCCCGGCACGGCATCCAGGTCGGCATCAGTCTCGACGGCGGCCGCGCCCGGCACAACGCGCTCCGCGTCGACCGTGCGGGCCGCCCGTCCTGGCCCGCCGCCGCACGCGGGGCACGGCTGCTCGCCGGTCGCTTCCCGGATACGTACGCCGGCATCCTGACCGTCGTCGACCCCACCGCGGATCCGGTGGAGACGTACGACAGCCTGCTCGAACTCCGGCCGCCCGCGCTGGACCTGCTGCTGCCGCACGGCAACTGGTCCACGCCGCCGCCGCACTGGGGCGGCGGCCGCCACGGCGACTGGCTGTGCGCGGTCTTCGACCGCTGGTGGGCGGCCGAGCGGCGGGAGACCCGGGTGCGGCTCTTCGAGGAGTGCCTGGCCCTGCTGCTGGGGTTGCCGGCGGCCGGTGAGTCCCTCGGTCTGACGCCCTTCGACGCGCTCGTGGTGGAGACGGACGGTTCCATCGAGCAGGTCGACTCGTTGAAGTCGGCGTACGAGGGCGCCGCGCGCACGGGCCTGGACGTCTTCCGGCACACCTTCGACGAGGCGTTGCGGCACCCGGGGATCGCCGCACGCCAGGCGGGTACCGCGGCGCTCGCGGAGGGATGCCGGTCCTGCCCGCTGCTGACCGTGTGCGGCGGGGGCCAGTACGCCCACCGCTACCGGGCCGGGCACGGCTTCCGCAACCCCTCGGTGTACTGCGCCGACCTGGAGCGTTTCATCCGACATGTGGCCGGCCGGCTCGCCGCGGACGCGGTGCCCGCGGTGGCCTCTCCCGAAGGGGGCACCCCGTGATCTTTCCGGCGGTCCCGGAGCCGGCTCTCGCCGAACTCGGGCGCACGGAGGGCGGAGCCGGCACGCTCGGGATGCTGGTCCGGGACCAGGACACCCGGCGGCTGCTCCTGCTGCGCGCCGTGCTGGACGCGGCCGAGGCGGCGGACCCGGCGCTCTGCCCGCCGGCGGCGAAGGCCAGGCTGCGGGAGGACTGGGCGCTGCTCACCGCGGCGGACCGGGCCGCCGCCCCCGGTTCGCCCGCACGGACCCGGCTCGGCCATCCGCTGCTCGGCCCCTGGGCCCGGCGCTGCCTGACCCGGCTCGATCCGCGCGGTGGTGTTCCCGGCGACGGACAGCGCCGTGAACTGGTCCGGGACCTGGCCTACTTCAGCGCCGTGGCGGCCGTGGCCGCGGCCCGTGCCGGAATCACCTTCACCTCGGACCTGACGGCCCGCGAGGGGATCCTGGTCCTGCCGTCGCTGGGCGCCCTGCACACCCCGGAGCGGGGCGACGCCCGCCTCCGGGTGACCTACGACCGCGGCCGGATGGAACTCGGCCAGGCGACCGTCCACCTGGAGAGCGACGGCGGCGCCTGGTCCGGATCGCTCGCCTGGACCCCGGCGTACGCGCTGCCGGGTCTGGTCCCCGGCGCCCCGGCCATGCCCCTGGACGACCTCGACCCCTACCGCGCCCCACCCCGCGAGGCCGGCCGGCCGGCGGCCGTCGGTCCGGCGGGCCCGGACGAGTCCGAGCGCAAGCGGTGGCTGCAGCCCTGGACGGGAACGGCCGCCGCGCTGCGGGGCGGCGGTGAGGGACGGCTCACGGAGGCCCTGGCGCTGCTGCGCTGCCTGGTCCCGATGGAACTGCCGCCCGGAGCGGGGAGCCGGGGCAGGTGCAGCGGCACCCGGCCCGAGGCGTTCGGTGCCCTGTTCAGCACCGCCCCGGTCACCCCGGTCGCCTTCGCGGCGACCCTCGTCCACGAACTGCAGCACGCCAAACTGGTGGCGCTGGGCGAGTTGGTGGAGCTGCACCGGGCGGGCCCGGCGGCCCGGTACTTCGCCCCCTGGCGCCCCGACCCGCGCCCGTACGACGGGCTGCTGCAGGGCGCCTACTCGCACCTGGCCCTCGCGGACTTCTTCCAGCGCCGGGCGCTCGCCGCGGGCCCGGCACGCAGCGAGGACGCCACGGGGGCATGGGCCGAGTACGCGCGCTACCACGCCCAGGTCGGCGCGGCCCTGCCCGCACTGGCCGGCTCCGCGGACCTCACGACGGCCGGCCGGCGGTTCGTCGACGCGATGGCCGCCACCCACGAACGGCTCGCGGCGCATCCCGCGCCCCGGGGGCACACGGCGCGTGCGCAGGCGTACGTCAAGGCGGCCCGCACGCTGTGGGCACAGCGCCAACCTCGTGGTGAATCTCGGAAATGACGACTTCTCAGGCCCCGCTGCGCAAAGATCGACGAGCCGAGGTGCCGGTTCCGAAGTCGCCGTGTTCCCCAGAGCCGCACCGAAGTTCTAGGATTTTAAGACTACGCGTGGAGGCCGTCGCATGTCTGAAACTCGTACGCCGGTCAGGCCGACCGAGAGGGGGGCCGCGAGGCAGACCGTCACGATCAGCTTCGCCGGGTTCAACCGGGCCTGGGCGGCGTGGATCGGGGACAGGCTGGAGCGGCGCGGTGTCCGGGTCGTCTACGTGCGCTGGGACTCCCCCGCCGAGGAGACCCTGGTGGACCTCCTGCGCGGCCTCTCCCTGGCCGAGGGCCGCGTCCTGATACTGGTGAGCGAGCGGTACTTCCAGCTCGGCCCCCGGACCTTCGAGGAGTGGAACGCGGCGCTGCGCGAGGTCGTCGGCCCCGACCCCGCCAAGTTCGCCGCCGCCTCCGTCACCAACGCCTCCGTGCCCGCGGCCATCGCCGTACTGGCCCCGGTCGACCTGACCAACATGGGAGCCGACGAGGCCGAGCGGCGCCTCCTGGACCGGCTGGACCTGCAGGCCGACGGCCGCCCGGCGGCGGACCCCGGCACCCGCGGCCCCCGCTTCCCCGCCGCCATGCCCGAGGTGTGGGGCGGTGTACCGCGCCGCAACACCCGCTTCACCGGCCGTGAGCCGCTGCTCGGCGAGGCCTACCACCTGCTGCAGAACAGCGAACCGGGCGCGGGCGTGGTGACGTTGCACGGCATGTCCGGCGTGGGCAAGACCCAGCTCGCGGCCGAGTACGTGTACCGCTTCGGCTCCGAGTACGACGTGGTGTGGTGGGTCAACGCCGAGAACCGTGCCACCTACCGCCGTCTGCTGGCCGAACTCGCCCCGAAACTCGGCCTGTCGACCGGCGACGAGTACGGCGAGCGGCTCCGCGCGGTCCGCGACTCGCTGCGCCGGGGCAACCCCTTCTCCCGGTGGCTGCTGATCCTGGACGGCGCCGACGAACCCGACCAGGTCTGGGACCTGGTCCCGTCCGGCTCCGGACACGTGCTCATCACGTCCCGGAACCCCGAGTGGAGCGAGCACAACAGCAAGCTCCTCGAAGTACGGGTCTACGACCGCGACGAGTCGGTCGCCTTCATCCGGCGCCGCGCGGCCCGGCTGTCGGAGCAGGAGGCCGACCAGCTCGCCGAGGCGCTGGAGGACCTGCCGCTGCTCCTGGACCAGACGGCGGGCTGGCTCAACGACTCCGACCTGACCGTCGACGACTACATCGCCCTGCTGGAGGACGGCGTCGACCAGGACGTCGTACGGGTCTCCGCCGACTTCCCGGTGACCTTCCAGACCGCCTGGTCGATACTGCTGAACAAGCTGCGCGACACGGTCCCGGAGTCGGTCGACCTGCTGCGCCTGTGCACGTTCTTCGCGCCGGGCTTCATCCCCGTCCGCATGCTCCGCGAGATGTCCCACGACGACCTGCCCGAGCAGCTCACCGGCCTGCTCGACGATCCGCTGCTGTGGAACAAGGCGATCAACCAGCTGCGGCAGTACTCCGTGGTCCGGCTGGAGTCCCACGAGATCGGCGCCGACGAGGTCCCCTCACCCGGCGAGTCGGTCTACCTGCACCGGATGGTCCATCAGGCCGTCGGCAAGGACATGCCGGAGGCCGACCGGAGGGAGTTCCTCGACGTGGTGCGGCGAGCGCTGGCCGAGGCCGACCCCGGCCGTCCCACCGACACCCGCAACTGGGAGACGTACGCGGAGCTCGTGCCGCACCTGAAGCACGCCGACGTCCTCAACAGCAAGGACCGCAGGGTGCAGGCCCTGGTCCTCAACTGCCTGCGCTACATGTACTTCGCGGGCGAGTACACCGCCGGCTGGAAGCTCGGCCGGCGGGCCCTGGAGATCTGGCGCGAGCTGCTCGGTGACTCGCACCCGCGGGTCTGGGACGTCACCTACCACTACGCCAACCTGCTGCGCGCCGCGGGCATGCTGGAGGAGACGGAGGCCATCGAACGCGCGGCGGCGGACCGGCTGCGCCAGGAGCGGGGCGAACGCGACCTCGACTACCTGCGGGTGCTCAGCGGACTGGCCGCCGACGTACGCGCCCTCGGCCGCTACGACGAGGCCCTCGTCCTGGACGAACAGCTGTACCCCACCTACCGGGAACTCCTCGGCGAGCAGGACTCGCGCACGCTCAACGCGCTGAACAACTGGGGCTTCACGCTGCGGCTGATGGGCCGCTACCAGGACGCCCTGGACATCGACCAGCGGACGCTGGAGCAGCGCCGGCTGGTGCTGACCAGCCGTCACCTGTGGACCCTCTTCTCCGAGGTGTCGTTCGCGATCGGGCTCAGACTGCTGGGCCGCTACGCGGAGGCCGAGTCGGCCCAGGCGAGGAACGTGCGCGAGTACCGGATCGTCGCGGGCGAGGCCAACCAGGACACCCTGCGCGCCGAGCACAACCTGGCGCTGTGCCTGCTGCGCGTCGGGGACCGGGCCGCCGCGGGAAAGCTGCTGACGAAGGTGCTGGAAGGCTTCGAACGCAAGCTCGGCGACCGGCACCTGCTCACCCTGTCCGCCGCCGTGAGCCACAGCTGCTTCAACCGTGAGCACGGTGACATCGACCTGGCCCGGGAGACCAGCGAGTCCGTGCTGGCCCGCTATGAGCAACTGCTCCCGGAAGGACACCCGTTCATCATCGGCGCCCGTGCCAACCAGGCGCTGGTCCTGCGCAACGTCGGTGAACGCCAGCACGCCCACGTGCTGATCGAGCAGGCCCTCGCCGACATGAGCGCGGCCGTGGGTGAGAGTCACCCCTACACGCTCGGCTGCGCCATCAACGCCACCGCCCTGCGCAACCTGATCGGTGAGACGGAGTCCGCCGCCGAACTGAGCCGGAACACCATCGCCCGGGCGACCGAGACCCTCGGCCGCACGCACCCGCTCACCCTCTCCGCCCGGGTCGCCTACGCGGCCGACCTGCGCGGGCTGCGGGCCCGTCAGCAGGCGGAGAAGACCGAGCAGGAGGCCCTGACCGACCTGGAGGCGACCCTGGGCAAGCAGCACGTCCACACCGTCTCTGCGCGTGCCCGCAACCGTCCGTACTGGGACTTCGAACCCCAGGCCAGCTGAGCCCTCCCACACGCCGATGGGCCCGGCCCCCGCAACGGGGGCCGGGCCCATCGGCGTGGGTCCTCCGGAGGAGCCGGAGGACCCGGAGGCCTTACGCCTCGAACACCTCACGCACCAGCTGCTCCTGCTCCGCCTGGTGCCGCTTCGCGGAACCGACGGCCGGCGAGGAGCTGTGCGGGCGGGAGATGCGGCGCAGGCGCTCGCCGGCCGGGACGTCCGCGCCGACCGCCAGGTCCAGGTGGTCGATCAGGTTGAGGGCGATGAACGGCCAGGCACCCTGGTTCGCCGGCTCCTCCTGGGCCCACAGGTACTTCTCGGCGTTCGGGTACTTGTTGACCTCGGCCTGGAGCTCCGCACCCGGCAGCGGGTACAGGCGCTCCAGGCGGATGATCGCCG
This sequence comes from Streptomyces sp. NPDC026515, assembly GCF_055567595.1. NCBI lineage: Bacteria > Bacillati > Actinomycetota > Actinomycetes > Kitasatosporales > Streptomycetaceae > Streptomyces > Streptomyces sp. NPDC026515. Next base: position 379,886 of record NZ_JBVHQD010000002.1, read on the forward strand.
TGTCCGTGACACCGCGCTTCTGCCGTTCGGCCTCCAGGTCGTAGTAGACCTTGCCGGTGCAGAAGACGACCTTGCGGACGGCGTTCGCGTCGACCGAGGCGTCGCCGATGACCGGGCGGAACTGCCCGCTCGTGAACTCCTCGGCCTTCGAGGCCGCCGCCTTGAGGCGCAGCATCGACTTCGGGGTGAAGACCACCAGCGGCTTGTGGTGCGGGTTGTGCACCTGCCACCGCAGGAGGTGGAAGTAGTTCGACGGGAGGGTCGGCATCGCGACCGTCATGTTGTTCTGCGCGCACAGCTGGAGGAACCGCTCGATGCGGGCCGAGGAGTGGTCCGGGCCCTGGCCCTCGTAGCCGTGCGGGAGGAGGAGGGTGACGCCACTGGTCTGGCCCCACTTCTGCTCCGCCGCGGAGATGTACTCGTCGATGACCGACTGGGCGCCGTTGGTGAAGTCACCGAACTGCGCCTCCCACATCACCAGCGCGTCCGGACGGGCGAGCGAGTAGCCGTACTCGAAGCCCATCACCGCGTACTCGGAGAGCAGCGAGTTGTAGACGTTGTAGCGGGCCTGGTCCTCGGACAGGTACAGCAGCGGGGTGTAGTCGGCGCCCGTCTCGCGGTCGATCAGGACCGCGTGCCGCTGGCCGAAGGTACCGCGCTGGGAGTCCTGGCCGGAGAGCCGGACCGGGGTGCCCTCCATCAGCAGCGAGCCGATGGCGAGGGTCTCGCCCATGCCCCAGTCGATCGTCCCGTCCTCGATCATCGACGCCCGGCGCTGCAGCTGCGGCAGCAGACGCGGGTGCACGGTGAAGTAGTCCGGGATGTTGACCTGGGACTCGGCGATCCGCTTGAGGACCTCCGTGGAGATGGCCGTCGGGACGGCGATCGGGAAGCCGTCCTGCGGCGCCTGGGCGTCCGAGACGGCCGGCTGCGAGGTGGCCTCGCGGACCTCCGTGAAGACCTTCTCCAGCTGGCCCTGGTAGTCCTGCAGGGCCTGCTCGGCCTCTTCCAGGGTGATGTCGCCGCGACCGATGAGGGACTCGGTGTAGAGCTTGCGCACCGAGCGCTTCTTGTCGATCAGGTCGTACATCAGCGGCTGGGTGAAGGCCGGGTTGTCCGACTCGTTGTGACCGCGGCGGCGGTAGCAGATGAGGTCGATCACCACGTCCTTGTTGAACGCCTGACGGAACTCGAAGGCGAGGCGCGCGACACGCACCACGGCCTCCGGGTCGTCGCCGTTCACGTGGAAGATCGGGGCCTCGATCATCCGCGCCACGTCCGTCGCGTACATCGACGAGCGGGACGACTCGGGAGCAGCCGTGAAGCCGACCTGGTTGTTGATGACGACGTGGACCGTGCCGCCGGTGCGGTAGCCGCGCAGCTGTGACATGTTCAGGGTCTCGGCCACCACGCCCTGGCCCGCGAAGGCCGCGTCGCCGTGGATCGCCACCGGCAGCACCGTGAAGTCCGTGCCGCCCTTGTTGATGACGTCCTGCTTGGCGCGGGCGATGCCCTCGATGACCGGGTCGACCGTCTCCAGGTGGGACGGGTTGGCGGCCAGCGAGACCTTGATCTGCTCGCCGTCCAGGCCGGTGAAGGTGCCCTCGGCGCCCAGATGGTACTTCACGTCGCCGGAGCCGTGCATCGACTTCGGGTCGAGGTTGCCCTCGAACTCGCGGAAGATCTGCGCGTACGACTTGCCGACGATGTTCGCGAGGATGTTCAGGCGGCCGCGGTGGGCCATGCCGATGATGACCTCGTCCAGGCGGGACTCGGCGGCGGAGTCGATCACCGCGTCGAGCAGCGGGATGACGGACTCGCCGCCCTCCAGGGAGAAGCGCTTCTGGCCGACGTACTTCGTCTGCAGGAAGGTCTCGAAGGCCTCCGCCGCGTTCAGGCGGCGCAGGATCCGCAGCTGCTCCTCGCGCTCCATCTTGGAGTGCGGGCGCTCCACGCGGTCCTGGATCCACTTGCGCTGCTTCGGGTCCTGGATGTGCATGAACTCGATGCCGGTGGTGCGGCAGTACGAGTCGCGCAGCACGCCGAGGATGTCGCGCAGCTTCATCATCGACTTGCCGGCGAAGCCGCCGACGGCGAAGTCGCGCTCCAGGTCCCACAGGGTGAGACCGTGCTCGATGATGTCCAGGTCGGGGTGCTTGCGCTGCTTGTACTCCAGCGGGTCGGTGTCGGCCATGACATGGCCGCGGACCCGGTAGGAGTGGATCAGCTCGAAGACGCGGGCGGCCTTGGTGACGTCGTCGTCGTGCGAGGCGTCGATGTCCTTGAGCCAGCGGACCGGCTCGTAGGGGATCCGCAGGGCCTCGAAGATGTCGTCGTAGAAGCCGTTCTCACCGAGGAGAAGGTTGGCGACCGAGCGCAGGAACTCGCCGGAGGCGGCGCCCTGGATGACCCGGTGGTCGTAGGTCGACGTGAGCGTCATGACCTTCGAGATGCCGAGCTTGTTCAGGGTGTCCTGGCTGGTGCCCTGGAACTCCGCCGGGTAGTCCATGGAGCCGACGCCCATGATGACCGACTGGCCGGGCATCAGGCGCGGGACCGAGTGGACGGTGCCGAGGCCGCCGGGGTTGGTCAGGGAGACCGTGACGCCGGTGAAGTCGTCCATCGTCAGCTTGTTGTCGCGGGCGCGACGGACGATGTCCTCGTAGGCCTGCCAGAACTCGAAGAAGTTCAGCGTCTCGGCCTTCTTGATGGCCGCGACGACCAGCTGGCGGTCGCCGTTGGGCTTCACCAGGTCGATGGCCAGGCCGAGGTTGACGTGCGCGGGCTTGACGAGGGTCGGCTTGCCGTCCTTCTCGCCGAACGCGTAGTTCATCGTCGGCATGGCCTTGATGGCCTGCACCATCGCGAAGCCGATCAGGTGCGTGAAGGAGATCTTCCCGCCCCGGGCGCGCTTGAGGTGGTTGTTGATGACGATCCGGTTGTCGAACAGCAGCTTCACCGGGACCGCGCGGACCGAGGTGGCCGTCGGCAGCTCCAGCGAGGCGTTCATGTTCTTCGCGACGGCCGCGGCCGGGCCACGCAGGGTGACCAGCTCGGGACCCTCGGGCGCCTCGGCGGCGGGCGCGGCCTTCGCGGCGGCGGCCGGCTTCGCGGCGGCCGGGGCCGCGGCGGCGGGCGCGGGCTTCGCGGGCGCCGGAGCGGGTGCCGCGGCCTTGGGCGCGGCCGGAGCGGCCGCGGCGGGCGCGGGCGTGGCGGGCGCCGGCGCCGCCGGAGCCGCGGCCTGCTGCGCCTGCGCGGGCGTCGTGGTGCCCGCGGCCCCCGCGGCCGCGGTACCCGCCGGAGCCGAGGCGGCAGGCGCCCCCGGCTTGTAGTCGGCAAAGAAGTCCCACCAGGCTCGGTCTACCGAATTCGGGTCCTGGAGGTACTGCTGATAGATCTCGTCGACGAGCCACTCGTTCGGTCCGAACGCGGCTGCGGGGTTCTTGCCCGCTTGGTCTGCGTCGGTCGTGGGTGCATCTCCCGCCCGCAGGGTGGGGGAGCTCGAGTTACTGGGGGACTGTGGCGACACGGCGGCAACCGCCCTCTTCCGCTTCACAAGGTGATGGACAGCGGAAATAAAGGCTACGCCCCCAAGACCGTGAAGGTCAGGTCGGGCCGGTTCATCGTCGTGTAAGTCACACCGGAAAGCGTGTTTCGGGGCTCGGAATGGCGGGAAACAAGCGGGGTTCCGCTGTGAGCGGACCGAATCGGGCATGGCTCCGCCACGCCGATGATCACCGCCCCTTGGCACCCCTCACGACGTGCGCGGAGGTCGCACCTGATCACGGGCGCCCGGCCGCGCGGACGCGTCCGGGACCGCAGGTGGATCTTGAGGCTCCGAATCGAACTTTACGTCAACTTGGGACGGAGGAAAGCCCTGGGAGGGTGACGATAATCCTGCAGCCCCGGTCGGATTCGGCCACGCCGATCCGGCCGCCGTGCAGATCCACCGCCCACCGGGCGATCGCCAGCCCCAGCCCCGTACCGCCGTCGCTGCCCGGCCCGTGCGGACGCCGAACGGCCCCCCGGTTGAACCGCTCGAAGACGCGGTGCCACTCCGAGCGCGGAATGCCGGGGCCCTCGTCCAGGACCTCCAGCTCCAGCGACTCGGACTGACGGCCGCGCCGCGCCTTCACGGTCACCCGGCCGTGCGGCGGGCTGTGCTTGACCGCGTTGTCGATGAGGTTCGCCACCACCTGGTGGATGCGCTCCGGGTCGGCGTGCGCGGTCAGCTCCGGCGGCGAGACGTCCAGGTGCAGATGGACGTCCGTACGCGTGTGGCTGCCGGAGTTGGAGGCGAGGCCGCGCGCGCCGGCGACCATGTTGGCCTCCTTGAGCACGCCCGAGAGGTACGGCCACACCTCGAAGCGGCGCTGCCGCAGCGGTACGACGCCGTTGTCCAGGCGGGAGAGGTCCAGCAGGGTCTCCACGAGCCGTCCGAGCCGCTCGGTCTGCTTCAGGGCCGTGCGCATGGTCTCGGTGTCCGGCTCGGCGATCCCGTCGACGACGTTCTCCAGGACGGCCCGCAGGCCCGCGATGGGCGTGCGCAGTTCGTGCGAGACGTTCGCCACCAGCTCCTTGCGCTGGCGGTCCTGGGCCTCCAGCTCGTCGGCCATGACGTTGATCGTCTCGGCCAGGTCGCCCAGCTCGTCCCGGCGGTTCTCGCGTACCCGGCGCGTGTAGTCGCCCTGCGAGATGGACCGGGCCACTGCGTTCATGTCGTCCAGCGGCGCGGTGAGCGAATGCGCCACGAACTGCGTTATCAGCAGCGTGGCGATCATCGAGAAGACCGTGATGAAGCGCAGCTCCGTCTTGGTGTGCACCGCGATCATCGACAGACCCGTGGTGATCAGGACCGAGACGACGACCAGCGCGCCGAGCTTGGTCTTGATCGAGAACGGGCGCACGGTGCCCCAGGGCTCCTCCCCGGGGCCTCTCGGTCCGGCCGGCCCGGCGGTCATGGCGTCGGTGTCTCCAGTGCGTAGCCCACCCCGTGCACGGTGCGGATCCGCTCGGCACCGATCTTCCGGCGCAGCGCCTTGATGTGGCTGTCGACCGTGCGGGTGCCGGAGGCGTCCGCCCAGTCCCAGACCTCGGCGAGCAGCTGCTCACGGGAGAGCACCGCGCGCGGGGTGTTGGCCAGGCACACCAGCAGGTCGAACTCGGTCGGCGTGAGGTGCACGTCCTCGCTGCGCACCCGCACCCGGCGCTGTGCGTGGTCGATCTCCAGCTCGCCGAGGCGCAGGATGCCGGACCGGGGGGTGGAGGCCGCGACGGCCGCCCGCTCCACCCGGCGCAGCAGTACGTGCACCCGGGCCGCCAGTTCCCGCATGGAGAACGGCTTGGTCATGTAGTCGTCGGCGCCGACCCCGAGGCCGACCAGCATGTCGGTCTCGTCGTCGCGCGCGGTGAGCATCAGCACCGGCACCGGCCGCTGGGCCTGCACGCGACGGCAGACCTCCAGACCGTCGAAGCCGGGCAGCATGATGTCGAGGATCAGCAGATCGGGCTGCCAGGCCTCGGCGGTGTCGACGGCCGCGGGCCCGTCTCCCGCCGTTTGCACGAGAAATCCCTCGGCGCGCAGGCGGGCCGCGATGGCGTCGACGATCGTGGCGTCGTCCTCGACGACCAGAACCCGGCGCTGAGCGCCCGGAGTAGCCGTCGCCGTGCCGTTGTGGGAGGTGTGTGTCTGCTCCATCGCCCGCCCCTGTGTGCTTTCCGGAACCAGTGGGGTGATCCCATGACTGCGATTGACGCTTGAATGATCCGCGTCAGGGATGCACATTACGGGGACAGACGGCGCACTCGCTATCCAGGGCGGACGGCAAGGTGAACGACGTCCGGAACGCCCCGGGCAACCGGGATCTCTTCGGTACGCACCTGTTTGAACCCGGCATTCCGCAAGGTTTCCTCGAATTCGGCGGAGGGCTTGGCGGACCACACGGCGAGTACCCCGTCCGGTCTCAACACCCTTGCGCAGCTTGCGAGTCCGGCCGGTGAGTAGAGGCCCTCGTTGTCCTCGTCGACGGTCCAGCCGGGGCCGTTGTCGATGTCGAGGCACAGCGCGTCGAATGTGTCGGAAGTCTCATTGACGTACGCGACCAGATCGGCCTCGACGATCTCCGTGCGCGGATCGGCGAACGCGCGCCCGGAGAGCGGGGACAGCGGGCCGTCCCGGTGCCAGCCGATCACGGCCGGCTCCCGCTCCACGACCGTGATCCGGCCCCAGCGGGGGTCCCGCGCGGCGTGTGCGAGCGAGAACCCGACGCCGAGCCCGCCGATCAGCACGGCCGGCCCCGCGCGTCCGTCCAGCGCCTCCCGGGCGGCGTCCACGAGCAGCCGTTCCGAGCGGCCGTCGGAGGTGTCCATCAGGAAGCAGCCGTTGGCGATGATCTGCAGCAGTCCGCCGTGTCTGCGCAGGACCACCTCGCCGTACGGCCCCTCGCGCCGGTCCAGGACCACGGGAGGACCGTCGTCCGCGGAAGTCGTGCCCTTGATGTCCGCCATGCCGGCCATCCTGCCCCAACAGGGCTTTGCGGCCACGCGAATTACGGGTGCCGTACAGCCCTCGGGGAGTCACTCGTTCGAGGGGTCGCCCGGCGCTTCGCGGCCGTCGGGGGCCCCGGACGGCTCATATGGTCCTCCCGGCTTCCCGTGGTTCTTCGGAAAATCCTGTGAATCGCTCGCCGGGTGGCCTCGGTCATAGACAGCGGCCCGGGGGAGTGCGAAGGCTGGCGAGGTGAAACGGAAGGAGCGCCTCACCGTGGAACGGACCGTGCCGGCGGCCCCCCTGCTGGACGGGGTGCCGCGGCAGCGCGGCCCGGTCGCGGTCCTCGGCGCGACCATCACGCGCCCCGCCCCGCGGGTGCGGCCCTGGCGGCTGCTGCCCACTCCCACCGGCACACCGGTCACCTTCGGCTACACGGTGATCCTGGCGCTCACCTCGCTCTTCGCCGAGTTCGCCGGCCCCGGCCTGCTGCACGCCGTCTACCAGGACTCCAGCACCGACGTCGCCCACCTCGTGCGTACCCCGGTCTTCGTCCTGCTGGCCAGCGCCCTGTGGGTGGCCGGCGGTCTGCTCTCCCCCTACGCCCTCGCCTTCGTGCTCGTCCTCACCGCGCTGGAGCGGCGGACCGGGGGCGCCCGGGCGATCCTGGTCTTCCTGGCGGGCCATGTGCTGGCCACCCTCGCCACCGAGGTCCCGGTCGGCCTCGCGGTCCTGGCCGGCCATCTCCCCGACACCTCCCTGCACCGCCTCGACTACGGCATCAGCTTCGGCGTGGCCGCCAGCATCGGCGCCCTCTGCGGCCTGCTCACCCCCTGGCTGCGCTGGCCCCTGCTCACCCTGGTCGGCTGCGGCCTCGTCGCGGACCTCATCGCCTTCGAGGACCCGATGACCGACTGGGGGCATCTGATCTCGCTGGGCATCGGGACGGCGCTGTGGCCGGTGGTACGGCGCTGGCACCGGGAGCGGCGGCAGGCCCCGGTCCCGGCCGGCGGCACCGCCGTATGACCCGCCGGTGGTGCGGCGGTGCCCGCGCGCGGTCGTGGCCGTGGCGGTGGGCGCCTGGGGGCGGGGAGGGTCAGCCGGCCGGGGTCCAGACGTACGGGGTCGTCGTCGTCACGGCCCTGAAGCCCAGCCGCCGCAGGATCGGGGCGCTGTCGTCCGAGGCCTCCACGAGGAGGTAGGGGGTGTTCCTGGCCGCCGCCCGGGCCGCCCGCAGGGCCACCAGCGCACGGTAGACGCCCCTGCCGCGCCACTCGGCCAGCGTGGACCCGCCCAGCAGCATGGCGAAGTCGGTGCCGGGCCGGAAGGCCACCCAGGCCGCCGAGACGACCTCGCCGGCCGCCTCGGCCACGTACACCTCGTTGTCGTCGGGCTCGACGGTGAGCCGGCCCCTGAGGTATCCGGCGATCCACGCCATGTCCTCGCCCCACACCGCCGTCTCCAGTGCGGCTATGCGGTCCAGGTCCGTGTCGGCGGTGACCCGGCGCAGCGCCACCTCGGGCGGCGGCGCCGGGGACCCTGCGGCGAGGTCCTCGGCCGGGGCGATCACGACCGTCTCCCGCGGCTCGGGCACGAAGCCGGCCGCGCGCAGCCGGTCGGGGAGGTCCGCCGGGTCGTCGTGCCCGCGCGTCTTCCACTCCACCGCCTCGCCGCGCGCCGCGAAGAAGTCCCGCTGCCGGGCGATCAGCGCGTCCAGCTCCGGGCCGCGCACGCCGCCCCAGTCGCGCGGTCCGGTCACGAACCCCCGGTGCTGGCCCACGACCCGGAGGACGGGGCCGTCGTGCTGGTAGGTGATCCCGGGCGCGGGGACCGGCTGGACGGCGCGCATCTGGGAGTCGTAGGCGGCCAGCAGGGCCGCGTCGGTCTCGGTCTCGTTGTCGGTCATCGGCCGACCGTACGGGGAATGAGCCCGTGCCGATCAACTGTTTTCCGGTCGTGGCGGCGGCTGTTCTCCCGGCCGTGCGCCCGGCACGGCCAGGTCGGTGAGCGATCGCTCACAGCGAACGCACCCCTGGGAACATTCGGTGGCTCACATGCATTGAGTCGGCATAGCTCAAGTTCAGTGCCGAAAGGGAGATCATGGCTTCGACGTCCGCATCACTCACCCTCCCTGTGCTGCCGCTCGACGACGAGGTCGTGCTGCCCGGGATGGTGGTCCCGCTGGACCTCAAGGACCCCGATGTACGTGCCGCCGTGGAGGCCGCCCAGGCCGCCGCCCGCAACGAGCCCGGCAAGCCCAGGGTGCTCCTGGTGCCGCGGGTCGACGGGACCTACCCGGGCACCGGTGTGCTCGGCACCGTGGAGCAGGTCGGCCGGCTGGCCGACGGTGATCCCGGCGCGCTGATCCGCGGCCGTCACCGCGTGCGCATCGGCGCCGGCACCACCGGCCCGGGTGCCGCCCTGTGGGTGGAGGGCACCCGCATCGAGGAGAACGTTCCGGAACCGGTGCCCGGTCACGTCACCGAACTGGTCAAGGAGTACAAGGCCCTCGCCACCGCCTGGCTGCGCAAGCGCGCCGCCTGGCAGGTCGTGGACCGGGTGCAGGCCATCGACGACGTCTCCGCGCTCGCCGACAACTCGGGTTACTCGCCGTTCCTGACCACCGAGCAGAAGATCGAGCTGCTGGAGACCGCCGACCCGGTCGCCCGGCTGAAGCTCGCCACCCAGCAGCTGCGCGACCACCTGGCCGAGCAGGACGTGGCCGAGACGATCGCCAAGGACGTCCAGGAGGGCGTCGACAAGCAGCAGCGCGAGTTCCTGCTCCGCCGCCAGCTCGAAGCGGTCCGCAAGGAGCTGCGCGAGCTGAACGGCGACGCCGCCAAGGACGGCGAGGAGTCCGACGACTACCGCGCCCGGGTGGAGGCGGCCGACCTGCCGGAGAAGGTCCGCGAGGCCGCCCTCAAGGAGGTCGACAAGCTGGAGCGGTCCAGCGACCAGTCGCCCGAGGGCTCGTGGATCCGGACCTGGCTGGACACCGTCCTGGAACTGCCGTGGAACGAGCGCACCGAGGACCAGTACGACATCCAGGGTGCCAAGGCGGTCCTGGACGCCGAGCACGCCGGCCTGGAGGACGTGAAGGAGCGGATCACCGAGTACCTGGCGGTACGCAAGCGCCGCAGCGACCGGGGCCTCGGCGTCATCGGCGGGCGCCGTGGCGGTGCCGTGCTGGCGCTCGTCGGTCCGCCCGGTGTCGGTAAGACCTCGCTCGGTGAGTCCGTCGCGCACGCGATGGGACGGAAGTTCGTCCGGGTCGCCCTCGGCGGTGTCCGGGACGAGGCCGAGATCCGCGGTCACCGGCGTACCTACGTGGGCGCGCTGCCCGGTCGGATCGTCAGGGCGGTCAAGGAGGCCGGTTCGATGAACCCGGTCGTCCTGCTCGACGAGATCGACAAGGTGGGCTCCGACTTCCGGGGCGACCCGGCGGCCGCCCTGCTCGAGGTGCTCGACCCGGCGCAGAACCACACCTTCCGCGACCACTACCTGGAAGTCGAACTCGACCTGTCCGACGTCGTCTTCCTGGCCACCGCCAACGTCCTGGAGGCCATCCCGGAGGCCCTGCTCGACCGCATGGAGCTGGTCCGGCTGGACGGCTACACCGAGGACGAGAAGGTCGTCATCGCCCGCGACCACCTGCTCCCGCGCCAGCTGGAGCGGGCCGGCCTCGGCGCGGACGAGGTGGCCCTCGACGAGAGCGCGCTGCGCAAGCTCGCCGGGGAGTACACCCGGGAGGCGGGCGTGCGCACCCTGGAGCGGTCGATCGCCCGGCTGCTGCGCAAGGTCGCTGCCCAGCACGAACTGGGCGAGCGGACGCTGCCTTTCACGATCAGGGACGAGGACCTGAGGGACCTGATCGGGCGGCCGCACCACGTGCCCGAGTCCGCCCAGGACCCGGCCGAGCGCCGTACGGCGGTCCCGGGTGTGGCGACCGGGCTCGCGGTCACCGGAGCGGGCGGCGACGTCCTCTTCGTGGAGGCGTCGCTGGCCGACCCGGAGACGGGCGCGGCGGGTCTGACCCTGACCGGCCAGCTGGGTGACGTGATGAAGGAGAGCGCGCAGATCGCCCTGTCCTTCCTCCGCTCGCACGGCGCCGAACTGGAACTCCCGGTCGCCGACCTCAAGGAGCGGGGCGTGCACATCCACTTCCCGGCGGGCGCGGTCCCCAAGGACGGCCCGAGCGCCGGCGTCACCATGACGACGGCCCTCGCGTCCCTCCTGTCCGGCCGTCTGGTCCGCACGGACGTGGCCATGACCGGTGAGGTCTCGCTGACCGGCCGGGTGCTGCCGATCGGCGGTGTGAAGCAGAAGCTGCTCGCCGCCCAGCGCGCCGGGGTGACGACCGTCATCATCCCCAAGCGCAACGAGGCCGACCTGGACGACGTCCCGGCGGAGGTGCTGGACAAGCTCGACGTCCACGCCGTCACCGACGTCCGCCAGGTCCTGGAGCTGGCGCTCGCGCCCGCCACGAACGGCGCGACGCCGGAGGTTCCGGTAGCGGCGTGACGGACGCTGCCGGAGGGAGAGGGCCCGGGTCCCCGCGAGGGGGCCCGGGCCCTCGTGCCGCGTGGTCGTCAGCCGTTGGCGAGCGCGATCACCCGGTCACGGGCCCCGTTGAACTTGTCGTGGTCTCCGACGTTCGGACCGGACGACGTGTACTGCCACGCCGTGTAGTACGACCAGCCCGCCGGCAGTGTGCCCACGTCCGAGGCGTACCGGGCGATCCACAGCGGGTTGGCGGCCGCGAAGCCGCTGTAGTTGCCGGTGCAGTCGGTCCACCAGCTGGTCGCCGTGTAGATCACCGCGTTCCGGCCGGTGCGCGCCTTGTAGGTCTTGAGGAAGTCGGCGATCCAGCTGACCATCGCGCTTTTGGACTTGCCGTAGCAGGCGGCGCCGTACGGGTTCCACTCGATGTCGAGGGCGCCGGGCAGCGTCCGGCCGTCCTTGGACCAGCCGCCGCCGTGGTCGACGAAGTAGTTGGCCTGGGCGGCACCGCTCGTGGAGTCCGGGGTCGCGAAGTGGTACGCGCCGCGGATCATGCCCACGTCGTAGGAGCCCTTGTACTGCTGGGCGAAATAGGGGTTCGTGTAGTACGTGCCCTCGGTCGCCTTGGTGTACGCCCATTTGACCCCGCTGCCCAGCAGGGTCGGCCAGGAGACGTTGCCCTGGTGGCCGGAGACGTCGACACCCTCGGTCTGGGTGGCGTCGCCGCTCTTGGGTGTACCGCTCTGGCCGTCGTGGGTCAGTACGCCCATGCCCATGTAGGCCGAACCGCGGGCGGGGACGGTCGTGTCGGCGTGGGCCGGGGTCGGGGAGACCGTCGCGAGCAGGAGCGCGAGCAGTCCGGTGGGGAGAGTGGGGGCGGGTCTGTGCACGGGCATGACGTGCCTCCGTGGGGTGAGGTGGGGGTCCCAGATATGCCAGAGACGGCCGGTGCGGGGGGCGCGACACGACGCGGAGTCACACGGCGTGACGCGCATTGCTGACATGGGCATGTCATTCATGGCCTGGTGGAGACGCCACGCACACGGAGAACGCCGGGGAAGGGGTCCGGAGGCCGCCGATGGTCTACGCCTGCGGAATACTTGGTGAGCTGCGGCGATGACAGGGTTTGACGGAAACTTTCAGGACTGCGAAACCGATCAGGGGTGCTGACGTGCACGACGACGAAAAGGGCGACGGACAGCGCGTCGCCGCCGGGTTGCCGCCGGGCGGCGCGGACCAGGAATTCCTGACCCTGGAACGCGAGTTGACGGTGCTGCTGCGACGCGCCCGCGCCAACCAGGGAGAAATGGCGCGCGAGGTCCACCCCGACCTGGAGTCGGCCGCGTACGGCCTGCTGGTCCGGCTCGACGAGTGCGGCGGCCAGCGCGCCACCGAACTGGCCGCCTACATCGGCGTCGGCAAGGCCACCATGTCCCGTCAGCTGCGCGCCCTGGAGGAGCTCGGACTCATCGCCCGCGAGCCCGACCCGGCCGACGGGCGGGCCTGGCTGGTCGCCCTCACCGACGAGGGCCGGCGCCGGGTCGGCACGGTCCGCGAGGCCCGCCGCGGCCGTTACGTCAGCCAGCTCGCCCACTGGCCCCGCCGGGAGGTCGCCGAGCTGGCCCGGCTGCTGCACCAGCTGAACGGCGTGATGGAGAAGTAGCCGCCGCAGGGGGCAGCAGATCGCGCGGGGGTATCGGGGCGCAGGGGGTTTCAGAGCGGCGCGGGGGCCCGGGATGTGCAGGGTGCTCCGGGATGCGCGGGGGTATCGGGACGTGCAGGGGCCCCGGGACCCGCGGGGGGTCTCGGAACGCGGGGGGCTTCGGAGCGCGCGGTGGCCCCGGGCACGCAGGGTGCTCCGGGACGCGCGGGGGCTTCCGCGCGGGGAATCGGGACGCAGGGGCTGACGCAGGGGCTTCAGTGCGCGCGGTGGCCCCGGGTGCAGGGGGCTCCGGGACGCGCGGGGGCTTCCGCGCGGGGAATCGGGACGCAGGGGCTGACGCAGGGGCTTCAGTGCGCGCGGTGGCCCCGGGTGCAGGGGGCTCCGGCACGCGCGGGGGTATCGGAACACAGGGCTCCGGGACGTGCGGGACGCTCCGGCACGCGCGGGGGTCCAGGGGCACAGGGGGCCACAGAGCGGCGCGCGGGGGCCTCAGAACTCGACGTACACCACCGTCGCGTCGTCGTGCGTCTTGCTCCGCCCCAAGAACGCCCGCTTCTCCCGGTCGGCCGCCTCCAGCTCCCGCACCCTGTCGACCAGTGCCCGCGCGCCCTCCTTGCGTATGACGTCGAAGAGGGCCGCCCAGTCGCCCGCACGGAACTTCTCCGTCCAGCGGGTCGCCCCGTCGGTGAGGGCGGCGAGCGCGCCGACCCGGTTCCGGGGCACGGTGCCGGCCACCGCCCGGGCCGCGACCGAGGGGTCGGCGGCGGCCGTGAAGAAGCCGCCCTCCTTGTTGCGGACCGTGGCGTCGGCGATCGCGTCCGAGGCCAGCGAGGAGCGCGGGACACGGTCGAGACGGTCGTCCAGGACCGCGGTGACCGCGCCGTCGGGGGAGCGCAGCAGCAGCGCGGAGTCGGACAGGACGAGGTACTCCAGGCTCTCCTCGGACCAGCGGCCCAGGACGACCGTCGCCTGGGGCGTGCGCGGGTGAGAAAGGTCACAGGTGTCACCATGAGCCTCCGCGGTGCGCCGGATGGCGCGTCCGAGGATTTCCCGCAGCGTCAGATCTGGTGCCGAAAGGGTCAGTTCGGTCAGTGCGCCGCCGAGGCGGGCGGTGAACCAGGGGACGGAATGCAGACACCCGGTTCCGTCCTCCGGCGGGGTGACTCCGTCCAGGACGATCAGGCAACCCCCCTGTCCCGAGGCGGGAAGTCCGACCCCCGCGAAGTCCTCGTTGGGACGGTCGGGGGTGCCGGGTTCCGAAACGAGCTCAGTGCGCATCCGGCCAGTCTGCACGACCCCTTCACGATCTTCGCCAAAGGCTGGCAACCGTCCGGGAATTCACGCAGTCCCGCAGGTCAGCCGCCTGTTTTGGGCTGGAATAGAGCACTCCGGGAAGACGTGGTGGCGAATCCTGTCAAAGCCTGCCGCCCGCGTCCAACCGGCAGGCCGGACAGGGCCCCCGCACGGTCCGCCGGAACTTGCCCGCCAACTCCCCTCCGATGTTCACTCCTTCGGGTGGCGGGGCAGGCGATGCCGGACCGCCGCCCGCCGGCGCTGGGAGGGTCGGGGACCTACAGAAGGGGTGCAGGTACCGGGTACACGCACCACTTGGCACCAGATGCCGGGGATTATGACGGAGTGCCACCCGGCCCCTTGGGTACACGAGTTCAGGAATGCGAGCACCGGTGCAGAAGACGCGGCCTCGGCGCACAGGCAAGAAGACGGCCTCCGAAACGGGCGCCGTCGCTCCCGTCGGCACCGGCCGCCGCAAGCATGTCCGCACGCGGCTGATCGTGGCCGTGGCGGTGGTCGCCGCGGCGATCGCGGGGGCCGGCGCGCCCGCCCTGCTGACCGCCTCCGGACAGCTGAGCGACTCCCAGGACCTGGTGACCCTCGCCGGGCGCACCCAGGACGCGCTGGCGCTGGCCAACTCCCTCGCCGACGAGCGTGACGAGGTCACCTCCTACGTCGCTGCGGGCCGCCCCAAGTCCAAGGCGCCCTCGCAGGACCGCGGCGCCCGGGTCGACCGCCAGGTCGAGGACCTGCGCGCGGACACCGACATCCCGGGCTGGCTGCGCACCGACCTCGACGGCATCGCGGCCGTCCGCCGCTCCGCGCTCACCGGTCGGTCCACGGCCCTGCAGGCGCACGAGGCGTACTCCAGGACCATCACCGAACTCCACCGGCTCGCCGAGGAACTGGCCGAGCGGACGCCCCCGAGGGCGGGCTCGGGCGCCCACGCGCTCGCCGAGCTGGACTCCGCCGTCCAGCAGTCCGCGGCCGCCCGGGGCCTCCTGCTCGCCGCCCTGAACATCCCCAGCACCACCCAGACCACGATCGACCCGCTCACCGGTCTGCCCACCACGAGCACCACCACCTCCGACGCCGACCGGAAGCAGCGCGACGCGCTCACCGCCGCCGCCCAGCAGGCCAGGCTGCGTGCCGACGCCGCCCTCGCCGACTTCCGGGACACCGCGCCCAAGGCGACGGTCGAGTCGTACGACTCCACGGTCACCGGCAACGACGTCAACAACGCCGACAAGTACCTGGCAGCCCTCACCGACCAGCCGACCCTCTCCGACGACGACCTCGCCACCGGCACCAAGAAGCTGGACACGGCGCTGTCGGCCCGGGTCGACCTGATGCGGGGCAGCGAGTCCGCCCTCTACACACACCGTGCCGAGGACCTCGCGGCGCTCCGCGACGACGACGTCACCGCGCTGGAGATCCGGGTCGCGGTGCTCGGCGCCCTGATGCTGGTGGCGGTGGGCATCGCCACGGCCATGGCCCGCACCCTCACCCGCCCCCTGTCGGTGCTCCGCCGGGGCTCCGCGCGGCTGGCGGAGGCCGAGGACCCGCGCACCGAGGGACCGATCACCTTCACGGGTCGTGACGACGAGTTCGCCCAGGTCGTCCGCTCGGTCAACGCCCTGCACGGGCACGCCGTCGAGCTGTACGACCGCATCGCCACCCTGGAGACCGACCGCAAGCACCTGGTCGGCCAGCGCCAGAAGATGGCCGACGCCCGCGAGGAGCTGCGCGCCGAACTCACCGACGCCGGTGACCAGCTGGAGCGGCTGCGCACCAGCATCGGCGGCACCTTCGTCAACCTCGCGCTGCGCACCCTCGGCCTGGTCGAGCGCCAGCTCGCCGTCATCGAGGGCCTGGAGGAGCGCGAGCAGGACCCGGACCGGCTCGCCACCCTCTTCAAGCTCGACCACTTCGCCACGGTCATGCGCCGGCACAGCGAGAACCTGCTGGTCCTCGCCGGCACCGAACACGTCCAGCAGCACGCGGGCCCGATCCCGCTGGTGGACGTCGTCCGGGCGGCGGTCAGCGAGATCGAGCGCTACGAACGGGTCCGCATCTCGGCCCTGCCCCCGCACGTGCACGTGGCCGGCTTCGCCGCCGACGACCTCAGCCACCTGCTCGCCGAACTCATGGAGAACGCCACCTCGTTCTCGCCGCCCGACGTGCCCGTGGAGATCTCCGGCTGGCTGCTGGAGAGCGGCGAGGTCATGCTCTCCGTGCAGGACGAGGGCATCGGAACCACCGCCGACCGTCTGGTCCGGCTCAACGGCCGCCTCGCCGACTTCGACCCCGAGTCGCCGTACGACCAGGAGGGCGAGGACGGTCTCGGGCTCGGCCTCTACGTCGTGGCCCGCCTGGCCCACCGGCACGGTGTCCGCGTGCAGCTGCGCGAGCAGAAGCAGGGCGGGGTGGCGGCGGTCGTGGTGCTGCCCCAGCCCTTGCTGGCCACGCCCCCCGCGACGGCGGTCCCCTCGGCCGCGACGGCTCCCGGCGGCTCGCACGGCTTCTCCCTTCCCGGCGCGGACGCGGAGGTCAACTCCAACGTCCTGCACGGCCGCCCGAAGTCCGGCGACCCCCTGGTGACGCTCGCCGAGCAGGCCGTACGGAACGCGGACGAACACCCCGCCCACGAGCAGGCGTCCCCGCCGAACACGGCGGCCCCCGAACCGGCGGCCCGCCCGAAGGCCCCCGCGGAGACCCCTGCCGAGACGACGATGGAACTCCTGATCCCCGACCTGGCAGGGCCGGAACCCGGGGCGGCGAAGGAGCCGCCCGGAGTCGCCGCCGCCGGGGACCGGGCACACCCCGCCGACGCCGAGGAGCACGCCCGCCCGCTGCCCGCACCCGGCACCGGGTACCGCACGGGCGGTGCCCTGACGGACGGCGAGGGCGACGAGGACCCGGTCACCAGCAAGGGCCTCCCCAAGCGCACCCCCAAGATCACCACCACCGCCCCGGCCCCGCGCCAGCGCGGCACCGGTGTCGACGCCGACGCGCTGCGCCGCAGGCTCGGCGGTTTCCGCAGCGGCGCCGACGCCGGCCGTCGGGACGTCCAGGCGGAGATCGCCGAACAGACCGGACAGAACCAGGTGCCGAGCACCGCACCAGCCGTACCCGGATCAGCCGCATCCGGTGAAGCAACGGGGGGCACAGTCGAGGAGGCAAGCAGTTGACCGCGCCCAGTACCTTCGGACTGAGCAGTGAGGCCCGTAACCTGCACTGGCTGCTGAGCAACCTCGTGGAGGAGGTGTCCGGCATCCAGTCGGTCGCCGTCGTCTCCTCGGACGGCCTGCTCCTGCTCTCCTCGGACCCCGGACGCAACGAGGAGGCCCGGGAGGCCCGCACCGAGAAACGGCGCGGCCCGCGCGGCTCCGCCGCCGACCTCGCCACCGTCGTCTCCGGCATCGGCAGCCTGACCATCGGCGCCGCCCGGCTGATGGAGTTCGGCGGGGTCAAGCACACGATGGTCGCCATGGACGAGGGCAGCCTCTTCGTGATGTCCATCAGCGACGGCTCGCTGCTCGGCGTGCACGGCTCCGCGGAGTGCGACATGAGTGTCGTGGCCTACCACATGGCACTGTTCGTCGGCCGCGCCGGCCACGTCCTGACCCCCGAACTCCGCAGTGAACTGCGGAAATCCCTGGAGGCGGAAGCGACGAGGAGCGGCCGATGAGCAACGCGCCGAAGGACCGCAGGCAGAACCTCCCGGTACGCGGCGGCGAGCGCAAGCCCGCCCGCGTCCGCCCCTACTCGCTCACCGGCGGCCGTACCCGCTTCGGCCACGTGCTCCTCGTGGAGACGTTCGTCGGCAGCACGGCCGCGCTGGAGGCCGCCGAGGAGCGCAAGGAACTGACGAACGGATCCCTCAACACCCGGGTGATGCCGGAGATGCGGGCCATCGTCGAGCTGTGCCGCCGGATGCGCACGGTGGCCGAGATCGCCGCGCTGCTGAAGATGCCGCTCGGTGTGGTCCGGGTCCTGCTCAGTGACCTCGCGGACCAGGGAAAGATCCGTGTGTACGGAACGGGGACCGGTCACGGCGTGGGCCGTCCGGACCGCGCTCTGCTGGAAAGGGTGCTGAGTGGACTACGCCGTCTCTGACGCCTCCGGCGTCGCCCCGCTCCTCGACGGTGAGGAGCAAGAGCGGTCCTGGCAGACGGACCGCAGCAGGGCCCCCGTCGCCACGAAGATAGTCGTGGCGGGAGGTTTCGGTGTCGGCAAGACCACACTGGTCACCGCCGTCTCGGAGATCACGCCTCTGCAGACCGAGGCGCTGATGACCGAGGCGAGCGCGGAGACCGATGACCTCACCGCCACGCCCGGCAAGCTCACCACCACCGTGGCCATGGACTTCGGCCGCATCACCCTCGACGACGACCTGGTGCTCTACCTGTTCGGTACGCCGGGGCAGCAGCGGTTCTGGTTCATGTGGGACGACCTGGTGCGGGGCGCGATCGGGGCCGTCGTCCTCGCGGACACCCGGCGTCTGAAGGACTGCTTCCCGGCGCTGGACTACTTCGAGAGCTGCGGGCTGCCGTACGTCGTCGCGGTCAACCACTTCGACGGCAGTGAGCGCTTCGAACCCGAGGATGTGCGGGAGGCATTGACGATCCCGCCGCGCATACCTGTAATGATCATGGACGCCCGCCGTCGTGTCCCGGTGATCGAGACGCTGCTGTCCCTGGTCGCCCACGCGCTGGACGAAACACCCGAGTAGGAGAACGGTCCCCGTATGCGGAAGATACTCGTCGTGGGGGCCGGCCAGTCCGGTCTCCAGCTCGCCCTCGGCCTCCAGTCGCACGGCTACGAGGTCACCCTGATGTCGAACCGGACCGCGGACGAGATCCGCTCCGGCCGGGTCATGTCGACGCAGTGCATGTTCCACACGGCACTGCAGCACGAGCGCGATCTCCAGCTGAACTTCTGGGAGTCCCAGGCCCCGAAGATCGAAGGACTCGGCGTCTCCGTCGCCGCCCCCGGCTCCTGGGGAGAGGGCCCCGCGGCCCGCGCGATCGACTGGGTGGGCAAGCTCGACGGGTACGCGCAGTCGGTCGACCAGCGGGTGAAGATGGCCGGCTGGATGGAGACCTTCGCCCAGCGCGGCGGCCAGCTGGTCATCCACGGCGCGGCGGTCGGAGACCTCGACTACTTCGCCCGCGCCTACGACCTGGTGATGGTCTCGGCGGGCAAGGGCGAGCTGGTCCAGATGTTCGGCCGGGACGCCTCCCGTTCCCCCTACACGGAGCCGCAGCGGGCCCTGGCCGTCGCCTACGTGCACGGCCTCGACCCGCGCCCCGAGCACCCGGACTTCCACGCGGTCCGCTGCAACCTCGTCCCCGGGGTCGGCGAGCTCTTCGTCATGCCGACCCTGACCACCTCGGGACCGGCCGACATCCTCTTCTGGGAGGGCATACCCGGCGGCCCGTTGGACGTCTTCAACGGCGTCAAGGACCCGGCGGAGCACCTCTCCCTGACCCTCGGACTCATGGAGCGGTACACGCCCTGGGAGTACGCGCGGGCCACCAAGGCCGAACTGACCGACGCGGGCGGCACGCTGGCCGGCCGCTACGCGCCCACCGTGCGCAACCCGGTCGGCCGCCTCCCCGGCGGCGGTCTGGTCCTCGGTGTCGCGGACGTCGTCGTCGCCAACGACCCGATCACCGGCCAGGGCTCCAACTCGGCGTCCAAGTGCGCCGCGGCCTATCTCGCCTCGATCATCGAACACGGCGAGAAGGAGTTCGACGAGACCTGGATGCAGCAGACCTTCGACCGCTACTGGGACACCGCCCAGCACGTCACCAAGTGGACGAACGCGATGCTCGCCCCGCCGCCGGAGCACATCCTCAACCTGATCGGCGCGGCCGGCCAGCTCCAGCCCGCCGCCGACCGCTTCGCCAACGCCTTCAACGACCCCTCCGACTTCGAGAACTTCTTCTACGAGCCGGAGAAGACGAACGCCTACCTGGCGTCGATCTCGGGAGCGTGATGGGGCGCTGGCCTGCGCTCTTGCTGTCGTCCTCTGTCGTTGTCGGTCGATGTCGGCTGACCTCGGACGGTCCACAGACGGCCCGGAAGCACCGGGGCCGTTGAGTGTCGCCGATGCTCGGCTCTCGCGTACTACGGTCACGTAGTCCGCTATGGCAGACTCCCCGGCATGCCAGATTTCTGGGTGAGCGACCAAGGCGACAAGTACCACGGTTGGGAAGGTTGCAGGGCTCTTGCAGCCGGACAGGCTTCCGCCGACTCGCAGGAGGGCTACGAGCGCCACAACGTGACGCGGTACGACAGTGAGGCTGCCGCTCGGGCTGCTGCCAAGGAGCACGCACGGTGCGAGGCTCCGGCATGTTTCGCCCGGGGGCGTGGTGCGGGGCTTGCCCGGTTGTCGGAGCAGGCTCTCGAGGATCTGGACGCTCCGAACTGGCTAGCGCGATATGACCTGCCATCTGACGAGTGAGGTCTCAACTCACGTTCATGGATGAACACCTGCGCCAGTATCCGAAGTGTCGTCTCTGAGCAGGGAGAGAGCGGTTGATGAGTGTCGTCATCTGTCATCGTCGAGCATCCCCGCACGGCCCGGAGACGGCCCGAGCGGGGGTGTCGCGGGGTACCCCTTGATGCGAACTACGGGCGGGGCGGCGGGGCGGCCGTTGAGGTCTGGACGTCGTAACAGCGACCGCCGGTGTCCGCTGTTTCCCGACCGAACGGGCAGGGGAAGGGCATGCCGAAGGACGATCTCTAGGCGGGGAGCAGCCAGGCGGGCATCAAGCGACCACCGCAGAGGAGACCTGCAGACGCTGATGCCAGAGACTCCCACTCGCAGGGTTTCAGTCCTCGATCGGTTCCCGTGCCCAGGCGTAGGGCATCTCCTCCGTCGGGTCCATGCCCCAAGGATGGGGATACCTGGCCTGGCAACTGGTGCAGCGCGCCACGAAGGTACCGACCTCCGGGTTTGTCAGGATGCTGTAGTGCGATCTCGGCTCCGCTCGGATCACATAGCCGTTGGCCGTGGTCTCCAGCGCCGGCCATTGAGGGCTGCAATGGCAGGGAGCGTTTTTCGCGAACGTCTCGTCTTCCGGAGTGTTGTGGGTGTCCTCCAACGTCTCGAAGAGCTTGTTCAACGCTCGTCGCGCTCGCCGCGCTTGCCACCACTGACGCATCCTGGTCGCGGCCGCGCTTCCGTCAATGAGCCTCACGGCCGCAAGTCCTCACCCTGTGGATCAAAACAGACCAGTCCATGACTCCGGGCCAGTTGGGCAGCGTATTCCGAGACTTCCGCGGCCTGGATATAGGACATCAGCAGGTACACCATCGGTCCGGACGCCTCGGCGATCAACGGTGGGGACGCCCAGGGGCTCTTGTAGCCATCGTGATCACCCTCGGGGTAGCGCTCGATGAGTGTCTGTACGTACGTCTCAATACGCGCAGACGGTCGTACGGCAACGTCCCCCGACTCCAGGTAGCGCTCATACAGCTCGTCGTAGACGGAGCCCGCTTGGATGTCGTCGAGCGGGGCCTCTCCCTCCCAAACGGCAAGATCGTAAGTCATGCCCGAATGATCGCAGGCCTGGTTCTCCATGGCGACAGCCGAACCAACGCCCGGCCGGATGACTCCTCCAGCCCTCCACTTGCCCCAGCTCCCCCAAGGGCGGAAAGACCAGGGACGTACCACTTCCCGGCCCCGTGGCCGACGCACTCCGGGCCCATATGAAGCAGTTCCCGCCGGTTGAGATCACACTGCCCTGGAAGACGCCCGATGGGCCGAAGGTGACCCGGCGGCTCGTCTTCACGGCGGTCGGCGGCAACCACGTATGGCGCACCTCCCTCAACGAGGGGTCGTGGAAGCCGGCACTCGTCGCGGCCGGCGTCATCCCGAAGCCGGAGACCAAGGCGGCCGGTTACGCGGCGGCCCGCGAGCACGGCATGCATGCGCTGCGGCACTTCTACGCGTCCGCGCTCCTGGATGGCGGGGAGAGCATCAAGGCTGTCAGCGAGTACCTCGGCCACAGCAACGCTGCCTTGACGTTGCGGATCTACGCTCACCTCATGCCGAGCAGCCAGGAGGCACCCGCACGGCCATCGCGACGGTGTACGCCAAGGCCCCACGTTCTGTCTGACGGCCCACAGACGGCCCACAGCCCCGTACGGCCCGACCAGTTCGGCAGAAACCGCTGGTAGAGGCCTTGCGGGGCCGTCGTATTGCTTCTACGAGCCGGAGAAGACGAACGCCTACCTGGCGTCGCTGTCCGGGGCCTGACGGTCCGTCGCCCGGCGGGGCCGGTCGGCGCTCAGAGGTTCGGGGCGGGGCTGTAGCCCTTGTCCGGGCCCTGGGCGGCCGCCGGGGGGAGCTTCGGGGGTGTGTAGCGGGCCAGGGAGCCCGCCCCCGGGTCCGGGCGCACCGCGCCCAGGATGGGGTTGGCCGCGATCGGGGAGATCTTGACCCTCGCCCCCGGGCGGGGGGCCTGGACCACCTTGCCGTCGCCCAGGTAGAGGGCCACGTGGGTCGCTTTGGGGAAGTAGACGACCAGGTCGCCCGGGCGGAGCTCGGCGAGCGGGATGTGCGGCAGGTCGGCCCACTGTTCCTGGCTGGTCCTCGGAATGGGCGTGCCCGCGTGGTCCCAGGCCTGCTGGGTCAGCCCCGAGCAGTCGTACGACAACGGGCCCGCCGTGCCCCACTGGTAGGGCTTGCCCAGCTGTTCCACCGCGTAGCGCACCGCCCGGTCGCCCGCCTGGGAGGGGGGAGGCGTGGAGGTGCCGAGCGCGCCGGACGTCGTCAGCCTGCGCTGGGCTTCGGCCTCGCCGGTCCGCTCCAGGCCGGTGACGGCCGTGAGCTGGGCCGGGGTGAGCGCGGCCAGCATCCGTTCCACGTCCGAGAGGCGGGCCCGCACCTCGTCGCGCTGCTGTTTCTGCCGTGCGGCGAGCGCGAGCCGGGCGTCCAGCGCGGTGCGGGCCCGCCGGGTCAGCTCGGAGTGCTTCTTCTCGTCGCCCGCCAGCCGGCCCACCGTCTCGGCCCGCTCGCGCGCCAGCTGCCCGATGACATGGCCCTCGTCGAGCGCGTGCTGCGGGTCGCGGGCGAGCAGCAGCCGCAGATACGGGGAGAGCCCGGTGGCGCTCTGGTACTGCTGCCGGGCCAGCCGGCCCGCCGCGGCCTTGCTGGTGTGCAGGGAGAGCCGGGACCTGGCCAGCTCGTCGTCCAGCCGGTCCACCTCGGTGCGCTGCCGTTCCAGCCGCTCCTGGGTCGCGTTGTAGGTCTCGGTGGCCTGTTCCACCTGGCGGTACCGCTGCTGAAGGTCGGTCAGCAGCTCGGCCACCGGCCGCTCGGGTCCGGGAGCGGAGGGCGCGGCGTGTACGGGCGCGGGCACGAGGACGGCCTGAGCGGCCACCGCGGCGGTACAGGCCAGGCGCAGGAACCTTCCTGACACATCATCACCTCCGATGCGGGACGGTCCATCCGTTCCGCATCGTGATAATCAGACATGTATGTGTGGTCCGCGCCAGCGATTGTGGGCGTAACGGCCCAGCCGTTTCACCCCTGCGTGTCATCCGGCTTGCGGAACGGCGCGGCGTCCGGTGCGGGGGCGGGGTCCGCGGCCGGTTTCCTCGACCACGGCCACTTCGGGCCTCCGTCGCCGCCCCTGCCCGTGGCGTCGTACACGTACTTCCAGCCCTGGTTCAGGCCCAGTCGCTTGCTCTGACCCCGGGGGACGCGCCGGTAGACCAGCACGGTGGGCGGGCCGCCGGCCGGGTCCGGGACCGGGATGCGGTAGGTCTTCGGGGGGTGGCCGGTCATACCGAGCAGCACCGGGAGCACACGCCCGTCCATGGGGCCGCCCTCGAAGGGGGTGTCCTGACTCTTCACCGCACCAGTTTCAGCCATCCGCCGCGAGGGCGTCGACGAGGGCGGCCGTCTGCGGGTCGCGGCGCGCGGTCACGCTCAGTACGGCGACGAACTGGTCCACCAGCCAGTCGCGCAGCTCGTCGGCGGGCGGCTGCTTGTCCTCGTCGAGCCAGATCAGGGAGGCCGCCTCGACGGCGGTGATCCACATGCGGACGGTCATGCGCAGCCGGGGCCCGGGGTCGGCGACGTCGAGGTGGCTGAGGATGTGCCGCGCCGCGGCTCGCCGTACGCCGTCCACGGTGGCCGTCGTCCGTGACGTCTCCACCACGCTGCCGCCCTGGAGCAGGGCGCTGAAGCCGGCGTCGTGCTGGTCGACGAAGGTGAGGTAGCGGTCGAGGGCACGGGAGAGGCGGGGCACCAGCGGGCCCTCGCGGGGTTCGTCGAAGCAGTGCTCGAGCTCCTCGGCGGCCGACCGGAGGGCGGCCTCGTAGAGCTGCTGCTTGCCGCCCGGGAAGTACCGGTACACCAGGGGGCGGGAGACCCCGGCCGCCTCCGCCACGTCGTCGAGGGAGACGTCCTCGGGGACGCGGTGCGCGAAGAGGGAGAGGGCCGCTTCGAGGAGCTGGCTGCGCCGCTCCTCGACGGACAGCCGGCGGTAGGCGGGGGTGGCGGCCGACGGGGTCATGGTCGCAGGGTAGCCGGTGCCCCCGGGTGGCAGCCCGTCGCGCGGTCCCCGCGCGACGGGTCCCCTCGGCCACACCATGAACTCAGGCCAGCAGCCCCGAGCTCTTCCACAGCCGCCGCCCGGCGCCGCGCAGGACGCCGATGTCGTCCAGGAAGTCCGTCAGCTTCTTCGCACCGCTCTGCATGACCTCCCGCCGGTGTCCGCTCGCCCGGACCTGCGCCACCGCCTCCCGCCGGTCCAGCCCCACGTTCGTGTAGACCTCGGGATTCACGAAGGCCACCGAGAACACCCGGGCGAACTCGCCGGAAGTGACCCGGGTGAACTCCTGGGACCAGCGAGGTGCCGTCAGCATCTGGTGACGCAGTTCCTCGCGGGCGTACCGGACGTGCCGGGCCTCCTCGACCACGTGGATGCGGGTGACCCCCCGGACCAGTGTCTGTACGCGCTCGTCGGGGAAGGTCAGCCGCTGCATCCAGTCCAGGACCTCCTCGCCGAGCAGTGTGGCCGTGAAGGAGCCGGGCGTGGTCGAGATCGTCTTGAACAGGCGGCCCAGGTTCAGGTGGGCCCGGCTCACCGGGTACCAGGGCGCGTCACCGCGGGATATCAGGCGCGCGAACATCTTGGAGTGCCGGCACTCGTCCTCGATCTCGGTCAGCGCGTAGCGCACGTGTGCGCTCGTCGCCGCCTTGTCGTAGACGTGCCGCACCAGCAGCTGCATCAGGATCAGTTCGAACCAGATGCCGAGTGAGGCGAGGGCCGCGGCCTCGTGCTGGGAGAGCAGGATCCGCTGTTCCCCGGACATCCGCTTCCACATCGGGGTGTCGTAGAGCGACACCAGCTCCGGCGGCCAGAACCATTTGCCGTCCTCGAAGGGCGCGTCCCAGTCCAGCTCCTTGTCCGGGTCGAAGGAGTGTTTCGCGGAGGAGAGGAGCAGCCGTTCGGCCACCTGCTCGCGGTCCTTGAGCAGGCCGAGCGCGTCGCGCAGTCCGTCGACCGCGTCCGCTTCCGTCAGGGTCGTCATGGCTCCCTCACCTCGTTACCCGGGGGTATGTTGTCGTCCGTCCTTATGAGACCGCCTGTCAGTAAGACGGTCAATCCCTCGCGCACGACTTGTTGACTCCGCGTCTACCCCGACCCCGGGCCCCGGACCCGGTTCACAGTCCCAGTACCGCCCGCATCACAGCCCTGGCGATCGGTGCCGCGTCCCCGCCTCCGCTGATGTCGCCCCGGTCGGCCGCCGCGTCCTCCACCACCACGGCCACCGCGACCTTCGCTTCCACGTCGGTGTCCGCCTGCGCCCAGGACACGAACCAGGCGTACGGCAACCCGGTGTTGCCGACGCCGTGCTGCGCGGTGCCGGTCTTGCCGCCGACCGTGGCGCCGCGGATCGCCGCGTTGGAGCCGGTGCCCTCCCGGACCACGTCCGTCATCAGCTCCTTCATCCGGACGGCCGTCGAGGGGCTCATCACCTGCCGGACCGACCCGGCGCCGCCCGTGCCGACCGTCTCGCCGGTCCTGCGCACGGTCCGCTCCACCAGGTACGGCGGCCGGGCCATCCCGCCGTTCGCCACCGCCGCCGCGACCATCGCCATCTGCAGCGGAGTGGCGCGGGTGTTGTACTGCCCGATCGACGACAGCGCCAGCTGCGCCCTGTCCACGCTCGTGTCGAAGGTGCTCTGCGCGGTGGAGAAGGGGATGCGCAGGTTCCGGTCGTTGAAGCCGAACGCCTGGGCCGTCGCCGTCATGTCCGCGACCCCCACGTCCACGCCCAGCTTGGCGAAGACCGTGTTGCAGGACCACTCGAAGGCGGCCCGCAGCGAGGCGTCCGCGCAGCCGTCCGCCTCGTTGGTCAGCCGGGTCGTGGTGCCCGGCAGCCGGTAGGGGTCGGGGGAGTCGGTCGGCGCGTCCAGGTCGGTGACCACGCCCGCGTCCAGCGCGGCCGCCGCGGTGACCACCTTGAAGGTCGACCCCGGCGGATAGGTCTGCCGTACCGCGCGGTTGAGCATCGGCTTCTCCGGGTCGTCGTTCAGGCGGGCCCAGGCCGAGGCCACCGGCTCGCCGTTGCCGGACAGCTCGGAGGGGTCGTACGACGGGGTGGAGACCAGGGCGAGGATCCGGCCGGTCGACGGCTCGATCGCGGCCACCGCGCCCTTGCGGGTGCCCAGTCCCCGGTAGGCGGCCTCCTGGGCGTACCGGTTCAGGGTGGTGACGACGTTCCCGACCGGGTATCGCTTCCGGCTGGTGTCGTTCCACAGCGGGAACGGCGCGAGCACCGGGTCGGTGCCGGAGAGCAGCCCGTCCTCGGCGTGCTCCAGGAACGTGGTGCCGTACAGCTGGGAGGCGAACCCGGTGACCGGGGCGTACAACGGGCCCTGCGGGTAGGTGCGTTCGTAGCGGAGCTGCTCCCTGCTGTCCCGGGAGCCGGTGACCGGCTCGCCGCCGACCAGGATGTCGCCGCGCGGCAGACCGTAACGGGCGATGGTGGAGCGGCGGTTGGCGGGGTTGTCGTCGTAGGCGTGGGCCCGGACCACCTGGACGCGGGCCGCGTTGACGAGCAGGGCGAAGAGCAGCAGGGCGCAGAAGGCGCGGGCCCGCCGGATGTACCTGGCCATGCCGGTGTTCTGGCCGTCGCGCCGGCTCACGGGGCCACCCGCCCGTCGTAGTGACGGCGGGCCGAGTCGCTCACCCGGATCAGCAGCGCGACGATCGCCCAGTTGGTGACCACAGAGGAGCCGCCCTGGGCGAGGAACGGCATCGCCATGCCGGTCAGCGGGATCAGGCCGGTCACCCCGCCCGCGATGACGAAGACCTGGAGCGCGACGATCGAGGCGAGCCCGACCGCGAGCAGCCGGCCGAAGGGCTCGCGCAGGGCCAGGCCGGCCCGGTAGCCCCGCTCGACGAGCAGGCCGTAGAGGAGGAAGATCGCGGACAGCCCGGTGAGGCCGAGCTCCTCGCCCGCGGTGGCCAGGATGAAGTCCGACTTGGTGGCGAACCCGATCAGGATCGAGTGGCCGAGGCCGAGCCCGGTGCCGACGACCCCGCCGGCGGCGAACGCGAAGAGGGACTGGGCGAGTTGGTTCGGTCCCTGCCCGGCGTCGATCGAGGCGAAGGGGTGCAGCCAGTCCTCGATGCGGCCGTGGACGTGCGGTTCCAGATGGCCGACGGCGACCGCGCCGAGCACCGCGAGCAGCAGGCCCACGGCGATCCAGCCGGTGCGTCCGGTGGCCACGTAGAGCATGACGACGAAGAGCCCGAAGAAGAGCAGGGACGTGCCCAGGTCGCGTTCCAGGATCAGGACGCCGACGCTCACCAGCCAGATGGTGACGATCGGCCCGAGCACCCGCCCGGTCGGGAACTGCATGAACCACAGCCGGCGCCCTGCGTAGGCGAGGGCGTTGCGGTTGGCGGCGAGGTACGCGGCGAAGAACACCGCGAGCAGCACCTTCGCGAACTCGCTCGGCTGGATGGAGAATCCGGCGATCCGGATCCAGATCCGGGCGCCGTTGACGGCCGGGAAGAAGATCGGGAGCAGCAGCAGGACGAGCGCGGCGGCGACACAGACGTAGGAGTAGCGCTGGAGGAGACGGTGGTCGCGCAGCATCAGCACGACCATGATGAACAGGCCGACGCCCAGGGTGGACCAGACGAGTTGGGCGGGGGCCGCCCGGTCGCCGGGGGTCTGCAGGTCCAGCCGGTAGATGAGGACCAGGCCCAGTCCGTTCAGCAGCACGCCGATCGGCAGCGGCAGCGGGTCGGCGTACGGTGCGCGGAAGCGTACGGCGAGATGGGCGACGAGCGCGAGGACGCCGAGCCCGGCGCCGTAACCGGCGGCGCCGGGCGGGACGGTGCCGGTCCGGGCCAGGCCGACCGCGCAGTAGCCGTACACGCAGAGCAGTACGGCCAGCACGAGCAGGGCGAGTTCGATGCCACGGCGCCGGGGGAGACGTACGGCGGAGGTGGCGGACTCGGGCGCCGCCAGGGTGGTACTGGCCTTGGTCATGTCCGGAACTTACCCACATAGTGCGAGTCGCGTGCTTTGTTGGCCCGCGCCAGCGTGGCGGCGTGGGGTGCGACCGGCTGGGGCGGTGTGGCAGGCGCCCGGCCGCAGCCGAGCGAACCGCAGCCCCCTAAGGGAGCGTCAGGACCGCCACCGCGCCGCCGGCGATCGCGTTCCCGAACGACAGCCGCGCGCCCAGCACCTCCGCCTGCCCCACCGCGATCGTCAGCCCCAGCCCGTGCCCCTTGGACCCGCCCTCGGTCCGGAACCGCTGGGGTCCGTGCACCACCAGGTACTCGGGGAACCCGCCCCCGTGATCCCGGACGGTGACCTCCTTGCCCTCCACCGTCAGTACCACCGGCGCCCGCCCGTGCCGGTGCGCGTTGGCGACCAGGTTGCCCAGCACCCGCTCCAGCCGCCGCCGGTCCGTCTCCACCCACACGTCCCGTACGACCTTCACCTCGGTCTCCGTCCCGGACGCCCGCACCACCCGCTCGGCCAGCGCGCCCAGGGCCTCCGCGTCGGTCTCCAGCCGCTCCCGGCCGGTGTCCAGGCGGGAGATCTCCAGCAGGTCCTCGGTGAGCGTGCGCAGCGCGGCGACGCGGTCCCGGACCAGCTCCGTCGGCCGCCCCGGAGGCAGCAGTTCCGCCGCCGCGTGCAGACCGGTCAGCGGCGTCCGCAGCTCATGGGCCACGTCGGCGGTGAACCGCTGCTCGCTCAGCAGCTTGCCCTGCAGCGACGCGGCCATGCGGTCCAGCGCCGCGGCGACCGCGGCCACCTCGTCCTGCGGCCGGGTCGGATCCTTCGTCCGCGGGTCGTGCACCCGCGCGTCCAGGTCCCCGGCACTGATCCGCCGGGCCACCTGCGCGGTGCCGTGCAGCCGCCGGGTCACCCGGGTCACCGCGAACGCGCCGACCAGCAGGGTCGCCCCGATGGCGAGCACCGACGACCAGAGGATGGAACGGTCGAGGCCGGCGATCGTACGGGCCTGCTGCGCGTAGTCCACGGCCACCGCGAGCGCCCGGCCGTGGTCGGCCGGGCCCGCCGCCCACATCGTGGGACGGCCGTCGTCCCTGGCGACCATCGTGCCCCGCTGCCCGGCCACCGCCGTCACCCGCAGCCGCGGCGGCAGCCCCGCCGGGTCGATCGCGGAGCCCGGCGGCAGCGCGTCGCCCGCCCGGTAGGCGGTCGTGGCCTCCGTCAGCCGGGACAGCGCCTGGTCACGGGCCTGTGCGACGGTCTGGTCGGTGACCGACACATGCACGAGCACGCCGAGCAGCGCGGCCAGCGCACAGCACATCACCGTGATGAACGCGGCGGACTTGGCCGCCAGCGTCCCGGCCCAGCGCGGAACCCTCATCGCGCGCTCGCCGAGGGGGCGGGAGCGGCCGACGCGGAGGGTGCCGGTCCGCGGCTGTGCCGTGCCTTGCCGGTGCGCAGGAACTCGTCCCGGGAGAAGACCATCGCCTTCCGCTCCGGATCCCACGCCCAGGTCGTCCGGTACTCGTACCCGCTGATCCCGGCCGGCGACCGGACGATGACCGCCCGCCCGGCCAGTTCGACGCCGATGATCGCGTCGTCGTCCTCCAGCACCTGCACCAGCCGGTGATTCTCGACGGTGTACACGCGCAGCGCGGTCTGGTTGGTCGGATACAGCCGGAAGCCGAGTGTCAGCTCGTCCCGGCCGTCCCCGGTCAGATCCCGGTAGTACGGCTTGAGCAGCGGACACCGTGCTCCGCCGCCCCCTGCCGCGCACTCCCTCACCCGGTTCACCGTCTCGTGGTACGGGCCCTTCGACCCGTAGTCCGCCGACCCCGAGGAGATCTCCGCCTCCACGACGGCCACCGGATCGACCCCGCGGATGTCGTCGCCGGGCACCGTGACGCCCTTGACGGTCCGCGCGCTGCCCTCGTCGTAGGGCCAGGCCGGGCTGGACGCCGGCCGCAGGTCGGGCCAGAGCTTCACGGGGCTGACCGCGGTCGGGGTGGCTCCGGCCTCCTGGAGCCCGCCGGAGTCGCCACAGCCGGCCACCGCCGCCGCCAGCAGGGCGACGGCGGCCGCGGCGAGGGCGGTACGGAGGGGACGACGGGTGGGCACGCTGCTCCTGGGCGGTTCGGGGGGGTGAGGGTCTCGGGCCCCGTACACCTTATTCGCAGATTCGTAGGGAAGTCCTATTTGTCTCCGGAGGGTGCCCGGTGCAGGGGCGAGGCTACTCGGCGAGTTCCTCGAGCAGGCGGGCGGTGGACAGACCGGCCCGCAGATAGGCGACGAACAGCTCGTTGTGCAGCGCCCAGGGCGAGCGCCGGGCCCGCACCAGCCGTATCGCCTCATCGGCCGTGTGCCCCCGGTGCACCAGCGCCTGCGCGATCACCAGCCCCGACCGGTTGTACCCGCTGTAGCAGCGCACCAGCACCGACCGCCCGGCGTCCAGGGCCTCACTGGCCGTCCGGGCCAGCCGCATCACGCCCGCCAGCTGGGTGCCGTCCAGCGGCCCGTCGGGTATCGGCCACACCTGATGCTCGACCCCGGTGTCCGGACCGTGCCCGGGCAGCCGCAGCAGACTCTGCACCAGATCGAACTCGTCCCGTACGACGGCGGACTCCAGCTGTCCCGCACTTCCCCGGAACTCATGGCCGCCCATCCACAGCCCGGGGAGCACCTCGCTCCACGGGCTGTCCGGAACCGGGACGTCGTACTGGTTCTCACGGATCCGCACCGGCGCCTCCCCGCTGCGCACGCCAACCCCTGCCCGGCCTCCTGTCAAAGGTAGCGGGGTTCTTGCCCGCGGAGCACCCCGCCTGTTCCCATGGTTCAGGGGTGATGTCGCAATGGGCGAACTGCGCGTCGTGCCGGCCTGGCGCCACGGTCAGGAGCGGCTGTACGTCCGCCACCCGGACGGACGGAACATCGCCTGGTACGACCGTGAGTACGACCGTGAGGCGGGCCGGGTCAACGTGCTCAGCGAGGAGCGCCGGGACGACGTGCTCGAAACCCTGGGGCCGTTCCTGACCGGTCCGGTCACGATCGGCCCGCCACCCGTGCCCACGCCCGCCGAACTGGCGCGGCTGAGCCTGCACCCCGACGACGACCTCGCGCCCAACCGCCCCGGCGAGGCGCTGCTGATCGCGCTCGACCGGGACCCCGGACCGGCCCACCGCCTGCGCCCCGACCCGCGCAGCCGCGCCCTGACCGCCGAGCAGGCCGTCGGTGACGCCCTCGACCACCTGGACGGCTCGGGCTGGCACGTCGTGCACTCCGTCCCGCTGCCCGGCGGCGACCGCATCCACCATCTGCTGATCGGTCCCGGCGGCCTCTTCTGCGTGCACACGCTCTACGCCCGCAAGCAGAAGGTGCTGGTCGCCGACCCCATGGTCACCCTGGGCCGCCGCGACTCCCGGCCGCTGCTGCGTCGCCTGCGCGCGGACGCCGACCGGGCCTCGTACGCCCTGACGGCCGAGGTCCACCCGGTCCTGGCGCTGACCGAACCGGCGGACGTCACCCTGGTGGCCCCGCCGCGCGAGGTGCGCGTCCTCCGTGACCGGGACCTGCTGGGCCTGTCCCGCCTGGGCGGAGTCCTCAAACCGGCCGACGTCGAAGCCCTCCACGCGATGGCCCGGGACCGCAACACGTGGTCGAGGGCATGACCGAACACGCGGCCGAGGGCGTGACCACCCCGCGCCCGGCCGACGAGAACGCCCTCCTCCGGCCTGCGTGAGCCCGGGGCTGTGCGGCCGGCGCGTTGCCGGGCGGTTGGGGGCCTCCCTCTCTGGCTCGGCCGAGACTTCGACGCCCGGCGTCCTGGGCCTTCCGGCCGGCGGGAGCCGGCTTCTTCTCGCGGCCGGCGCGTTCCCGCGAGGGTGGCCTTCCGGTCGGGGTGAGCCCTCGGTTCACGGCGGTTCTGTCCAGGCGTCCGGCGAGGTGGCCGCTTCCCGGTCCGCCGTGAGCCCTCGGTTCACGGCGGACAAGACGGCCTCCCGGTCGGCGGGCCGCTTCTCCGCTCCGCGCGAGTGTCCCTGGCGGTCCGCGTGAGCCCCCTGCGGCGGCGAGCCCGGTCTCACGGCAGCGGGGCGGCCTGCTCCGGGTCCAGCAGCGGCGCCAGCAGGTCGCCGTACTGCTCGACCCGTCCCGGGACGTCCGCCGCCTGGAACTCCAGGTCCTCCACCTGCCGACACCGTGCGACCTCCTCCCAGGTCACCGGCGTGGACACCATCGGCTCGCGCCGCGCCCGCGCCGTGTACGGCGCCGCCGTCGTCTTCCGCCCC
Organism: Streptomyces sp. NPDC026515; assembly: GCF_055567595.1. Classification (NCBI taxonomy): domain Bacteria; kingdom Bacillati; phylum Actinomycetota; class Actinomycetes; order Kitasatosporales; family Streptomycetaceae; genus Streptomyces; species Streptomyces sp. NPDC026515. Next base: position 412,626 of record NZ_JBVHQD010000002.1, read on the forward strand.
GCGTTCTGGCTCCAGTCCACGAACACCTTCCCCGGCCGCAGGCTCCGCGTCATCCGGTGCACCACCAGCCGCGGCAGCGCCCGCTCCGCCGCCACGGCCAGCCCTTTGGCGTACTCACTCACCAGCTCGCTGGACGCCCCCCGCACACCGGCCAGCAGATGCAGCCCCTTCGATCCGGCCGTCTTGGCGTACGCCTCGATCCCGTCCGCGGCCAGCCGCTCCCGCAGCCACAACGCGACCTCGCAGCACTCCACCACCGTCGCGGGAGCCCCGGGGTCCAGGTCGAAGACGATCCGGTCGGCCTCGTCCGGCGTCCGCACCAGCCACTGATGCGTGTGGAACTCGGTGACCAGGTTCGCCGCCCACATCAGGCTCGCCAGGTCCTGCACCAGCACCATCCGGGCCGCCCCCTCCGACCGGCGCACCTCGGCCGTGGTGACCCACTCGGGCGTACCCGGCGGCACGTTCTTGGTGAAGAACACCTGGCCGTCCGGCCCGTTTGGATAGCGCAGGAAGGACACCGGCCGGTCGCGCAGATGCGGCAGCAGGACCCCGGCGGCCGTCGCGTAATAGTGCAGCAGCTCGCCCTTGGTGAACCCGGTCGCCGGATACAGCACCTTCTCCAGGTTGCTGAGCGCGACCCTCCGCCCGTCCACCTCTGTGATCGGCGTCATAGGATGACAATCTCATACATATCAATCACACAAATGATGACTGCCGGACGGTCGGACGGAAGGAATCCGCAGGTGCGATCCATTTGGAACGGCGCGATCTCCTTCGGGCTCGTCAGCATCCCGATCAAGCTGGTGAACGCCACGGAGAGCCACTCGATCTCCTTCCGCCAGGTCCACGCCGAGGACAACGGCCGGATCCGCTACCGCAAGTTCTGCGAGCTGGAGGACCGCGAGGTCACCCAGTCGGAGATCGGCAAGGGGTACGAGGACGCCGACGGCACGATCATCCCCATCACCGACGACGACCTGTCCCACCTGCCCATCCCCACCGCCCGCACCATCGAGATCGTGGCCTTCGTCCCGGCCGACCGGATCGACCCGCTCCAGATGGACGCGGCGTACTACCTGGCGGCGAGCGGCGCCCCGGCGGCGAAGCCCTACACCCTCCTGCGCGAGGCCCTCAAGCGCAGCCACAAGGTGGCGATCGCGAAATACGCGCTGCGCGGCCGGGAGCGGCTCGGCATGCTCCGGGTGGTCGGCGAGGCCATCGCCATGCACGGCCTGCTCTGGCCGGACGAGGTCCGGGCCCCGGAGGGCGTCGCGCCCGACGTCGACGTCACCGTCCGCGACAAGGAACTCGACCTCGCGGACGCGCTGATGGACACCCTCGGCGGGGTCGACCTGGAGGACCTGCACGACGAGTACCGGACGGCCCTGGAGGAGGTCATCGCCGCGAAGGCGGCCGGCGAGGCCCCGCCGGAGTCCCCCGAACCGGCCCGGAGCGGCAAGGTCCTGGACCTGATGGCGGCCCTGGAGAAGAGCGTCCGGGCGGCGAAGGAGTCGAGAGGCGAGGAGGCGGAGGTCACGCCCCTGCCGCGACGGGGGGCCGCGAAGAAGTCGACGGCACCGGCGAAGAAGACACCGGCGAAGAAGGCTCCGGCCGCGAAGACGTCCTCGGCCCGGAAGTCCACGGCCCGGAAGTCCACGGCCAAGAAGGCGGCGGCGAAGAAGACGGCGGCGAAGACTTCGAGTGCGAAGGCTTCGAGCGCGAAAGCATCGACGGCATCGGCGCCGGCGTCCAAGGCTTCGACGGGCAGGAAGGCGGTCGCGGGACGCAAACGCTCCGCGTGAGGGGCCCCCGCCGATCGCGACCTCGCGTTCGAGGCGCGTCCCCGCTGCCCCTGACACCTCATCAGCGCGGGCCGGCTCCGGGCCGATTCCCTCCCCGCCAGGCCGGTTATCGACGAGTAAAATAATACATATTTCAACTTATCGGTGGATATGGTGCCGTAATGGCGCCATGCTGGGTGAGGGGGAGGGCCCGCCTCCACGGCGGGCGGACCGACTCGTTCTCACCTGATGAAGGCGATGTCATGCGTGCTCTGCATCTCCACCCCTTCGGTAGAAACCATGCCCTGTCACTGACCCAGGTGCGCGCCCCCGCGACGGAGTACCGCGGGTACGCCGATCCGGCCCGGGCCGGATCGGGCCCGCCGGGCGCGACGGGTGCCGCGGCAACGGTCCCCAGGGTGTCCGCCGCCGACTGCGGACTGCTGCTGATCAGGCTGACCTTCGGGCTGCTGATGGCCGGCCACGGATCGCAGAAGCTGTTCGGCCTCTTCGGCGGGCCGGGCCTGGCGGCGACCGGCAGAAACTTCGACGCCCTCGGCTACCACCCGGGCAAGGTGTTCGCCGTGATCGGAAGCCTCTCCGAAATCGCCGGGGGCCTCGGACTGGCCGTCGGGCTCTTCACCCCGCTCGCGGCCGCCGCCGTCATCGGCGTGATGATCAACGCCATGGCGACCGTGAGCGGTGCCCACGGCCTGTGGAGCCAGAACGGAGGGGTCGAGTACAGCGTCGCCATCTCCGTGGTCGCCCTCGCGCTCGCCGCCATCGGCCCGGGCCGGCTGTCCGTCGACCGGTTCTTCCCCTGGCGCTCGGACGGCTGGGCCGCCGCCGCCCTCGCGCTCGGCCTGGGCGGCATCGGTGCCGCGATCGCGCTGACCATCTGAACGCGTCCCCGCCGGGTACCGGCTACCGGGCCGCCCAGAGTCCGCGGACGTGTCCGATGTGGCGGGTCATGACGTCGTGGACCGCCTGCTCGTCACGGGCGATGAGCGCGTCGAGCAGTTCGAGGTGTTCCTCGGCGGAGGCCGGCAGACGGCCCGCCTCCAGCAGGGCGGTGAGGCCGTAGAGACGCGAGCGCCCCCGCAGGTCCGCGACGACCTCGACGAGGTGGGCGTTGCCCGCGAGGGCGAGCAGCCCGAGGTGGAAGCGGGTGTCGGCATCGACGTAGGAGACCAGATCGCCGGCGGCGGCGGCCTGGACGATCTCCCGCGCGACCGGACGCAGCGCCTCCAGACAGACCGGGTCGGCGGTCCCGGCCAGCTCCACCACGGTCGGGATCTCGACGAGGGCACGGATGTGGGTGTACTCGTCGAGCTGCTTCTCGGAGACGTCGGTGACCCGGAACCCCTTGTTGGGGACCGTGTCGACCAGGCCCTCCTTGACCAGGTCCAGCATGGCCTCCCGTACCGGGGTCGCCGAGACGCCGAACCGGGCGGCGAGCGTCGGCGCCGAGTACACCTCGCCGGGGCGCAGCTCACCGGCGATCAGTGCGGCCCGCAGGGCGTCGGCGACCCGTTCCCGGTAGCTGCTCTTCTTGCCGCCGAGGGTCGGCAGGGCCGGGGCGGCGGGGGAGCTGTGCTGGGCGGCGGGCATGGGAACGTCTCCTGGTACGGCACGTGCGGCGGTGTCCGGGCGTGGGAGGCGCACGTGCGGGTGTATTTCGGTGTCATGCGACGGAGCCTTCCGGCGTCATGTGCGGGGCACGCACCATGAGTATCCCTTCCTCCGGAAGCGCCGGGGCCAGGGCCTAGAGGACGAAGCCGGTCGGGAAGGGGTCGGTCGGGTCGAGCAGGTACTGGGCGGTGCCGGTGATCCAGGCGCGGCCGGTGAAGCTGGGCAGCACGGCGGGGCGGCCCGCGACCTCCGTGGTCCCGAGGAGCCGGCCGGTGAACCGGGTCCCGATGAAGGACTCGTTCACGAACTCGGTGCCCAGGGGGAGTTCGCCGCGCGCGTGCAGCTGGGCCATGCGCGCGCTGGTGCCGGTACCGCAGGGGGAGCGGTCGAACCAGCCCGGGTGGATGGCCATCGCGTGCCGGGAGTGCCGGGCGGTGGCGCCGGGTGCGAGGAGGTGGACGTGGTGACAGCCGCGGATGGACGGGTCCTCCGGATGGACGGGCTCCGCCTCCGCGTTGATCGCCGCCATGAGGGAGAGCCCGGCCGTGAGGATCTCCTCCTTGCGGGAACGGTCGAAGGGCAGGCCGAACTCGTCCAGCGGCAGGATGGCGTAGAAGTTGCCGCCGTAGGCCAAGTCGTACGTCACCGTCCGGCCGTCGGCGAGGGTGATCTTGCGGTCGAGTCCCACGGAGAAGGACGGCACGTTCGCGAGGGTGACGTGCCGGGCCGCGCCGTTCTCCACCGCGACCTCGGCGACGACGAGGCCCGCCGGGGTGTCGAGCCGGATCGTGGTCACCGGTTCGACGACCTCGACCATGCCCGTCTCCACCAGTACGGTGGCCACCCCGATGGTGCCGTGCCCGCACATGGGCAGATAGCCGGAGACCTCGATGTAGAGGACCCCCCAGTCGCAGTCGGGCCGGGTCGGCGGCTGCAGCACCGCCCCGCTCATCGCCGGGTGGCCGCGCGGCTCGTTCATCAGCAACTGCTTGATGTCGTCGCGGTGTTCACGGAAGTACAGCCGCCGCTCGTTCATGGTCGCGCCGGGGACGGTCCCGATCCCGCCGGTGATCACGCGGGTGGGCATGCCCTCGGTGTGCGAGTCGACGGCGTGCAGGACGAGTTTGCTGCGCATGACGCTCCTGGTGAGTCGGCGGGGCCGGGTCGGTCAAGCGAGGCCGGCGGCGACCGCCCGCTCGGTGGCGGCGCGGACGGCGGCCTCCTGCGCGGGCAGCAGCGGGACGCGCGGCGGACGGACGGCACCCCCGGGCCGGCCGACGAGATCCATGGACAGCTTGATCGCCTGGACGAACTCGACCCTGGAGTCCCAGCGCAGCAGCGGGTGCAGCTGCTCGTACAGCTTCTTGGCGGTCGCGAGATCGCCGCCGACGGCCGCCCGGTACAGCTCGGTGCTCGCGCGGGGCAGCGCGTTGGGGTAGCCGGCCACCCAGCCCTTGGCGCCGGCGATCGCCAGCTCCAGCAGGACGTCGTCGGCGCCGATCAGCAGGTCCAGTTCCGGCGCGAGTTCGGCGATCCGGTAGGCGCGGCGGACGTCGCCGGAGAACTCCTTGACGGCGTGGATGTACCCCTCGCCGTGCAGGCGGGCGAGCAACTCCGGCACCAGGTCGACCTTGGTGTCGATGGGGTTGTTGTACGCGACGACCGGCACGCCCGCCTCGGCGACCTCGGCGTAGTGGGCCAGCACCGAACGCTCGTCGGCGCGGTAGGCGTTGGGCGGCAGCAGCATCACGGCCGCGCAGCCGGCGTCCCGGGCCTGCTCGGCCCAGCGGCGGGCCTCGGCCGAGCCGTAGGCGGCGACGCCAGGCATCACGCGCTCCCCGCCGACCGCGGCCACGGCCGTCTCCACGACCCTGGCGCGCTCCTGCGCGGTGAGAGTCTGGTACTCGCCGAGCGAGCCGTTCGGTACGACACCGTCGCAGCCGTTCGCCACCAGCCAGACGCAGTGCTCGGCGTACCGGTCGTAGTTCACCGACAGGTCGTCGTCGAGCGGTAGGGCGGTGGCGACGAGGACGCCGTGCCAGGGCCGGTCGCCGGTCTTCTCGGTGGCATTCATCTGGAGTCCCATCCCGCCCGTCTCGTCCATTTCATCCATCTCATCCATCGGGTGTGGCATTCAGTCGTCCTCGGGTTCCCGTTCGCCGACGGCGGCCAGAACCCCGAGGGGTACCGGCCGGGCGAACGGCCGCCGTGCGGGCGTGAGTTCCCATCCGGCAAGCCCCGCGACCGCGGGCCCGCACACGCGCCCCTGGCACCAGCCCATGCCGGCCCGCGTCAGCAGCTTCACGGTCCGCGGGTCACCGGCGCCGAGTTCTGCCACGGCCTCCCGGATCGCACCCCCGGTCACCTCCTCGCACCGGCAGACCACGGTGTCGTCGGTGACCTGCTCGGCCCAGTGGGCGGGCGGCGCGTAGACGGTGTCGAGCGCGGCGGAGAACGCCCGCGACCGGGTACGGCTCTTCGCGGCCGCGGACCAGGCGCGCGGGTCGGGTTCGGCGCCGCGCAGCCGGGCCGCGGCGGACCGGCCCCCGACATGGCCCTCGGCGAGGGAGAGCGCGGCGCCGCCGACGCCGGTGGTCTCGCCGGCGGCCCAGACGCCGGGCACGTCGGTGCGCTGCTCGTCGTCGACGTGGACCGCCGGCCCGTCGATGCGGCAGCCCAGCGTCTCGGCGAGGTCGGTGTGCGGAAGCATGCCGTGGCCGACGGCGAGGCTGTCGCAGGCGATACGGCGCTCGGTGCCGGGCCTGACCCGCCCGGCGCAGTCGAGGGCGGCCACGGTGACGGCCTCCAGCCGCGCGGTGCCGTGCGCCCGCACGACGGTGTGACCGACGAGCGTGCGCACCCGGTGTCGTAGCAACTGGGCGGCGTACCGGGCACCCTCGACGACCTTGCCCGGCTCGGCCCCCAGCGCGCGGACCCTGCCTGCCAACGCCCTCGGGTCCCCCCGTACGAACGCCCGCGGGTCGGCCGACTCGACGAGTGCGGCCACCTCGACGCCGGCCGCGGCGAGGCCGGTCGCGACGGGGAGCAGGAGGGGGCCGGTGCCGGCGACGACGGCGGTGCGTCCCGGGACCACGAGGGAGCCCTTGAGCATGGCCTGCGCGCCGCCCGCGGTGACGACTCCCGGCAGGGTCCAGCCGGGGAAGGGCAGCACCTTCTCGTATCCGCCGGTGGCGAGGAGCACCGCGTCGGCAGCGACGGCCACGGGCTCCTCCTGCGCCGGGCCGAGCAGCGCGTGCACGGTGAAGCCGCCGCCCAGCGGCTGCTCCACGAACCAGACATGATGATCCGTCAGATGGCGTATTCTGCCGGCCCGTACCTGTGCCTCCAGGCCGTCCCGCAGCCGTTCCCACGTCCGCCACTGGTGATGCAGGGCCTGCGGCCGCCGGGCATGCAGCTCCGCGGCGGGCCGACGGTAGAACTGCCCGCCCGCCTCCGCTCCCGAGTCGATGAGCGTGACACCCACCCCGCCCGAGGCGGCGGCGACGGCGGCCGCGAGTCCGGCCGGCCCCGCCCCGATCACGGCGAGACGCGGCCGGTCAGTCCCCATGGCCGGTCCCCTCCTGCGTACGGATCGAGTCGCCGGGCCGCAGGGGCACCAGACAGGCACGTTGGTTCGGCCGGTCGTTGACGGTCACCAGGCAGTCGAAGCAGACGCCGATGCCGCAGAAGACGCCCCGGGGGCGGCCCCCGCCCCGGGTGGTGCGCCAGGAGGTGACGCCGGCCGCCCAGAGCGCGGCGGCGACGGTCTGGCCGGGCCGGGCGGTGATCTCACGCCCGTCGAGGGTGACCGTGAACGCCGGATCCGGTCGGGCGTCGGCGAGTTCCAGGGGCGATCGCACGCGGTCTCCTCTAGTCGACGGAAGGGTGGTCCGCGAAGGGGTGGTCCGCGGGAGGGTGCTTCACGGGAGGGTGTGCGGGAAAGCGGTCAGGGCGGAACGGCGCGAGATCCACTTCCCGGCCCCGGCCCTCGTCATAGGCGTTGCCGGTCAGCGCCCGGGCGATCAAGTGGCCGGTGCCGGTCGCGAGTCCGATGCCGGCGCCCTCGTGGCCGCAGGCGTGGAGCAGGCCGGGGACGCGCGGGTCGGGCCCGATGACGGGAAGGTGGTCGGGCATGTAGGGACGGAACCCGAGGTACGCGCGTGTGGCGCGGACCTCCGCGAGGAACGGGAACAGCCGGGTCGCCCCCGCGGCCAGCGCCCGCATGACCGGCAACGAGAAGGTCCGGTCGAGACCGACCCGTTCCCGGCTCGCGCCGATCAGCACCGGCCCCGAGGCCGTCCCCTCCACGACCGGCGAGGTCTGCAGCGCGGCCGCGTCGCTGGCCACGTCGGCCACGTAGTCGGCGGCGTACACCTTGTGGCGGATCAGGCGCGGAAGGGGTTCGGTGACGAGGACGAAGCCGCGGCGCGGGAGGACCGGGAGGCGGATGCCCGCCAGTGCGGCGATGCCGGCGCCCCAGACGCCGGCCGCGTTGACGACCGCGGGCGCGAGGACGTCGCCGTGGTCCGTGCGGACCCCGCGCACCGCGCCGTCGGGGGTGCGCGGTATGCCGGTCACGGTACGGCCGGTGAGCAGCCGCGCGCCGGAGGCGCGGAGCAGGTGGGCGGCGGCCAGGGCGGGCATCACCTGGGCGTCCTGCGGGTAGTGCACGGCGCCGGGCAGGCCCGGGGCGAGCCGGGGTTCGAGGTCGTACAACTCCCTCTCGCCGACCGGTGCGGCGAGGACTCCCGCGGCACGCTGTCCGTCGGCGAACCGCTCAAGGGCGGCGAGTCCGTCCGGGGATTCGGCAACGACCACACCCCCCTTGGCCTCGTACTCGACGGCCGCTCCGAACTCCTCGGCGAGGTCCGCCCAGAGCCGGCCCGACAGCAGGGCCAGGTCCAGTTCCGGCCCGGGTTCCTTGTCGGAGACGAGGAGATTGCCCTCGCCCGCTCCGGTCGTCCCGCCGGCCACCGCCCCTTGGTCCACGACGATCACGTCCAGCCCGGCCCGTGCCGCGTACAGAGCGCAGGCGGCGCCGACCATCCCGGCCCCGACGACCACGACATCGCAGGTCAGTGACTTGGTCACGTCAGTACTATGTCACATACCGCAGTTTTGGGGAATGCCGTCGCACCCGCGAGGCGACTTCGGTCATGGGCGCTCGACGCGCTGGTACACCGTCACCCTGCGACCGCGGACCTGCGCGTCCGCCACCGGCGTGAAGTACTTCCTCAACACGGAGACCTTCGTCCGGTCCCGCCGCGCCGACACCGGTCTGGCGACCTTCGCCACGTCCGTCACCAGCAGGATCCTTCGCTGGGCCAGCATCGCGGTCCGGATCCGGTCCGGTCCGGCCTCCACGCCCTTCAGCGTCCCGGACCTCTCCGGACTCTCGGTCAGGGCGATGTCCCGCACCCCGGCGAAGGCACGAGGGGAGATCACCATGGTGTCGCGCCGCTCAGCCGGTACGAAGACCACCGCGTCTCCGGGCTGCTTGAGCCGTCGCACGTCCGTCGCCACCGCGAAGACGTCGTCCACCCGGCTGGCCGGGGAGCGGGTGACCAGGGCCTGGGGGAGGAGCGCCGCCGTCGCCACGGCGACCACCACGGGGAGGATCCATGGCGACGCCTTCGGGAAGCGTGGCGTGCCCGCCCGTACGACCGTGTCCAGCGTCGTCCCGATCAGCAACGCCAGACCCAGCAGACTGAACAGGACATACCTGTCCAGGTACAGCGGCTGGACCAGGGATACGCCGATCAGGCTCAACTGCGGCACCGCGAGCAGCGGCAGACCCACGGCCGCCGACGACAGCCGGCCCGCCCGCGGCCGGTTCAGGAGTGCTCCGAGGCCACCGATCGCCAGCAGCACCGCGGGGCCGATCATCATGTGCCAGGTCAGCGGTGGAATCCAGGCGATCTGCTGGGACTGGCCACGGGTGAACAGGATCAGGGGCAGCACGCCCGCCACGGCCGCGGCCGAGGCCGCCGTCCATCGCGTCCACACCTCGCGCCGGGCCCGTGTCCAGGCGAGGGTCACCGCGTGCGCGGGCAGGATCAACAGCGCCAGCCAGTTCAGCAACCCGCACAGCAGAACGGCCCCGGTGTAGGCCACCCAGTGCGCCGTCGTGCCACGGCTCCCGAGTACGGTCACCAGCAGCAGCGTCGAGACCGCGGCTCCGGCCGTGACCAGCGCGTACGGACGCCCTTCCTGGAGATGGAACTGCACCGCCGGAAGGAGACCGAGTGACAGCCCCGCCCCCAGGCCCGCACAGTCCCCGGCCAGTCGCCGGCCGATGACGGTCACACACGCCGCGGCCCCCGCCATGGCCAGCACGGAGGGCAGCCGCAGCGTCGTCGTGCCGGCCCCGAAGCACTCGAAGAGCCCGTGCATCAGCAGGTAGTAGAGCCCGTGTACGGCGTCGATGTGCCCCAGCGTGTGCCAGATCTCCGGGACGGGTCGCTGGGCCACCTGCCAGGTCGCCGCCTCGTCCCGCCACAGACTGTGCTCCCGGGACAGACCCCACACACCTGGAACCAAGGTCCACAGCAGGGGGCTCAGCCAGAGGGGCGGGACTCTGCGGCCGGCGGTCGGGGAGCAATTCATGAAGCTGGTCAGGCCCTCGTGTGTCGGTGTGAACTGGAATAAGCGGTTCGTCGACATGACTGAGAACCCGCCGGGCCGCGTATTCCAGACCCGTCGGCAAGGCAGGGGGTATTGTCCGGCGCCGCCCCGTAATTCGACGACAGTACATGCACAGATAAAAGGCCGCCATTCCTAGAGAGAATGGCTGAAAACCGGGCCGGAATGTGGCGAAATTCAATGCAACCAGGAAACGGTTTTCGGCATCACGCATCCGGCGAAAACCCGACCGCCCGGACCTGGCGCCGGACTCGCTGGGGTGGAGTCCTGATCGGCTACTCGGGAACGGCCGCGTTCACGGAGTTGACCGGAGTGAGCAGCTTCCACGGTGATGAAGGACTGCGCCTCGGACTTCCGGGCCGCGAAGACGATCGCAGCGCTGCTGAGGATGACGGCGAGCACGAGTGAACTGATGGCTGTGCCGAGGTGTTGATGGAGGAGGGTGGTCAGGCTGTGGGCGTCCTGAAGCGAGCGGGCCGCACTTCCCGCCGCGCCACCGGACATCACGTTCCACAGTGCCGCCTTGAGAGGCACCGTGAGGGAGGTGGTGCTGGAGAAAACCCGCCGCCGGTCAGGGGCTTTGCCCTGCTCGTCCGGCGCCGCGTCCGGGCCACTGGGGCGGGGAGCCGGGGTCAACCCATCGACGACGGTGAGCTGGAGTCGGTAGCTGGCCGGGCGAAGAACGGACTACGGCTGGTGCCGAGGCGGATGGTACGGACGTCGGTGCATCCGGGTTTCAGCGCCGCACCGGGGGCAGCGAGCCCACCGGCGGGACCCGCTCGGGATCGTTCACGACCGGGTCGTAGACATTGACGGTCGAGGAACCACTGGCCTCGATGTTCAGATGCCGGGCCTTGCCGTGGAGGCTGACTGTCGACTCGCCGGAGGCTTCCAGATGGAGTTGCCCTGTCCCGCCGTGCAGCGCCGCGGTCTTGGGCAGGCCGGCGGTGACGAGTACCGCCATGGCGGTCAAGGGAACCGCAGGGTGAGAGCGAGTCCCCCCTCGGGGCCGGGGCGCGCCGTCAGCGTGGCGTGGTGTGCCTCGGCGATGGAGGCGGCGATGGACAGCCCCAAGCCGTGACCGGTGGTGGCGGTGCGGTCCGCGTCGAGGCGTCGGAAGGGCTCGAACAGATCGGGGATCCGTTCGGCGGGCACGCGGGGGCCGGTGTTGGTCACCGTCACGGTCGCGGCACCGAGTCGTACGCGGACACCGCCGCCACGGTGGTTGTACTGGATGGCGTTGCGGATCAGGTTCGTCAGCAGGTGACGCAGCAGGACGGGGTCCCCGGGAACGACCGGCCGAGTGTCGGCGCGGACGTCGATGCGCACACCGTTCCGGACTGCCTGCGGGGCGAGTTCTGCGGTCACGAGCCGGACGGCTTCCGCGAGATCCACGCTCTCGGTCTCGTCCGGTCCGCGGTCGCTCCGGGCGAGCAGCAGGAGCGCGTTGATCAGTTGTTCGGCTTCGCGGTTGGTGGTGAGCAGGTCCTCGCGAACTTCGACGAGGCTCTCGGGGAGGGGATCGGCGAGGCCGACCTGGAGGGTGGCACGCTGGGCGGCGAGGGGCGTCTTGAGCTCGTGGGAGGCGTTGGCGACGAAGCGGCGTTGGCTCTCGAAGGCCTTCTCCAGCCGGTCGAGCATGGTGTCGAAGGTGTCGGCGAGGCTGTGCAGCTCGTCGGCGGGGCCGGTGAGCGCCAGGCGGTGGTGCAGGTTCTGTTCGCTGATACGGCGGGCGGCTTCGGTCATGGAGGCGACGGGACGCAGTGCCCATCCCGCGAGCCACCAGCCCAGCAGCCCGGCCAGCAATGCCATGACGAGGAGGCCGACGGCGGACCAGAGCACCATCTGGCGCAGCGCGGTGTCCTGTACGGCCTGCACGGTCTGGTCGATCTTCTTGATCATGACACTGTCGCTCGGGGCCTGGGCGGAGCGATCCGGCCGAGCGGGGTGCGTGGGTCGGAAGGACGTCGCATGACTGCTCGGCGCATCGGCGTACGTGATCGACAGCCCCTGGACCTGCTGATCCGTTCCGTAGCGCGCGAGCAGCACCACGAAGGCCAGCAGGGCGATGCCGGCGAGCAGGAAGAGCCCGGAGAAGGCGGCGGCCAGGCGACCGCGGAAGGGCAGCCTGCTCAGCAGGGCTCGCGGGTTCAGTCGCACAGCCGGTATCCCTCTCCCGTGTCGGCGGCGATCAGGCCCGCGTCGCCGAGTTTGCCGCGCAACCGGCTGACGGTGGCGCGGACCGCGCTGGTGCGCGGGTCGAGGTGCTCGTCCCAGACGGTGCGGACCAGCTCGTCGTGCGCCACCGGCGTGCCACCGGCCACAAGCAGCAGGTGCAGGACCGCGAACTCCTTCGGAGTCAGCTCCAGCGGACGGCCGTCCACGGACGCTTCGCGCCGCGCCTTGTCCAGGGCGATGCCCCCGAAGCGCAGCACAGCGGGGGGCGGCTTCGGCGCGCGACGGCTCAAGGCGCGTACGCGGGCGACGAGCTCGGCGAAGTCGAAGGGTTTGGCGAGGTAGTCGTCCGCGCCGAGCGTGGTGAGGCCGTAGATCTTGTCGGTGAGTCCGCCGGCCGCGGTCAGCATGAGGATCCGCGGCGGGTCCTTGAGTTCCCGCAGCCGCCCGCACACCTCGTCGCCGGTCATGACTGGCAGATCGCGGTCGAGGATCAGCACGTCGTAGGCGGTGAGCAGACACATCCGCTCGGCCGCGTCGCCGGTGGCGGCGACGTCGACGGCCATCGCCTGGCGGCGCAGACCGGTGGCGATGGTGCGGGCGAGAACACGGTGGTCCTCGGCTACCAGAACTCTCATGTCCTCATGGAACCAAGACCACGATTGCAGCCGGATAAGGACGTATCGAGCGGTGTGCTCCGTGCCCGCCCGCACGGTATCGGACCGGCCGGTGAAGACACCCGGGTCGACGTCTGCGCCCGCGACCAGCACCGGGGCCGGCCCTTATGCCGCTGTAACACGCTTATCTCGCTGCAAGCGGCAAGCTGCTTTTGTCTGCGGCATGAACTTCGTCAAGCGCGCCGGGATGAGCCTTGGTGCCAGAAAGTCCAAGACCGCCGTCCTGCTGGCGATCTTCGTCGTCATCTGCACCCTGCTCCTCGGCGGCTTCCTGTTGCAGGCCGCCGCCGCCCGCCAGGAAGCCGACGCGCAACGCACCATCGGCGTCGACGTCACGGTCAGGAAGAAGGGCCTCACCGCGGCCCTGGCCGGCCGGCTCGGCGCCTCCGACCTGGTGCACCGCTACAACCTGGAGCTTCCGGTGCGGGCCGGCGCGCGTGGCTTCGCACCGCTGACACCGAACGCACCGAAGCCGGGCGGCACCGGAGCCCGGAAGCACAGACGCGGAGCGGAAAAGGATCCTCTGGCTGTGAACGGCGTCCGCGACTCGGGCATGCTGCTGCCCTTCTCGTACGGCTCGACGAAGATCACGGCGGGCCGCGGCATCACCCCCGCGGACGCCGGCCACGACGTCGCGCTGATCGAACAGCGCCTGGCCGAGAAGAACCACGTCAGGGCGGGCGACACCGTGCAGGTGCGGTCTGAGGACGACAAACGCACGGTACCGCTCACGGTCGTCGGCATCTTCCAGGACCCGACACAGGATCCGACCGGATGGACGCCGCCGCACGAACTGCCCGGCAACACGCTGTACGTACCGGTGGGCACCGCGCAGCAGCTCGGTACCGCCACCGCGACGGTCAGCGAGGCCGTGTTCAGGATCGGCTCACCGGACCGGGCCGAGCAGCTGCACGCCGAGGCCGAACGGCTTCTGGGCAAGGGCAGCTTCGACTTCCCGGTCAACGACAAGGCGTACAGGGATCAGGTCCGCCCGATCCAGCGGGTCGGCACGTTCGCGGGCCTGATCGTCTGGGTGATCGCCCTGGCCGGGGCGCTGATCCTCGGTCTCATCGTGGCGCTGCAGATCCGCGAGCGGCGCGCCGAGCTCGGGGTGCTGCTCGCGATGGGCGAGAAGAAGTGGAAGCTCGTCGGCCAGCACGCCGTGGAGGTGGCGGCCGTGGCTCTGCCCGCCGTCGCGCTTGCCGCTCTGGCCGGCTCCCTCGCAGGAGAGCACACGGGCGACGCGCTCCTCGGCCGCCAGGCCGGCAAGCCGGTCGCGGCGGCCGGGGCGCGGGGCGCCGAGATCGCCCCGGCCGCGGTACGGGTCGAGGCGGCCACCGTCGGCAAGGTCACCGGCATCGGGCTCGGCATCTGTCTGGTCTCCACCGTCGTCCCGGGCATCGGGATCCTCCGCCTGCACCCCCGCTCGATCCTCGCCGACACCGAGTAGCCGGGCCACTCACCGCACTTCCATCCACCGACAGGGACCGAGAGAGCGATACCCATGAACTTCGTCAAACGCGCGGGGCTGAGTCTGTGGGCCCGCAAGGGCCGCACCCTGATCACCTTCGCCACCTTCCTCGTCATCTCCGTGATGGTGCTGGCGGGAGTCCTGATCAACGACGCGACGGCCCAGGCCGAGCAGGAGGCCAAGCGCTCCGTGGGCGCCGAGGTCGACATGGAGATGGACATGCACCAACTGGGCGGTGGCGGTGGCATGCAGGCCCCGAGCATCGACGCCGCGACCGTCGACAAGCTCGGTGCGCTGCCCCAGGTGCAGAAGTACACCTACTCGATGTGGGACCGCGCCATCCTCAAAGGCAAGTACAAGCTGGTCGACGGCGGGCCGAAGATCCAGTCCATGGGTCCCGGCGGCACCTCGGCCACAGGCGTGCTCGACTCCTCGCTGCTGCCCGACTTCCGCAGCGGCAAGTTCACCCTCCTGTCCGGCAGGCACCTCACAGCCGCCGACAAGGACAAGAAACTACTCCTCATCGAGGAGCGGCTGGCCAGGAAGAACGGTCTCAAGGCCGGCGACAGGATCACCCTGACCGGCAACGACGAGAAGACGACGGCCGACTTCACCGTGGCCGGCATCTACCGCGACCCGCGCCCCAGCACCGAACCCGAACCCGAGAACTTCCTGAGCCCTGCCAACCTGCTGTACGGCACCGTCGGCGGCATCTCCGCACTCGAGTCCGGAGGCAAAAAGGGGACGCTGCAGGTCGGCAAGGCCACCTTCCTCCTCCAGGACGCCGACGAACAGAGCGCGTTCGAGGACAGGGCGAAGCAGGTCGCGGGCTCGGCGCTCGACGGCTTCGAGCTGGACGCCAACGACAAGGCCGTCCAGCAGATGACGGGCCCGCTCAAGAGCATCCGCTCCACGGCCACCGTCGCCATGTGGCTGATGGGCGTCGCCGGCGCGGCCGTCCTGGCCCTTCTGGTCAACCTCGCGGTCAAGCAGCGCGGCAAGGAGTACGGCGTCCTGCTGGCCATGGGCGAGAAGAAGAGCAAGCTCATCACCCAGCAGGCCCTGGAAATCGTCGTGGTCGCCGCCATCGCCATCGGCGTGAGCTCACTCTTCGCCCCGGACCTGACCCAGAGCGCCGGCCAGTCACTGCTCGGCAGGGAAGCCTCCGCCGCTGAGAAGAAGCTGAACTCCTGGCAGCCTCCGGCTCCCGGCAGCACCGGTCTCGATCAAGGCATCGACCCGAACGACAAGCCCGTGGAGAACGCCGACCCCATCGACCGGATCACGGTCGCGCTCGATCCGGCGGACCTCGCCACCGTCGGCGGCGTCGGCCTTGGCATCGGACTGCTCGCCACCGCCGTCCCGGCCGGCGCCGTGCTGCGCCTGAGCCCCCGCACCATCCTCACGAAGGGCAAGTGACCCGCCATGACCAGCCCCACCGCCGCCCCGCCCGTCCTGCGCCTCACCGACGTCAGCCACACCTACTCCGGCCAGCGCCGCAGGACCACCGTGCTCAAGAGCATCGACCACACCTTCGAACGCGGCACCTTCTACACCATCCTGGGCCCCTCCGGCAGCGGCAAGACCACCCTGCTCAGCCTCGCCAGCGGCCTCGACACCCCCACCAAGGGCACCATCAGCTTCGACGGCCGCAACCTCACCGAACTCGGCCTCGGCCGCTACCGCAACAAGCACGCCGCCACGATCTTCCAGCAGTACAACCTCCTCACCTACATGACGGCCCTCCAGAACGTCACCTGCGCCATGGAGATCACCGGCACCAAACCCGCCACCGGCAGCCGCAAGACCCGCGCCCTGCACCTGCTGGAAAGGATCGGCCTCGACAAGTCGATGGCCACCCGCAACGTGATGCAGCTCTCCGGCGGCCAGCAGCAGCGTGTCGCCATCGCCCGCGCCCTCGCCTGCGACGTCGACATCCTCTTCGCCGACGAACCCACCGGAAACCTCGACGAGGACACCGCCCAGGGCATCATCGACACCTTCCGTGAACTCGCCCACGAACAGGGAAAATGCGTCGTCGTCGTCACCCACTCGCAGCTGCTGGCCGCCCAGTCCGACCGCATCCTCCACCTGCGCAAGGGCAAGCTCACGGAACAGGTGAACGCCTGACGAAGACACGTGCACTGCCGGCAGCGGCCCCTCCGTTACTCGGTGGCGGGAGCGGATCCGGCCGGATACGTGCTCTGGCACGGGTGCGCGAGTTCGGCGCACACAGCCGGACTGTTCCCTCGAGATGCGACTGCGGAGAGCCGCGAAGGTCAATCGGAAGGCGCGCCTGTAGCAAGTGCGATGAGCCGTAGGCGGGAAGACGAGGAGCGCGAGGTTCGCCACGTCGGCACTCGCCGAAAAGCGGCGCTCGGAATTGCGGCAGGCGATGCGCCGGGGTGAGGCTTTCGAAATCGCAAGCGGACGGCTGGAGACGACACCTTGACGATGTCCTGCCCGGCCTCCACCTCGCCCTCCTCGATGACGCGCAGACAGGAGCCGGGGCGGTGGTGAGCCACGAGCAGGGCCGCCATCTGGGGCTCACCCATGCGCAGTCCCACCCCGGTAGCAGGTGACCCGGGGCTGGGTGACCTCGCACAGGGCGGCGCCGATGCGGTAGCGGTCGCCGCTGCAGACCTCGTCGTCAGGCAGGCCCGCAACGGTGAGGTTCTCGCCGAACTGGCCCGGCGTGAGGTCGTCGCGCCCCGGTTTGTCCTCCCAGAAACGAGGATCCCATCCCGATCCGCCCGCGGCGCGGCCACGGTCTGCTTGTAGACACCGGTGCGCACGGTCTTCCCGTGCCAGGGAACGTCTCTCGGCATCCCGACGTTCACCGCTGTCAGTCTGGCCACCACGCCACCTTCCCCGGGGCGCGCCTCCCGTGCCGCTGCGCCGGGAAGCGCGTGTTCTCAAGTGCCCCTTCCTCTGAGGACCATCCGGCGCAGGCGTGTCCGGCCCCATCTCATGTGAGGACGCGTCCGAGGAATCCGTGGATGTACCCACTGATGGCGTCCAGGTGCGTCTCGAGGGCGAAGTGGCCGGCGGGCAGCAGGTGGACTTCGGCCTCGGGCAGGTCGCGCGAGAACGCTCGCGCGCCGTCCGGCCCGAAGATCTCGTCCCGCTCGCCCCAGACCGCGAGCAGAGGCACCTGACTGGTGCGGAAGTACTCCTGCAGCTTCGGGTAGCCCTCGATGTTCGTGGGGTAGTCACGGAACAAGGCGAGCTGGACCTCGTCGTTTCCGGGCCGTTCCAGGAGGAGCTGGTCGAGGGTCCAGGTGTCGGGGCTGACGAGGCTGGTGTCGGACGCGCCGTTCTCGTACTGCCAACGCGTCGTGCTGGGACTGAACTTGGCGCGCGCGCCCGGCTCCGTGTCACGACTGGGATCGGTGGCGTAGGCGAACAGATCGTCCCAGAAGGGCTTGGCGAAACCCTCCATGTACGCGTTCCCGCTCTGCGAGATGATCGCGCTGACGTCGAAGGAAGGGTCGAGTGCCAGACGCCAGCCGATCGGTGCTCCGTAGTCGTGCACGTAGACGGCGAAGCGTTGAATGCCCAGGTGGTCCAGCAGCCCGGCGGTGGCCCCTGCCAGGTTGTCGAAGGTGTAGTCGAACTCGTCCACCTTGGGCATGGCCGAGTGGCCGTAGCCGATGTGGTCGGTGGCTATCACGTGATAATCATCGGCCAGTGCGGGGACGAGATGGCGGAACATGTGTGAGCTGCTCGGGAATCCGTGGAGCAGCAGCACGACCGGTGCGTCGCTGGGGCCTGCTTCTCGGTAGAAGATCTTTTGCCCGTTGATGGTCGCTGACTTGTGTCGCGTGGGAAGCACATCAACCTCCTGCGCCATTCGACGCGGAAATGCGCCAAATCCACCCACGCGCAGCTCACTCAATACGTTCAGCCAGGCCAAGGGCGGCCGTCGCGGAGTCTCGGGGTTATTTCCCCTGGGCGGCATTCCGGCCCCGCGGCAGATGGCGCCTGCTGCCGTCTCCAACGCTAGCTCTGACCATCGGGAAGGACAACGCGACGGAAACACGCCGAGGATCTCCCGGGTCGCGAGCAGCACGCGAAACGACAGCCGCCAATACTGCGCGGAATGGGAATATTGCACAGCGTCATGGCGGACCGCCACAGGCCGCCGAGGGCCGTCGCAATCCGCACCTCTCACGTCAAGTGATGAGTACTCCAGTGTGGGTTTGTGATCAGGGTGGTGTCGACCTCCTGGAGGTCGAACGCCAGGTCGGATTCCCGCCGGCTTCCGACGCTGGTGCCGGCAAGGCTCAACTTCATGAAGCGACTTGAAGGAAACGTGGCTTTGATCACGGGTGGCAGCCGGGGCATCGGTGCCGCTGTGGCGTTACGGCTGGCCGAAGAAGGCGCCGACGTCGTCCTGACCTATGAGAACACCGCGGAACGTGCCACCCAGGTGGTGGAGCAGATCAAGGCCGGCGGGCGCCGGGCACTGGCCGTCCAGGCCGACAGCGCCGTCCCTGAGGCACTCATCTCAGCGGTGGACGAGGCCGCCGCGATGTTCGGCAGACTCGACATCCTGGTCAATAACGCTGGTGTCTTCCTCGTGGGCCCACTCGAAGACCTGGGGCCGGCAGAGATCGATCGCACCCTGGCGGTGAACGTCCGGGCGCCGTTCGCAGCGTCCCAGGCGGCAGTGCGTCACATGGGCCAGGGCGGCCGCATCATCAGCATCGGCAGCAATGTCGCCGAACGTGCGGTCTTCCCCGGACTGGCGCTGTACTCGATGAGCAAGACGGCTCTGGTCGGGATGACGAAGGGCCTGGCCCGAGAACTCGGTCCGCGGGGAATCACCGTCAATCTGGTGCATCCCGGCCCCACCGACACGGACACCAACCCCGCTGACGGGCCGAACGCCGAGGTGATCGCCGGCTTCACGGCTGTGGGCCGCTATGCGGAAGCGGCCGAGATCGCGGCTACCGTCGCCCACTTGGCAAGCGCGGACGGCTCGTACATCACCGGAGCCTCGATCCATGTCGACGGCGGCTTCACCGCCTGACACGCGAGCTCGACTCCGAAACCACGCTGAGGCCCAGCCGCCATGAGGGACGGCCACCACCCGCGTGTTCATCGGGGGATGTGTGGACTCCTGTTTTCGCGCGGTGGCCGCGGGCCTAGCGTAGACCCTGCCCGCTGGCAGGCGATTCTCGAGCGGGTCAGGGCCCGGATCTCGGGCAGGTTCAAACGGGTTGAGCCCCGGGCCGCGGCCCGTGCTTACCTGCTCGGGCTGTTGTCGAGCGTCTCGAACGGAAGAGCTGCTGGCAGCCGGCCGAGCAGGCGGGCCTTGCGCGGCCCGGGCCGGTACAGCGCCTACTGCGCTGCGCCCGTTGGGATGCCGATGCGGTCCGTGACGACCTACGTGCCTACGCCGCCGAACGCCTCGGCACCGGTGGCGGCGTCCTCGTCGTCGACGAGACCGGCTTCCTGAAGAAGGGACGGTCTTCGGCCGGCGTGCAAAGGCAGTACACCGGCACCGCAGGACGCCTCGAGAACGCGCAGATCGGCGTGGTTCTCGCCCTGGCCGGCTCTACCTCCCCCGAGCACTCCTGGTCCAGTGATCCCGAACGACGTGAGGCGGCCGGGATACCCGAGACGGTGCACTGGCCGACCACGACGACCGGCGGGTGTCGGCGTGGATGACAACCTGGTGGTTGGTGGAATGGCGATAGTTCTTGGACTGCTCGGTGATCGTGTGGTCACGGGTGGGCACCAGGGCGCCGTCCACGATGACACCGTGCCCTTGGTGAAGCGTTGCCGGGGCTTCAACGCGAGGAGTGGGCCGATCCGGTTGATGATCCGGTCGGTTGCGGACTTGCAGATACCAAACAGCAGGGCGAGCTGGCGTATCGTCAAGTTCGCGCGCCAGCAGGCCGCGACGGGCAGTACCCGGTCCTCCAGCGAAAGGCCCAGGGCCGGCCGCGCCGGACAAGTTCGGCCCCCTCGCGCCGGAGCGCGGGCACTGTCTTGTGGAAGTGGCGCGGATTCACGCCCGGGGGTTGTCCAGGACGGCTCGGACGCCGTCGTCACACCAGCCATGCGCTGGTCGTCTCACCGAGCCCGTGCGCCTGGACCGGGACTTGATCACGGGGGTATCGGCGAGAAGAGTGGGCGGTATGACGGACTCGGCAGACCTGACGCTGGCGCACCAACTGGCTGATCAGGCGGACGAGATCGCCCGGCGCTACTTCCGCGCACCCGACCTGGGTGCCGAGGACAAGGGCGACGGAAGTCCGGTCACCGACGCGGACCGCGAGATCGAATGCGTCCTGCGCGCGTCGATCCGTACGGAACACCCCGGCGACGCGTTCGTGGGCGAAGAGTTCGGCGCCCATGGGCGCAGCAGCCGCCGATGGATCATCGACGCCATTGACGGCACGGCGAGCTTCATTGCGGGCGATCCGGAATGGAGCACTCTCATCGCCCGGGAAGAACACGGCACCGTGACCATGGGCATGGTCTCCGCACCCGCGCTCGGGCGCCGCTGGTGGGCAACGCCAGGCACCGGCGCCTGGACGGGCCCCTGCCCCTCCGATCCGTCGACACCGCCGCATCGGCTGACGCTCACGGCAGGAGGAAACGCCAAGGATGCCGCCATCGGAATCTGGCCTCCACCACCGCGGCTGAGCAAGGCCGAACGCGCCGCCGCGGCCCGGCTGGCAGCAGGAACCGCAACCGTGCTCCCCGCACTCAACTGGGCATCTGCGGAGCCCACCACGCCGCCACCCAGCAAGCCATCCACCGGATCCGGCACCTGCCACGGAGCCCTCCTGGTCGCGACAGGAAAACTCGACGCCTTCCTGCTGCTGGGCGCCGGCCCCTGGGACATTGCCGCGGTGATCCCCATCGTCGAGGAGGCCGGCGGCACCTTCAGCGACCTCTCCGGCCGGCGACGAACCGACACAGGCGCAGCTCTGTTCGCCCGACCCGGCCTCCACCAGCAGCTCCTGGGCCTGGCCAAACCCCCCAACTGACCCACAGTCCAGGACCGTTTCACCCCGCCTCATGGGTTACGGGACTAGCCTTAGCGTTCCTCCGACGCTGATGAGTGCGACGGCAAGCGTGGTCACATCCACGAGGGCCCCCGCCCGTTCATTCGATCCATTCGCGGGCCGGCGACTGACAACGGCACTACGGCCCCGTAGCTGTGCCCATGCTCCTTGCTCGCGGCGCAACCTCCCAGACCGTGGCGACGAGGACGGGAAGCAGCTCTGTTCCACCGGACTCGTCCGTCGGTCGGCAAGTAGTGGACTGACTCGGGGGAGACCCGCGACGATCGCGGTCTGAAGAAGCGGCCCGTCCGCCGACAGTCCCGCATGACCGCCTGACCAGCCGAGCGGACCCCAGCGACCGTGGCGCCCATAATTCGCTTCGAGGTGGCACGAGCGGTGTCGGCTGACTCCCGTCGCGTTACCATGCGCGCCCCGGAGGTGATCATGAGTCTTACTGTTCCGCCAGCTCCGTACGACATCGCGGAAGTATTTCCAGAACTCGTGCCGTATGCGAGGGCAACCACGCTGCTGTATCCGCGTGCCGGTAGCCCCGAACGGGATGAGAGCTCGCTGGGTGGGCCGCTCCTCTGGCCCGCCGATGAGCCCTGGCCGACGTGTATGGCTCCCGACCACTACAACCCCGCCCGCGGTTGCGCGGTGGTCGGGCCGGCCCCTGTCTCCCTGGTGCCCGTGCTGCAACTCATCGCCCACGACGTTCCGGCATTGGTGTTTCCGGTCGGCGCCGACGTGCTCCAGGTGCTCTGGTGCCCGCTGATCCATTCCGAACACGACCAGCACTCGCCGGTTCCGATGCTGCGTTGGCGATCCGTTGCTGACCTGGCGGATCGGCCACTGCTGGACGAGGCGCCGCGGCCTTATGAGTTCGATGACGAGTACGTCCCACAGCCCTGCGTGATACACCCCACCGAGACCGTGGAGTACCCCAACTGGGACATGCCCGCGGAGTTGTCCGAGCGCGTGGGCGAGTGGAGCGAGGAGATGGAGGAGTCCTTTGGTATTTCTTACTACGACGCCTTCACCACCCAGCAGAGCAAGGTCGGCGGATATCCCGGCTGGACACAGCCGCCGAACTGGCCGCACTGTTCGTGCGGTTCCCGGATGGAAAACTTGCTGACGATCTCGGCGAGTGAATCGTGTGGCCGCTGGCTTCCGGTCGAGGAGCGCACCCGTCCCGGCTGCGGCTGGGAAGCTTCCGACAGCCCGGAACTGCAGCACGGCAGCCACGAAATGATCATGGGGGACTGTGGAGGCGTCTATGTCTTCGTCTGCCGCAGCTGCCCCACCTGGCCCACCACCCACCGCTACGACTGCTGAGCCGTGAGCCGCCGGGGTCGGGCTGAGCGGCACTCGAGACCGCCCCGGTACACGCGGTGAATGCCCTGCGCACCGCCCAGAGACGCAAGCGGAACCTGATGCGCCTGATGGACGAACACGGTCTGTGAGCCGGACGGCGTGTCGAAGGCCCACCCGGCGCCCACGCCACCCTCGCACTCCTGGCACCGTGCCAAGGGGCGTCGACGTTCGTCAGGAGGGCCAGTGCCGCGCTTTGAGTTGATCGCATTGTCAGTCCCCCCTGCCATCATCCCGTCATGCTGTACGAAGCCTTGGTGGCCGGATCTCGTAGGAACGACTCGCTGGACGAGGTGCGGTCCGCCGCACTTGACCGTGTCCGCTGGCTCGTCGACCTCCTGGAACGTCAACGGGCGCAGTTCCGGCGGAACATGGGACACGAGTTCCGGCGGTCCAGGGCGTTTGGCGCGGCGACCCAGGCCGAGATCGACACCCGGCTCGCGGCTTGCGCCGACGACGAGGGAAGGGCTGCGGTCCTGTGCCTCATGCTGGCCGCCTGCTTCGACGACACGAGCGTGTGGGAGTACGACGTCGAGATCGGGGCCTTGATCTCGCGGGTGAGCGGCTGGACGCCCGACGAGGTCGCGGTGATGCTGCTCCGCGTCACCGAAGGGGACAGGGGCTACCGGTTCGCCCGTTCGCTGGGGCCGGCGCTGAACGCCGCCGACCAGCTCGACGCCGACGGCCGCCGTGCGGTCATGCCCGCGCTGCGGCACGCACACACGGAACTGATGGACTCCACCGTCGAGGCGCGCCTGCGTACGTCGCTCGCCCAGCGCCTGCGGGCACTGCTCGCGAGCGCGGACGAGGCGCACATCCCCGAGAAGCTCATCCCGCCGTACGCCCCCTGGGCCACCTCCCTGCGCGAGCGCGCGAACACCTCACCGACCCGGGAACTGGCGGACTTCGTACGGCACGTGGCGAGCCTGTCGGGGCCGCGTCCCACCCAGAGATGGCGGCGGACGTGCCTGGAACTCGCGGACGCGGCGTCGGCCCGGGACCTGGTGGCGGACGTCCTGCGCGCGCTGGCCGAGGACGATCCGCTGTGCAGCACCGGAAGCGGTGCGCACACCGCCTGGCTCCCTGACGGCTACCACTACCACTACGTCGTCCACCAGAACGACGGCGACCTGGCGCGTGGCGTCGTCTGGGCGGCCGCGCTGACCGGGGGTTCGGCAGCGGTGCGGCACCTTGGTGCGCTGGCGCTGCGGACCGGCGGACCCGGAACCGGCGTGGTCGAGGACCTCAAGCTCGCGGGCGCGGCGATCAACGCGCTGGCCGAGACCGGCGACCCGGCCTCCCTTGAAGCCCTGTGGCGGCTGCGGTCCAGGATCGAGCACCGGGCTCTGCGCAAGCAGCTCGACACCGCGCTGGTGACGGCGGCCGGGAAACAGGGCATCACGGCGGAGCAG
This sequence comes from Streptomyces sp. NPDC026515, assembly GCF_055567595.1. NCBI lineage: Bacteria > Bacillati > Actinomycetota > Actinomycetes > Kitasatosporales > Streptomycetaceae > Streptomyces > Streptomyces sp. NPDC026515. The sequence goes on from NZ_JBVHQD010000002.1 coordinate 436,815, forward strand.
CTCATCGAGCGCAGCGTGCCGGACCACGGACTGGCACAGAACGGTTCGCTGGAACACGAGCTGGGCGGCCACCGGGTGCGGCTGGCGATCGAGGACGCGGCAACCGTGCGGCTCACCTTCACGCGCCCCGACGGGGGGAGTTCCCGCACCGCTCCGGCCGCGGTGAAGGACGGCTTCCCGGACGAGCTCCGGGAAGTGAAGGCCCTGGCCAAGGAGGTACGGGGGACACTGGCGGGTGAGCGGGCCCGGCTCGAGGCGCTGATGTCGGCCGGGCGCGAGTGGCCGTACGACGAGTGGTGCCGCCACTACCGTGACCATCCGGTCACCGGGGTTCTCGTCCGCGGGCTGATCTGGGAGTTCCAGAACGCCGGGGACGCGGACGACGAGTGGCATGCGACGGCACCGATGGCCGGGCCGCCCGGCCGGCCCGAGCGGGTCCGGTTGTGGCATCCGATCCGGGCGTCGGCGGACGACATCAGGGCGTGGCGGGAACGGCTCGTCGCCGAGCGGCTGCGACAGCCGTTCAAACAGGCCTTCCGGGAGATCTACCTGCTCACCCCCGCGGAGGAGGAGACCGGTGTCTACTCCAACCGGTTCGCCGCCCACATCGTCCACTACCGCCGGCTCTACGCGCTGTTCAAGGAACGCGGCTGGCAGGCCAACTTCCTCGGCCGGTACGACGGCGGCTACCACGGGACGGCGCGGGCCGAGTTCGGCGACGGTGAGTGGCGGGCCTGCTTCCACCACGAGCCCGTCGCGGACGACGACGGCGGCTACGAGCCCGAGCACGCCGCGACGGACCAGGTCCGCTTCGAACAGCGGGACGGCCGGCGCTGGCGGGAGGTTCCGCTGGCAGAGGTACCCCCTCTGGTGTTCAGCGAGGCGATGCGGGACGTCGATCTCTTCGTCGGCGTGACCTCGATCGCCGCCGATCCCGACTGGACCGACCGGGGCGAGGACCGCCACGCCGCGTACTGGCGGACGGCCACGTTCGGAGCCCTGACGGCGAGCGCCGAGGTCCGCCGCGAGGCGCTGGAACGGATCGTCCCACGCCTGAAGATCGCCGACCGGTGCACGCTCGATGGCCGCTTCCTGCTGGTCCGCGGCAATCTGCGGACGTACAAGATCCACCTTGGCTCGGCCAACATCCTGATGGAACCTGACGATGCCTACCTGTGCATCGTTCCGGCCCGGCGCCCGGGGGACGGCAAGGTGTTCCTGCCGTTCGAGGACGAGCGGCTCTCCCTCATCCTCAGCAAGGCATTCATGCTGGCCGCCGACACGAAGATCACCGACAACACCATCCTCCGCCAGATCAGGAGAGGGGCCTGATGGACCTCGCAGCCCGGCTGATGAGCGCGCTGACCGACCCGGACTTCACACTTGAGGACCAGGACAGCAACCAGGATCTGGCCCAGATCTCCGAGGAGGAACTCGGCAGTCTGCTCGTGGCGGCCTACCGGGTGGGGACCGCGGCCACGCCCGCGGTGACGAGGGTCCGCTTCGCGGTCGAGGACGCCGCACGGGAACGGCGGCCGCGATATACGCCCGAGGCGTGCCGCCGTCTGTTCGAGGCACTCGCCGAAAGGTGTGAGGAGCAGGGCTGGGCGGACCTCACCCGAGGCCTGGACGCGCTGGAACGCTGCACAGGGCCGCTGCCCGACGTCTCCGAACCCGCCCGCGCCCTGGTCGGGTTCTGGCTGGAGAAGGACACGGTACGACAGCCGTACGCGCTGCTCGCGGTCGCGGGACTCGCCGACGACGGGACACTGCGCACGGCCGTGGAGCGACTCTCCCGTGATGTGGGCCCCATCGTCGCGGACGAGATCGCCGTCGTGGCCGGCCTCACCCCGGCCGAACGGACACTGCTGTCCCAGACCGACCGGGACAGCAGGTTCGTCTCGCCGCAGGCGGAGGCGTGGCGCAGGCCGGCCGACAACCCCGCTTACGTGGTGTTCGCCCGCCGCGCGCTGGAAGCGGCGGCCGACCGCACCGACGCGATCCGGGCGGGCGCGATCCCCTACCAGGCGGACAAGGCGTTCACGGACCGGGAGATCACCTCGCTCGGACAGGCCCTGCGGGTTGCCCTGCTGCGCGACGAGCCCTGGCTGCCGGAGCTGTTCGAGCGGCTGCTGCCCGGCCTCGCCCTCGCCCCCACACCGGCGAAGACGCTTCCTTCGCAGGCCCTGCTGTACGAGGTGGTCCGCGCCGCGCAGGACTACCCGACGCCCGAGCTGGTGACCGCGATCCGCACCGTACGCCGGACCGTCCGGCACGCCGGGGTGCCCAAGCAGCTCGACAAGATGCTCAAGAAGGTCGACGCGGCCCTGGCCGAGCGCACCGACGTGGCGCTACGGCTGCCGAGGCTGGAGTTCGACACCGCATCCATCAGCGGCTCCGCCGCGGGTGGCGTCCTGCGCCGGACGGCCGGCGACTACGAGGCGGTCGTCACGGTCACCGACACCGCCACGCTGACCTGGGAGAAGGACGGCCGCCCGCTGCGCACCGTCCCGGCGCCGGTCCGCCGCGACCACGCGGCCCTCGTCAAGGAGCTGCGCGAGCTGGTGAAGCGGGTGAACGCCCAACTCATCACCCTCGTACGCGCGTTGGAAGGCGGCTTCACCGTCGACGCCGTTCACCCGTACGGCTGGTGGCGCACCGAGCTGGCCGGACACCCGCTCGCCCGGACCCTCGTACGCCGGCTGATCTGGGAGATCGAGGTCACACCCGGCGAGTGGCGGGCCGTTCTGCCCGAGACAGCCGGAGTCCTTCCCGACGCGCCCGACGACGTCTCCGTGCGGCTGTGGCACCCCATCCGCTCCGAGCCGGACACCGTACGGGCCTGGCGCGACCTGCTCATCGAACAGCGCATCCGCCAGCCCTTCAAGCAGGCGTTCCGCGAGATCTACCTGCTCACCCCGGCCGAGGAGCAGACCCGCGTCTACTCCAACCGCTTCGCCGCGCACCTCGTCCACTACCGCAAGATGTTCGCCCTGTTCCGGGCCCGGGGATGGAAGAGTGACCTGCTCGGCCCCTGGGACGGCGGGGACGGCGACGAGGCCGAGCGCACCCTTGCGGCGGGGGAGTGGCGGGTCCGCTTCTTCCACACCTGGGCCGACTGGGCGGGTGACGACGAACTGGCCTCGACCGACCAGGTGCGCTTCGACCGCCGGGTGCAGGGCGCCTGGCGCGAGGCACCGCTCGCCGACGTGCCCCCACTGGTGTTCAGCGAGGTGATGCGGGACGTCGATCTCTTCGTCGGCGTGACCTCGATCGCCGCCGACCCGGCCTGGACCGACGGCGGCCCCGGGCGCACCTACTGGCAGCGGGCGGGATTCGCCGAGCTGACGGAGAGCGCCCAGGCCCGCCGCGACGTCCTGGACCGGATCCTCCCGCGCCTGAAGATCGCCGACCGATGCACGCTGGACGGCCGCTTCCTGCTCGTACGCGGCGACCTGCGCGCGTACAAGATCCACCTGGGCTCGGCCAACATCCTGATGGAACCAAACGACAGCTACCTGTGCATCGTCCCGGCGCGGCGCCCGGGGGACGGCAAGGTGTTCCTGCCGTTCGAGGACGACCGCCTCTCACTGATCCTCAGCAAGGCCTTCCTGCTGGCCGCCGACACCGAGATAACCGACGAGTCCATCCTCATGCAGATCAAGCGAGGTGCCTGATGGCCACCGTGACATTCCGGGACGAAACCGCGACGGGCAAGCCGCTCACCGACTGGGAGGTCTCCGGGCTGCCCGAACGGATGACCGTGCAGGAGCTCATCAGGCTCCGGGTCCGCGAGGAGGTCGCCCGGCACAACGCCCGCCCGACCAGCCGCTTCAACGGCCTCGTCCGCCCCGACGACGCCGAGACGGAGCTGAACGGCTACCGACTCCGCGAGCCCCGCCGCATCGACTGGGAGCGCCAGGCCGAGATCGCCGAGCGAGCCTTCCTGGCCAACGGCTTCTTCATCCTGGCCGGCGATCGCCAGGTCGTGGACCTCGAGGAAGTCGTCGACCTCACCGCCGATCCCAACCTGGTCTTCATCAAGCTCGTCGCGCTTGTCGGCGGCTGAGCGACCGGTGCCTTTCGGCCGAAGGCGCTGGGCCTGTCCGGGTCCATCAGACCGGGACAAGTCCTCCGCCCCGACCGAAGGCCACCGTCACCGTCAGTCGCCCGCCTGGGCGGCGGTACGGATCTCGGCCCCGTCGACCGGTGCCGGCCGTGCAGGGCAAGCCCGTGAGGATTTCGCGTCCGCTTCCGCCACATGCAGCGCGCCTCGCCTCCGACCGCGCCCCCAGCCCGGTCTCCGCCCTGGACCGAGCTCACCTCCAATACCGCGAACCAGTACGCGTACTGCCCCGCGAAACTCACCGCAACGCACGGACCCGTGCTTACCCACGGTTCGAGCGCACACTGCTCGCTCCAGCGAGCACCAGGCCAGTGCGGGGAGGGGGAGGCGGATGCCCATGGGCGTGACCGGGCACGCAACTCTGCCGACTCACACGACGGCCGGCGCCACGGGGCGGCGGCTGAAGCACTCGATCAGCAGGTGTGCGGCGTTTTCGTTGTCCCGGTAGATCTGGGATCTTCAGTTCGGTCGCCGGGCGGCAGGCTCGAGTGCCTGGCAGGATTCGAACCTGCGCACACGGCTCCGGAGGCCATCAGGGACCGTTGCGCTTTTGGGGCGCTGACCTGCGGCGGAGGTGCGGTCCTGGTCTCCGCTGATGAAGATCATTACGCCCCTATTACGTGGGCGGCCTGTCGGGTGGTCCGTCCGGCCCGTATGGTCAAAGCATGATCTCGGGCAGCAGCGGGGGACCGGACGGCGGCGGCACGGAGTTCACGGCGGAGGGCTTGGAGCCCGTACTCCAAGAGGCCTGCGCGACGGTCGGACTCGACTCTCGCGGCGCCGAGTTGCTGCGCCTTGGCTCGAACGCGGTCTACCGGCTCACCTCGTTACCCGTCATAGTCCGCATCGCGCGTGATCGATCTGTCCTTGCGGACATGGACCGGGCCGTGAGTGTGGCACGGTGGCTGGAGACACAGGACTTCCCGGCTATGCGCATGCCGGCATCGGTCACGCAACCGCTGGTCGTCGGCGGCCTGGTGGTGACCTTCTGGGAGAGTGTCCAAGACCGAGTGGAGTACGCGTCGGTCGCTGAACTGGCTGATCTCCTGAGGCACCTCCACTGGCTTGAGGAACCCGAATCCCTCCGCCTCCCGTACTTCGACCCGCTGGCAAAGCTGGCGGCCTCTTTGGAGGGCCTCGACGGCATCGCGGCCGAGGACCGGACGTTCCTGGACGAACGAGCGGCACGTCTGGCCAAGGAGTACGACCGACTGGACTTCGTCCTCCCCTTCGGCATGATCCACGGTGACGCGAGCATCGGGAACATCCTTCGCCACCGGGATGGACGCGCTGTGCTCATCGACCTGGACGGTTTCGCTCTTGCTCCGCGCGAGTGGGACCTGATCCAGACGGCGATGTTCTACGACCGGTACGGCTGGCACTCAGAGGCGGAGTACGCGGAGTTCGTCCACCGGTACGGCTTCGACGTGATGAACTGGCCCGGATACGGGACTCTCGCGGACCTCCGCGAATTGATGATGGTCGCGTGGCTCGGCCACCAGGTCACGACCAGCGACTCAGCTGCCGCGGAATTCGCGCGGCGGGTGCGGTCCATTCGTACCGGAGACGGGCGAGACGAATGGGGCCCGTTCTAGTCGACGGCCAGGATCTCGCCGAGTGCTCCTCTTGCGGTCTCAACGAACAGATCCATCACGTCCTTGTACTCCTGATCGCCTTCCCTGAATTCCGCCCGTATGTCGGCCTCACGTTGCTGGCTCAGATTGTTAGTGAGTGTGCCCTCTACGAGAGTGGCAACACGTTCGTACTCAAGCTCCACGATTGCCAGGCAGCGGACAGCAACGGCAGAGACCGGTTCGGGACCCTCCAACTGAACAGTGTGGCTTGCTTGACTGGCCACGCTACGTGCTTGTCGTGCTGCGGTCCTCCTCTCCTGGGCGTCGGGCGAGGGCGAGGACGTCGATTGCAGCACGTTGAAATATTGCCAATTTGCCTCACGTGCTTGGGTCATGGCAGTCAGTAGCGACTGGTACGCGGCCAATCTTTGCTCGCGCAGCCATTTCTTGTGTTCCGCATGGAGCTCGCGTTTGTGAGTGCGCTCCTGAACGGATTCCTGGTGCAACTGCTGTCTCTCAAGAGCTTTGTCTTTACGCTTATCGGAGCGAGCACTGATGGTGCCGGTCAGGCCAACGCCCAGCAGGGCCGAAGCAGCCGAAATGATGGGAGTCAGCAGGTCACCCATGAACGGATCCTTTCTCCTTGCTGGGCGATCCGGGTGAAAGTCAGACTGCCGCTCGTGGGGCTGCGGCTACCCACAGCCTGTGCTCCCTGACCTGCTCGGTAAACGTCTGCACGTCCGCGCTGTTGCCGCTCGGGGTGAGGTTCTGCCGGAACTCGGCGAGATAGCTGACACACCGCGCCGATTTGAGCTGCTCGCCGAGGTCCAGCGCGTCGAGTGCCACGCGGCAAGCCTCCTCGACGTCACCGGCGCGTAGGTGGGCGTCGGCGAGGACCATGGTTGCGAAGAAGTCGCTTCGTACGTGGCTGCCGCTCATGGCGTTCTCGGCATGGGCGACGGCTTGCCGGGCGCTGTTGACGTCACGGAAGCAGTGGGCGGCCTCTGCTGCAAGCTCGGCTTCGTCGAAATAGCTGATCCACTCGGGCTCGTCGTCGTTATTCCGGCCTTCCAGCGCCTTCGTAGCCGCGCTCAAGGCGGCTTCACAGGCCCGAACGTCTCCGGTCCGGGCAAGCGCGCGTGCCTCCATGGCGTGGAACTGAGCGCGGAGCGTGGGCGTGGCCACGGGAGAGATACCCATGAGCGCAGCACGGGCGAGCGTCGCGCCCTGCGTGTATCGGCCGAGGAACGTCGCCTGATGGCTCATGGCGGACAGAATGCTTCCGGCGAGCCGGCGGTCATTGGCGTCCTGGGCCAACCGGAGAGCTTGGAGGAAGTACCTCTGTGCCAAGCCGTGGCGACAGGCATCGTAGGACATCCAACCGGCCAGGAGCGTCGCCTCCGCCACGGTGGAGAAGAGGGCCTGGCCAACCTGCTCGTTGTACTGCCCGTGGAGGAGTGGTGTTACCTCGGTGCTGAGGTATTGCACAGCTGCATGGCGCGCGTGGTCGCCGCCGAACCGGTCGTCCAACTGGGCGAACATGTCCGCGGTGGTCTTGATGGCGGCCACATCTCCGAGCCCGACACGCATGCCGTCCCGACGTTGCTGAGGAACGGCCGGCTCGGGCGCGACCAACCATCGAAGCGAGGCCTCGTTCCAGGCAGGCTCGGACGGCTCGGCCTGTAGCAGAGGCTCGTACCGGTTGAGATCGGCGCGCCACAACTGACCGACGGTCTCGATTGCGCCTTCGGGGCTCTCCGGATAGCTGGCGTCCAAGAGGCCTGTGTCCCGCTCGCCCTCGTGGTTCAGCCCCAGCTCGACGGGGCTGAGGTCGTAGACCTCGCACAGTAGCGGACCGTAGAAGTCGTCCGGCACGCTGTGCCCGTTCTCCCAGCTGGCGATCCGGCGCTTCACGCTCGCGTCGGACGGGAGCTGATGGCCACGACGCATGGCAGCTTGCCGTAACTCTCTGACCAACCGTGGCTGGCTCCAGCCTCGGGTCACGCGGGCTTGCCGTAAGCGAACGCTGGCCGACTCCAGCGAAGACGTGACCATTCCTTCCCCACCTGTGAACGGGCGCGACTTGCGGGGCGCACGGTTCTCTGACCTTACGACCGAATGTACGCGGTGTTCATCATCTTGCGCTGCAAGTAAGCGAATGCCGGGCGTCGTTGGGTGCATGACGGGGGGTGACGCGCCGACGCGTGACACGTCATCCCCCGTCACCTCTCGTCATCTGCCCTGGCCACGACGTTGACCCCGACTCTGGACACAAGGCGGCGTCGCAGCCGCAACTGTCTCCGGTTCTGACCGAGGTGAGATGACGTGCAGAGGATGACGAGGAGGGGCGTCGAATGGCTCTCCGCTGCCGCCGATGATCCGGCGGACTGCCGGGCCACCTGGGCGGACGATCCTCGGTCGCCCTACATGGTCCCGGCCGGCCGCCTCTTCGACATGGTGACCGTCGGGCAGCGGGTCGGCATGGAGACGTTCGATCAACTGCTGCGGCGCGGCCTTCCGTTCGGCCCGACGGTGCTCGATCACGGGAGCCAGCGGGTGGGCTTCTTTCTCGGCTCGAAGAGCCGGGAGGACTTCGCTCACTACCTCGAACGCGAAGAGGGGACTCCACCCGTGTACCGCTACCTCAGCGGGGGATCGGTGGTCGTTGTACCTGGCCCCATGCCCATGCCCGGCGACCGTTATGAATGGCTCCGCGCCCCGATCCGCCGACCGATGGCCAACCCGCTCCGCCCGGTCGCATTGGCCACGATGCTCGTAGCCTCCGCAGAACTGCTTGCTCGGGTAGACCGCTACGGCGAGCGCTACCCGTCCGCTGCTGCCTTGACTTGGAGTGCAATCGAGGGGAGCGCGGCGGATGCCGGATGACACCACGGACCGGCATGACGCTGCTACCTGGTCGCCTCTGGAAAGCGACGGCTGGTACGCCGCTCGCAATGGCACGACCGCTCTACGAGACGCCTTGATCCGTGCAGGAATGGAGAAGGACTTCCCCTACCTGCGTGCCGACTTGAATGCCTTCGGGTACGGCTTGGTCGAACTCGGCCGGGTGACGCCGGCCACCGCGGAGCGATTGGCTGAGTTGCTGCGGCTGGCCCTGGCAACGGGCGGCGAGCGATGTGAGAAGAGCGGCGCCCGAGCCACCGAACTTCGCGCAGGAAGGGACTGAGCCATGACCGACCGACGGGGAGTCGTCGCCAAGCGCGCCGAAGACCTGATGTCCGGAGTTCCGTACGTTCGTGGTTGGGTTCAGGCTCGACGCGGCGCAGGGGCATTGGCCACACAACTGTCAGCCCTGGGCCTGGAGACGGACTTCCCCGGCCTTGCGGCAGACGTGAATGTTGCTGGTGACGGCCTGGTACACCTTGGCGCCATCCGGCCGGAGACGGCCGCGATGCTGGCTGAACTGATCCTCGTCGGCCTCGCGACGGAGGCAGAGGCAAGTTCCGACGTATTGCCGACGCCGAGGCGCACGATGGGCCGGAGTGCGTCAGCGGTCTGATCTCGTCGGTCGATGAAACTCCGGTTGGCCGCAGTGCTGGCAGGCTCCTGCGACCGGCCGGGCTGGCCCCGCACATCGCCATCTCTCCCGGCGGCCGATGTGCGGGGCCTTTTGTCGTACGTCAGCTCTCTCGTCTGCCGCTCGGCCGGGACCGGCGCCCCAGCGCCGCAGCCCGGACGACGCGGCAGACAAGCATGTTCGATTGTTGTGCAACGAGAGGCGTGCTTGATCGCACGCGAGAACCCCAGCTTGGGAATCTGCGGTCATAAGAGAGCGGTTCGGCACTTGACCTGCACGAATGCCCGAGGTGCGGCCTCGTGAGGCTCGGCCGGTGTCACCGTGGTTCCCCGCTGTTCCCCGCTCGAACTGGTGCGGTTGTGGTGCGGGGAAGCGTCGAGCGGCGTGCTGACGCCGGCCGACGCCACGGGCTGCGGCGTAGCCACCTTCGGAAGGTACGACTCGGCGCGGGATCGTAGGCGGTGTCGTGCCAGAGCTCGCGCAGATGCCTGAACTCGTAGTCACGCCCGGCATCCGAATCTTGGACGGTCTCCGTCCAGAGCCGGTCGAATGGCGGACGGTGCATCTGAGAGTGGATGGCGGCGCCCCAAAACCGCCAGGTGTCATCGGAAACCCAACCTTGGGCCCGCAGATCGGCCTCGTCCTCGCTGAGGCGAAAGTACAGCCGGATCGCTGCCTCTTCCTGCTCACTCAAGGTGTCAGCGTCAACTCCGCGAAGGGCGCGAGTCGACAGGCGATCCAGCAGCGACCAGTAGCGAGCAACGTAGAAGTCCTCGACCTGTCGGACTCGCTGTGTGCGTACCTGCCATATCGCGATACCCGATGCGGCCAACGCCGCAGCGAGGGTGATCGCAAGCGAGATCCATTCCATGATCAGGAATCATGGCGGGTAGTGAGCCGCAGATGCGGCGTCGTGACTCACTCGTAACTGGGGTCTGCTGGCCGTGCGCACCAGGGCTCCCCGTCGAGGCGTGCCTTGACCCTTTAGCTTGGGAAGCTTGGGCTTCTTAACGGCGGTTGCCGGGCTGACCTGCGGCGTAACGGTGTCGACGTTTGACGCTCGCAGCTTGCGTTCCCCGGTGTTCCCGCACGATCTGGCAGGGTTGCAGTCGGCCTCACCGCAGAGGGCCGCGAGCGCAGGTGACTGCTGATTGTCTCCCTGAGGTTCCCTGAGACGCGCGAGCGCGATGGAGTAGCCGATCCATTCGGGACTGAGTCTGAGTACGTAAAGGATGGTCACCACGATGCTGCCCTTCAACCCTTCGCGGTAACGCTTGAAGCATGAGTATGCGCACGAGACGTAACAGGAGTTCGAATCTCGGGTCGGGGCGTCGAGCCCTGACCCGAAGTCTTGCCACCGATGTGACTCATCGTCAAGATGAGAGCTTGCGTAGTCGCAGAGATCACTGGGGGCCTGCAGATGGCTGTAAAGAGCAACGATCAACGACTCCTCGACCGCATTCTTGAAGATCAACGACGTAGGCTTGCGCCGAACCAGAAGATGGATGATTTCTTTAACTATTTTGCGGCGAGTACGGCATTGCAGGACCTGGATCTCGACATTGATGAGCTTAGAGATGGCATCGTTGATGGATCACACGACTGCGGCGTTGACGGCCTTTGGGTTTTTGTCGACGACCGCTATGTCTCAGCAAATATTGAACGGCACGTAACCGTTCGAGCCAACAAGATTGAGCTAGTCATTCTACAGGCAAAGACGTCTCCTGGATATCAGGAGACTGCATTCGAGAAATTGCATTATCACTTGCCCTTGTTGCTCGACATGGATCGCGATCTCAAGCAGCTCTCTGAATCGACAAATGCAAAGCTTTTGGATCGCACCGGCCGGTTTCTTAATGTCCTAGAAGCTCTTGCATCTTCCTTCCCTGAGGTGTCAATCCGCGTCATTTATGCCACCCGATCCGCAGAGCATCCGCATCCTAACGTCCGCGCGAAAGGGACCAGGCTTGCTCGCGAGTTGGCTAAGGTTGCGTCTCAAACAAAATGTGCAGTCGAGTATTTGGGTGCCGCAGAACTCAGGGCGTTGTCGGCTCGCGGTGCCGTGGTCGTATCCGAAATGGTGTTCACCGAGACGCCTATGAGTACGTCACTTGGCGAAGGCTATGTTTGCCTGGTACGCCTTGACGAATACTACAAGTTCATCACTTCGGAAAACGGGGCACTGCGTCTAGAACTGTTCGAGTCGAATGTTCGAGACTATGCGGGACGTACATCGGTAAATACCGCCATTGGAGAGACGCTGAAGTCTAGCCATCGCGAAGACTTCTGGTGGTTCAATAACGGCGTGACCATCGTCGCGGAAGAAGTTAGGATTGCGGGTAAGAAGATCGTAATCAGGGACCCTCAAATCGTGAATGGTCTCCAGACGAGCCACGAGATATTCAACCACTTCCAGCACGCCGGACAGCATAACAATCGCTCAGTCCTTGTTAGGGTCATGGTTCCACCGACTTCTGGGCGCGCCAGAGATGTCATCATCCGCGCGACTAACAGCCAGACTCAGCTACCGCCGGGGGCTCTACGTGCTACCGAGAAGATTCAGAAAGACATCGAGGAGTCGTTGGCGCGAGACGGCTACTACTATGAGCGGCGGGCGAATTACTACAAGAACTTGGGGTTCCCGCTTGAACAAGTCGTTTCCATGTCGCGACTTGTCCGAGAATACACAGCATTTGTTGTGGGGGAACCACATACTGCACTCAAGTACTCGGAGACGCTGCTACTAGATGATTCCCACTACTATAAAGTCTTCTCGGCTGAGAGTGATCTAGACCTCTACAGGTTGGTACTCGATGTACATGTGCGCGTCGGAGAGTTTCTTGCTTATTATGCCGAAGATCGCCCACTACTCGGCGATACGGCAGAGAACTGGCGACATCACCTTGCATACATGAGTTCATTCACTCTGACGCGTTTGAGGCGGCCCACCCAAAGCGATCTCCTGAACGTGAGAACTGAGCATCTGACGGATGCCCTCTTGGGGGCAATGACGAATCTCCTGGATCGCGAATACCGAGCGACTCTCCGGGGGAACAGAGCTCAAGGCATCGATAAAGTGGCCCGTAGTCAGGATTTCACAGTCAGGTTGCGTCAAGCCACAATTGCCATGCGGCGATTCAAGATTGACCGTTGACCTCAACGGTTCCGGGCTGCTTGCGGGGGATCAGGGGGAGCACCGCTTTAGGAGTTCGATCTACGCCCGCCCCTGGGGCCGTCGACGGCTGGTCCGACGGCCGCCCGAGGGCGCTGCTGTACGCGCTGTCCGGCCCTGTTGATGTCAGAGTTGGATGTCAGCGAAAGAGCTTCGGAACTGGGCAGATCTCCAACGGATCGTCCGGCCGGTCCGCCCACCGCCACCACGTGTGCCGGTCCGCGCACCGCCACAATGCCCGGCAGGTACGTCGGCCGTCGTCCTCTCGCTTTGAGAGAACCAGGCCGCCAGATTCCATAGGCCGGTGGCACTCTGGACAGGCCGGGGCGTCGTTGGTCATGGAGCGCACCCTAACTGAGCGACCTCTCCGTCCCGAAGCCACTTGGGACGGTCACTGTCCTTGGGCTGTTGAGCCTCTCACCTGCGCTGATGGTGCGTTGGCGTACGCGGGTGTTCTCGGTTGTGCGCCGTGGTTGTCACGCAGTTGGACACTCAGCCGGGCCGCGCACACGGAGCAAGGCTTCTAGAGGCCCCGTAGCGCCTCGTACAGGTCGCCATAGGCGGTCCAGCAGTCGACGCTGCCGTCGTCGTACAGGCTGCCCATGTACCAGTCGTCGTCGACAAGCTTCACGAGACACAGGCTGTGGAAACCCAGAACGATCTCCGGGTGTGACATCTTGTGGGTCTCGCCGACGCTGACCCACTGCACTGGCCGATCGGGATCCAGGGCGGCAGCTTCTCGGTCCCCCGAGACATCGCGGATCTGCTGAAGAGTCCAACCACGGGGGAGCCGTATGTCTGCCATCCATGGATGATCCCACTCGCCCGGTGAGGGTCGTCGTGGGCAAGACTTGCTCGTGCGCTCACTTCTTCTTGCCCTGGGTGTTGTCGGGGATCTTGGTGAGCCGGGTTTTCGCTGCTCAGGGGCCGTGGGCTCGTGCGCCTGGTAATCGTCGTTGGTCGTCATTGGCGACTGTCGAGCGTCCTCGGACGGCCCAGAGACGGCCCAGCCATGGGCACGCTGAACGGCGTCAGCCGACGGAAGCGGCTCGCCTGATGCAGCCCTCTTCCATGTGCCACCACTCTTTGGTCACCCCGTGCCGAAGCAGCCTCTGCACCTTGGCGAGATCAGCGGTAGGCGGGACGTCCAGGGCAACCATCCGAAACCTCTCGATGCCCTCGCCGTCGACGCCGAGTCTGTGGAACGCGTTGATCACGCTCTGCCGTGCTGCTCCCGAACCGCCGTCTCGGAGGACGATGAGGCGGATGGTGCAGTTCTCCGAACGCCGGACCACGTCGCCGGCCCACCACACACCTTCCTCGTCGGGCTGGGTGGCCACGACGTCCCCGCAGGCGATGCCGTCGACCAGAGCAGGCCACGACGGCCGACCCGTGACGACGATGCCGGAGCCCTCAGCTTGGGAAGCTAAGGGCGTTTACGGGAGGTCGCCTAACCGACCTGTGGCGATGCCGTGTCGGGGCCTCAGTCTCCGCCGGCCTGCTCCCCGCTGTTCCCCGTGGTTCCCCGCCCGATCTGGCACGGGTCTGGCGCGGCCGCGTCGCCAAGCAATGCGGCAAGTTCCCTTAGGTCGTTCGCGACCATGACTTGAGCGAGGCGTCCGGCGATGGCCACGACCTCTGGCCAGGCAGATGCCCGGAGGTACTCCGCGTCGGTGTCGTGGGGCGCCTCGGCCGCCGCGGCGTTGAGCGCGGCACCGAGTTCTCTCATCAGGACGACCTCTTCGTCACTTCGTAGGCTGACGCCGAGGTACCGCTCTGGCTCGTCAGCGTCGCAGAAGTCGTCGAAGAGTGTGTGGAAGACATGGGCCAGGTCTTCGAACGCCGACGGGTCGAGCCACACATCCCGCTGCCACGGCGGGTTGGCCAGAGCCAGCACAACAGGTACGACGTGCACTCGGTGATTCGCTATGACTCGGTCGGCATCGCTCACGAATCCGAGCGTAGCGACCGCAAGTGATGGAGGCGTCGGCGCTCTCAGAACACCGCATTAGGAGTTCGATCCGACCGCCAGTCCACCCGGGCTGCGCGGGGCGCCGCAGCCGTGACAGACCGACCGCCCCGTCGCTGTCCGCTGTCGTTGATGTCAGCGTTGGATGTCACATCACAGCCGCTGGGGTCACTTGCGACGCTTGCGTGCCTTCGCCTTGCGTTCGGCTTCCTTGCGCTTCTCGATGGTGTACGGCGACCACTCGCCACGGTGCAGGTTGCATCGCGACGCACCGATCATCGCCAGCCGCTGACACCGGGTGCCCTTTGCCGTGAGCGCTCCACACCTGGACTGCGTACGAGCCACGTCTCCCACCCTCGGTCTCGACGGTCGTGCGGACCAGTGCAGGATTACCGGGCGCATCTCCTCTGCGGAAGGCGCACTGCAGTGCGCAGCGGTGCACGGCGGCCCAAGGAGGTTGCTCAGGGGCGCACGCTTTCCAACTGTGGTGGTGGTCTTGAGGGCCTCGGACGGGGCCGTTCACCTGCGTTCATCGACGGTTGCCAACTGGCGTGGAAACGGCTCCAGGTTTCGCCTGAACGACCGTGAACCGTGCGGAATGAGACGGAAACTGAGACGGCTTGCGACTCGGATTCTCACTCGATGATCTCGGACCGTTCTCGAACCTGGTCGTCCAGCTTGCCCTCCTCCAGGTCGCTTAGTGCGGCTGCGTATCCGGCGATGACCGCCACGTGTACGGCGTCGTGGAGGTCTATGGGGATCATGTCCAAGGTGCCTGAGCAGACATTCGCGGCCGCGTCGTACGCGAGTTGGTAGTGCGTGTCACGGATGCCGGCGCCCAAGTGGCTGACGAGACTGCGTAGCTCTTCCTCGTGGTCATCGCTCACATCGACGTCACTACCTTCGCGCCCTTGGTCGAGAAGCAGGGAGCGAGTAGCCCCTTCACGCCACTCGCCGAAAACGATACCTGTCTCTGATGAAGCGAGCGTGGTAGCGGCCTTTGCTTGGAGCATTCACGAATGCGGTATATACCGACTGCGGAACACCGTAGTATTGATACACGGTTCCACTATGGAACCCAACTTCAAGAATCGAACCTTCAAGGGCATAGCCCACAGAAGAAACGTTACTTGAGGCGACGGATTGTCGTTGCAAGATCCCTCCCTCAGATATCCACCTGTCTGGCTTCAGCTTGCCCTACTAGTCGATCGTGTGAATGTCCTCCCCCTTGTGATTCTGCACCCACACGTCGCCGTCATCCCAAATCTTGACGGTAATAGTGCCGTTGTACCGGGTTGAGAGCACCTTGGCACCGTGGCCCTTGTACTCGTCGGAGGCGTCGGTCCCGGGTTTCTTGCCGACCGAGCAGATCACGACCTCCGGTGACATGGCCTCGACGGCCTCCTCGTGATAGCCGGATTCCCGGCCATGGTGCGATGCCTTGAGGATGTCGCACTTGATCGCGTCTTCCCCAGGGTTGTCCAACATTGACTTCCAAGCTGCCGATTCGGCATCGCCCGGCAGGATCACCGTACGGCCGGCGTGCGTGAGCTTCAGAACGTAGGAACAGTCGTTGTAGCTGCCGCTTACAGAACAGCCGTCGATCAGCTCTTGCGTTGGCGACAGGATCTCGATGTTGTCATCAGCCCAGTATTGAGCTGAAGCCCCTCGCAGGTTATTCAGCACCTTTTGCTTAGTGTCGTCCGGACCAACTCCGCCGCGCAGACACTTGTACACCAGCCAGTCGACATACGCATACTTGCTCTTGTCGAATCCAGACTCCTCCAACTCCTTGTCGTGGTCTACATCCCAGAAATTTTCAACAGTAACTTTGTCTTGCCAGAAGAGGCGATGCAGGCCGCTCATGTGGTCCATGTCGGGATGTGTCTGGATGTAGCGAAAGAGGCTCTTGCCCGAGAAGTTGTCCTTAAAGTAGTCAGCTGGGTCGACCAGCAAGGACTTGTAGTAGTCTTCCCAGGAGCGAAACTCTCCTTTGACAAGCTGAGATCGGCGGTAGCGGAAATCATAAAGCGATACCCCGCTACTCTCGGCCAATGCCTCTTCATCCGCTTCGGGCAGGCTCTTGGAATTGTTTATGTCGATCATCATGATTCTACCCGAGGGCAACTCCACGATCGTGCAGTCTCCGTGCCCCACATTTAGGAAATGAATCTTCATCACGAGTGTTCCACTACTCCGTTCAAGGTCATGCACACTTACGCGTTCGGATTCGACGCAGCCGCATGAGCTTCACCCTTCAAAGTGACCGCAGACTGCAACAGTTGCTGGGCGTATTTGTTGGCCGCTTCTCGCACCCGTCCTGGAGACGGCCAAACACACCAGTAGACAAAGAATGCGAGGCACGAAGCCACGCCGAACAGGCTCTCGGCTGTAATGCCGTCCTGGTGCCGCCCAAGCGACACCCATGCCATGTAGGCGCCTACAACCATGACTCCGCCGAGGCTGATGCCACGACCAATCCAGCGAACTCCGTACAAGTTGCGCGCAAACCCGTAGTTACGGTTCTCGTTGAACAACAGCTTGAACTTCGCGGTGTCCCGTGTGAGATCCCGCACCTGGCCGACGGCGGTTGCAATCGCCTGGTCGGCTCGCGATGGATTCGCACGCTCAGCCCGTAGGCTCAGAAGCTCTACGCCAGAAACTTCCGCAACTGCCTTGCGCCAGAGGTCCCGCTGCACCTCGTTGTCCGAGGAATCCCGCAGCCTCAACCAGGCCGTAGTTGGCGGGCCGCCCCAGCTGGCCCAAAGGGTCTTCTCGGTCTTCCGGCCACGCTGACGAACTATGTCGGCCACTATTACGGGCATACCGATGACGGCCGCCGCGCCCATGGCGTAAGAGACCGTAGGGAGTTGGCGCAAGTTCAGCACCGAGAGAAGGATCGCCAATGGAAAGATCGCCAGCAGTCCCGGTATGAGTCTCGCCCGGCGTTCGTACTCGTCGAGCCACACCACGGTCAGGCACCCCCAGCGGCAATCTGCACCCGGCGGCATCTGCACCCACTGCCACGCCAAACGGTTGTGGCGTCGCTGCCCTTGAGCTCCTCCTCGATCGAGAGAAGGTCGATCTCGTATCGCACGTCGGTTCCTTGGCTTCCAGGCGCATTGGCGCATCACACGATGAGACGGCCTCTGCACCCCCGTGCTTTCGGCCAACTACCGCACACACAGTAGCCGCACGGGACCGACAACCCCTCACGCTCCGTCAGACTTAGGGCAGACAAAAGGAGTAGACCACCCTCCTTCTTGACCGAATGTGATCACTTCTGTCGACCAGTGACCGCGCGCATCTCCCGTTCCGACACCCACACGAAGGCCACGCCTCCCTTGGGAAACGTCCAGCCTGGATATGCCACCTGAACACTTGGTGATGGGTCGGTTGCGGCCAGTTCGGCCACTCGCGACTGTCGCGGCCCAGACAGGTGGTCCAGAACGTTCATATGCCGGATACCGCAATCGCCGTACCAAAGTTCAGCCGTGAAGTCCTTGGTCGGTTGAGCGAGATCGAGGTGCCGTATGTGTCCGTGTTGCTGAACCAAGACGCGGAAGGTGTACGCCGGCGACACCTGCTCGCCTCGTTGCACCTCGTCACCGAGGCTCCCGCTGAAGAGCTAGCCGTCCTTCCGGCTACTCCGGCGGACTGGATGCGACTTGCCATCTACGGTGACGGAAACGAGCTCGAAGGCCTCGTACGCTTGGCCGCCGTCGTTGGTCGTCACCGGCCACTGTTGAGCAACCTCGGACGGCCCAGAGACGGCCCAGCCGCCGAAGCTCCGCTACAGCCTCTAACCCCGCCGGCGCCGACCGATAGCGCTGCACAGCGCTTCGAACCAGCTCACGCAGAGATACCGCAGCCTCCACCACCAGCCTCTCCGCCGCCTCAGGCGCTGAGGTCCCAAACCGTGCGTCACACCTACGGGTGCCGGAGGTCGGCCGGGCCTGGGTGCCCGACTTCGCCCGCCACCGCCGTGTAGGTGGCAGAAGCCGTTCCAGCCCGCAGAATTGCGGCATGCTTGCCCTTGCCGTGTCACACCAGCGCAACGCCCCATGAAACCGATTCTGACGTGGCCACGGTGAGCAGGGGCGCCAGTTTGCACCTTTGGGTTGTGCCGGTTGTCTGGCCCTGCGCCCACGGCAATCAGCTTGGGAAGCTGCGGGCATTTACGGCTCGTTCGTGCACTGACCTGGGCCAACGGCCGCGATGCGGTCTCGCCGGGTCTGGCCGCTTTCACCGCAGTTCCCCGCGGTTCCCCGCTCGATCTGGTGCGCCTGGGGTGCGGGAGCGGTGCTGTGTCAGGAAGCCGATCCTCAGCAGGTAGCGTCGGCGAGCGGCGTTACCACTTCCGCCACTTGTCCGTGATCTGGTAGCGGCCGAGTCCATGCCGGGCGGTCAGCGCGACGATGTCGACGCCGTGCTCGGTGAGCGATTGGTCGATGAACAGGCACAGTTGCTCGCGCTCATCGGTTTCGTAGCCGCTCTCGTCGTGGGCTTCGTTCACGGCGTTCAGGGCCAGGACGACGCGCTCCACGACACCGAAGATCTGTGCGTCGTCTGCCTCACCCAGCCCGGGAAGCTCGCTCTCGAAGGTGTCGAGGACCGCATCGGTCGACCTAAGCAGTTCTTCGGGGAACAGTCCCGCCATACACGCGCACTCAGGGTCCAGGGCGCCGGCGGCCAGCTCCTCGGCTTCTTTAGCTATGCAGTTACGCCAGTTCGTCGTAGGACTCTCAGCCATGGAGCGGACCGTACAGCGCCAGTCTGACAGTGGGGCAGAGAATCGGAACGGCTCGTATGCCAGCGTCAGCACTGGTGCACGCTTTCCAACTGTCCGCGCGGCCGTCCGGGGGTGTTCGCTGGGGTTCGCGGGGCAGGTCAGACGGGGTGCACGTACGTCCATGAACGGTGGTGGCCATGGGTGCACTGGACAAAGACCAGGACAACGAGGCGACCGACACCCGCTTTAGGAGCGAGGTTGGGGGCCTCTGGGCCTGACCTGGGAATCCCGGCCTTGGGCGGCTTAGGGCCGTGCGCAGCCTGGGAAACCGCGATTCCCCGTGAGTCCCCGTCCGTTCTGGCACGGATGTGGCACGGCCATGGCCCCCTCGATGCAGAAGACTATGGGAACGATGCTTGCTGACGTCTCTCGGGCACGTCGGAGGGGTATTCAGGGCCGTTCGCGGTCGGCGGCTACCCCGGCATGCCGCCCTCCTGGTGACGACCGGCAATGGCCGCGGCAAGAGCCAGAAGCGCCTCCACTTGGGCCATCTGCAAACGATAGTCCGGCTGGGCTGCCCCAACCATGGCGCCTCTTAGCGGTGCCAGGAGTTCGATGGCAGCTCGCTCGTGCTCTTCGTAGGTAGCCATACATACCTCCAGGTCAAGTGTTGTGACGCGGCACGCTACCGTGCGGCCAAGACCAGCTTTGGACCGGAGCTGCTTGCACAAGAGCGGCGGGCGCCTGCCGATGATGCGGCTGGCGCCCGTCTAGGCCAAGCTTTGAGGTCTGGCCTCATCCTTATCCGGTCGATCATGGGGAGTCGGTGATGCGGGTCTATCGGTCACGGTCCTCGGCTGTTCGTCCACCGAGGTTCGGCGCTGACCGCTGCCGTTCGGGCCTGTTGGTGTCAGCTACTGGTGTCAGACGTGAGTCGGGGGCTTGACAGCGCGCCTGTACAGCGCATCGGGACTTGAACGACAGTTTTCGCGATCGGTACATCCGATCATCGACCGGCACTGAAGATGGCCAGGTGCTCAAAACTGTACTCACGATCTCCAGCATCGTGCTTCAAGTTCTCGGTTTGGTTGCAGCAGCAGTCGGCCTGTTCAACACCTTCAAGGACTCCTCGGCCCCGGGCGATCGCTTCATCGCCCGCGTGCTGCGGACTGAACATGAGGTGGCCCGACAGGTCTGGGCTGGCGCTAAGAAGCTTTCGCGTCGTCTCTTCGGACGTCCGCGACCGACAACGGTGTATGGCACCCTCGATACGGCCGTCGAACTCAACTTCGCCGGAAGTGCTCAGGGCATCGTCCAGTTCGGGCCGTTGCCTGACCCTACTCAGGACCTCGACGCCTTCAAGGCTGCGATCGAAGACCGCCTGAACCGTGTGCACAGGTTGACCCAAGACGTGCAACACGACCTGGTGAAGGAAACAAAGGCCCGAGAGAAGGAAGATCAGAGGTTTAGTGGTGACCTCCAGGCTCGCATCACTGCCCTCGATGAGGAAGCAAAACAGGCGACGATTCGTGGCTTGCATGAGCAGGTGCTCGGTCTCTTCTGCGTCGCTCTTGGGCTTGCAGTGCAGAGCATCCTTGATCTGGCCTTTTGACCCGTCACCAGCACCTCTGCCTCAACCCACCACTCCCCAGCTCCCATCCCGTCTGCCGTCGACCCACACACCGTGGAGCGGGCGTGGTTCATGGCGTCCAGGTGGAGCGCGCCACTGTACGAACGACCTGGACGCCATGGGCCGCGTCTGCTCGGCTCTGCCTGGGTCGACGGTGGACGGGATGGGAGCACCCCGCACACGCCACTACGAACCCGCAGTCGGAAACGGCGCCCCCTCCATCCCGGTGCCGGCCGATCCCCCGCCGGAGGCATTGTTCTGACCGTGGCCTGCCCGTCTAGGGCTCTACCAACTGGGTCCTAACATGCTTGCGGCCCCAGGGCCAGGCCCCGGCGCCGAAGGCGCAGAGGGGCCAGGCCCAAGGGGCCAGCCCGCGCTTTGCGCGGGCCCTTGATGACGTAGAGAAAGTCTGAGCCAACTCGGCTTCGGCTACAGCCTGAACGAGAGCTCCAGCTCGTCGCCGGGGAGGTGGAACTCCTCCAGGGCGAGGGGCTTGTCCGACTCGGTCAGCGTCACGCGGATGATGTGGAGCAGCGGGACACCGTCCGTCAGTCGTAGCGCCTGGGCCTGGTCTGGCAATGGCATGCGGGTGCGGACGTACTCCGTGAAGTGGAGTTCGTGTCCCAGGTCGGCGAGCGCGGTGTAGAGCTCCGGCGCCGGCGGTGGGGCCTCCTCCTCGTACTTGGTGTCGATCAGTACCGAGAATGGGATGTACGTGCGGTGCAGTTGGCGGAGACGGCCGTTGTCCGCGGTCTGTAGGGCGTCGTACGTGTACATCGGCTCGCCTGGCGGGATGCGGAGCAGGTCCGCGAGCGCGAGTGGGGCATCGGTGCGGGTGGCTACCGGCGCCTCGGCGTCTGTCCAACGGATGCCGTCCGCCTCGACGTACCGGCCCTCTGGAGTCCGGCGTACGCCGCGCGGGCGCGTGTGGCTCGGGCGGTTGTGCGGGGAGCGGGCGAAAGTGCCTCGGCCCATGATCGCCTCGACCAGACCTGACGCCCGAAGCTCACTGAGCCCCTGACGGACTGTGGGGCGCGTCACGCTGAACTGCTTTGCCAACGACTCCTCGGAGGGGAGCGGTTGGCCGGCGGGGAATGTGCCGTCCAAGATGCCTTCGCGCAGGTAGTCGGCGATCTGCCGGTACTTCGGCTGCGTGTTCTTCGGCGGCATACGGGCCCTCCGTGGCCGTGGCCTCTTCGGCTGGTCATCGTCGCGGACAGCTTGCCCACGATCGTGGACAGCATCGCTCATCGCCAGGTCGGTTGACAACCCGTACTACGGGTGGTCAGTCTTGTATCCGCAACCCGTACTACGGGTTGTATAGCAACCCGAAGGACTCGCCTTCGGGTGACTTGAGATGAGGAGAACCGAACAGTGGCAAGCCTTCCGATCGACACCGCGAAGTTCACGGGGATCATCTGCGCCGTTCCCCCGGCTCCGCGGGTCGCCAACCGAGAGACCGGTCAGCTCCGCGTGGACCGCGAGACCGGCAAGACCATGTACCAGGTCGGCCTCTGCCTGATGGCAGGTGCATCGGCCGACGTCGTCAACGTGAGCGTGGCCGGTGAGCCGGCCGGTGTGCAGCTCGGCATGCCCGTGGCCGTGCGGGACCTGGTCGCGACGCCCTGGGAGAACGAGGGGCGGCACGGGATCGCGTTCCGCGCGGCGGAGATCCGGCCCCTGCACGCCCCCGCCGCCACGACGGGTAAGGGGGCCGGACAGTGAGTGAACTGGCCTCCGCCGCTTCGGCCGGTGCGCACTGGCCGAGTTGGGTCCTGGTGGTGGCCGCAGTGCTGGTGTCGGGTCTGCTTCTTGCAGGCCCGGGCCTGCGCCGCCGCTATCCCGTCGCCTGGTGGCTGTTATGCGGGTTCCCGTTCGTGGCCTTCCGGGTCATGCAGACATGGCGGCCCCTGATGGCCGGGTGCGGGCTCGCCGTGAGCCGTCGGCCGGCGCTGACCGTGGTGTCCGGGCTCGTCGGCAAAGGGGCGCCTCCGCCGCAGCCGCGGGTTCCGCGGCGGGGACTCATACGCCCGACCTCCGGCGGCTTCGTACTGCTGGTGCGACTACTGCCGGGCCAGGTGCCCGAGCATTTCGTCAAGGCTGCTCCCGCCATGGCGGAGAACTGGCAGGTGCACGCGGTCCGCGTGACCTCCTGGAAGCCAGGGGTCGTACGGATCGTCGCCTCGGCGGCCGACCCGTTGGCCGATCTGCGGATACCGAAGCAGCGCGGGCCCGGTCATCTGCTCCGGGTGACCGTAGGTGCCCTGGAGACCGGCGCCGCGTGGATCGTCGACCTGCGGCGCATCCCGCACTGGCTGATCGTCGGAGCCACCCGCTCCGGCAAGTCGACTCTGATCAACGCACTCGTGGCGGGGCTCGCTCCGCAGTCCGTCGCCCTCGTCGGGATCGACTGCAAGGGCGGCATGGAACTGTCCCTCTACGAGCCACGGTTGTCCGCGCTCGCGACGAATCGGGAGCAGGCCGTCCGGCTGCTGGCCGCTCTCGTCGACCTGACGCTCGACCGTATGACCCTTTGCCGGGCGGCTCGCGTCCGGAACATCTGGGGCCTGGCGGACAAGGAGCGGCCGGTCCCCGTCGTCGTGATCGTCGACGAGATCGCGGAACTCTTCCTCGTCGCGAGCCGGAGCGAGAAGGACGAAGCGCATGCGGCCGGTACGGCGCTGATCCGCCTGGCCCAACTCGGCGCGGCGCTCGGGGTGTTCCTCGTCGTGGCCGGCCAGCGCGTCGGGTCCGATCTCGGGCCCGGTGTGACCGCCCTGCGGGCGCAGTTGGGCGGGCGCGTGTGTCACCGGGTCGCCGATCCCGGCACAGCAGAGATGGCACTCGGTGATCTCAACCCCGACGCCCTGAAAGCGGCGCAGGCCATCGCTCCCGAGCAGGCCGGTACGGCCGTGCTCGCGTCCGGCGACGGCTGGGAACGCGCCCGGTCCTACCTGATCACGGAAGCGGAGGCGGAAGCCGTCGCCGCCGAGTACGCGCACCTGACTCCCGTCCTGTCCGAGCTGCACGTCGAAGCGCTGTGAGAGGGGCCTGTCGTGCTGGTGTCCATGTCGGCCGTGCTGCTGCTCGGCCTGGTGATCTGGTTCCTCCTGCGCATCCGCTACCTGCGCTGGGCCGACACGCTGCTCTGCGGCGTCTTCGGCTTCTTGCTCGCCCGGACCGTGGCCGCGCCCGTGGTTCAGGGCCTCCTCGACGGCGTGAACGGCTTCCTCGGTCAGTTCCGATTCTGACCCGCCCAACCACTCACCCGATAAGGGGACTTGCTGTGTCCGACTACGTCATCCGCTCCGGCGACCGTGCGGCCTTCCTGGCCGGTCTGCGGGAGCTGGTCGACTTCCTGACCGCCAATCCGACCGTCGTCGTGCCGCGTCACGCGTCCGTCGCCGTCCTGGTCGACGCCTCCGACTCCATCGCTCGCCGCGACGGCGTGGACTTCGTCGCCGCCCCGCTCGGCGTGCCGGCGGCAGACATCGGAGAGGGCTACTTCAACGCGTGGCTCGACTTCGGGCCGATCTCGTACGGCGTCATCGCGGTCCCTCCCCAGGAACGGCAGTGATCGCCCGTACGACGGGCTCCCGACGGGGCGCGATGTCGCCAAACCCGACCCCGTCAGGAACCCACTCCATCCGCCACGTGAGCAGTGAAAGGAGTACGCACACTTTGTCCACCGCGAATCATTCGCGCAAATCCCTGCCGCCTGAGTGCGATCTCAGGCAGCGTGACGCGCAGGTCGCCACCTGCGCCGGACGGGAGCAGATCGTCCTCGTCCAACTCGATGGCACTGAGCAGTGGCTGTGTTCCGCGCATGCCGCTGCCGTGTGGCTCACGGACCCTACCCTCCGCTTCAGCGCCAAGACTCAGCTGGAGGGGATCTCGGCCGTGATGGGGCAGGCGTTCGGGGACGGGGGTGGTCGCCGATGACCACTGTCCTTCCTCAGAACGTGGCCGCTCTCGTCGTCAGGTCGTCGGAGCCGGAGTTCGCGGCCTGGCGGCGGAACATCGTCCGCCTCGGCGGGTGCACCAACCCGATTCACCTGGTCGGTGCGGCAACCGTCTACGATACGACGAGCGGGGCCGCCCTGCTCTCCTACGGCTCGGATGCCTACGGCGGTCGCCTTCTCGTCGCTTGCGGCAACCGGCGGGCGGCGGTCTGCCCGGCCTGCTCGGCGCTGTATCGGGCGGACACATATCAACTCGTCCGGGCCGGTCTCGTCGGAGGAAAGAGCGTTCCGGAGTCGGTGAGCGACTACCCGCGCGTGTTTGCCACGCTTACCGCCCCCGGGTTCGGGCCCGTGCACACCCGCCGTGAGAGGGATGGGCGTGCGGCGGCGGCTTGTCGGCCTCGGCGGACCGGGGAGCTCTGCCCACACGGGACACCGGCCGGATGCCGGGAACGGCACTCGGCGGATGACCTTCGGCTCGGCGAGCCGCTCTGCGCGCGGTGCTACGACTACGCGGGCGCCGTCCTCTGGCATGCCTTCGCCGGTCGTCTCTGGCACCGGTTTGGCCTGGAGTTACGGCGGGAGGTCGCCCGGCGAGTCGGGCTCTCCCGGACCGACTTCGGATAAGTCGCCCGACTGTCGTACGCGAAAGTCGCCGAGTATCAGCGGCGCGGCCTCGTCCACTTCCACGCCGTCATCCGGCTCGACGGGCCGGATGGACCCGACTCGGAACCGCCCGACTGGGCGACCGTTCCGCTCCTGGTCGACTCTGTGCGGGGTGCGATCGGGCGCGTACAGCTGATCGCTCCTGGCACCGGGGTCATCGGGCCGCGGGCGCTGCACTTCGGGGCTCAGGTCGACGCGCGACCGGTTGTGTCGTACCGGGGCGATGTGGGGGAGCGGCCTGCTCCTGGCGCCGTGGCGGGATACATCGCCAAGTACGCCACCAAGGGAGCGGAGTCCGCCGGCGCCGTGGACGGCCGTATCCACAGTGCTCGGGACATGGTCCTCCTGCCAGTACGCGCGCACGTGCTCCGCATGATCGCGACGAGCTGGTGGCTCGGCGGGCTACCCGAGTTCGAAGCGCTCGGGCTGCGCCGCTGGGCGCACATGCTCGGCTACGGCGGCCACTTCTCCACGAAGTCCCGGCGCTACTCGACCACGTTGACCGCGCTGCGACACGCGCGCACCGACCATCGGGCGGAGCAGCAGCGGGCCGCCCTGGGCCTGGTCGACGTGCCCGCGGTCACGGTTGGCCGGTGGCGGTATGCGGGGCGCGGCTACTCGCCGGATGCCGCGCTCCTGGCGGCTTCGGTACGGGAGGGCGGTGCTTCCCATGGCTCGTGACAACGGTCGGAGGACTGCCGAGCTGCTCACCGTTCGGCAGGTCCTCGACGAGCTGGGCGGCATCTCGCGGCGCACCTTCTACCGCTGGCGGGAGCTGCGCCTCGCGCCCGCGTGCATACGGCTGCCGAACGGGGAGCTGCGGGTTCGGCGTGACGTGTTCGATCACTGGCTCGAAGAGCGGGCGGAGGGGGCTGCGCGGTGAAGTCGTACAAGGTCGTCATCTGGAAGCTCAGCATCAACCGCTCGGCGAAGAAGCCGACTTACCTTGTTCGGTGGTCGGTGGCCGGCGAGCCGTTCCACGAGTCTCACAAGACGAAGGCACTGGCGGACCGCTTCCGGGCCAAACTGTTGCGTGCCGCCGACAAGGGCGAGCCCTTCGACACGGTGACCGGATTGCCGGACTCGCTGCGGAGTGGAAAGGCGGCGCTCTCGTTCCTCGACCTGGCGGTCAAATACGTGGAGGCACGGTGGGCGGAAGCGTCCGCCAAGCAGCGGGACAGCGTGACCGATGCCCTGGCCACGGTTGTTCCCGCCCTGGTCAAGCCGGGGCGGGGACGTCCCGCCCCGGAGTTGCTGCGGCGCGCCCTGCGGTCGTACGTCCTGCCGGTACCTCGTAGGGAACGGGAGAGGCCGCAGGAGATCGCTGAGGCGGTCCGGTGGATCGAAAAGGCGTCCCTCCCGGTGGGGGAACTGCAAGAGATCGCCCGCGCCCACGAGGTGATCGAGGCGCTGAGTCGGAGGCTGGACGGCAAGCCTGCGGCGACGCAGACCTACCGGCGACGACGAGCGGTGGTCTTCAACGTCCTTGAGTACGCCGTCGAACTCGATCACCTGCCATCCAATCCCCTGAGCCGGGTCCGGCGCAAGCGGGGAAAGCGGCCGGTGCAGGAAGTCGACCGGCGGGTGGTGGTCAACCCTCGGCAGGCTCGGGAGCTGCTCACCGCGCTCACGTACGTGGGCGGCTACGACCGGGCCGGCGGTCGGCGACTCCGGGCCTTCTTCGGCTGCCTGTACTACGCCGCCATGCGGCCGGGGGAGGCGCTCGGGCTCCGCCGCTCCGACTGCACGCTCCCGGCTACCGGCTGGGGTCGCATCGAGCTGGCGGAGACTCGGCCCACCGCGGGGAAGGCGTGGACTGACTCCGGTGAGGCGCATGACCGGAGGGGGCTGAAGCAGCGGGCCGAGGGAGAGGTGCGCATCGTGCCGATCCCGCCTCCGCTGGTGCGGCTGCTGCGCGAGCACGTGAAGGAGTTCGGCACAGCGGCCGACGGGCGGCTGTTCTTCAGCGAGCGGGGGAATGTGATCGCCGCCTCGTCCTACTCGCGAGCGTGGAAGCAGGCTCGCGAGCTGGCGTTGCTGCCGCATCAGGTGATGTCGGTTCTGGCCTTCCGGCCCTACGACCTCCGTCACGCGGGAGTCTCCCAGTGGCTCAACTCCGGGGTGCCGGCGCCGGAGGTCGCGGCTCGTGCCGGTCACTCGGTGGACGTGCTGCTCAAGATCTACGCCAAGTGCATCGACGGCCAGGAGGCGGCGATGAACGACCGGATCATGCGGGGTCTGGGAGAGCACTCTGAGCTGGGCGAGTAGAGAGGTATCGAGGAACCTCAAGAGCGGAAGCCCCAGAGTGATCTGGGGCTTCCGCCGTTCCACCTGTCTTTTCTTGGTAACACTGGGTGGCGTGAATGACTGGACCGCCTACGTGGCTCACGTCACTGCCGAGATGCGCCGCAATGGCTATGAGCGGCAGTGTGTTGCCCGAGGTGATGTGGACGAGCAGCTCATCGCGGACTACCAAGCGGTACTGGACGCTGCGCCTGATGAGCGACCGCTGCAACGCTTCTTCGAGGATCACCCCGGCGTCCTCGCGCAAGAGTATGCGGCGAACTGCCGATGGGTTCTGCCGCAGGTGAGTCTTGGTGGGCGCTACGTGCCGGACTTCCTAGTTGCCCGCATTGACAGCGGCGGGGTGCGCTGGACCTTGGTGGAACTGGAGAGCCCTGCCGTTCAACTGTTCACCAAGGATGGGCAACCAAGGAAGGAACTACGTAAGGGGCTTAGTCAGGTTCAAGACTGGCGGGACTGGTTGATCGCCAATCGAGATGTCGCCCGGCGGAGTCGAGCTGATCAGGGTCTTGGACTGATCGGCGTGGACCATATGGCGACCGGGCTTGTGATTATCGGGCGTCGCCATCATCGCTCCGAGGCTGAACGGGAGCGGTTGAAATCGCTCGTGTGGCGCGAGCGCGTTTTGATCAAGTCGTATGACTGGCTCATGGATGAGGCGCGCCACCGAATCCGCTTTCGAGGGGACTTGGCGCAGGCGCGGGTCGTCATCTGCGAAGACTGCCATCTGCCAGGGCGCACCGTGGACAGGGAGTCGCCGGGCTCTTCGGGGTGAGGCGGTGGATGCCCCAGCGGAGCTGGTCCACAGGTAGTCCACACGGCTGTGCTCGGCACGGCAATGAACGGTCACTGACCTGCGGAAAGATCCGCCAAGATCATTACGTCGCCATTACGTGATCAGTGGCAAACAGCTGCTTTCGGCGGCATCTGCCTGCGCACGGACCCTGGATATGCAAAGACCCCGGCCTCAGCGTCTTCGCTGGTGTCGGGGTCTTTGGGCACCTAATCCAAGGTGCCCCCGGCAGGATTCGAACCTGCGCACACGGCTCCGGAGGCCGTTGCTCTATCCCCTGAGCTACGGGGGCGTCTGGCGTTGAGCTGTTGCTCGCGGCGACGGGTAGAACACTACCAGCTCGGTCGGGGTGATCAGGAACGGGTTTCCCGGGGTGCCTTCCCGCGCGGGGTGGAAGTCCGGAAAACCCGGACGCGGTGGCCGGTCCGGACCTACTCTCGAGTTGTGCCAGGGGCGTCGGGCCGGGTGCTTGTTGTGGACGACAACAAGGTCATCCGGCAGCTGATCAGGGTCAATCTCGAACTGGAGGGTCTCGAGGTCGTGACCGCGGCCGATGGTGCCGAGTGTCTGGATGTCGTTCATCAGGTGCAGCCCGATGTGATCACCCTCGACGTCGTCATGCCCCGGCTCGACGGGCTGCGGACCGCCGCCCTGCTCCGTGCCGACCCCCGCACTCACGACCTTCCGCTCGCCATCGTCAGCGCCTGTACCCAGTACGAGGTCGAGACGGGCCTCGACGTCGGCGTCGACGCGTTCCTCGCCAAGCCCTTCGAGCCTGCCGAACTCGTGCGGCTCGTAAGGGATTTGATGGAGCTGCGGCGGCCGGACGGGGTCGAGGAGCGGGAGCGTGGGGGAGACGGTGACGAGACCGGCGGCGTGGACTTCTCGGGGGAGCGGGCCGGGGGGCGTCCCGTCCATCCGCCGCATCAGCCCGTGGGTCCGCACTGATCCCGTAGGGCCGTAAGCCAGTGAGCCCGGAAGTTCGTGGGCCCGGAGTCCGTAAGCCCGTAAACCCGTAGGTCCGCGAGCCAGGGTCCCGGGAGTCCGTAAGCCCGCAGGCCCGCAGGCCCGCAGGCCCGTAAGCCAGTCAGCCCGGAGGGCCGTAGGTCCGTAAGGTGGTCTGGGCTTCGGGAGAGCGCACGTGCAGGCGTCCACATGGCGGACTTCCTCCCAAACCGGGTCGCCTGCCCCACCCCCTCCTCCCCTACGCTTGTCCCGTGACTCCCGTCGAGCTCTCCCGTACCGTGCTGCGCGCGGTGCGTCGTGCTGTTGACGACGGGGAGCTGAGCGTGAGCGTGCCCGAGCGGGCCGTGGTCACGGTGCCGGGGCCCGGTGGGTGCGGGGACTACGCCACCAACATCGCGCTCCAGCTGTCCCGCCCGGCCGGTCAGTCCCCGATGCGGGTCGCCGAGATCCTGGTGCCCCATCTCGTGCACGCCGCCGGGGTCGAGGACGTCGTCGTCACCGGGCCCGGGTTCCTCAACATCAGCCTCAGCCCCGCCGTGTCCCCCACGGCCGCCCTGGTCGCGCAGATCCGTGCCCTCGGCTCCGGCTACGGCCACGGCGACGCGCTCGCCGGGCAGGTCGTGGCGCTGCGCGTGCCGTACGACGTCCGGGCCGAGGTCGTCGCGGACGCCGTCGTACGGATCGTCGCGACCCAGGGCGGCCGCGGTGAGGTCGGACACGGCGAGCCCGTCAGCCTCCGGCCCGTTCCGGCGCCCGAGGACCCGGCCCCGCTCGGGCCCGACGCCGCCCAGTGGGCCCTGCTGCATCCCGCCGCCCACGACCGGCCCCGGATCACCGCCGACCACCTGGTGCAGCGCGAGAGCAACCCGCTCTTCCGGGTGCGCTACGCCCACGCCCGGGCACGAGCCGTCGGGCGCGGCGCCGGCCGGCTCGGCTTCGGTGCCGAACCCGGTGACGTCCCCGGCACCCAGGGCGACCTGGTGAGCGCCCTCGCCGACTACCCCCGCATCCTCACCGCCGCGGCCACCCACCGCGCCCCCGACCGGCTCGCCCGGCATCTCGTCACCGTCGCCGATGCCGCCCTGCCGTTCCTGCCGACCGTGCTGCCCCGTGGCGACGAGAAACCCTCGGTCGCCCACCGTGCCCGGC
The DNA here is from genome assembly GCF_055567595.1 of Streptomyces sp. NPDC026515. Lineage (NCBI taxonomy): Bacteria > Bacillati > Actinomycetota > Actinomycetes > Kitasatosporales > Streptomycetaceae > Streptomyces > Streptomyces sp. NPDC026515. Next base: position 467,396 of record NZ_JBVHQD010000002.1, read on the forward strand.
TCGCCCTCGCCGAAGCCACCGGGACGGTGCTGGCCGGCGGCCTGTCCCTGCTCGGCATCGACGCACCCGATCACCTCTGAGAGAGCCCAAAGAGTAATGAGCCGTTCCGCGCACCCTGCCGGGCCCCGCCACGCCGACGTCCTGCCCGAGGGTCACTACGCCGCCCCGCCCGCCGACCTGAACTCCCTCGACCCCAGGGTGTGGGCCCAGACCGTCACCCGGGACGCCGACGGAGTCGCCACCGTCGGCGGTGTCGACGTGAAGACCCTCGCCGCGGAGTTCGGCACGCCCGCCTACGTCCTCGACGAGGACGACTTCCGTGCCCGGGCGCGCGCCTGGCGCACCGCCTTCGGCCCTGACGCCGACGTGTTCTACGCCGGCAAGGCCTTCCTGTCCCGGGCCGTCGTGCGCTGGCTGCACGAGGAAGGGCTCAACCTCGACGTGTGCTCCGGCGGCGAGCTGGCCACCGCCCTCTCCGCCGGGATGCCCGCCGACCGGATCGCCTTCCACGGCAACAACAAGTCGGCGCACGAGATCGAGCGGGCGGTCGAGGCTGGCGTCGGGCGGATCGTGCTCGACTCGTTCCAGGAGATCGTGCGGGTCGCCCACATCGCCCAGTCCCACGGCAAGCGGCAGCGTGTGCAGATCCGTGTCACCGTCGGCGTCGAGGCGCACACGCACGAGTTCATCGCCACCGCCCACGAGGACCAGAAGTTCGGGATCCCGCTGGCGGGCGGGCAGGCCGCCGAGGCGGTACGGCGGGCGCTGCAGCTGGACGGCCTGGAGGTCATCGGGATCCACTCGCACATCGGGTCGCAGATCTTCGACATGTCCGGCTTCGAGGTCGCCGCGCACCGGGTCGTCGGGCTGCTGAAGGACATCCGTGACGAGCACGGTGTCGAACTGCCCGAGATCGACCTGGGGGGCGGGCTGGGCATCGCCTACACCAGCGACGACGATCCCCGTGAACCGCACGAGATCGCCAAGGCGCTCACCGAGATCGTCTCCCGTGAGTGCGAGGCCGCCCGGCTGCGGACTCCGCGTATCTCCGTCGAGCCGGGGCGCGCCATCGTCGGGCCCACGGCCTTCACCCTCTACGAGGTCGGCACCATCAAGCCCCTCGACGGGCTGCGCACCTACGTCTCCGTCGACGGCGGCATGTCCGACAACATCCGGACCGCGCTGTACGACGCCGAGTACAGCGTCGCCCTGGTGTCGCGGACGAGCGACGCCGAGCCGATGCTCGCCCGGGTCGTCGGCAAGCACTGCGAGAGCGGGGACATCGTCGTCAAGGACGCGTTCCTGCCGGGGGACCTGGCACCCGGTGACCTGATCGCCGTACCGGCCACCGGCGCCTACTGCCGGTCGATGGCGAGCAACTACAACCACGTGCTCCGGCCGCCCGTCGTCGCGGTGCGCGACGGCGAGTCCCGGGTCATCGTCCGCCGCGAGACGGAGGAGGACCTCCTGCGCCTCGACGTCGGGTGACTCGAATGGCCCGGGCGATCCAGGGGCGCGTCCCTGACGCGGACCCCGGATCGCGGACCCCGCACGGAGGACCCCGGATTCCGTCCCCCGACCGCCCCGGGGCGGGCACGGGACGGGCATTCTCGGATGGTGTCCGTCGGTCCGGATGACGCGGACGGAAGATCTCCTGCAGGCCGCGATCACACAATGAAATAGATGTCTCACGATCCGGACGAAGGGTAGAAACTCCCGTCCGGTGAGTGAGACTGGTCCAACCGTAGACGGTGAGAGGAAACGAGGTCGGATGATGCGTACGCGTCCGCTGAAGGTGGCGCTGCTGGGCTGTGGGGTTGTCGGCTCAGAGGTGGCGCGCATCATGACGACGCACGCCGACGACCTCGCGCAGCGCATCGGCGCCCCGATCGAGCTGGCCGGCGTCGCCGTACGACGGCCCTCCAAGGTGCGTGAGGGCATCGAGCCGAGCCTGGTCACCACGGACGCGACCGCGCTGGTCAAGCGGGGGGACATCGACGTCGTCGTCGAGGTCATCGGGGGCATCGAGCCCGCCCGCACGCTCATCACCACCGCCTTCGAGCACGGCGCCTCCGTGGTCTCCGCCAACAAGGCGCTGCTCGCCCAGGACGGTGCCGCCCTGCACGCGGCCGCCGAGCAGAACGGCAAGGACCTCTATTACGAGGCGGCCGTCGCCGGTGCCATCCCGCTGATCCGGCCGCTGCGCGAGTCGCTCGCCGGTGACAAGGTCAACCGGGTGCTGGGGATCGTCAACGGGACGACCAACTTCATCCTCGACAAGATGGACTCGACGGGCGCCGGCTATCAGGAGGCCCTCGACGAGGCCACGGCCCTCGGGTACGCGGAGGCCGACCCCACCGCCGACGTCGAGGGGTTCGACGCCGCCGCCAAGGCCGCCATCCTCGCCGGTATCGCCTTCCACTCGCGGGTGCGCCTCGACGACGTCTACCGCGAGGGCATGACCGAGGTGACCGCCTCCGACTTCGCCTCCGCCAAGAACATGGGCTGCACCATCAAACTGCTCGCCATCTGCGAGCGGGCTCAGGACGGCGGCTCGGTGACGGCCCGCGTGCACCCCGCCATGATCCCGCTGACCCATCCGCTCGCGTCCGTGCGCGGCGCCTACAACGCGGTGTTCGTGGAGTCGGACGCGGCCGGTCAGCTGATGTTCTACGGTCCCGGCGCCGGCGGCGCCCCGACCGCCTCCGCGGTCCTCGGCGACCTGGTCGCCGTCTGCCGCAACCGGCTCAGCGGGGCAACGGGGCCCGGCGAGTCGGCGTACGCCGCCCTGCCCGTGTCGCCGATGGGCGATGTCGTCACGCGCTACCACATCAGCCTCGACGTCGCCGACAAACCGGGTGTTCTCGCCCAGGTCGCCACCGTGTTCGCCGAGCACGGGGTTTCCATCGATACGGTGCGGCAGACGGGCAAGGACGGCGAGGCCTCCCTCGTCGTCGTCACCCATCGGGCCTCCGACGCCTCCCTGTCCGGGACCGTCGAGGCGCTGCGCAAGCTGGACACCGTGCGGGGTGTCGCCAGCATCATGCGGGTTGAAGGAGAGTAACCAGCAATGACCCACCAGTGGCGCGGAATCATCGAGGAGTACCGGGACCGGTTGCCCGTCTCCGACACCACGCCGGTCGTGACGCTCCGCGAGGGCGGTACGCCCCTCGTGCCCGCGCAGGTGCTCTCCGAGCGCACGGGCTGTGAGGTCCACCTGAAGGTGGAGGGCGCGAACCCGACCGGGTCCTTCAAGGACCGCGGCATGACCATGGCGATCAGCAAGGCCAAGGAGGAGGGCGCGCAGGCGGTCATCTGCGCCTCCACCGGCAACACCTCCGCCTCCGCCGCGGCCTACGCCGTGCGCGCCGGCATGGTGTCGGCCGTGCTCGTGCCGCAGGGCAAGATCGCGCTCGGCAAGATGGGCCAGGCCCTCGTGCACGGCGCGAAGATCCTCCAGGTCGACGGGAACTTCGACGACTGCCTCACCCTCGCCCGCAAGCTGAGTGAGAACTACCCGGTGGCCCTGGTCAATTCGGTGAACCCGGTGCGCATCGAGGGGCAGAAGACGGCCGCCTTCGAGATCGTGGACATGCTCGGCGACGCACCGGACATCCACGTCCTGCCGGTCGGCAACGCGGGCAACATCACCGCGTACTGGAAGGGGTATCAGGAGTACGCCGGTGACGGTGTCTCCACGAAGAGCCCTCGAATGTGGGGTTTCCAGGCTTCGGGCAGCGCCCCGATCGTCCGCGGCGAGATCGTCAAGGACCCCTCGACCATCGCGACCGCGATCCGGATCGGCAACCCCGCCTCCTGGCAGTTCGCGCTCGCGGCCCGGGACGAGTCGGGGGGCTTCATCGACGAGGTGACGGACCGTGAAATCCTGCGCGCCTACCGGATGTTGGCCGCTCAGGAGGGTGTCTTCGTGGAGCCCGCGTCCGCCGCGTCGGTGGCCGGTCTGCTGAAGGCCGCCGAGCAGGGCAAGGTCGACCCGGGCCAGCGCATCGTCTGCACGGTCACCGGCAACGGCCTGAAGGATCCCGACTGGGCCGTCGCCGGCGCCCCGCAACCGGTCACCGTGCCCGTCGACGCGGCCGCCGCGGCCGAGCGGCTCGGGCTCGCCTAGGGAATCGCTGGAGCCCTGCCCGAGAACCGCGGGAGCGGCGTTCGGGCAGGGCCGGGCAGCACTCGTCCGCCCTCTGCCAGGCAACCGGTGAACGGATTGCGGCGTCCTGAACAGGGGACTCCCTGAGGAGGGGGCACAAGGGGCTTACGACACGCATCGTGCGCCTCCTGTGCGCCCTATGTCGCCACAGAACCTTCCTTCGATAGGCTGTACCGAAACCGCCCGCCGCATATGCCTTCGCATATGGTGCGGTGCCGTGCCGCCTCCGCGGCCCGAGGTTCCCTCAGGTACCCATCGAGTGTCATTCGACCATCACGCAGCTCAAGGAGAGTCATCGAGCGATGGCCGGTCCAGCGTTCCGCGCCGCCGCCGTCCGGGTGCGCACCCCTGCCACCAGCGCCAACCTCGGTCCGGGCTTCGACGCCCTGGGCCTCGCGCTGGGGCTCTACGACGACGTCGTCGTCCGGGTGGCCGACTCCGGGCTGCACATCGACATCGCGGGTGAGGGCAGCGAGACGCTGCCGCGTGACGAGAACCACCTGCTCGTACGCTCCCTGCGCACCGCCTTCGACCTGCTGGGCGGACAGCCCCGCGGTCTGGAGATCGTGTGCGCCAACCGCATTCCGCACGGCCGTGGCCTGGGCTCCTCCTCCGCCGCCATCTGCGCGGGCATCGTGGCCGCGCGTGCCGTGACGATAGGCGGCGAGGCCCGTCTCGACGACGCCGCGCTCCTCGAACTGGCCACCGAGATCGAGGGCCACCCCGACAACGTCGCGGCCTGTCTGCTGGGGGGCTTCACGCTCTCCTGGATGGAGTCCGGCGCCGCCCGGGCGATCAGGATGGAGCCGGCCGATTCCATCGTTCCGGTGGTTTTCGTGCCCGGGAAGCCGGTCCTGACGGAGACGGCGCGCGGACTGCTCCCGCGCACCGTGCCGCACGTCGACGCCGCCGCCAACGCGGGCCGTGCAGCCCTGCTCGTCGAGGCCCTCACCAGGCGCCCCGAGCTGCTGCTGCCCGCCACCGAGGACCGTCTGCACCAGGAGTACCGCGCCCCGGCCATGCCGGAGAGCGCGGCACTGGTGGAGCGGCTGCGCGCCGACGGGATCCCGGCCGTGATCTCCGGTGCCGGACCCACCGTCATGGCCCTGGTCGACGCCGCGAGCGCCGACAAGGTGGAAGCCCTGGCCGGCTCCGACTGGGCGGCCAACCGGCTGAACCTCGACGTACAAGGCGCGAGCGTGTTGCCGCTCGCGCCCACCAGTGACATCTGACTGCGCACGGTTGCCGGATTTGGAGAGGGGGAATGTTTGTTGGATCCGGTAGTGTTAACCTCAAGTCTGCACCCGACCCCACCATGGCGAGGTGCATCGTGTCCCCGTCCGGGACAGACATTCTTCCGGGAGTCTCCCAAGCCACTCAGCGTTTCGTATGCCGTACCTGGGCAGTACGTCGTACGTGGACACTGAGCGGGCCGCTGGGCACGCTCCGGAATAGGTGCTACCACGCCACGTGACACCGGGTGCCACGGCTGAGGAAGCGCCGTCACCAGAAATTCTCTCCGCCGTTCAGGCGGACCACCGCCCCGGCACGGTCCACACAGCAAGGACCGCAGCCGGACAGCACAACCGGTCGCCGAGCCACACAGGCCGACGTCCGCTCCAGGGAAGGACCCTTCGTGAGCGACACCACCGATCTGATGGGCGCACGTGTCGAGGAGACCGCTGCCGCGCCCGCCACGGACGCCTCCGCGCCTGCCACCGGTGCCGGCTCCCGGCGGCGCCGTGGTACCGGCCTCGACGGCATGGTGCTGGCCGAGCTTCAGCAGGTCGCATCCGGCCTCGGTATCAGGGGCACGGCGCGGATGCGCAAGAGCCAGCTGATCGAGGTCATCAAGGAGGCGCAGGCCGGTGGGGGCGCCGCCCCCAAGGCCGCCGAGAGCGCCACCGAGACCAAGCCGAAGCGCCGGGCCACCTCCAAGGCCCGTTCGGGCGACGAGGCCGCCGAGAAGAAGGCGGAGCAGGCCGCCGAGGCCCCCGCCGAGCAGGCCGTGGCCCAGCAGCAGATCGAGATTCCCGGCCAGCCCGCCGGCCGCACCGGCGACGGCGAGCGCGGCGGGGACGACGCGCCGGCCGAGCGCCGCCGTCGCCGGGCCACCGCCGAGGCCGGCAGCCCCACCGCGGGTGGCGCGGAGACCGTCGTCGCCGAGGCGAAGAGCGAGCCGAAGGCCGAGACGCCCGCGGCGCAGCCGCAGGGCGACGCCGACGGCGAGGGCCGTGGCCGCCGTGACCGCCGTGAGCGCGGCCGGGACCGTGACCGGCGCGGCAAGGGCGACGAGCAGCAGGGCGGCGGCCAGGGCGGTCGTCAGGACCGTCAGGACCGGGACCGCCAGGACCGGGACCGGCAGCAGCCGCAGCAGCAGGGCGGCGGCCGTCAGGACCGCAACGCCGGCCCGCAGGACGAGGACGACTTCGACGGTGGCCGCCGCGGCCGCCGCGGCCGTTACCGGGACCGCCGTGGCCGACGTGGCCGCGACGAGATCGGCGGCGCCGAGCCGCAGCTGGCCGACGACGACGTCCTGATCCCCGTCGCGGGCATCCTGGACATCCTCGACAACTACGCGTTCATCCGGACCTCCGGCTACCTGCCGGGCCCGAACGACGTGTACGTCTCGCTCGCCCAGGTCCGCAAGAACGGCCTGCGCAAGGGTGACCACGTCACCGGTGCGGTCCGCCAGCCCAAGGAGGGCGAGCGCCGCGAGAAGTTCAACGCGCTGGTCCGCCTCGACTCCGTCAACGGCATGGCGCCCGAACACGGCCGAGGCCGCCCGGAGTTCAACAAGCTGACCCCGCTCTACCCGCAGGACCGGCTCCGTCTGGAGACCGACCCGGGCGTGCTGACCACCCGCATCATCGACCTCGTGTCGCCGATCGGTAAGGGCCAGCGCGGTCTGATCGTGGCCCCGCCGAAGACCGGCAAGACCATGATCATGCAGGCGATCGCCAACGCGATCACCCACAACAACCCGGAGTGCCACCTGATGGTCGTCCTGGTCGACGAGCGTCCGGAAGAGGTCACCGACATGCAGCGGTCGGTCAAGGGCGAGGTCATCTCCTCGACCTTCGACCGTCCGGCCGAGGACCACACCACGGTCGCCGAGCTGGCCATCGAGCGCGCCAAGCGTCTCGTCGAGCTGGGCCACGACGTCGTCGTGCTGCTCGACTCGATCACGCGTCTGGGCCGTGCGTACAACCTGGCCGCGCCGGCCTCCGGCCGCATCCTGTCCGGTGGTGTCGACTCGACCGCCCTGTACCCGCCGAAGCGCTTCTTCGGTGCGGCCCGCAACATCGAGGACGGCGGATCCCTCACGATCCTCGCCACCGCCCTCGTGGACACCGGGTCCCGCATGGACGAGGTGATCTTCGAGGAGTTCAAGGGCACCGGCAACATGGAGCTCAAGCTCGACCGCAAGCTCGCCGACAAGCGCATCTTCCCGGCGGTGGACGTGGACGCGTCCGGCACCCGTAAGGAAGAGATCCTGCTCGGCAACGAGGAGCTGGCGGTCGTCTGGAAGCTGCGCCGGGTGCTGCACGCGCTCGACCAGCAGCAGGCGATCGAGCTGCTGCTCGACAAGATGAAGCAGACGAAGTCGAACGTCGAGTTCCTGATGCAGATCCAGAAGACGACGCCGACACCCGGCAACGGCGACTGACGCCTCGGCAGATCTCCATAAACGGAAGCCGTCCCCCGCTGGGGGACGGCTTCTGGCGTTCCCCCCACCGGTGTAGGATCACGCCCTTCGGTCATCTGACCGAATCTCGAAATCCTGATCCCGAGGGGGGACTTAGGTGGGCACACCCACGTCCGGGAGCGGTCGGCACAGACGCCGGATACGTCTCGCACTGCCCGTCGCCGCGGCCTCGGTCGCCGCGGCCGTCACCGCCGCTCTGCTGTCGAGCTCGGCCAGCGCGGCCACCCAGCCGGCGCCCACGGTCACTCCGGCCGTCAGCGCGCCGTCGCAGGCCGTCCTGAACAAGCGGATCGCGCGCGCGATCACCGCCGACAACGGGACCACGACCACCAGGAAGCCGGCCGCCACCGCGAGCGGTTCGGCCGTCTCGCCGAAGATCATCGGTGGCGGTACGGCCACCATCTCCTCGGCACCGTGGATGGCCCAGCTCTGGTACTACGACGACAAGGGCACCACCAGCACCAGCGACGACGTCGGCTTCTTCTGCGGTGGCTCGGTCATCTCGCCCACGAAGATCCTCACCGCCGCGCACTGCGTCAAGGGCTTCAGGTGGAGCACCACCGACTCCGCGGTCGTCACCGGCACGGCCTCGCTGCCCACCAGCAACGCGGACGGCACCGCCAACCTGCACGGCGGCACCGCCACCGGCGTCCTGCGGCAGTGGAACCACTCGTCGTACACCGTGTCGGCCGACGGCGCCCCCAACAACGACATCGCGGTGCTCACGCTGGCGGCCCCGGTCAAGGCCACACCGATCCGGATGACGACCAACACCGACACGGCCTCCTACAAGACGAACACCAGCGCCAAGGTCTACGGCTGGGGCCGCACCAGCTCCACCACGCAGGACATCTCCGAGACGCTGAAGACGGCCACGCTGCCGATCGTCTCGGACACCACCTGCACCGCCGCCTACGGCAGCACCGACTTCGTCAAGGGCCACATGGTCTGCGCCGGCAAGGCCGCCACCGGCTCCGACACCGGCACCACCACCACCTGCAACGGCGACTCCGGCGGTCCGCTGGTGGTCGCCGGCCGGATCGTCGGCGTGGTCTCCTGGGGCGTCGAGGACTGTGTCGCCAAGGGCGCCTACCCGGTCTTCACGAAGGTCAGCACCTACGTCGGTGCCGCCTACGCCCAGACCGCCGACTCCAACCTGAGCTACACCGACGGCAAGGCGGACCTGTTCGCCCGCAAGTCGTCGACCCACGTCGGCTACGAACTGGACTCCAAGGGCACCTCGCTGGCCGCCCGCCAGTCCTGGGGCGACTGGACCGGTGTCAACTTCATCCTGCAGGCCGACCTCAACCGGGACGGCTTCCAGGACATGGTGTACCGGGTGGCCTCCACCGGCGACGTCTACTGGGACCACTTCGCCCTGAACAGCGCCCAGACCAGCGGCTCCTGGGTGACGAAGAAGATCTTCACCAACTGGAAGACCCGCAAGGCCACGGTCATCCCCGGTGACCTCACCGGTGACTACCTGCCCGACGTGCTCTCGGAGGACTCCTCCGGTGTCCTGTGGCTGTACCCGGGCAAGGGCAACGGCACCTTCGGCACCCGCGTGCGCATCGGCGGCGGCTGGAGCCAGTACAACCAGCTGCGCGGCGTCGGCGACTTCAACGGCGACGGCAAGGCCGACCTGCTGACCCGCAAGAGCAGCGGCGGCGACCTTTACCTGTACAAGGGCACCGGCAAGTCCGGCACCGGCCTCTTCTCGGCCCGGGTGAAGGTCCGTTCCGGCTGGACCGGCTTCAACACCCTTGCCGCGGTCGGCGACATGACCGGCGACGGCAGGGCCGACCTGGTCGCCCGTACGACCGGCGGCACGCTGTACCTGTACCCGGGTACCGGCAAGGCGACCAGTGAGATCTTCGGCACAAGGAAGTCGCTCGGTACCGGTTTCCAGCAGTACGACATCTTCGGCTGAAAGAGCTGGTGAGCGGGGTTCGCCCCCTCTCGCCCGACTACACGGTGTGCCCATCGCGCGACGCGGTGGGCACACTGCGTTGTGCAACCCTTTCCCGAGTTTCGCCGTCTGACCAGGCGGAGCGACGATGGTCCGGTACGTGCCGAAGTTCCCGGTACGCCGGGCCTGACCCTGAAAGCAGGGGGTAAGCGCACTGTCGTAGGAGAGCAGAGGAGCCCATGTCCGCCGAGAGCACGCCGGAGCCCGGTATACCCGTGGCCGGCCCGCAGGTCCCTGGCCGCAGTGGCGGGGGCCGCCGCCGCAAGCCCCCGAGGCGGGGCCGCAAGGCGCTGCTCGTCACGGCCTGGACGGCGGCCGGTGTCCTGGTGCTCGGCGGGACCGGCTTCGGTTACCTGTACTTCAAGCTCAACGGCAACATCAAGAGCGTCGACATCAACCAGGCGCTGGGCACCGACCGGCCCGCCAAGGTCGACAACGGCTCCGAGAACATCCTGGTCCTCGGCTCGGACACCCGTTCCGGCGTGAACAGGAAGCTCGGCGGCGGCACCGACGACGGCAGTGCCCGGTCCGACACGGCGATGATCGTCCACGTGTACAAGGGACACCGGAAGGCCGCCGTGGTCTCCGTTCCGCGGGACACCCTGATCGACCGTCCGTCCTGCAAGGACGCCGACGGTGTCAGGCACGGCGCGGCCACCGACGTGATGTTCAACTCCGCGTACTCCACGGGCGGCGCGACCTGCGCGGTCAAGACCGTCGAGGCCATCACGGGGGTCCGCATGGACCACTACCTGGAGGTCGACTTCTCCGGCTTCCAGAAGCTCATCGACGAGCTGGGCGGGGTCACGGTCACCACGACGAAGAGCATCGACGACCCGCAGAGCCACCTGGACCTCAAGGCCGGCAGGCACTCCCTCGACGGCGAGCAGGCACTCGGCCTGGTCCGCACCCGGCACGGTGTCGGCGACGGCTCCGACCTGGGCCGTATCCAGCTCCAGCAGGCGTTCGTCAAGGCCCTGATCAACCAGGCCGAGCAGGTGGGCGTCTTCACCAGCCCCAAGAAGCTCCTCGACCTGGCGGACACCGCGACGAAGGCGGTCACCACCGACTCCGGCCTGGGCTCGGTGAACTCCCTCGTCGACTTCGCGGACGGTCTGAAGTCCATCGGCTCGAAGAACATGCGCATGGTCACGATGCCGGTCGAGTACGACCCGTCGAACCCGAACCGGGTGATCGTGGCCAAGGCCAAGGCCAAGCAGGTATGGACGGCCCTGAAGCACGACCGGCCGATCCCCGCGAGCGCCACGAAGGGCACGGCGACGGGGGAGGCCAACGGGGTCGTGACGTCGTCGTGAGGGTGCGGCGCCGTCGTGGCCGCTCACGCCGTTCCCCGCGCCCCCGGGAGCCGGTCCGCCGGTCCCGCCTGTCCTGAGGGGCGAGGGGAACGGCGCGGCAAGCCCCCACCCGCCCGCGGGGAATAGATCACCAGTGCCCCCGGTTTTGGGGTATGCGGCCAGCCCTGGCAGACTGGTACGTCGGCCCCGGTTCACGTCCCGCAGCCCGCGGTGGCGACCCGGTGCCCTCCCGAAATCTAGGAGACACCTTGAAGCGCGAGATCCACCCCGAGTACGTCGAGACGCAGGTCAGCTGCACCTGTGGCGCGTCGTTCACCACCCGTAGCACCATCCAGTCCGGCACCATCCGGGCTGAGGTCTGCTCCGAGTGCCACCCGTTCTACACGGGCAAGCAGAAGATCCTCGACACCGGTGGCCGTGTGGCCCGCTTCGAGGCCCGCTTCGGCAAGGCTGCCGCCGGCTCCAAGAAGTAGCGAGCCCCATTTCGCCGGTCCACGGCCGTGTCCCCACGGGGGCACGCCCGGGACCGGCGTTTTTGGTCGCCCGCCTTCCCTTCCGTCCGCAGTATCAGGAGCCCAAAAATGTTCGAGGCCGTCGAGGAACTCGTCGTCGAGCACGCCGACCTGGAGAAGCAGCTCGCCGACCCGTCGGTCCACGCCGACCAGGCCAACGCGCGCAAGCTGAACAAGCGCTACGCCGAACTCACCCCGATCGTCGGCACGTACCGCTCCTGGAAGCAGACCGGCGACGACATCGAGACCGCGCGTGAACTGGCCGCCGACGACCCCGACTTCGCCGCCGAGGTCAAGGAGCTGGACAAGCAGCGCGACGAGCTGACCGAGAAGCTGCGACTGCTGCTGGTGCCCCGGGACCCGTCCGACGACAAGGACGTGATCCTGGAGATCAAGGCGGGAGCCGGCGGCGACGAGTCCGCCCTGTTCGCCGGTGACCTGCTGCGGATGTACCTGCGGTACGCCGAGCGCGTCGGCTGGAAGACCGAGATCATCGACTCCACCGAGTCCGAGCTGGGCGGCTACAAGGACGTCCAGGTCGCGGTGAAGACCAAGGGCGGCAACGGCGCGACCGAGCCCGGGCAGGGCGTCTGGGCGCGGTTGAAGTACGAGGGCGGCGTGCACCGGGTGCAGCGCGTGCCGGCGACCGAGTCGCAGGGCCGTATCCACACGTCGGCGGCCGGCGTGCTGGTGACGCCCGAGGCGGAGGAGGTCGACGTCGAGATCAATCCGAACGACCTCCGGATCGACGTCTACCGGTCCTCGGGACCCGGCGGGCAGTCCGTCAACACCACCGACTCCGCGGTGCGCATCACGCACCTGCCCACCGGGGTCGTCGCCTCCTGCCAGAACGAGAAGAGCCAGCTGCAGAACAAGGAGCAGGCCTTGCGTATCCTGCGCTCCAGGCTGCTCGCCGCGGCGCAGGAGGAGGCGGAGAAGGAAGCCGCCGACGCCCGCCGCAGCCAGGTCCGCACCGTCGACCGTTCCGAGAAGATCCGCACGTACAACTTCCCGGAGAATCGCATCTCGGACCACCGCGTCGGCTTCAAGGCGTACAACTTGGACCAGGTCCTGGACGGCGACCTCGACGCGCTGATCCAGGCCTGCGTCGACGCGGACTCGGCCGCGAAGCTCGCGGCCGCGTAGGGGATGTCTCCTGCATCCGGGCGGAGGATGGACGCGGAACCTGATTAGGTGAGCCGAGCGGAGGAGGCTGGGACGAACAGCCTCCGCCGCGGCGGGCGACGCGGGGCGTCGGCGGGTGACGGCGACGCGGCGGACGCGGGCGCCAGGGCCCGTGCCCCCCGGCCGGGCCCACGAGACACCCCCAGGCCATGCACGACCGAGTACGACACGGAGGACCAGCGTGAACCTGCTGCTCGCCGAGGTGGCACAGGCCACCCAGCGGCTGGCCGACGCGGGCGTGCCCTCGCCGCGCAACGACGCGGAGGAGCTCGCCGCGTTCGTGCACGGCGTGAAGCGGGGCGCGCTGCACTCCGTCAAGGACTCCGACTTCGACGCCCGCTACTGGGAGGTCATCGCCCGGCGGGAGCAGCGCGAGCCGCTCCAGCACATCACCGGCCGGGCCTACTTCCGCTACCTCGAACTCCAGGTGGGGCCGGGCGTCTTCGTACCGCGCCCGGAGACCGAGTCGGTGGTCGGCTGGGCCATAGACGCCGTGCGCGCCATGGATGTGGTCGAGCCGTCCATCGTCGACCTGTGCACCGGCTCCGGCGCCATCGCGCTCGCCCTCGCCCAGGAGGTCCCGCGTTCGCGCGTGCACGCCGTGGAGCTGTCCGAGGAGGCGCTCCAGTGGACCCGCAAGAACGTGGCGGGCTCCAGGGTCGACCTGCGCCAGGGGGACGCCCTGGACGCCTTCCACGACCTCGACGGTCAGGTCGACCTGGTGATCTCCAACCCGCCGTACATCCCGCTCACCGAGTGGGAGTACGTCGCCCCCGAGGCCCGCGACTACGACCCGGAGCTGGCCCTGTTCTCCGGCGAGGACGGCCTCGACCTCATCCGGGGCATCGAACGCACCGCGCACCGGCTGCTGCGCCCCGGCGGTGTCGTCGTGATCGAGCACGCCGACACCCAGGGCGGCCAGGTGCCGTGGATCTTCACCGAGGAGCGGGGCTGGGCCGACGCGGCCGACCACCCGGACCTCAACAACCGCCCCCGCTTCGCGACCGCCCGCAAGGCGCTGCCGTGAGCACCCCCCAGACCCCCTCCCGGAAGCCCCGGGAGTCCCGGAAGTACGTGTACTTCGTGTACGAGGAGGCCCGCTAGACATGGCACGGCGATACGACACCAATGACGCGACCGACCGCGTGACGGGTCTGCGCGAGGCCGCGTCCGCCGTCCGCCGGGGCGAACTGGTGGTGCTGCCCACGGACACGGTGTACGGCATCGGCGCCGACGCGTTCACCTCGGAGGCCGTCTCCGACCTGCTCGACGCCAAGGGCCGGGGGCGCAACATGCCCACCCCGGTGCTGATCGGGTCCCCGAACACGCTGCACGGGCTGGTCACCGACTTCTCCGAGCTGGCCTGGGAGCTGGTCGACGCGTTCTGGCCGGGCGCCCTCACCCTGGTCGCCAGGCACCAGCCGTCCCTGCAGTGGGACCTCGGCGACACCCGGGGCACCGTCGCCGTGCGCATGCCGCTGCACCCGGTCGCCATCGAGCTGCTCACCGAGGTCGGTCCGATGGCCGTCTCCTCCGCCAACCTCACCGGCCACCCGTCCCCGGAGACCTGTGACGCCGCCCAGGAGATGCTCGGCGACTCCGTCTCGGTGTACCTCGACGGCGGTCCGACCCCGGGCAACGTGCCCTCGTCGATCGTCGACGTCACCCGCGAGGTGCCGCTGCTGCTGCGCGCGGGCGCCATCTCGGCGGAGGAGCTGCGCAAGGTCGTACCCGACCTCGAGGTGGCGAATTGACAGCCCCTGACGCGGGGCGTGGCATAGGCAACGGGGAGCGCGCGGCGGAGATCACGACCACGTTCGTGGGGCTTCCGCGGGACAGCTTCCGCATCCTCCACGTCAGCACCGGCAACGTGTGCCGCTCGCCGATCACCGAGCGGCTGACCCGCCATCTCGTGACGGACCGGCTCGGCACCTTCCTGGGCGGCGGGCTGATCGTGGAGAGCGCGGGCACCTGGGGCCACGAGGGCGCCCCCATGGAGGCCAACGCGGAGGCGGTCCTGGCCGACTTCGGCGCGGACGCGACCGGGTTCACCGGGCGGGAGCTGCTCGACGAGCACGTCATCCGCGCCGACCTGGTGCTGACCGCCACCCGCGACCACCGCGCCCAGGTCATCTCCATGGGCCACTCCGCGGGCCTGCGCACCTTCACCCTGAAGGAGTTCACCCGGCTGGTCCGGGCGATCGACCCGGCGACGCTGCCCCCGCTGCACGAGGGCGTGGTCGTCCGCGCCCGCGCGCTGGTGCGTGCCGCGGCGGCGCTGCGCGGCTGGCTGCTGGCCCCCACGGCGGAGGCGGACGAGGTCTACGACCCGTACGGCGCCCCGCTGCCGTTCTTCCGTTCCATCGGCGACGAGATACACGAGGCGCTGGACCCGGTGGTCACGGCGCTGACGGGCGTCCCCGCGCGGATGTAGCCCGAGGCGCCGTACACACCGCGCACCCCACCCACCCCGGGCCTACATTGGACCTACGTCACCTTCGACCGCCCGGAGCCCGTCATGTCGGTCAGCCCTACCCTCGTCGAGGCCGGTCCGCTGCGGCGGCAGGACCCGGAGCTGGCGGAGATCCTGCTGAGCGAGCTGGCCCGGCAGTCGACGTCGTTGCAGCTGATCGCCGCCGAGAACTTCTCCTCCCCGGCCGTGCTGGCCGCCCTCGGCTCGGCGCTCTCCAACAAGTACGCCGAGGGGTACCCGGGCGCCCGGCACCACGGCGGCTGCGAGATCGTGGACGTCGCCGAACGGCTGGCCGTCGACCGCGCCAAGGCCCTGTTCGGCGCGGCGCACGCCAATGTGCAGTCCCACTCGGGTTCGTCCGCCGTGCTGGCCGCCTACGCCGCGCTGCTGTGCCCCGGGGACACCGTGCTCGCCCTCGGGCTGCCGTACGGCGGTCATCTCACGCACGGATCGCCGGCCAACTTCTCCGGTCGCTGGTTCGACTTCGTCGGGTACGGCGTCGACCCGGAGAGCGGGCTCATCGACCACGACCAGGTGCGGGCGCTGGCCCGCAGCCACCGGCCCAAGGCGATCGTGTGCGGGTCCATCGCCTATCCCCGGCACATCGACCACGCCTTCTTCCGCGAGGTCGCCGACGAGGTCGGGGCCTATCTGATCGCCGACGCCGCCCACCCCATCGGGCTCGTAGCCGGGGGAGCGGCGCCCAACCCGGTGCCGTACGCCGACGTGGTGTGCGCGACCACACACAAGGTGCTGCGCGGACCGCGCGGCGGGATGCTCCTGTGCCGTTCGCCGGAGCTGGCCGAGCGTCTCGACCGGGCCGTGTTCCCTTTCACACAGGGCGGCGCCCAGATGCACACCATCGCCGCCAAGGCGGTGGCGTTCGGGGAGGCGGCGACGCCGGCCTTCACCGTGTACGCCCATCAGGTGGTCGCCAATGCGCGGGTGCTCGCGGCCGGCCTCGCGGACCAGGGGCTGGCTGTCACCACGGGCGGTACGGACACCCACCTGATCACCGCCGACCCCGCTCCGCTGGGCGTCGACGGACGCACCGCCCGCGGCCGCCTGGTCGCCGCCGGGATCGTGCTGGACAGCTGTGCCCTGCCGCACGGGGACGCGCGCGGCCTCCGCCTGGGCACCGCCGCGGTGACCACGCAGGGCATGAGGCCCGGGGAGATGACCCGGATCGCGGCTCTGCTGGCGGCGGTACTGCGCGGTGCGACGGACCCGGGGAGGGTGCGTGACGAGGTGCGCGAGCTCACCGGTAGATTTCCGCCGTATCCCGGTGGAGACGGGGTAGGCGCAGCGTCGTAGAGCCGGTTGTACGCCGGCCTTACAGGCACACGTGCAACCATCGTCGCTACCCGGAAGTCCCCATACATATGCGAGCGTCGCTAGGGTGTGGGCTGTGATGGCCAGCGAGACCTGTGGGGAAGCCTGTGCGTGAATACCTGCTGACGCTCTGCATCACGGCCGCGGTGACGTATCTGCTGACAGGGCCGGTGCGGAAGTTCGCGATCGTGGCGGGGGCCATGCCGGAGATCCGGGCCCGTGACGTGCACCGGGAGCCCACTCCGCGGCTCGGCGGGATCGCGATGTTCTTCGGGCTGTGCGCAGGTCTGCTGGTCGCCGACCACCTGACCAACCTGAACGAGGTCTTCGAGAAGTCGAACGAGCCGCGGGCGCTGCTCTCCGGCGCGGCGCTGATCTGGCTGATCGGTGTGCTCGACGACAAGTTCGAGATCGACGCCCTGATCAAGCTGGGCGGCCAGATGATCGCCGCGGGCGTCATGGTCATGCAGGGGCTGACCATCCTGTGGCTGCCCGTCCCGGGCGTCGGCACGGTCGCCCTGACCCCGTGGCAGGGCACTCTGCTGACGGTGGCGCTCGTGGTCATCACCATCAACGCGGTCAACTTCGTCGACGGCCTGGACGGCCTGGCCTCCGGCATGGTGTGCATCGCGGCCGCGGCGTTCTTCATGTACGCGTACCGGATCTGGTACTCGTACGGCATCGAGGCCGCCGCCCCGGCCACGCTGTTCTCGGCGATCCTGATGGGCATGTGCCTGGGCTTCCTGCCGCACAACCTGCATCCGGCGCGGATCTTCATGGGCGACTCCGGCTCGATGCTGATCGGCCTGGTGCTCGCCGCCGGCGCGATCTCGATCACGGGTCAGCTCGACCCGGACGTGATGAACCTGTTCGCCGGGTCCGAGCGCAACGCCGTGCACCAGATGGTCCCGGTCTACATCCCGCTGCTGCTGCCGCTGACCATCATCGCGGTGCCGGCCGCCGACCTGGTGCTGGCGATCGTGCGGCGCACCTGGCGCGGCCAGTCGCCGTTCGCGGCCGACCGCGGGCACCTGCACCACCGCCTCCTGGAGATCGGCCACTCGCACAGCAGGGCGGTGCTGATCATGTACTTCTGGTCGGCGCTGATCGGCTTCGGGGCGCTGGCGTACTCGGTGAACTCCGCGTCCATGTGGATCGTGCTCGGAGTGGTCTTCCTCAGCGCGATCGGTCTGGGGCTGCTTCTGCTGCCGCGGTTCACCCCGCGGGTGCCGGTGTGGGCCCAGCGGTTCGTGCCGCCGCGCTACCGGCGCCGAAGGGCCGGTCAGGAGGCCGCCGAGCCGGCGGCCGTGACCGCCGAGGAGAGCGCCCCCGTCGTGCTGGAGAAGGCGGGGGAGCCGTGCGAGGGGCACCGCTCGCCGGTGCCCGCGGGCGTGGCCCGGGTCAACGGCGCGACCGCCGTCGGCCCCCGTTCACGCATGCTGGACCGGCACGCTTCCGAAACCTCGCGCTGACCACGCGCTGACCCCTTGCCGACCCCGCGTTGACTCCGCGCCGACCCTTGCAAGGTAAGAATCTGACTAGAGCATTGCCAAGTCGTGGGGGAGCAAAGACCCCTAATACCAGACACAACGGCTCGGTTTTCGCTCAGACGCGCATGTTCACCCTCATGTGTGACAGTGAGCACACCCACCAGGTAAAGACCTCATCAAATAGTTTGTGATACGGTTCACGAGAACCCCGGACAGAGCCGAAGGACCCGAGTGCGATGGTCCATTGGCGTGAGGACTTCGACCCTCCGGCCGGGACTACGCTCGTCCATGACGACACCTGCCCCCTGTGAAAGCGGAGTTGCCGCCATGCCGTCCAATGACGCCCGGATCCTGGCCCAGGCCGCCGTACCCACGGCCGCCGTCGGCGTGCTCGCTGCCGTCGTCAGCGCGGTCGTCGCGGGCGGCAAGGGGGCGATCGGAGCTGTCGTCGCGACGGTGGTGGTGATCCTCTTCATGGGGATCGGCCTCTACGTCCTGCAGCGCACCGCCAAATCGCTTCCCCACCTGTTCCAGGCCATGGGGCTCATGCTCTACACGGCGCAGTTGTTGTTGCTGTTCATCTTCGTCGCCGTCTTCAAGGACACGACGCTGTTCAACCCCCGGGCCTTCGCCGTCGCGCTCGTGGTCGGCACGGTCACATGGATCGCCGCCCAGGCGCGCGCCCAGATGAAGGCCAAGATCCTCTACGTGGAGCCCGAGAAGACCGGGCAGCCGTCGTGAGAGGTAGGCCCGGGATAAAGGCGCACGAGAGATGCTGCTATCGTCCGGTGCCAACTGCGGCATCGCGGGCGCGGGCATCTGAGCTGACGCCTGCTCAATCGCGAGGCGAGATGCCCCCCGGCCGCCCCCACATCCGTAACACCAGTCCCGTGCCGAACCGCGGCCTCACGCCGCGCCGACACAACGAGGTTGCCGTACCTATGCGCCACGCTGAAGGAGCCCGCGGTGAGTGCTGACCCGACGCAGGTGCTCGCCTTCGAGACCGACTGCCACATCTTCGACGGCTGTGGCTTCCCGGCTCCCGGCCTGCACTCGTTCCTGTTCAAGCCCCTCTGGGGCGATGCCGACAGCAACGTGTATTTCAACAAGACGATGCTGCTGGCCCTGCTCGGCACGGTCATCATCGTCGGCTTCTTCTGGGCCGCCTTCCGCAGGCCGAAGGTCGTCCCCGGCAAGCTGCAGATGGTGGCCGAGGCCGGTTACGACTTCATCCGGCGCGGGGTCGTCTACGAGACGATCGGCAAGAAGGAAGGCGAGAAGTACGTACCGCTCGTCGTCTCGCTCTTCTTCTTCGTCTGGATGATGAACCTCTGGTCGATCATCCCGGTCGCCCAGTTCCCGGTGACGGCGATCATCTCCTACCCGCTCGTCCTGGCCCTCATCGTCTACGTGCTCTGGGTCTCGCTGACCTTCAAGCGCCACGGCTTCGTCGGCTTCTTCAAGAACGTGACCGGGTACGACAAGTCGCTCGGCGCGGTGCTGCCGCTCGCGATGGTCATCGAGTTCTTCTCGAACCTGCTCGTGCGGCCCTTCACCCACGCCGTCCGACTCTTCGCGAACATGTTCGCCGGCCACACCCTGCTGCTGCTCTTCACGATCGCCAGCTGGTACCTGCTGAACGGCATCGGCATCGCCTACGCCGGTGTCTCGTTCATCATGACCCTCGTGATGACGGCCTTCGAGCTCTTCATCCAGGCACTGCAGGCCTACGTCTTCGTTCTCCTGACGTGCACCTACATCCAGGGCGCCCTGGCCGAGCACCACTGAGCGCCTCGCACTCACCCCTGTGATCGTCCGGTGGCCAACCCCCACCGGTCCGTAAAGAAAAGGAAGAACTGGCATGTCCCAGACCCTTGCTGCCGCTGTTTCCGGCTCCCTCGGCTCCATCGGTTACGGCCTCGCCGCCATCGGCCCCGGCGTCGGCGTCGGCATCATCTTCGGTAACGGCACCCAGGCGCTGGCCCGTCAGCCCGAGGCCGCCGGCCTGATCCGCGCCAACCAGATCCTCGGCTTCGCCTTCTGTGAGGCGCTCGCCCTGATCGGTCTGGTCATGCCGTTCGTCTACGGCAAGTGATCTGCCGATCCACCTCTGACTAGACGAAAGGCACTGATATGAGCCCCCTGGTTCAGCTTGCGGCTGAGGAGGCCGAGAACCCCCTCATCCCGCCGATCCCAGAGCTCGTCATCGGCCTCATCGCCTTCGTCATCGTCTTCGGCTTCCTCGCCAAGAAGCTCCTTCCGAACATCAACAAGGTTCTGGAGCAGCGCCGCGAGGCGATCGAGGGCGGTATCGAGAAGGCCGAGGCCGCGCAGACGGAGGCCCAGAGCGTCCTTGAGCAGTACAAGGCGCAGCTGGCCGAGGCCCGGCACGAGGCCGCGCGCCTGCGCCAGGAGGCTCAGGAGCAGGGCGCCACGCTCATCGCCGAGATGCGTGCCGAGGGCCAGCGGCAGCGTGAGGAGATCGTCGCCGCCGGTCACGCCCAGATCGAGGCCGACCGCAAGTCCGCCGCGCAGTCGCTGCGTCAGGACGTGGGCCAGCTGGCCACCGACCTGGCCGGCAAGCTCGTCGGCGAGTCCCTGGAGGACCACGCCCGCCAGAGCCGCGTGATCGACCGCTTCCTCGACGAGCTTGAGGAGAAGGCCGAGGCGGCCCGATGAACGGAGCGAGCCGCGAGGCACTGGCAGCCGCACGGGAGCGTCTCGACGCGCTGACGGACTCGACGTCCGTGAACGCGACGCGGCTCGCGGACGAGCTGGCGGCCGTCACCACGCTGCTCGACCGCGAGGGCGGCCTGCGTCGGGTCCTCACCGACCCGGCGCAGTCCGGCGAGGCCAAGGCCGAGCTGGTCCGGCGCCTGATCGGCGGCCAGGTCGGCGCGAACACGGCCGACGTGGTCACCGGCATGGTCCGGTCCCGCTGGTCGCAGCCCCGCGACCTGGTGGACGCGCTGGAGGAGCTGGCGTCCGTCGCCGACCTGACGGCCGCGGAGAAGTCGGGCACGCTGGACGACGTGGAGGACGAGCTGTTCCGGTTCGGCCGGATCGTCTCCTCCAGCACCGAGCTGCGCGCCGCGCTCACCGACCGCAAGGCCGGCACCACGGCCAAGACCGAGCTGGTGCACCAGCTGCTCGTCGGCCGTGCCAAGCCGGTCACCGAGCGTCTGGTCACGCGCCTTGTGACCGCGCCGCGGGGACGTAGCCTGGAAGCGGGCCTGGAGGCCCTCTCCAAGCTCGCCGCGGAGCGCCGCAGCCGCGCCGTCGCCGTCGTCACCTCCGCGGTGCCGCTGAGCGAGCCGCAGAAGCGACGCCTGGGCGCCGCCCTCGCGAAGCTCTACGGCCGCGCGATGCACCTCAACCTCGACGTCGACCCCGAGGTCGTCGGCGGGATCCGGGTGCAGGTCGGTGACGAGGTCATCAACGGTTCCATCGCGGACCGGCTGGAGGACGCGGCCCGCCGCATGGCGAGCTAGCACCTCGGTAGTCGAGAACAAGCAGTACGTACTCACGACGGCCCGGGTTGGGCCGTACATGAAGAATCCCTGGGGGTCGCCCCCAGACCCCCCAAGTGAAACTTCGGGCCCAACAAGGAGAGCAGGGAACCCAGATGGCGGAGCTCACGATCCGGCCGGAGGAGATCCGGGACGCGCTGGAGAACTTCGTCCAGTCGTACAAGCCGGACGCGGCCTCGCGCGAGGAGGTCGGTACGGTCACCCTTGCCGGCGACGGCATCGCGAAGGTCGAGGGCCTGCCCTCGGCCATGGCCAACGAACTGCTGAAGTTCGAGGACGGCACCCTCGGCCTCGCGCTCAACCTGGAAGAGCGCGAGATCGGCGCCATCGTCCTCGGTGAGTTCAGCGGCATCGAGGAGGGTCAGCCGGTGCACCGCACGGGCGAGGTCCTCTCCGTCGCGGTGGGCGAGGGCTACCTCGGCCGCGTCGTCGACCCGCTCGGCAACCCGATCGACGGCCTCGGCGAGATCGAGACGTCCGGCCGCCGCGCCCTGGAGCTGCAGGCTCCGGGCGTGATGGCGCGTAAGTCGGTGCACGAGCCGATGGAGACCGGCTACAAGGCCGTCGACGCCATGACCCCGGTCGGCCGCGGCCAGCGTCAGCTGATCATCGGCGACCGCCAGACCGGCAAGACCGCCCTGGCCGTCGACACGATCATCAACCAGCGTGACAACTGGCGCTCGGGCGACCCGAAGAAGCAGGTCCGCTGCGTCTACGTCGCCATCGGCCAGAAGGGCTCGACCATCGCCTCCGTGCGTGGCGCCCTCGAAGAGGCCGGCGCGCTGGAGTACACGACCATCGTCGCCGCCCCGGCGTCCGACCCGGCCGGCTTCAAGTACCTGGCGCCGTACACCGGCTCGGCCATCGGCCAGCACTGGATGTACGACGGCAAGCACGTCCTCATCATCTTCGACGACCTCTCGAAGCAGGCCGACGCCTACCGCGCCGTGTCGCTGCTGCTGCGCCGCCCGCCGGGCCGTGAGGCCTACCCGGGTGACGTCTTCTACCTGCACTCCCGTCTGCTGGAGCGCTGCGCCAAGCTGTCCGACGAGATGGGCGCCGGTTCGATGACCGGTCTGCCGATCGTCGAGACCAAGGCCAACGACGTCTCGGCGTTCATCCCGACCAACGTCATCTCCATCACCGACGGCCAGTGCTTCCTGGAGTCGGACCTGTTCAACGCCGGTCAGCGCCCCGCGCTGAACGTCGGTATCTCCGTCTCCCGAGTCGGTGGTTCCGCGCAGCACAAGGCGATGAAGCAGGTCTCCGGCCGTCTGCGTCTGGACCTCGCCCAGTACCGCGAGCTGGAGGCGTTCGCCGCCTTCGGTTCCGACCTGGACGCCGCGTCGAAGTCGCAGCTGGAGCGTGGTTCGCGACTGGTCGAGCTGCTGAAGCAGGCGCAGTACCAGCCGATGCCGACCGAGGACCAGGTCGTCTCCGTGTGGGCCGGTACCACCGGCAAGATGGACGACGTCCCGGTCTCCGACATCCGCCGCTTCGAGAAGGAGCTGCTCGAGTACCTGCACCGCAAGGAGCAGGGCCTCATGACCTCCATCAAGGAGGGCGGCAAGATGTCGGACGACACCCTCACCGCTGTTGCCGACGCGATCGCCGAGTTCAAGAAGCAGTTCGAGACCTCGGACGGCAAGCTTCTCGGCGAGGACGCCCCGGCCGCGGCCAAGTGACGTAAGGAAGGGACCTGACTCATGGGAGCCCAGCTCCGGGTCTACAAGCGTCGCATCCGATCCGTCACCGCGACCAAGAAGATCACCAAGGCGATGGAGATGATCGCCGCCTCGCGTGTGGTCAAGGCGCAGCGCAAGGTGCGGGCCTCCGCGCCGTACGCGACCGAGCTCACCCGCGCGGTCACGGCGGTCGGTACCGGTTCGAACACCAAGCACCCGCTCACCACGGAGGCGGAGAACCCGACCCGTGCCGCGGTTCTGCTCCTCACGAGCGACCGCGGTCTGGCCGGCGCCTTCAACTCCAACGCCATCAAGGCCGCCGAGCAGCTGACCGAACGTCTGCAGGCACAGGGCAAGGAGGTCGACACGTACATCGTCGGCCGCCGTGGTCTGGCCCACTACACCTTCCGCGAGCGCAAGGTCGCGGAGTCGTGGTCGGGCTTCACCGACGAGCCCTCGTACGCGGACGCCAAGAAGGTCGCGGCGCCGCTGATCGAGGCCATCGAGACGGAGACGGCGGACGGCGGGGTGGACGAACTCCACATCGTCTTCACCGAGTTCGTGTCGATGATGACGCAGACGGCGCTCGACGACCGGCTGCTGCCGCTCAGCCTCGAAGAGGTCGCGGAGGAGGGCGCCGCCAAGGGCGACGAGATCCTTCCGCTGTACGACTTCGAACCCTCGGCGGAGGACGTCCTCGACGCCCTGCTGCCGCGCTACGTGGAAAGCCGCATCTACAACGCGCTGCTCCAGTCGGCGGCTTCGAAGCACGCCGCCACGCGGCGTGCGATGAAGTCGGCCACCGACAACGCGGGCGAGCTGATCAACACGCTCTCCCGTCTTGCCAACGCGGCCCGCCAGGCCGAAATCACCCAGGAAATCAGCGAGATCGTCGGTGGCGCCAGCGCCCTGGCCGACGCGACCGCGGGGAGTGACCGCTAATGACCACCACTGTTGAGACCGCGACGGCCACGGGCCGCGTCGCCCGGGTCATCGGCCCGGTCGTCGACGTGGAGTTCCCCGTCGACGCGATGCCGGAGATCTACAACGCGCTGCACGTCGAGGTGGCCGACCCGGCCAACGCCGGCGAGAAGAAGACGCTGACCCTGGAGGTCGCCCAGCACCTGGGTGACGGCCTGGTCCGCACGATCTCCATGCAGCCCACCGACGGTCTGGTCCGCCAGGCCCCGGTCACCGACACCGGCGACGGCATCACCGTCCCGGTCGGTGACTTCACCAAGGGCAAGGTGTTCAACACCCTCGGTGAGGTGCTGAACGTCGACGAGAAGTACACGGGCGAGCGCTGGTCCATCCACCGCAAGGCCCCGAACTTCGACGAGCTCGAGTCGAAGACCGAGATGTTCGAGACCGGCGTCAAGGTCATCGACCTGCTCACCCCGTACGTCAAGGGTGGCAAGATCGGTCTGTTCGGCGGTGCCGGCGTCGGCAAGACGGTGCTCATCCAGGAGATGATCTACCGCGTCGCCAACAACCACGACGGTGTCTCCGTGTTCGCCGGTGTCGGCGAGCGCACGCGTGAGGGCAACGACCTCATCGAGGAGATGGCGGACTCGGGCGTCATCGACAAGACCGCCCTCGTCTTCGGCCAGATGGACGAGCCCCCGGGCACCCGTCTGCGCGTGGCCCTCGCGGGTCTGACCATGGCGGAGTACTTCCGCGATGTGCAGAAGCAGGACGTGCTGTTCTTCATCGACAACATCTTCCGCTTCACGCAGGCCGGTTCCGAGGTCTCGACCCTGCTCGGCCGCATGCCCTCCGCGGTGGGTTACCAGCCGAACCTGGCCGACGAGATGGGTCTCCTGCAGGAGCGCATCACCTCGACCCGCGGTCACTCGATCACCTCGATGCAGGCGATCTACGTCCCCGCGGACGACCTGACCGACCCGGCCCCGGCCACCACCTTCGCCCACCTCGACGCGACGACGGTTCTGTCCCGTCCGATCTCCGAGAAGGGCATCTACCCGGCCGTGGACCCGCTGGACTCCACGTCCCGGATCCTGGACCCGCGTTACATCGCGGCGGACCACTACAACACCGCCATGCGGGTGAAGACGGTCCTCCAGAAGTACAAGGACCTCCAGGACATCATCGCGATCCTCGGTATCGACGAGCTCGGCGAGGAGGACAAGCTCGTCGTCCACCGTGCCCGTCGCGTGGAGCGCTTCCTGTCCCAGAACACCCACGTCGCCAAGCAGTTCACCGGCGTCGACGGGTCGGACGTCCCGCTGGACGAGTCGATCGCCGCGTTCAACGCGATCATCGACGGCGAGTACGACCACTTCCCGGAGCAGGCGTTCTTCCTGTGCGGTGGCATCGAGGACCTCAAGGCCAACGCCAAGGAGCTGGGCGTCTCCTGAACTCGCTTGAGTTCGTGTGAGGGGGCGGGCGCGTCCCGCCCCCTCACTCACGCCCATTAGACTTGTATCCAACACCCGGTGATCCCACCGGGTGGTGACCCGAGGAGCCACCTTTGGCTGCTGAGCTGCATGTCGAGCTGGTCGCCGCCGACCGTCAGGTCTGGTCCGGCGAGGCCACCCTGGTCGTCGCGCGCACCACGTCCGGCGACATCGGCGTCATGCCCGGTCACCAGCCGCTCCTGGGTGTGCTGGAGTCGGGCCCGGTGACCATCCGTACGAGTGAAGGTGAAACGGTCGTCGCCGCGGTGCACGGCGGTTTCATCTCGTTCGCGGACAACAAGCTGTCGCTGCTGGCCGAGATCGCCGAGCTCTCGGACGAGATCGACGTCCAGCGCGCGGAGCGGGAGCTGGAGCGCGCGAAGGCGGAGGGTGACGCCACCGCCGAGCGACGCGCCGACGTCCGTCTGCGGGCGGCGACGTCGCGCTGACACACTGCGCGTATGCGTTGAACTGACTCAGCCGCGGCTGGGACCGGAGCCATCCGGTCCCAGCCGCGGCTGAGGTAGATCTGGGTCTTTTTACGTTCCATTACCTAGGAGACGAGGAGGTCGGTGCCGATGGTCCTCGCTCTGACTGTGTGCGGAATCGTGGTCGCGCTCGTGGTGGTGGGACTCTTCCTGTTCGGGCTGCGGCGCAGACTGATCCAGCGCTCCGGCGGCACCTTCGACTGTTCGCTGCGGTGGGACGTGCCCGAGAAGACGGACACCAGCGGCAAGGGCTGGAGCTACGGCGTCGCCCGCTACAACGGCGACAGCGTCGAGTGGTACCGGGTCTTCTCCTACGCCTACCGCCCCCGCCGGGCCCTGGCACGCGACCGCATCGAGGTGGCCGGCCGCCGTCTCCCGGAGGGCGAGGAGGAGCTGGCCCTGCTCTCCGACGCGGTGATCCTCACCTGTGTCCATCGAGGCACCCGCCTCGAACTCGCCATGAGCGAAGACGCCCTGACCGGATTCCTCGCGTGGCTGGAAGCAGCCCCGCCAGGACAGCGGGTGAATGTGGCGTAGCCACATTCACCCGCTGGGTGGGGCTCCCCCCGGACTAGGTCCGGAGGGAGCGCCGGTGTCGCTTGAGACCCGTTGTCACAGGTTCGCGTTGATGGCGCTCACCAGTTCGCCGTCGCTCGTGTCACCGCTGAACTCCCAGAAGAACGCGCCGCCGAGTCCCTGGGTCTTGGCCCAGCTCATCTTCCCGGCGATCGTGGCGGGAGTGTCGTAGGACCACCAGTTGTTGCCGCAGTAGGCGTACGCCGTGCCCGCGACCGTGCCGGTGGCGGGGCAGGACGTCTTGAGGACCTTGTAGTCCTCGATGCCCTGCTCGTAGGTGCCCGGCGCCGGACCGGTCGCCGAGCCGCCCGGTGCCGACTGGGTGACACCGGTCCAGCCGCGGCCGTAGAAGCCGATACCGATGAGCAGCTTGCTCGCCGGGACGCCCTTCGACTTGAACTTGGCGATCGCGTCGGCCGTGGTGAAGCCGGGCGTCGGGATGCCGGTGTAGGTGGTGAGCGGGGAGTGCGGGGCGGTCGGGCCGTCCGCGTCGAAGGCGCCGAAGAAGTCGTACGACATCACGTTGTACCAGTCGACGTACTGGGCGGCGCCCGCGTAGTCGGCGGCGTCGATCTTGCCGCCGGAGGTGCCGTCCGCGGTGGTGGCCGCGGTGACCAGGTTGTTCGAGCCGAACTTGGCGCGCAGTGCGGCCATCAGGTTCTTGTAGGCCGCGGCCCCGCTGGTGTCACAGCTCAGCCCGCAGGCGTTCGGGTACTCCCAGTCGATGTCGATGCCGTCGAAGACATCGGCCCAGCGCGGGTCCTCGACCAGGTTGTAGCAGGAGTTCGCGAACGCGGTCGGGTTGGCCGCGGCCTGCGCGAACCCGCCGGACCAGGTCCAGCCGCCGAAGGACCACAGGATCTTGATGTTCGGGTACTTGGCCTTCAGCTCGCGCAGCTGGTTGAAGTTGCCGCGCAGCGGCTGGTCCCAGGTGTCGGCCACGCCGCTCACCGACTGGTCGGCGGTGAACGCCTTGTCGTAGTCGGCGTAGGAGTCGCCGATCGCGCACTGGCCGTTCGTCACGTTGCCGAACGCGTAGTTGATGTGCGTGATCTTGGCGGCGGAACCGGACGTCACCAGGTTCTTGACGTTGTAGTTCCGGCCGTAGATGCCCCACTCGGTGAAGTAGCCGAGTTTGACCTTGTCGCCGGTGGGCGGGGGAGTGGTCGTACCGCCGGTGGTGTGGACGGAGACGGCGCCGCTGACCGGGCCGGTCTGGTTCGCGGTGTCGCGGGCCTGGACCGTGTACGAGTAGTCGGTGCCGGCCGTGAGACCCGAGTCGGTGTACGACGTGGACGTCACGGTGGAGACGACCCTGCCGTCGCGCAGCACGTCGTAGTTCTTGACGCCCTTGTCGTCGGTGGCGGCGGACCAGCTCAGCTTCACCGAGGTGTCGGTGACGGAGGAGGCGGTCGGGGTGCCGGGCGCGGAGGGCGCCGCGTCACCCGGGACGGTGGTGCCGCCGTCACAGCTTGCGCCGTTGAGGAGGCAGTTGCCCGGGGAGCCGGAGCCCGCGCCGTTGAAGCCGAAGGAGACCGAGGCGCCGGGGGCGATCGAGCCGTTGTAGGACTTGTTCTTGGCGGTCCAGTGGGTGCCGGAGGACGTCACGTCCGCGTCCCAGGCGGAGGTGACCGAGGTGCCGGAGGGGTAGTCCCACTCGACGGTCCAGGAACTGATCGACGTGGTACCGGTGTTCTTGACGGTCCACTGGCCGCCGAAGCCGGTACCCCAGTCCTGGGTCTTGGTGTAGGTGGCGGTGGCGGTGGTCGCGGCCTGGGCGGGGCCCGCGAGACCGACCAGACCGGCCAGCGGGAGCAACAGGGTCGCGAACCCGGCCGCGGCTCTGTGTCTGAAGCGCATCCTGCGCCTCCTATGGGGAGTTGGGGGGCGCGACTGAGCCTTCGCACCCACAGTGCCGCGAGAATAGAAAGGTCTGGACCACCGGTCAATAGGTCTGGACCACTATCCGGAAGCGGGTGTCGTCCCCTCCAACTCCTCTATAGACTGGGCCGCTTGCCGCCCGGCCGGGTGGTTCCGCCCGGACTCAGCGCTCCCCGCCCGGTACCCACAGCACGTCCCCGACGTCCTTGTTGGCCGTGCGGGCCAGGATGAACAGCAGGTCCGACAGCCGGTTGAGGTAGGTCGCGGTCAGCGGGTTCATCACCTCCCCGTGCACCTCCAGTGCGGCCCACGTCGACCGCTCGGCCCGCCGCACGACGGTGCAGGCCTGGTGGAGCAGGGCCGCGCCGGGGGTGCCACCGGGCAGGATGAACGAACGGAGCTTGTCCAGCCGCTCGTTGAAGCGGTCGCAGTCCGCCTCCAGTTTGTCGACGTAGAACTGCTCGACCCGCAGGGGCGGGAACTCCGGGTTCTCGGCCACGGGCGTGCACAGGTCCGCGCCGACGTCGAAGAGGTCGTTCTGTACCCGGGTGAGCACCTTGACGACCTCCTCGTCCAGCCCGCCCAGCGCGATCGCCGCGCCGATCGCCGCGTTCGCCTCGTTGGCGTCCGCGTACGCCGAGATCCGCAGATCGGTCTTGGCGACCCGGCTCATGTCCCCGAGGGCGGTGCTGCCCTGGTCGCCGGTCCTGGTGTAGATGCGCGTCAGATTGACCATACGACCAGCGTAGTTACGCCCCGGCGGTCCGGAACGCGCGTGTGCCCACCGTCACGGCGGGTGTCGCGAAGGTGACGGCGGCCGGCCGGCCGTGGACGGGCGAGAACGTGCTCAACGACGCGGTATGTGGCCGGGAATGGACCGTGTCGCGGGGCACGGCTGACCGGACGTGACGGTTGTCTCACACCCTGAGACCGTGACACGCATTACTTACCGGGTTTCCCGGCCCCTCGCGAGCGCTAGGGTCCCGCCCAAGAGGCATACCTCAACAGCGTGTAAGGGGAGCGGAGTGGCACGGAAACTTGCCGTCATCGGTGCCGGCCTGATGGGTTCCGGCATCGCCCAGGTCGCCGCACAGGCCGGCTGGGACGTGGTCCTGCGGGACGTCACCGACGAGGCGCTGGAGCGTGCCGTCGGGGGCATCCAGGCCTCGTACGACAAGTTCGTGAGCAAAGGGAAGCTGGAGGCGCACGACGCCGACGGCGCCCTGGCCCGCATCACCATGACCACCGACCTGGACGCGGTCGCCGACGCCGACATCGTCGTCGAGGCCGTCTTCGAGAAGCTGGAGGTCAAGCACGAGATCTTCCGTGCGCTCGACAAGATCGTGCGTCCGGAGGCCGTGCTCGCCTCCAACACCTCCGCCATCCCGATCACGAAGATCGCGGCGGCCACCGAGCACCCCGAGCGGGTCGTGGGCGTCCACTTCTTCTCGCCGGTGCCGATGATGCAGCTCGTGGAACTGGTCAGGGGCTACAAGACCAGCGACGAAACGCTCGCCACCGCGCGGGAGTTCGCCGAGTCCACCGGCAAGACCTGCATCGTCGTCAACCGGGACGTCGCCGGGTTCGTGACCACCCGGCTGATCTCGGCGCTGGTCGTCGAGGCCACCAAGCTCTACGAGTCGGGCGTCGCCACCGCCGAGGACATCGATCTGGCCTGCAAGCTGGGCTTCGGCCACGCCATGGGCCCGCTGGCCACGGCGGACCTCACCGGCGTCGACATCCTGCTGCACGCCACGGGCAACATCTACACCGAGTCGCAGGACGAGAAGTTCGCACCGCCGGAGCTGATGCGCCGGATGGTTGACGCCGGTGACATCGGGCGCAAGAGCGGGCAGGGCTTCTATACGTACTGAAACATCAGTGCGCCATCGGCATGGCATTAGTACGGAAATATTCTGAACCGATTCCGAAAACGCACAAGGCTCGAGAGTTTCACTCTCGAGGGTGAATTCGGTATCGGTTCGCTTACAGATGGCAACCTCTGGCCGTCGAACGCAGTCAGAGGTTGCATCACCGGACATCACTTTCACGGACTAGGACACGCACTCTCGGGGAGCGCATATGCACATCAGGGGCGACCACGCCGAGCTGGTCGTCGGGGGCCGCCTCGACGTTCGCAGCGCGGCGGACGCCCGCACGGTCCTGCACTCGGCCGTCGACGACGGAGCCGGCGATCTGGTACTGGACCTGTCCGAGCTGGATTCCTGGGACGCCACCGGACTCGGGGTGATCATGGGGGCCCACCGGCGGGCCGGCCGCTGCGGCCGCCGTCTGGTGCTGCGCGGCGTACCGCCGCAGATGCAGCGCCTGCTGGTGGCCACCAGGCTGCACCGGATCCTGGCGATCGAGGGGGGTATCGGGGTGGAGTCGCTGCCACGGGTGTGACACCCGGAGAGGGGCGCCACGCTTGGACCGGGTGTGCGACGGCGACCGGGTGCGTGGCGTGAACGGGTGTGCGGCGGTGAACGGGCGGGACGCGGTGGGAACCGGGCGGCGGGGCTGACCCGGACGGACCGCGCACAAGCGCATGTCAGGCGCAATCCTCACGAGACCGTGATGTCTTGGACGGCGCGGTACCCCGGACTGTCGTAGATACTGTGCGAAGGTTTAGGGTTCGGTCGCCCGCTGCCTTGTCACCCTTCGAGCGCGGGCCCGGACCAGAAGCGACAGTGCAGTGTGCAACAGGCCGGGAGGGGCCCGAATTCACGGCACACCACGCTTTTGGGGGGCTAGGAACCTATGGACCCGATCAACCCGGGACCCGAGGCGTACGGACAGGACGAGGGAGGCGTCTCCCGGCCGAGCCTGTTCGAGACCGGGTCGGGCGCCGCGCCGCGCCAGCGCCCGCCGAGGGAATCCCTCACCAGCGACTTCGGCCAGAGCACGCCGGCGGTCGTCCGCACGGCGCGGCTGGTCTCCGGCGACTTCCTGCTGACCGTGAACCCGGTCGACGGCAGCGAGATAGAACCCTGCCCGCCGACCGAACGTCCCGCCGTACCGGAGAAGCGCACCGCCGCCGAGCGCGCCGAGTACGAGCGCGCCGCCCGGCCGCCGGTGCCGCCCGGTCCCAGCCGGCCCGAGCTGCCGCTCCTGGAGCGCCAGGACGACCGCGAACGCCTGGTACGCCTGCTCGCCCGCGGCCGCTCCGTGCGCCTCACCGGCCCCGCGGGCTCCGGCCGCACCGCCCTCCTCGACCTGGTCGCCGACGACTGCTCGGACCTCGCCCCCGACGGCGTGGTCCGCCTCAACGGCTTCCACCGCACGTCCGAGGACCTGCTCCGCGACCTCTTCTACGCCGTCTACAAGGCGCCCGCGCACCGGCCCGGCCACGACGAGCTCCTCGAACTGGCCGGAGAGATCGGCGCGGTCGTCGTCCTCGACGACATCGAGTTCGGCGGCTCCGGACTCGACGAGCTGATCGACGCCACCCCGGAGTGCGCCTTCCTGATCGCCGCCACCCCGGACGTACCGGCGCCCAGTGCCGACTCCGCCGTCGAGGAGGTGTTCCTCAGCGGCCTGGAGCGGGCCGGGGGAGTGGACATCCTGGAGCGCGCGGTCGGCCGGGTGCTCAGCGAGGAGGAGGCCAACTGGGCCGGCGACCTCTGGTTCGAGTCCGAGGGCCTGCCGCTGCGGTTCGTCCAGGCGGGCGCCCTGCTGCGCCAGCGCGACCAGCTGCGGGCCAGCACCGGCGCCGTCGACGAGTTCGGCGTCTTCGCCTCCGACCTGTCCGAGCTGCCGGCCGACGCGCACTTCGACGCCGACGCGGCCGAAGAGATCCCGCTGCCGTCCCTCGGCGAGGCCGCCGCGCCCGCCCCGCTGCTCGCCGGCCGCCTCAGCGCCTCCGCCCGCGCCACCCTGCGCTTCGCGGTCGCCCTCGGCGGCGAGATCCCGCACCAGGCCCACCTGCCCGCCCTGGTAGGCGACACCCACGCGGACGCCGCCCTCGGCGAACTGGCGGCCTGCGGACTGGTCTCCCCGGTCGGCTCCCGCTACCGGCTCGCCGCGGGCGTCCAGCAGCAGCTGGAGGCCGCCGGGTACGCCGACGACATCGAAGCCCAGGCCCTCGCCGCCGGCCGGCACTACTCCTGGTGGGCCGGGCACCCCTCGGTCACCCCCGACCGGGTGTGCGCCGAGGCCGACGCGGTCCTCGCCGCCCTGGCGGTCCTCGTCCCGGCCACCGTGCCTCCGGCCGAGGGCGAGGAGTCCACGCCGGTGCGACTGGCCCGCACGGCCGCGCCCGCGTTCGCGGCCGGACTGCGCTGGAGCGCCTGGGAACGTGTGCTCCGGGCCGGCGCGGAGGCGACCCGCCTCTCCGGCGAGGTAGGGGAACAAGCCTATTTCCATCACGAGTTGGGGATACTCGCGCTCTGCGGCGACGAGCTGGACCAGGCCCGGGCGGAGCTGGAGGCCTCCATCGGGCTGCGTGGCGCGCTCTCCGACAAGCGGGGTACGACGGCCGGCCGGCGGGCGCTGGCGCTGGTCGCCGACCGCTTGGGCGAGGTCATTCCCAGCCTCGCCGCGATGGTCGGCGACGAGATCTCCGACGCCCGCCACGAGGAGTCGATATCCCCGGCGGGCGGTGTCACGACGCCCTTCCCGGCCGTCCACTCCCCGATCTCGGACACGGTGGTCACCCGCCGGGTCCCGGAGCACACGCCGGCGGCCCGGGGCGGCGGTCTCGTGCGCATGGCCCGCCGCAACCTGGTGGCGGTGAGCGCGGGTGTCCTGCTCACCGCGGTCCTCGGCACGGTGGTGGGGCTCGGCATGACCTCCCACGACAACGCCGACGACCCGGCCGACAACGTGAGCGTCAACCCGTCGGCGGGTGCGGGCGACGGCGGCCTCGACGCCGATCCCAAGCAGTCGCCGGGAGCGGGCGACACGGGCATGACGTCCACCAAACCGACGGACCCCGGCCCCGACGGCACGCTCGGCACGTCGGACGATCCGACACCGCCGTCGGACGAGGTGACCCCGTCGGAGACGCCGACCGGAACGAAGGGCTCTTCGGGCGGCGGAGGGACGTCGAGCAAGCCGTCAGTGAAACCGACCAAGCCGTCGTCCAGCCCGCCGACGAAGCCGCCGACGACACCGCCGTCCTCGATCCCCCCGTCCGAGACGTCGTCGGCCACCCCCTCGGAGAGCGCCTCCCCGAGCGACACCCCCAGCACGACCGACTCGGCCAGCGGCCCGACCTCCGACACCCCGACCGTCGTCACGTCGAGCGCGTCGGAGGGTGTCCGCCCGGGAACATCCACCGGCACGGTCATCTGAGCAACGCCCGAGGGCCGGTCTCCCGCGTGGAGACCGGCCCTCGGCCGTGTGGGGCGGCGGCCGGCCGCCCGGCGTTCAGAACAGCCGCAGCTTGTCGTCCTCCACGCCCCGCAGCGCGTCGTAGTCCAGGACCGCGCAGCCGATGCCGCGGTCGGTGGCGAGGACGCGGGCCTGGGGCTTGATCTCCTGGGCCGCGAAGACGCCCCGCACGGGGGCGAGATGGGGGTCGCGGTTGAGCAGGTCCAGGTACCGGGTGAGCTGTTCCACGCCGTCGATCTCGCCCCGGCGCTTGATCTCGACGGCGACGGTCTGGCCGTCCGCGTCCCGGCACAGGATGTCCACCGGGCCGATCGCCGTCATGTACTCGCGGCGGATCAGGGTGTAGCCCTCGCCGAGCGTCTCGATGCGGTCGGCCAGCAGCTCCTGCAGGTGCGCTTCCACGCCGTCCTTGATCAGACCCGGGTCCACACCCAGCTCGTGCGAGGAGTCGTGCAGGACCTCCTCCATCGTGATGATGAGCTTCTCGCCCGCCTTGTTGATGACCGTCCAGACGCCCTCCTCGCCGCCCGACCCCTCCTTGAGGGTGCACGGCGGCGACATCCAGTTGAGGGGCTTGTAGGCCCGGTCGTCCGCGTGGATGGAGACACTGCCGTCCGCCTTGACCAGGATCAGACGGGGGGCCGAGGGAAGGTGGGCGGTGAGCCGGCCGGCGTAGTCGACGGAGCACCGGGCGATGACGAGACGCATGGTCGGCAACGCTACTCGACGCCCCGCCCTCCACGCGATTCGCCCAGCCACCGTCAGGCCGGCCTCCGACCGGCCGCCGCGACCGGTCCTGACGAGTCGCCTGCACACGCCTGTTCAACTCTGGCCGATTGTGTGCCTAAAGGGACCGTCGCATATACGCAATCTCCTGGTGGCGTCACCGTACGTTGCCTACCGTAGTGAACGGGAGGTCGCTGTGTGTGCACTCAGCGTGTCCGGTATCGCGAACTCCCCCTACCTGTCCGGCAACCCCTGCTGTTCGGGGGTGCGAGAGGAGAACCCATGTCGCTCGACGTCTCACCGGCCCTACTCGAACAGGCCGAGCGAGGCGAGGTCGACGAAGCAGATTTCGTCGACTGCGTCCGGACCTCCCTGCCTTACGCATGGGAGATGATCAGCTCCCTGGTGGCCCAGCTGAAGGTGGACGGCGGAGAGTTCGCCGACAACCAGACGCCCCCGCCGGACGAGCAGGCACGCGGTCAGCTGCTGCGTGCGCTCGCGAGTGACGCCATACGCGGCGCCCTGCAGCGGCACTTCGGTGTCCGGCTGGCCTTCCAGAACTGCCACCGGGTAGCGGTGTTCCCGCTGGACACCTCGGTGGACGCGACGCTGGCCCGCTTCACCTCGGTGCGCAACCAACTGCTGAACCAGTCCCCGGAGCTCCGGGACTGCTGACGCGGAGCTCCGGTGCTGCTGACGCAGTGAGCCGCTTGCTTGCCGCTCCACACGCGGGAGGTGCAATAAGTCACTGGGGCGGCAAGCTCCCCGCGCAGTTGTGAGGTCACCGGAGGTGCGGCAGTACCTCGGCACCCAGCCGTCGTACGTTCTCCTCCGTGGCCGCAAGATCTCCCGAGCCCTCGGTCAGCAGGGCGAAACGGGAGATTCCGGTCCGCTCGGAGGTCGCCGCGAGCCGGTCGGCACACAGCCGCGGGGTTCCCACCGGGTGCAGTCCGCAGAGGAGTTCGGTGTAGGCCAGCGGATCGCGCATGGAGCGGAAGCGGCCGTCCACCGTCATATGGGCCTCCAGGCCCTGCTTGAGCCAGCCCGGCATCGCCTTCGTCAGCGTTTCCACGGCGTCGGTGCGCCGGTCGGCGATCTGGCAGACGCCGGCCGAGACGTGGGCCGCGCCGAGGATCTCCTCGGCCGGTCGCCCGGCGGCCCGCGCGTGCCGGCGCCACAGCGCGACCATTTCGGCCTTCTCCTCGTCCCCGACATGCATCCCGAGCAGCATCGCCAGCCCGTGCTCGGCGGCCAGCCGGACGCTCGCCGGGGAGGTGCAGGCGACCACCACCTCCGGCCCCGGTGCCTCCGTCAGCGCCTCCGACGGGCGCGGCACGACCGGGACTTCACGGAAGGAGAAGCGGGGCCCGGAGGCCGACACGGCGGGTTCGCGCAGCCAGCGCATCAGCAGTTCGAGTGATTCCGGGAAGCCGTGTTCATACGCTTCGAGACCGGCCCCGAACACCTCCAGATCCACCCACGGCCCGCCCCGGCCCACGCCGAGCGTGAAGCGGCCGCCGCTCGTGACGTGCAGCAGTGCGGCCTGTTCGCCGAGCGCCACAGGGTGCACCGTCGGCAGTACGCTCACCGCCGTACCGACTCGCAGACGCCTGGTGCGGCCCAGCAGCAGAGCCGCCAGGGTGACCGCGGACGGACAGGTGCCGTACGGCACGAAGTGGTGTTCGGCCAGCCAGACCGCGTCCAGACCGGCCTCTTCGGCCACCTCCGCCGTGCGCACCGCCCGGTGCAGTGCCTCCCCCTGGCCCTGGCCCGGGAACTGGGCCGCCAGGACAAAACTTCCTACGTGCATCGCATTTCCTGCTTTCCTGGCTCCTACTCGGAGCTCCCCCACCGGGCATAACCGTCTGACACGTGCCGAGGACACGGCCTGGCGAAGAGATTTGCGGATTGTCTGGAGAATGGGTCGCCGTGGAGGGGGACTTGTGCCGGTTGGTGCCCTTCGCGTACCCCCGCGCGCGCGTCGTAGGCTGGAGACAGCTCCTGCTTCCTGTATAGCCCCGTGAGGTGTCCTGTGTCCCCGCGTCGCAACCGAGCCAAGGGCCCGAACGGAGCCTCCGCCTCCGCCCGGAGCGCCGAGGACGACCGCGCGGACCGCTACGGCGGCTGGCAGTCCAGCGAGAGCTGGCAGGGCGAGGAGTGGAGCGTGCGGCACGTCGCGGGTGCCAGCGCGATCGGCAAGACCTACCGCTGCCCGGGCTGCGACCAGGTGATCCCCTCCGGCGTCCCGCACGTCGTCGCCTGGCCGGAGCACTCGGGCGTCGACGAGCGCCGGCACTGGCACAAGGCCTGCTGGAACGCGAAGGACCGCCGCACCACACGGGTGCAGCGGTCCAGGAACGCGCCGAAGTTCTAGAGCGGGAGGAGACTCACAC
The DNA here is from genome assembly GCF_055567595.1 of Streptomyces sp. NPDC026515. NCBI lineage: Bacteria > Bacillati > Actinomycetota > Actinomycetes > Kitasatosporales > Streptomycetaceae > Streptomyces > Streptomyces sp. NPDC026515. The sequence goes on from NZ_JBVHQD010000002.1 coordinate 504,580, forward strand.
GTCCCGCTTCTCCAGCAGCAGGTACGCGCCGCCGAACGCGACGGCGGTCACGAGCAGGATGATCCACAGCGGGTCCCAGCCCGAAGGGCCGGAGTCGCTGAGGGAGTTGGAGTAGAAGACGCTCAGCTGGTTCGGGATCGAGTACTCGAACAGGGCCGTGCGCACCTTCTCCAGCGACGACGAGAACATGAACAGCGCGATCACCAGCGGGGCGAGCACCGCGCCGATCATGATGGTGATGGCGCCCGCCGAGTGCCGGATGACCGAACCGATGACCAGCGAGAGCAGCCCGAGCAGCGCGATGTAGAGGCTGACACCGACGGTGCCCTTCAGCCATTCCCCGCCGGTGGGCGTCCGCGCGACGTCGTTCAGCATCGAGACCTGCGTCATGGCCACGAACGCGCTGACCGCGAGGGTGATCACGAACGCGAGCCCGAAGAAGACGATCGCCTTGGCCGCGAGCACGCGCGCGCGGGAGGGGCAGGCGACCATCGTCGTACGGATCATTCCGGTGCCGTACTCGGAGGCCGTGGTCAGCACGCCCAGCGTGATGATGCACATGCTGCCGAGCAGCAGCCCGAAGAAGCCGAGGGACAGCGCGCTCTCGCCGGACAGGTCCTCGGTCGAGGCGGAGTTGCTGACCACCGCGCCGACGAGGAGCCCGATGCCGACGACGAGGAGCACGAAGACGCCGAGCGTCCAGATCGTCGAGCGCACCGAACGGATCTTCGTCCACTCGGAGGCGATGGCGTGGCCGAGGTGCGTGCGCACCACCGGGATCGGCGAGGTGTAACCGGGGTACGGACCGCCGGGCGCCGCCTGCCAGTCGGGCGCGGCCGGGGCTGCCTGCGGCATCGGGGGCTGGTGGGTGCTCATCGGGCGTCCTCGGGCTTGGTCAGGTCGGCGGGGCCGGCGGGGGCGGGAGCGTCGGAGGCCGGCTGTGGCACCGGGGCCGGCGCCGGGGCCGGGGTGGCGGGCGCCTGGGCAGGGGCGGCGTACGGGTTGGGGCGGGGAGCGGCCTGAGGAGCCCCGTAAGGGGCCTGTGGGGCGCCGTACGCGCCCGCGGGCGCTCCCTGTGCGCCGTACGGCCCGGCGAACGGCTGACCGCCCTGCTGGGGCGGCGGCGGGGCGTACCAGCCCGGCTGGCCCTGCCCGGGCACGGGCATCGGCGGAAGGGCACCGGGCGGCAGGGGCTGCTGGAGGCCCGCCTTCTGGTCGATCGAGGACCGGTAGTCGACGGCGCCCTGCGTCATGCGCATGTACGCCTCTTCGAGGGAGGCCTGGTGCGGTGAGAGCTCCCACAGCCGTACGTCCGCCTCGTGCGCGAGGTCGCTGATCCGCGGCAGCGGCAGGCCGGTCACCCGCAGCGCCCCGTCCTGCTCGGGCATGACGTGGCCGCCGGCCTCGGTCAGCGCCGAGCCGAGCTTCTCGCGCAGCTGCGGTTCGGTGTCCGGGGTCCGCACCCGCGCGAAGTCGGCGGAGTTGGCCGAAATGAAGTCCGTCACGCTCATGTCGGCGAGCAGCTGGCCGCGCCCGATGACGATGAGGTGGTCGGCGGTCAGCGCCATCTCGCTCATCAGGTGGGAGGAGACGAAGACCGTACGGCCCTCGGCGGCGAGCGACTTCATCAGGTTGCGCACCCAGAGGATGCCCTCCGGGTCGAGGCCGTTGACCGGCTCGTCGAAGAGCAGCACCTGGGGGTCCCCCAGCAGCGCGGCGGCGATGCCGAGGCGCTGGCCCATGCCGAGCGAGAAGCCCTTGGAGCGCTTGCCGGCCACGCCCTGCAGGCCGACCACCCCGAGCACCTCGTCGACCCGGCGGGCCGGGATGGCGGACAGCTGGGCCAGGGAGAGCAGATGGTTGCGGGCGGACCGGCCGCCGTGCACCGCCTTGGCGTCGAGCAGCGCGCCGACCTGGCGGGCGGCGTTGGGCAGCCGCCGGTAGGGGTAGCCGCCGATCGTCACGGCGCCCGCGGTCGGGTTGTCCAGACCCAGGATCATCCGCATGGTCGTCGACTTGCCCGAACCGTTGGGCCCGAGGAAGCCGGTGACGGCGCCGGGCCGTACCTGGAAGGAAAGGTTGTAGACGGCGGTCTTGTCGCCGTAGCGCTTGGTCAGGCCGACAGCCTCGATCATGCTCCGCACCCATCGAAAGGATCAGGACAGCAGGGCAGACGCCCCCGTAAGGGTTAGGAGGATATCGGGACGCTGACGGTTCCCATCAAGAGCTGGCAAAGCCGGTCCGTATCGGTCCGGTCACTGGGCATCCCGCTTCTTCAGCAGCGCGTACCCGCCGATGAGCGCGGCGGCCACCCACAGCCCCATGATCCCGAGGCCGCCCCAGGGCCCGTACGGGACGTCGTCGCCGGCCCTCGGCACCACCTGCATGATGTGGCTGCCCGCCTGGTCCGGCAGGAACCGGCCGATCTTCTTGGTCGCGTCGACGTTGCCGAGGATGTTGGAGATCAGGAAGAAGAACGGCATCAGGATGCCGAGGGAGAGCAGCGGCGAACGCAGCATCGTGGCCACCCCCATGGAGAACATCGCGATGAGCGTCATGTAGAGACCGCCCCCGATGACCGCGCGCAGCACCCCGGTGTCGCCCAGGTGGGCCCGGTGCGAGCCGAGCACGGCCTGCCCGAGGAAGAACGCGGCGAAGCTGGTCACCAGTCCGACGACCAGCGCCAGACCCGTCGCCACCGCGATCTTGCTGAAGAGGAAGGTGGCGCGCTGCGGTACCGCGGCCAGCGAGGTGCGGATCATGCCGGTGCTGTACTCGTTGGACACCACCAGCACCCCGAACACGATCATCGCGAGCTGCCCGAGGGTCAGCCCGGCGAAGCTGATGTTCGTCGGGTCGAAGGAGACCCGTTCCCGAGCGGGCATGTCGGAGAAGTGGCTGTCCGCGAGCGCGGACAGCAGCGTCCCGAGCGCCACGCTGACGACCACGGCCAGCGACAGCGTCCACACGGTCGAGGAGACCGACCGGATCTTGGTCCACTCGGACCGCACGACCTGAGTGACGACCGCCATTACGCCCCCTTGTCCCAGCCGGAGCCCCAGCCCTGCGGCACCGGGGCCGGGTCGGCGTGCGCGTGGTACTCCACGGACTCCGCCGTCAACTGCATGAACGCCTCCTCCAGCGAGGCCTGCTGGATGCTCAGCTCGTGCAGCACGATCCCGTGCTGCGCGGCCAGCTCCCCGATCGGCTCGGCCTTCGCGCCCTCGACCTCCAGCGCCCCGGTCCCCGTCTGGACGACGGTGATCCCGGCCGCGTGCAGCACGTCGAGCAGCCGCTCGCGCTGGGGGGAGCGGATCCGGACGTAGGACCGCGAGTTCGTCCGGATGAAGTCCGCCATGGAGGTGTCGGCGAGCAGCCGTCCCTGGCCGATGACGACGAGGTGCTCGGCGGTCAGCGCCATCTCGCTCATGAGGTGGGAGGAGACGAACACGGTCCGTCCCTGGCCGGCCAGTGACTTCATCAGGGTCCGGATCCAGTGGATCCCCTCCGGGTCGAGCCCGTTCACCGGCTCGTCGAACATCAGGATCCGCGGGTCCCCGAGCAGCGCCCCGGCGATCCCCAGCCGCTGCCCCATGCCCAGCGAGAACCCCTTGGCCTTCTTGCGAGCGACCGCCGTGAGTCCGACGGTGTCCAGGACCTCGGCCACCCGGGTCTTCGGGATCCCGTTGCTCTGCGCCAGGCACAGCAGGTGGTTGAAGGCGCTGCGCCCGCCGTGCACGGCCTTGGCGTCGAGCAGCGCCCCCATGTACCTCAGCGGGTCCTTGAGCTGCTCGTACCGCTTGCCGTCGATCCGCACGTGGCCGGCGGTGGGATGGTCGAGCCCGAGGATCATCCGCATGGTGGTGGACTTCCCGGCCCCGTTGGGTCCGAGGAATCCGGTCACGATGCCGGGCCGCACGGCGAAGGTGAGGCCGTCGACCGCGGTCTTGTCGCCGTAGCGCTTGGTCAGGCCCTCCAGCTCGATCATGCGGCCACGCTAAGACCGGCCTCCTGGGCCTGCCACCGGAGCGGAGCCGCGGGGGCCGTTCGGGTAGTTCCCCGCCCCGTTCAGGGGCGCCGGGTGCACGCCCCTGAACGGGGCGGGGAACTGCGCGAGCCACCACGGTCCACCCGCAGCGGTACGACAAAGGCCCGTACCCCCGAAGGGGCACGGGCCATTGATGTCGCCAACGCCTAGCGGGACTGCTGGGCCGGGACCCCACGGGAGACGGGCTCGTCCTCCACGGGGCTGCTCGCCGCGGCGACCGCCGCGCCGGTCAGCGTGGCCAGCATCTCGCGGACGTTGGTCAGCTGAGCGTTGATGCTGTCGCGGCGGTTGGTCAGCGCGGCCAGCTCGCGCTCGGATTCCGAGCGGATCCGGTCGGCCTTGGCGTTCGCGTCCGCGACGATGTCCTCGGCCTGACGCTGAGCCGTCTCGACGGTCTGACGCGCCCGACGCTCCGCGTCCGTGCGCAGCTTCTCCGCCTCGAGGCGCAGCTGCTCCGCGCGGTGCTCGATCTCGGCGAGGCGCTTCTCGGCCTTCTGCTGACGCGAGGCCAGGTCGCGCTCGGACTGCTCGCGCCGCTTGGCGAGGTTCGTCTCGAAATCGGCGGCGGCCTGCGCGGCCTTCGCGCGGGTCTCCTCGAAGAGCGCGTCCGCTTCCTCACGCTTGGACTGCGCGTCCTTCTGGGCCTCGGAACGCAGCTGCGACGCGTCGCTCTTGGCCTTCTCGACGATCCGGACGCCCTCGTCCTCGGCCTTTGCCTTGCGCTCCGCAGCGAACGATTCCGCGTCGTTGCGAACCTGCTGGGCGGCCGACTCGGCGAGCTCACGGTGCTGCTCGGCCGCCCGGCGGGCCTCCTCGCGCAGGTCCTTGGCCTCTTCCTCGGCGAGGCGAAGGATCTTCTCGACCCGCGCGCCGAGGCCGGCGTACGACGGCTCCGCGTCGGTTACCTGGGCCTGGGCGTTCTGCGTTTCGAGGTGGAGCTCCTCGATGCGCTTTTCCAGAGCGGTGATGCGGGCGAGAGCGCTGTCACGGTCGGAGACGAGCTTGGAGATCCGTTCGTCCACCTGAGCGCGGTCGTACCCACGCCGCACAAGCTCGAAGCCGTAGGGGGAAGTGTCGCTCATGGGGTTCCTGTCGAGTGAGACCGGTGAGGTGATAGGTGGAATCCTAGGGGCCGAAGCGGTGTGTCATCGAGCGGATACGTGTTTGATCTGGAGAATGACACCCCTTTTGGGTGGCTAGCTGTGAGATCGCTTGCCAAAGGCTCTGTCAAAGATTCGGTCAAAAGCACCAGAGCATTACAGAACCGACACCGGACTCTATCCTTCTGACGACTTGCCACCCGATCGGGGGGCACCCACCGTGCTGCCCGCCTTGACTCCGCCGTCCTTGCCGGCCCCCGGGGTCTCGAAGGACTCCAATGCCTCCAGGACGTCCTGGACACGGGAGATCTCGCCGTTGATGTTCTCGCGGCGGCGCTCCAGGATCTCCAGCTCGCGCTTGCCGGCGTCGACCGTGGCCCGGGCTTCGCGGACCGCCTCGGCCTTGAGCTCCTCGGCCTCCCGGACCAGCGTGGCCTTCTTCAGCTCGGCCTCCTTGAGCAGCCCCTCGGCCTTCTTGACGGCGGCGATCCGGACCTTGCCCGCCTCGGAGTTCGCCTCCGACACCAGGTCCTTCGCCTTGGCCTGGGCCTTGGCGAGCTGCTCCTCGGCGGCCTTGATGAGCGCGTCACAGCGGTCGCCGGTGGACTTCATGGTCTCGGCGGCCTCGCGGCGGGCCCGCTCGTGCAGCTCCTCGATCTCGCTGGTGATGCGGTCGCGCAGCTCCTCCGCCCGCTCCCTTATGGCGGTGGCGTCCCGGCGGGCGCCGACAAGCAGCTCGTCCGCGTCCGTGCGGGCCTTCTCCACCAGCGAGTTGCCCTCGACCGTGGCCTCGGCCACCAGCCGGTCGGCCTCCTTGCGGGAGGCGCCCACCATGCTGTCGGCCTGCGCCTCGGCGTCCGCCGTGGTCTGGCGGGCCTGCTGCTGCGCCTCGGTGAGCAGCTTGTCGGCCTCGGCGGTCGTCTCGTTGATGAGGGTGTCGACCTGCTCGGCCACGTCCTGACGCCGCTTGTTGGCGTCCTTGCGGGCCTCGTCGAGCGTCCGCTCGGCCTCCTCGCGGGCGGAGTTGAGCAGCCGCTCGACCGCCGCCTCCGCGTCGGCCTTGAGCCGCTCGGCGTCGGCCCGGGTCCGCTCGGCGTGCAGCTGTGCGGAGCCGACCGTCTCGGCGGCCTCGGCGCGCAGCCGCTCCGCGTCCCCGGAGGCGTCCGCGATCAGCTTCTCCGCCTTGGCGATGGCGTCCGCGCGGACGCGGTCGGCCTCGGTGATGGTCTCGCTCTGCAGCCGCTCGGCCTCGTTGCGGGCCTCGGTGATGAGGGTGTCGGCCTGCGTCGCCGCGTCCGAACGCAGGCGGTTGGCGTCCTCCCGGGCCTCGGCGCGGGTGCGCGCCGCGTCCTGCTCGGCCTGCGCGGTGGCGTCGGAGGCCTCGGTGCGCACCCGCTGGGCGTGCGCAGCCGCCTCCGAACGCAGCCGCTCCGACTCCGCCACGGCGTCGGACACGGTCCGCTCGGCCAGCGCCGTCGCCGCCTCGGACGCCTCGGACGCCTCCCGGCGGATCCGGGTCGCGTCCTCGCTGGCCCGCTCCCGTTCGGCGTAGGCGTCCGCGCGGACCCGGTCCGACTCCTCCTCGGCCTCCCGGCGCGTGCGGTCCGCCGCGTGCTCGGCGGCCGACCGCAGTCCGGAGATCTCCTCCTGGGCCTGCTCGTGCAGCCCGGAGACCGAGTCCCGTACCTGCTGGGCGTGGAGCTCGGCGGCCGACACCATCTCGGTGGCCCGCCGGTCCGCGTCCTCGACCAGCCGTACGGCCTCGGCCTGCGCCTCCTCGACCCGGTTGCGGGCCTGGGCCAGCAGATCCTCGCTCTGCTCGCGGGCCCGCTCGCGCTCCTGGTCGGCCTCCTGGCGGGCGGAACCGAGCAGCTCCTCGGCCTCACGGCGGCGCCGGGTGGCCTCCTCCTGGGCGGCGGCCAGTGTCTCGGACGCCTCGGTGGACAGCCGCTCGGCCGCCGCCTGCGCCTCGGCGCGGACCCGGTCGGCGGTGTCCTGGGCCTCCTGCTTGAGCCGCTCCGCCTCGGCCGCGGCCTCGGACCGCAGCCGTACGGCGATGGACTCGCCCTCCGCGCGGGACGCGGACGCGTCGGCGGCGGCCTCGTCGCGCAGCCGCTGGGCCTCGGTCTCGGCCTGCTGCTGGAGCGTGCGGATGCGTTCGGTGGCCTCGGAACGCAGCCGCTCGGTCTCCTCGCCCGCCTCCCGGCGGATGCGGCCGGCCTCCTCACGGGCCTCGGTGAGCGACTGCTCGGCGCTCGCGAACCGCTCCTCGGCCTCGGTGTGCAGCCGGGTCAGTTCCTCGGCGGCCTCCGCGCGCCGGGCCTCCACGCCCCGCTCGGTCTCCTCGCGCAGTTCGCGCGCGGCCCGCTCGGCGTCCTCCTTGAGGGACTCGGACTGCTCCAGGACCTCGGTGCGGTGCCGGTCGGCCTCCTGGCGGGTGCGCTCCAGGGTCTCCTCGGCCTGCCGGCGCAGCGTCGTCGCCCGCTCGATGGCCTCGGTGCGGACCTTCTCGCTGTCCGTGGTGGCGGTCTGCCGCAGCTCGTCCGCGTCGGCCTTGGCCTTGGCGAGCAGTTCCTCGGCGGACCTGGCCGCCTCCTCGATCTGCTGCACGGCCTCGCGCCGGGCCTCGGCGCGGATCGACTCGCCCTCGGCGACCGCGTCGGAACGCAGCTGCTCGGCCTCGCCGCGCAGCCGGCGGGCCTCCTCCTGCAGCTCGACCGTCTTGGCGCGGTACTCCTTGGTGTCGTCCTTCGCCGTGCCCTTGAGCTGCTCGGCGATGTCGTGCGCCTCGGCGCGCAGCCGGTCCGCCTCGGTCTCCGCCTCGGTGCGGATCCGCTCGGCCTCCTCGGCGGCCGCCTTGGTGGTGTTCTTGGCCTCCTCGGCCGCCCGGTTCAGGACGTCCTCGGCGGTCTTGGCGGCCTTGGACAGCTGGGAGGCGCTCTCCTCGGCGGTCAGGGTGCGGGCCTTCTCGGAGGCCTCCGCGATGATCTTCTCGGCCTCGGCGCGGGCGTCCGCGACGACCTGCTCGGCGCTCGCCTTGGTGGCCTCGGCCTCCTTGGTGGCCTCGCTGACCAGCCGGGCGACCTGCTCCTTGGCCGTCTGGGTGCGCTGCTGGTTGGTGGCCTCGGCGCTGGAGAGGGCCTTGGTGGCGTTCGCCTCGGCCTCGGTGACCAGCTTCTCGGCCTCGGACTGCGCCTTGCGCAGTGCCTCCTCGGCCTCGGCCATCCGCTGCTCGGCGGCCCGGCTCAGCTCGCCGGCCTGCCGGCGGGCCGTGTCCGACTCCGTCGCGGTGGAGCTGCGCAGCTGCTCCGCGTGGTCGGTGGCCTCCTGGGCCTGCGTGGAGGCGGCGTTCAGCAGCCGCTCGGCGTCCCGGCGGGCGCGCAGCAGCAGTTGCTCGGCCTCGGCGCGAGCCGCCTCGGCGTCGCCGGCCACCCGCTGGCGGGCCTCGGTGGCGATCCGCTCGGCCTCGGCGCGGGCGGTGGCCATGGCCTGCTCGGCCTCGGCCCGTGACTCGTCGAGCAGCCGCCGGGCCTGGGACTCGGTCCGGGCCCGCAGCTGCTCGGCCCATGCCACGTTCTCGTTGACGTGCGACTCGACGGTCTGCCGGCGCTCGGCCAGCTCCTGGTCCAGCTGCTGGCGGCGGGTCACCGCCTCCTGGTGCAGCTCGGTCTGGAGCCGCGCGGCCTGCTCGGCGTGCTCCTGGAGGATGCGCTGGGTCTGCGCCCGCGCCTCCGCGGCCACCCGCTCCGCCTCCTGGCGGATCTGGTCGGCCTGTACCTGGGCGTTCCGCAGCAGCTGCTCGGCGTGGTACCCGATGTCACCGCCGTCGAACGCGGGCCGGGACATGATGGTGCGGCGCGCCTCGTGCAACTTGGCGCGCAGCACCTCGACCTGGTAGCCGAGGTCCTCGGCATGCTGGATCGCCTTTTCCCGCTCGGTCTTCAGCCGTTTCATCTCGGCCTCGAACCGAGAGAGGTGGTCGACGTCAGCCGCCGGCTCTCGCTCCTGGCTCTCGTAGCCCCGCACTGCGCGGTCCCATCCGTCCCCTGGTCGCAACCTTCTCCGAACGAGCTCCGTTCTTCCGCCGAACGGGGCCCCCGGGGAATGGTGTCAGATCAGCGGCGGAGCACGGGCTGCTGCCCCGACGCTCGTCCCCCGAAACCCGGACCCCGGCATGCGGCCGCCCCGGCCCTGCGAACGTACGAAGGGACGACCGCCCCCAACCCTACCGGCCCATATGTACGAGGGTCAGTGCTCAGGTGACTCAACAGCCGCCGAAGTGACCAGTTCTGTCAGTACACCGTGGCAATCCTTCGGGTGCAGGAAGGTGATCCGCGACCCCATGGAGCCGGTCCGTGGCTCCTCGTACAGAACGCGTACGCCCTTGGCACGGATGTCCGCGGCGTCACCGTCGACGTCGGCGGTACCGAAGGCGATGTGGTGCACCCCTTCGCCGTTCTTCGCCAGCCACTTGCCGACCGCCGAGTCCTCCCGGGTCGGTTCCAGAAGCTGCAGGTAGGAGGCGCCTCCGTCGGACGTCTCGTTGATCTTGAGCATGGCCTCCCGGACACCCTGCTCCTCGTTGACCTCGGTGTGGAACACCTCGAAGCCGTACGTCGCCCGGTAGAACTCGACGGTCGCGTCGAGGTCGTGGCAGGCGATCCCGATGTGGTCGATTCGCGTCAGCATGGATTCAGTGCAGCGCCACCGCGATGGTTACGCAACGTGCCAGCGATCACACTGACGGCCCGATGACGGCACGGAGTGCCACGCAATACATTCGAAGTAAACCCTCGTTCACTCCTCGGCAGTGCAGCCGGTAAGGGGATTCGCAGCTCATGACTTCTGGAACCGCTGGAACCACCTCAGTGATCGTCGCGGGTGCGCGCACGCCCATGGGGCGACTGCTGGGCTCGCTGAAGTCCTTCTCCGGGGCCGACCTGGGCGGCTTCGCGATCAAGGCCGCCCTCGACCGTGCCGGAATCGGCGGCGACCAGGTGCAGTACGTGATCATGGGGCAGGTGCTCCAGGCCGGCGCCGGCCAGATCCCGGCCCGCCAGGCCGCCGTGAAGGCCGGCATCCCGATGAGCGTCCCGGCGCTCACGATCAACAAGGTCTGCCTCTCCGGCCTCGACGCCATCGCCCTGGCCGATCAGCTGATCCGCGCCGGCGAGTTCGACATCGTGGTCGCGGGCGGCCAGGAGTCCATGACCAACGCCCCGCATCTGCTCCCCAAGTCCCGCGAGGGCTTCAAGTACGGATCGATCGAGATGCTCGACGCGATGGCGTACGACGGTCTGACCGACGCCTGGGAGAACATCCCGATGGGCGAGTCGACCGAGAAGCACAACACCCGTCTCGGCCTCGGGCGCGAGGAGCAGGACGCGGTGGCGGCCCTGTCCCACCAGCGGGCCGCGGCAGCGCAGAAGAACGGCGTCTTCGAGGCCGAGATCACCCCGGTCGAGATCCCGCAGCGCAAGGGCGAGCCGGTCGTCTTCAGCAAGGACGAGGGCATCCGCGGCGACACCACGGCCGAGTCGCTGGGCAGGCTGCGGCCCGCGTTCACCCGCGACGGCACGATCACGGCCGGCTCCTCCTCGCAGATCTCCGACGGCGCGGCGGCCGTGGTCGTGATGAGCAAGGCCAAGGCCGAGGAACTGGGCCTGGAGTGGCTGGCGGAGATCGGCGCCCACGGCAACGTGGCGGGCCCGGACAACTCCCTGCAGTCCCAGCCGTCCAACGCCATCCGGCACGCCCTGAAGAAGGAGGGCCTGGAGGTCGGCGACCTGGACCTCATCGAGATCAACGAGGCCTTCGCGGCCGTCGCCGTCCAGTCAATGAAGGACCTCGGGGTGTCCACCGAAACGGTGAACGTCAACGGCGGTGCCATCGCCCTGGGCCACCCCATCGGCATGTCCGGCGCCCGCCTGGTCCTGCACCTCGCGCTGGAGCTCAAGCGGCGCGGCGGCGGGGTCGGCGCGGCCGCCCTGTGCGGTGGCGGCGGCCAGGGCGACGCCCTGATCGTGCGGGTGCCGAAGGCCTGAGCAGGTTTCGCCGACCCGACGGAAGCGAACGGAGCGAACGGAGCTGTGATGCAGGACGTCTCCTCACTGGTGGCCCAGGCCAGGGAGGGCCGGCCGCGTGCGGTGGCCCGGCTGATCTCACTGGTGGAGGGGGCGTCCCCGCAGCTCAGGGAGGTCATGGCGGCGCTCGCGCCACTGACGGGCAACGCCTATGTCGTCGGCCTGACGGGCTCTCCGGGGGTCGGCAAGTCGACCTCCACCTCGGCCCTGGTGACCGCCTATCGCAAACAGGGCAAACGCGTCGGCGTACTCGCCGTCGACCCGTCCTCCCCCTTCTCCGGAGGCGCCCTGCTCGGGGACCGCGTCCGGATGTCCGACCACGCTTCGGACCCCGGCGTCTACATCCGCTCCATGGCCACGCGAGGCCACCTCGGCGGCCTCGCGTGGGCGGCCCCGCAGGCCATCCGCGTCCTGGACGCGGCCGGCTGCGACGTGGTCATCGTCGAGACGGTGGGCGTGGGCCAGTCGGAGGTGGAGATCGCCTCCCAGGCGGACACGTCCGTCGTCCTGCTGGCCCCGGGAATGGGCGACGGCATCCAGGCGGCCAAGGCCGGAATCCTGGAGATCGGCGACGTGTACGTGGTCAACAAGGCCGACCGGGACGGCGCGGACGCCACCGCCCGCGAACTGAACCACATGCTCGGGCTCGGCGAGTCCCGGGGCCCCGGCGACTGGCGCCCCCCGATCGTCAAGACGGTCGCCGCCCGCGCCGAGGGCATCGACGAGCTGGTGGAAGCCCTGGAGAAGCACCGCGCCTGGATGGAGGAGCGGGGCGTCCTGGCCGAGCGCCGGCTGGCCCGCGCAGCCCGCGAGGTCGAGACCATCGCCGTGACGGCGCTGCGCGCACGCATCGGCGATCTCCACGGAGACCGCCAGATCGGCGCGCTCGCCGAACGTATCGTCACCGGCGAACTCGACCCGTACCGCGCGGCGGACGAACTGGTGGCGGGGCTGACGGAGAACCGATCGTGACCGGCGGACGGCCCCGGCTGCTATTTTGACCCGCATGTTCCTCTCCATGGCGTAAGCGGGCACCCGCGCCACCGGCACCCCGATGTCCCGTGCCGTGGCGCGCACAGGTGTTCCCCCTTCCGCCTCCGCCCGAGGAACCGCCCCATGTCCGCGCTGACTTCATCGCGCCCCGCACCTGCCCGGCGACCGTCGTACGCCGCCGTCCTGCGCGTCCCGCACGCGCGCCGCACCTTCCTCGCCGCCCTCGCGGCCCGCCTCGCCTACGGCACCGTCTCCCTGTCCGTCCTGCTGTCCGTGACCCGCGCCACCGGTTCCTACGCCGTGACGGGGGTGGTGATGGCCCTCTTCGGCGGCGCCGCGGTCGTCCTGCTGCCGGTCCGGGCGACCTTGGTCGACCGGTACGGCCCCCGGCGGGCCCTGCCTCCCATGGCGGCCGCCTACAGCGGCGTGCTCTGTCTGCTCGCCGCCCTGACGTGGCGTCCGGGCGCTCCCGCGGCGGCGCTCGCCGTCACCGCCGCCCTCTCCGGCTGCCTGGCGCCACCGCTCGGCCCCACCATGCGGGCGGTGTGGGGCCGCCTGGTCGACGAGCCGGCGCTGCTCCGGCGGGCCTACAGCCTGGACGGGGTCGCCGAGGAGCTGCTGTTCGTGTCCGGACCGGCGCTGGTCGGCCTGCTGCTGCGGTTCGGTCCGCCGCCGGCCGGGCTGCTGCTGAGCGCGGTGCTCATGCTGGCCGGTACCTGCGCGTTCGTGACGTCACCGGCGGTGCGGGGCGTGACCGCCTCGAAGCGTACGGCCGGCGCGGCGCCCGGGCGTTTTCCGGCGGCCCCGGTGGTCGCGGCCGCCGGGCTGGGGCTCGCCCTGAGCGGTGCCGACCTGCTGGTGATGGCCTTCGCCGAGCAGCGGCCGAACGGCACCGAGGCCGTCCCCTGGGTGCTGGCGGCGCTCTCGGTGGGCAGCGCGGTGGGCGGCCTGCTGAACGGGGCGGTGGACTGGCGCCTCCCGGCCGCCGCCCGGCTGGTACGGCTGACGGTGGGCATGGGGTCGGCGCTGGCTGTCGCCGGGCTGGCTCCCGGGGTCTGGACCCTGGGGCTGGCCATGACGGCCACCGGCGTGTTCGTGGCGCCGACCCTGACCACGGCCTACCTGCTCGCCGACGAGACGGCGGGCGAGTCGGCACGGACCCGGGCCGGGGCGTGGGTGAACGCCGCCGTGAACGCCGGAAGTTCGGTGGGTTCGGTGGCCGCGGGGCTGGCGCTCGGGCGCCTGCCGGTGGGACCCTGCTTCGCCCTGGCGGCAGCCGCGGCCCTGTGTTCCGCCACCGCCGTGTGGGCGGTGACCCGGCTGCGTCCCTGACGCGGGCGGCGGACGAGACCTGAACCCTCGTCCGCCGCCGTCAGGTGCCGTTCGCCGTCATGGGCGCCCGCGTTGTCCCCGCAGGTGTTCGGCGATCGGCCTGAGGCCCTTGTCGAGCTCTATGAGCGCCTCCGGTGACAGCAGGTCGATGAAGTGCCGGCGCACGGAGGCCACATGATGGGGCGACACCTTCTTCATCGTCTCCATGCCGTGTTCGGTGAGGACGGCGAACAGTCCGCGGCGGTCGGACTCGCAGTTCTCCCGGCGTACCAGGTTCGCGTTCTCCATACGGGTGATCTGGTGGGAGAGCCGGCTCTTGGACTGGAGCGTCGCCGCGGCGAGGTCGCTCATCCGCAGCCGGTAGTCCTCGGATTCGGACAGATTCACCAGGATCTCGTAGTCGTTCATTGTCAGGCCGAACGGCTGCAGATCCTTTTCGAGCTGGTACGTCAACAGCCTGTTGACCTCCAGGTGGGTGCGCCAGGCGCACTGCTCCGCATCGGTCAGCCAGCGCGTGGCCGTCTCGGTCTCCATGTATGAAGTCTACCTAAAATGTTGAAAGGCGAACTAGTGAGGGTGGTGTGACTGTGCGCACGCGTTCGATGTCACACTCCGCAGACTACCGCTCACAGCCCGAAGCGACGTTGCAGGTCTCCCAGCTGTCCGGGAAGGCGCGGTGCGCCCGATTGCTGTGAATGACCTGTGAAAGGCCCGCTCGCGCCGGGTACCCCGGGCTCGTGTGGAACCGCTCCCGTCGCCTGCTCCGCCATCAGGGTCTCGGTGGACTGGAGCAGGACCGTGCCGGCCCCCACGAACTCGAACTGGTGCTCCTCCCCGGAGGCCCCGCCGAGGCCTGTCATCGCACGTAGACCGCCCATGACCCCGGTCATGTACCCGTGGTCGTAGTGGTGGCACGGGGAGGGGCAGTCGGCCCACCCCACGAGCGCCTGCGGGTCCACCCGGATCGGGGGTTCCATGAACACCACCGGACCGTTGGACGCGGCCACAAACTTTCCGGTTCCGATAAGGGTCAGAAAACCCGGCACGATCGACTGTTTGAGCGCGAGACTTGGCTGAAAAGCGAGCAGGTTGCCAGAGCGAATGGTCAGGTTGCCCTCGTCCAGATCGTACGAATTGACGTCGAAGGCCCGGTCGGCGAGGAGCATCTTGCCCGAGCCCTCCGCCACCACCCAGTCGCTCGCGTGCAGAGGCGAATGGAAAGAAGTGCGGACCAGACGGTCCAGACGGCCGTGTCCGACGCCGTTGAAGTCGATCGACCCGTAGTAGGCGATCATCTTCCCCTTCTGCAGGAACCACTGGCCGCTCTTGAGCTCCACGCAGAAGGTGTACTTGTTGACGTTGTCGTCGACAGGGAGGGTCATGGGGTCGTGGACCACCGGCCCGGCGGCACCGTATGCGCTCACAGCTTCTCCTCCGACGCCTGGACGTACACCGTGCCGTTTCCACTGAGCTCCAGCTGGAACGCCTCGCCGGAGCCGCGGCCCACCATGTCCCGCCAGCCGAGCGCGGTCGACAGCTTGTTGCGGACGTCACCGTGGTGGGCGACGTAGGCCTGCGGGTCGACGTGGACCGGGCGCTGCGGGGTGATCGGGACCTCGAAGACCCCGCCGTGGGCCATCACGGCGACCGCGCCGTGGCCCTTGAGGGTGGTCGTGAACAGGCCCTGGCCGGTGACCTGGCCGCGCACCATGCCCATCACGCCGCCCTGGGCGCCCATGAACATCGTGCCCTGCTGCAGCGTGCCCTCGAAGGCGAGCAGCCGGTCCGCCTCGACGTACAGGGTGTCGCCGGTGAGGGTGATGACCTGGACGTGATGGCCGCCGTGCCCGAAGAAGACCGTGCCGCTGCCCTCGACGGTCATGAGCGGGGTGGCCTCGCCCGCGACCCGGCGGCCGATCATGGACATCAGGCCGCCCTGACCGCCCTGGACGTTGGGGGTGAAGGACACCTCGCCCTTGTAGGCGAGCATCGCGCCACGCTGGCTGTAGAGCCGCTGTCCGGGCATGACGGTCGCCTCGACCATCTTGGAGTTCACCTCGCGCAGGGCCATCTCACACATCCCCCGCGATCGTGTTCCGCTCGCTCGGCTGCACGTACACCAAGCCGTCCCCCTCGAACCGGATCTGGAAGGCCTCGCCGCCGCCCTCTCCGAGGAAGGTGCGGAATGTCACACCTGACTGGAAGGACTGGCGGAGGTTGCCCTGGTGGGCGATGTAGGCGCCCGGGTCCACGGTCAGCGGGTACTGCGCGCTCACCCGGAGCACCACCGCCGGGCCGTCCGACATGATCGCCGCCTGGCCGTGGCCCTCGACCGTGGTCGTGAACAGGCCGTTGCCCTGGGAGGCGCCGCGCAGGCCCGTGAAGGTCGTGCCGGTGCGCAGGCCGGCGTCGGTCGCGAGCAGGTTGCTCGACTCGACGTACAGCCTGTCGCCCTGGAGGCCGACCAGGTTGATCTCGGACGCCCGGTCCGCGAACCAGCACGTCCCGTGCCCCTTCACCTCCATCACCGTCATCTGCTCGCCGGTGAGCCGCCGGGTCACCATCCCCCGGAGCCCCTCACCGCCGCCGCTCAGTTTCTTGAACGCCATCTGCCCGTCGTACGCGACCATCGAGCCGTTTTTCGCCTTCACGGCGTCCCCGGTCATCTCGACGGCGAGCACCTTGCTGCCTTGGAGTCGGAACATCGCCACGCTGCGAAGGTAGCCGCAGCCCGACGACACCGACAGGTCCCACGGGTGGACGTCCTCCCGGATCCGTCCCCCGGGGTACCGGTGGGACCCGTGCGGAGACCGGGGCCGGTCCTCCACCCCCGCGCGGGGGCCGCGAGGCTTCTTTGCCACAATGGGCGGACGTTTGTGCTCGCGTTCACAAAGAGTGGACGTCTCTCCCACCGAAGGTGACTCGTGGACATCAAGACCGCCACCGCCCTCCGCCGCCTGCGCCTGGTCTCCGCCCCGGAGGCCGTCTCCTTCCTGATCCTCCTCGTCTGCTCGGTGCTGAAGCGGACCACGGACTTCAACGCGGTTCCCGTGATGGGCGCGATCCACGGTGTCCTGTTCATCCTGTACGTGATCTTCTGGGCCGACGCCTGGAACCGCACCAAGTGGTCCCCGGGCACCGCCGCCTTCTACTTCGTCCTCTCCGTCCTGCCGACCGGTGGCTTCTTCGCCGAGCGCAAGCTCAAGCGCGCCGCCGAGGACGAGCTCATCGCCGCCCGCGCCCGCAAGGAAGGGGTCGTGAACGCATGATCGTCGCCTTCTCCGTGACGCCGCTGGGCGTCGGCGAGGACGTCGGGGAGTACGTCGCCGACGCCGTCCGGGTGGTCCGCGAGTCCGGGCTGCCCCATCGCACCGACGCCATGTTCACCTCGATCGAGGGCGAGTGGGATCAGGTGATGGACGTGGTCAGGCGCGCCGTCGCCGCCGTCGAGGAGCGTGTCCCGCGCGTCTCCCTGGTCCTGAAGGCGGACATCCGTCCCGGTGTCACCGACGGCCTCACCAGCAAGGTCGAGACGGTCGAGCGGTATCTCGCCCCGTAGCCGGCGGCGAGCAGGTGAACCCCGGCCCTTCCCTGGGCCGGGGTTTTCTTCTCCCGCCGGATTGAGCGCTCGGCGGGGCCGCCCGGCGGATGCCGCCGCCGGTGCCGTAGCGGCCGCCGTACGCTGCCGTTCCAGGCGCGCCGGGCCCGAGGTGTCGGCGGCGGCGGGGGCCGGGTGACCGAAAGCCGAGACAGGGCTGACCGGTATATGACCGGCCGGTAGGGTCGGTGGCGTGCCGAAGCCTCTCAGTCTTCCCTTCGACCCCATCGCCCGTGCCGACGACCTCTGGAAGCAGCGCTGGGGGAACGTCCCGTCGATGGCCGCGATCACCTCGATCATGCGGGCCCAGCAGATCCTGCTGGCCGAGGTCGACGCGGTGGTCAAGCCGTACGAGCTGACGTTCGCGCGCTACGAGGCGCTGGTGCTGCTCACCTTCTCCAAGGCCGGTGAACTGCCGATGTCGAAGATCGGTGAGCGTCTGATGGTGCACCCGACCTCCGTGACGAACACGGTGGACCGGCTGGTGCGGTCCGGTCTGGTCGCCAAGCGGCCCAACCCCAACGACGGGCGCGGCACGCTCGCCACGATCACCGAGAAGGGCCGCGAGGTGGTCGAGGCGGCCACCCGGGACCTGATGGCGATGGACTTCGGGCTCGGGGCGTACGACTCCGAGGAGTGCGCGGAGATCTTCGCGATGCTGCGTCCGCTGCGGGTCTCGGCGCACGACTTCGACGAGGACTGACCTTCGGCGCGGAGCGACCCGGGGCAAGATCTCCCGGAACGGGTGGTTACGCTCGTCCCCATGAAAAAGAGCGTGCTGACCCGCTACCGCGTCCTGGCCTATGTCACCGGTGTGCTGCTGGTGCTGCTGTGCCTGAGCATGATCGCCAAGTACGGGCTGGACATCGACGGTGCGGCCGACGTCACGCGGGTCGTCGCCATCGCGCACGGCTGGCTCTACGTCGTCTACCTGGTCTTCGCCTTCGACCTGGGCTCCAAGGCGAAGTGGCCGGTCGGCAAGCAGCTGTGGGTGCTGCTCGCGGGCACCATTCCGACCGCGGCGTTCTTCGTGGAGCGCAAGGTCACCCGTGAGCTCGACGCCAAGGTCACCGAGGGCACCCCGGTCGTGGCCAAAGCCTGATCCCACCGCCGTACGGACCACCGTGCGGCGGTTCGCCATCGACATTTACTAGGACGTCCTAGTAAATTCGATGGTATGGACGCTGACGCCATCACGGAGGGCCGCCTGCGCTGGCAGGCCCGTTACGACACGGCCCGCAAGCGGGACGCGGACTTCACGACGCTCTCCGGGGACCCGGTGGAGCCGGTCTACGGGCCGCGACCCGGTGACACGTACGAGGGATTCGAGCGGATCGGCTGGCCCGGAGAGTACCCCTTCACGCGCGGCCTGTACCCGACCGGCTACCGCGGGCGCACCTGGACCATCCGCCAGTTCGCCGGGTTCGGCAACGCCGAGCAGACCAACGAGCGGTACAAGATGATCCTCGCCAACGGCGGCGGGGGTCTGTCGGTGGCCTTCGACATGCCGACCCTGATGGGCCGCGACTCCGACGACCGGCGCTCGCTCGGCGAGGTCGGGCACTGCGGCGTGGCCATCGACTCCGCCGCCGACATGGAGGTCCTGTTCAAGGGCATCCCGCTGGGCGACGTCACGACGTCGATGACGATCAGCGGTCCGGCGGTCCCGGTCTTCTGCATGTACCTCGTCGCCGCCGAACGGCAGGGCGTCGACCCGGCGGTCCTCAACGGCACGCTCCAGACCGACATCTTCAAGGAGTACATCGCCCAGAAGGAGTGGCTGTTCCAGCCCGAGCCCCATCTGCGCCTCATCGGCGACCTGATGGAGTACTGCGCGGCCGGCATCCCCGCGTACAAGCCGCTGTCCGTCTCCGGCTACCACATCCGCGAGGCCGGCGCGACGGCCGCGCAGGAACTCGCGTACACGCTCGCGGACGGCTTCGGCTACGTGGAGCTGGGGCTCAGCCGCGGCCTGGACGTCGACGTCTTCGCGCCCGGACTCTCCTTCTTCTTCGACGCGCACGTCGACTTCTTCGAGGAGATCGCCAAGTTCCGCGCGGCCCGCCGGATCTGGGCCCGCTGGATGCGGGAGGTGTACGGGTCCCGGTCGGAGAAGTCGCAGTGGCTGCGCTTCCACACCCAGACCGCGGGCGTCTCGCTGACCGCCCAGCAGCCGTACAACAACGTCGTGCGCACGGCTGTGGAGGCGCTCGCGGCGGTGCTCGGCGGGACCAACTCGCTGCACACCAACGCGCTCGACGAGACCCTCGCGCTGCCGAGCGAGCAGGCCGCCGAGATCGCGCTGCGCACCCAGCAGGTGCTCATGGAGGAGACCGGGGTCGC
The DNA here is from genome assembly GCF_055567595.1 of Streptomyces sp. NPDC026515. Classification (NCBI taxonomy): domain Bacteria; kingdom Bacillati; phylum Actinomycetota; class Actinomycetes; order Kitasatosporales; family Streptomycetaceae; genus Streptomyces; species Streptomyces sp. NPDC026515. The sequence goes on from NZ_JBVHQD010000002.1 coordinate 524,077, forward strand.
CAACGTGGCGGACCCGCTGGGCGGTTCCTGGTACGTCGAGCAGCTGACCGACCGGATCGAGGCCGACGCCGAGAAGATCTTCGACCAGATCAAGGAGCGCGGGCTGCGCGCCCGTCCGGACGGGCGGCACCCGATCGGCCCGGTCACCTCCGGGATCCTGCGGGGCATCGAGGACGGCTGGTTCACCGGGGAGATCGCCGAGTCCGCCTTCCAGTACCAGCGGTCGCTGGAGAAGGGCGACAAGCGGGTCGTCGGCGTCAACGTGCACACCGGGTCCGTCACCGGCGACCTGGAGATCCTGCGGGTCTCGCACGAGGTGGAGCGGGAGCAGGTACGAGTCCTGGGCGAGCGCAGGACCGCCCGCGACGAGGGCGCGGTGCGTGCCGCGCTCGACGCGATGCTCGGCGCCGCCCGCGCCGGGACCAACATGATCGAGCCGATGCTCGACGCGGTACGCGCCGAGGCGACCCTGGGCGAGATCTGCGGGGTGCTGCGGGACGAGTGGGGGGTGTACACGGAGCCGGCGGGGTTCTGACCGGCCGGGGACGGGGGAGGGCCCGAGGCGGCCCTCGACACCCGCTGACGGTGACCGTGATGAGCTGCGTCCTCACGGTCACCGCGACCGACGAGGAGGTCCGGGAACCCGCGCCCGTCCGCCGGCCGGCTCTTCACGGGCGGCGTCGACGCGCCCGGTTCGCGGATCCTCGCAGGGCCCAGTGGACCCCCACGACGTCTGCGGCGGCCGGGCACCAGAAGGTGATCAAAATGATGGACGGCCCGCCGCCCGTGATGGTCGTGCCGGCCGACAGCGCCCCCGTCACCGCGAACACGCCGACGGAACGCGCCTGGCCGGACTGGGCCCGCGACGAGGAACGCGGCCCGCGAGGGCATGTCGCGGAGATGGGTGACGGCACCGCCGCCGTCCGCTGAAAGTGCCCGGTGCCGACGTCGCGGTGGGGCCCGCGGTCAGGTCCTGGCGTCGTCCGCCGCGCCCGCCAGGCCCAGCAGCAGGATCCTCGTGAGGCCGCGCACCCATTCCTCGTCCGCCGGTTTGCCGCTCACCAGGGCGCGGTGCACCACCGAGCCGGCCACCAGGTCGAAGATGAGGTCCGCCGTGCGGTCCGCCTCGCACGGGTCGGGCTGCGCGGGGAGTTCGCCGCGCCGCTGGGCGCGCTCCCGGCCCTCCAGGACCAGCCGCTTCTGGCGGTCCACGATGGAGGCGCGGATACGTTCCCGCAGCGCGTCGTCCCGGGTCGACTCGGCCACCGCCGCCATCAGCCCGCTCTTCGCCTCCGGGCGGTCCAGGATCGCGGCGAACTGCAGCACCACGCCCTCGATGTCGTCGGCGAGGCTGCCCCGGTCGGGGAGTTCGAGTTCGTCGAACAGCTCCGCGACCGCGTCGACGACGAGTTCGTTCTTGCCGGCCCAGCGGCGGTAGAGGGTGGTTTTCGCAACCCCGGCCCGCGTCGCCACGTCTCCCAGGGTGAGCTTGGACCAGCCCAGTTCCACCAGCGCCTGCCGGGTCGCCGCCAGGATCGCGGCGTCCGCCTCGGCGCTGCGGGGGCGGCCGGTACGGGCGGCTGGGGTGCGGCTCTGCATCCCACGACCATAACCGGCGGTTCATGTGACGTCGTGAGGGAGATCACCGGGAAGGGGTGTCGCGCGGGGTCGGCATGGCATTACGCTACGACTCGTAGCGAAAGCTCGTGGGTGACCGCACGGGCGACGACCACGGCGCCGGGTGGGGACCCGGCGCCCGCTTCAGACGTTTGTTCGGCCTGGCTTTCACAACGTTTTTCACACACGCGCGGGAACGGGGGAGGATAGGCGCATGCAGCCACGGAACATGTCCATGAGCGGCGTCGTCGACCTCGCCGCGGTGAAGGCGGCCCAGGAGGCCAAGGCCAAGGCCGAGCAGACGCGCGCCGAAGCGGCCCGGCAGGGTGGAGCCGGCGCCGTCGCCCCGGCCGACCTGGTCATCGACGTCGACGAAGCCGGCTTCGAGCGCGATGTCCTGCAGCGGTCCGCCGAAGTCCCCGTCGTCATCGACTTCTGGGCCGAGTGGTGTCAGCCCTGCAAGCAGCTGAGCCCGGTCCTGGAGCGGCTCGCCGTCGAGTACAACGGCCGCATCCTGCTGGCCAAGATCGACGTCGACGCCAACCAGATGCTGATGCAGCAGTTCGGGGTCCAGGGGATCCCGGCGGTGTTCGCGGTGGTCGCCGGGCAGGCGCTGCCGCTCTTCCAGGGCGCCGCCGGTGAGGACCAGGTCCGCGGCACCCTCGACCAGCTGATCCAGGTCGCCGAGGAGCGGTTCGGGCTGACCGGCCTGACCGTCGACCCCGACGCGCAGCCGGGCGCCGCCCCGGCGGCCGGGCCCGCGACGTCCGCCGGTCCGTACGACGCGCTTCTCGAAGCCGCCGTACAGGCGCTGGACGCGGGTGACCTCGGCGGTGCGATCCAGGCGTACCGGAACGTACTGAGCGACGACCCCGCCAACAGCGAGGCCAAACTGGGGCTTGCGCAGGCCGAGCTGCTCCAGCGCGTGCAGGGGATGGACCCGCAGCAGGTGCGCAGGAACGCGGCCGAGAAGCCGGCCGACGCCGAGGCGCAGATCGCGGGCGCCGACCTGGACCTGGCGGGCGGCCACGTCGAGGACGCCTTCGGGCGATTGATCGAGACGGTACGGCGGACGGCCGGAGACGACCGGGACGCCGTACGGCGGCGGCTCCTCGAACTCTTCGAGGTCGTCGGCACCGATGACCCCCGGGTGGTGGACGCACGCCGGGCACTGGCACGGGCGCTGTTCTGAAGCACGGTCTGAACACGGTTCTGACCAGTCGCTAAACGTCACGTCCTGTGATGCCGAAGTGAAAGATTCGCCGACGCGAGGTCACAGCGGCCGCTCTTTACCAAATCTTGGTAATAGTGGCCGCTGTTACTCGCAGTAAATCAGGGGCCTTGATCTGTCTGGTTTCGTCCAGAGGTCAACTGCTTTGTTCTGCCCTCGAATGCCACCCAGCGTCGCACTCCGAGACCGGTGGGCCGTTCATCGGTTATCCGGCCGTTACTACCCAGTAACGAAGCCCCTTGTGCGGGCGGCGAGAATGCACCACGATCGGCGACGCTCGGTCCATTGCCGTACCCCGACAACCAGTCGGGCCCGCGGGCTCATCTGGGTCCCCACCGAGCAGAGTCGGCGGCAGTGACGCCGGCTCTTGGGCAGGGGGGTCTTCGCCGCGAGGTGGAGCCTGTCCAGCAAGGTTGTGCGTGATGCGTGTCAGGCGCGACCAGTGGTTGTCGCTCGGGGGTGATCGCCGGTGATCGAGGTGCGGTTCGCGCCTGTGAACGCGGGCGCTCCCCTTCCGAGGACGTAGCACTTCTCCCATCCCTGCCCGGCCGAGCCGCCGTTGGGGGCGATTCCGGGCCAGGAGATGTACGTCCGAGAAGGAGGAAATATGGAGTCCCAGGTGCGTGGCGGGACCAGATGGAAGCGGTTCGCTGTGGTCATGGTGCCCAGCGTCGCCGCCACGGCGTGTATAGGTGTCGCCCTCGCGCAGGGTGCTCTCGCCGCGTCGTTCAGCGTGTCGGGCCAGCAGTTCAAGGTCACGGCCGACCAGCTCGAAGGTGACGGGTTCGTCCAGTACGGCGCCGTCGACTCGGGTGTCACCCTCGCCGGTGACAAGACGATCCACCCGGTGGCGGTCTCGGCGTTCAAGAGCGCGGAGATCACCAACCTGTGCCAGTCCGTGGTCACGCCGAACGTCCCGATCTTCGGGAACGTCAGCCTGATCCTGCACGCGGGCACCGACGCGAAGAAGCCGGTCGAGGCCAGCAAGCTCTACATCGACCTCGACGACCTGAGCGCCGACGCGACGTTCACCAACATCAACATCGGTGTCGCGGCCGGCAGCTCGACCAAGGGTCCCGGCATCAAGTCGGACGAGGTCGCCAACAAGCAGACGAACCCGAACGGGTTCGCGCAGGAGGCCGACCACGCCTCCCTGTCCGGCGTGAAGCAGACGGCGTGGGCCACCACCGCCGGAACCTTCAAGCTGAGCGGTCTGCACATGTCGATCTCGACGAAGGGTGCGGAGTGCTACTAAGCACTCCGTGACGGGCGGGGGCGCCGACGGCACCCCCGCCCTCCACCTTCTTCCCGCGGTCTTCACGCGCGGTGCACATCACGGCACCGCCCAACCACAGCATCTACACCACAGCAACGCCGCACCAGGGAGCTGTTTTCCATGAGCGCCGAGACTCCTGCCGCACCCGGCCAGTTCGACCGCCGGAGGCTGCAGTTCCGCTCCTGGCGGGGCACGCGGCCGTTCTGGGCCGGTCTGTACATCCTGCTCGCCGGTTTCCCGATCATGTACTTCCCGTACGCGCATCTCCAGATCGGCAACCTCACGGTCGCGATGGCCACCACAGCGGGTGCCGGGTCCCTGATCATCGGCGTGCTGCTCGTCGTCCTCGGCATCAGCGTCTGGTTCCAGAAGCACATCCGCACGTTCGCGGGTGTCGCCGCGATCCTGCTGGCGCTGGTGTCCCTCCCCGTGTCCAACTTCGGCGGCTTCATCATGGGCTTCCTGTTCGCCCTGATCGGTGGAGCGATGGCCGTGGCCTGGGCACCGGGTGCCCCGCCGCAGCCGGAGGTCGCCTGGGCACCGGGCACGCCGCAGCCGGAGGGCGATGTTCCGCCGGCCGGGGACCACACCCCCGGCGCGGACACCCGCTTCACGGGCCAGGACGCCGTGGGCAAGGCGAATGACCTGTCAGGAACGAGCCCGCTGGACGGGGCGAACGGGAGGCACAGTGCCGGCTGACGAGGTGATCCACGGGACTGATGTGGACGCGTCCCGTGTGAGAACCGGGCCGCGCCACGCGGCACCCAAGAAGCCGCTGTTCACCAGGTTCCACATGCCGGCCGGCAAGGCGATAGCCTCCGTGGCGATGCCGACGGCCGTGATCATGGGCATGGGGTTCACGTCCACGCTCGCGATCGCCGACACGAACAACACGGCCTCCGCGTCGAACAGCCAGAAGGCCGACGAGTACAAGGACTGCGTCTCCGCCCTGGACTCGGCCTCGCCCTCCGCGAGCGCGAGCGACGACTCCAAAGACAAGGACTCGGCCACGCCGTCCCCCTCGGCGTCCTCCGGCGCCAAGGACCCGGCGTCCTCGGGCACGGGCAAGGACTCGGGCAAGGACGCGGCGTCGGATTCAGGTTCCGACGACGCGAAGACCCCGACCCCGACCCCGACCAAGTCGTCCTCGTCCTCGGACGGCTCGGGTTCGTCCGGCTCCGACGGCACGGCCACGCCTTCGCCGTCCGCCTCCGCGAGCAGCGGCAACGGCGGCGGCCTGCTGGACTCCATCGGGGGTGCCATCACCGGCATCCTCGGCGGTACCTCGACGGGTTCGTCCGCGTCGGACTCCACCGCGAGCCCGACGCCGTCCGCCTCCGCGTCGACCTCGTCCTCCTCGGACAAGTCGTCGGGCACGGACAAGGGCGACAGCGCCTCCGGCACCGTCAAGGACACGGTCACCAAGGCCGCCAAGACGGTCACGGACACCGTGAAGGACACCACGGACACGGTGACCAAGGAGGCGGGCGAGGTCACCGGCGACGTCACCAAGGCGGCCGGCGACGCCACCGCCACGCCGAGCCCGTCCGCGAGCGCCGGCACGTCGGCCGACGACTGCGACGTCGCCACCGACGACGTGGGCGGTGTCGACAACAAGGTCGCGGTGGCGGACGACCCCTGGTACCTCAGTGCCAGCTCGCTGCTGCTGAAGAGCGCCGACTACCAGGGTGTCGTGGAGGTGAAGACGGCCGGCGGCAAGACGAAGAAGGTGCTGAAGTACGTCATCTCCGGCGGCACCGACATCGGCGACCTGCACCAGACGGTCAAGGACGCGAACATCGGCAAGACCTACCACGTGCAGGCCGCGGCCGGTTCGAAGTCCACCATCACCGGCGGCGACACCACGATGTACACGGAGTCGATCTCGGGCAACCTGTTCGGTCTGATCCCGATCACGTTCGACCCGGACAACCCGCCGCCGCTGAACATCCCGCTGATCTACTTCACCAACGTGAAGGTCGTCCAGGCGGCCCAGTTCGGCGGCACCCTGCACGTCCCCGGTATGCACGTCTACACCACCGACGGCACCGGCTGAGCGCCACCCACCAACCCGTTCGGGAGCCGCAAGGAGACTGTGCCCCGCCGAGTACCGATTCGGCGGGGCACAGTTCTGCGCGGCGCCGCACCGAGCTCGGGCTCCGTCCCTCGGGCAGGAGTGGAAGGACGAGATGATCACTTTCTTCTTCGCGCCCCGCGCCGAGGACCCCTTCTGGTCCTCGGCGCAGCGACCGGAGAACACGGACCGGCCGGAGCACCCTGAGCTGACCGGCGCGGACTTCTCCGTGAGCTGTTTCCGGGCAGATGTACGGCTCGTCGTCCACGGCGTGGATCTCAGCCTTCGTACGCCGGGGCTGCCCGTGGTCGACTTCGCCCTCATGCTGGAGTACGCGCGAGGAGAGCTGGAGACCCGGAGCGACATCGCGGTGGAGACGAGCGTGACCGGGCACGTGTTCTCCTTCAGCCGCGGACCGGAGGCCGTCACCCTCACGACGAACTACGCGCCGCGCGTGGTGGAGTTGGCCTGGGACGAGTTGGGGCAGCTCGCCGGCCGGGCGAAGGCCGAGGCGTTCCGGCTGATCACCGCCGCCCATCCGGAGCTGCGCGGCAACGCGTGGTTGCGGGAGACGGTCGGAGCACCGCCGGGCAGGTGATCCGACGGCAGGGACTGAGGGCGCCCCCTGTCGCAGGGGGCGCCCTCAGTGTCGTACAGGACCTGCTACGGGTACCTCAGTTGGCGGCGGAGCCGCCGACGTGGTGGACGCGGAGCATGTTCGTGGTGCCGGGGACACCGGGGGGCGAGCCGGCCGTGATGATGACGGTGTCGCCCTGGTCGAAGCGGTTGATCTTGGCGAGCTCCTGGTCGACCATGTCGACCATCTCGTCCGTGGTGTTCACGAACGGCACCACGTGCGACTCCACGCCCCAGCTCAGCGTGAGCTGGTTGCGGGTGTTCTCGTCGGTGGTGAAGGCGATGATCGGCTGCTGGGCGCGGTAGCGGGAGAGACGGCGCGCCGTGTCGCCGGACTGGGTGAAGGCGACCAGGCCGCGGCCGCCGAGGAAGTCGGCGATCTCGCAGGCCGCACGGGCCACCGAACCACCCTGCGTACGCGGCTTCTTGCCGGGGACGAGCGGCTGCAGACCCTTGCTCAGCAGTTCCTGCTCCGCCGCGACGACGATCTTCGACATCGTCCTGACGGTCTCGACCGGGTAGGCGCCGACGGAGGACTCCGCCGAGAGCATGACCGCGTCCGCGCCGTCCAGGATCGCGTTGGCCACGTCGGAGGCCTCGGCGCGGGTCGGCCGGGAGTTGGTGATCATCGACTCCATCATCTGGGTCGCCACGATCACCGGCTTGGCGTTGCGCCGGCACAGCTCGATCAGGCGCTTCTGCACCATGGGGACCTTCTCGAGCGGGTACTCGACGGCCAGGTCGCCACGGGCCACCATGACGGCGTCGAACGCCATCACGACGCCCTCCATGTTCTCCACCGCCTGCGGCTTCTCCACCTTGGCGATGACGGGGACCCGGCGGCCCTCCTCGTCCATCACCTTGTGGACGTCGTCGACGTCCTTGGCGTCCCGCACGAAGGAGAGCGCGACCATGTCGCAGCCCATGCGCAGCGCGAACCGGAGGTCCTCGACGTCCTTCTCGGACAGCGCGGGCACGTTGACGGCCGCGCCGGGCAGGTTGATGCCCTTGTGGTCGGAGACGACACCGCCCTCGATGACGATCGTCTTCACCCGGGCGCCCTCGACCCCCAGGACCTTCAGCTCGACGTTGCCGTCGTTGATGAGGATCTGGTCGCCGCGCGAGACGTCGCCCGGCAGGCCCTTGTAGGTCGTACCGCAGATGGTCCTGTCACCCGGGACGTCCTCGGTCGTGATGACGAACTCGTCACCGCGCTCCAGCTCGACCGGCCCCTCGGCGAAGGTCTCCAGACGGATCTTCGGGCCCTGCAGGTCGGCGAGGACACCGATGGCCCGGCCGGTCTCCTTGGAGGCGGCCCGGACCCGGTCGTAGCGGCCCTGGTGCTCGGCGTGCGAGCCGTGGCTGAAGTTGAAGCGGGCCACGTTCATGCCGGCCTCGATCATGGCCACGAGCATCTCGTGGGTGTCGACCGCGGGGCCGAGAGTACAGACGATTTTCGAACGGCGCATGGGGCGATCCTATCGGTTTGTTTCGCTGCGGAATATTCCGTCTGGCGGAAGATACAAATGGGCGCCGATATGCTCAGCTGTTATTTCTGCCGCCGCCGACCAGTGCGTAGGTCTGGGTGGCGATCTCCAGTTCCTCGTCCGTCGGCACCACGGCGACGGCGACGCGCGCGTCCGCCGGCGATATCAGCCGCGGCCCGTCCGCCCGTACGGCGTTGAGCCCCGGGTCCACGGCCAGTCCCAGCCCCTCCAGCCCGGCCACGGCAGCCTCCCGCACGGGCGCCGCGTTCTCGCCGACCCCCGCCGTGAACGCCACGGCGTCCACCCGGCCGAGCACGGCGTAGTAGGCGCCGATGTACTTCTTCAGGCGGTGAATGTAGATGTCGAAGGCGAGTTCGGCCTGTTCGTCGCCCGCGTCGATCCGGCGCAGGATCTCCCGCATGTCGTTGTCACCGCACAGTCCGAACAGACCGCTCCCCTTGTTGAGAAGAGTGTCGATCTCATCCATGGACATTCCGCCAACACGCGCCAAATGGAAAATGACGGCGGGATCCAGATCACCGGAACGCGTACCCATCACCAGCCCCTCCAAAGGCGTCAGCCCCATGGAGGTCTCCACGCACCGGCCGCTCCGGACCGCCGAGGCCGACGCCCCGTTGCCGAGATGCAGCACGATGACGTTCACCTCCTCAGGTGTCTTTCCCAGCAGCCGCGCGGTCTCCCGGGAGACATAGGCGTGCGAGGTGCCGTGGAAGCCGTAGCGGCGGATGCGGTACCGGTCGGCGACCTTCGGGTCGATCGCGTAGCGGGCCGCCGACTCCGGCACGGTCGTGTGGAACGCCGTGTCGAAGACGGCGACCTGCGGCAGATCGGGGCGCAGCGCCCGTGCGGTACGGATACCGGTCAGGTTGGCCGGGTTGTGCAGCGGGGCGACCGGGATCAGCCGCTCGATCTCGGTGAGCACCTCGTCGCTGACGACGGTCGGCTCGGTGAAGAACATCCCGCCGTGCACCACCCGGTGTCCGATCGCGGCCAGCTCCGGCGAATCGAGCCCGAGCCCGTCCCTGGACAGTTCCTCCGACACGGCCTTCAGCGCGGCGTCGTGGTCGGCGATCGGTCCGCTGAGCTCACGGGTGTCGCCACTGGTGAGGCAGGTGTGCTTGAGCCATGAGGTCTGCTCGCCGATGCGCTCGACCAGGCCGACCGCCAGCCGGCCACCGTCCCGCATGTCCAGCAGCTGGTACTTCAGGGACGAGGAGCCGGAGTTGAGGACGAGGACACGGGTGGGGCTCACTGGGCGGACGCCTTCGCGTTGGAGGGGCTGGAGGAGCTGGAGGTGGTGGAGGAGTCGGCGGTGCCGGAGGAATCGAGGTTCTGGGCCTGGATCGCCGTGATGGCGACGGTCGTCACGATGTCCTGGACGAGGGCGCCCCTGGACAGGTCGTTGACGGGCTTGCGCAGCCCCTGCAGCACCGGTCCGACGGCGATCGCGCCGGCCGACCGCTGCACGGCCTTGTAGGTGTTGTTGCCGGTGTTGAGGTCCGGGAAGATCAGCACGCTGGCCTGCCCGGCGACCTCGGAGTCCGGCAGCTTGGTGGCCGCGACGCTCGGCTCCACGGCCGCGTCGTACTGGATCGGCCCCTCGATCTTCAGGTCGGGCCGGCGTGAGCGCGCCAGCTCGGTCGCCTCCCGCACCTTGTCCACGTCCGCCCCCGAACCCGACGTGCCCGTGGAGTACGACAGCATCGCGATCCGTGGCTCCACCCCGAACTGGGCGGCGGTGGCGGCCGACTGGATGGCGATGTCGGCGAGCTGCTCGGCGTTCGGGTCCGGGTTGACCGCGCAGTCGCCGTAGCAGAGCACCTTGTCCGCGAGGCACATGAAGAACACGGACGAGACGATCGACGAGCCCGGCTGCGTCTTGATGATCTCGAACGCGGGCCGGATGGTCGCCGCCGTGGAGTGCACGGTCCCGGAGACCATGCCGTCCGCCAGCCCCTCCTGGACCATCAGCGTGCCGAAGTAGTTGACGTCGGTGACCACGTCGTACGCCAGCTCCACCGTCACCCCGCGGTGGGCCCGCAGCAGGGCGTACCGCTCGGCGAAGGCGTCCCGCAGTTCGGAGGTGGCGGGGTCGATCAGCTGCGCGTCCGCGAGGTCGATACCGAGGTCGGCGGCCTTCTTGCGGATCTGGTCGACGGGCCCGAGCAGGGTCAGGTCGCAGACTCCCCGGCGCAGCAGCACCTCCGCCGCGTGCAGGACGCGCGTCTCGGTGCCCTCCGGCAGGACGACCCGCCGCTTGTCGGAGCGGGCCTGTTCGAGCAGTTTGTGCTCGAACATCATGGGGGTGACGCGGCCGCTGCTGGGCGCGGAGACCCGCTTGTTGAGACCGGCGGTGTCGACGTACCGCTCGAACAGGCCGAGCGCGGTCTCCGCCTTGCGCGGGGTGGCCGCGTTCAGCTTGCCCTCCAGGGAGAACAGCCGGGCGGCGGTCGGGAAGCTGTTGCCGGGCACCGAGAGGACCGGGGTGCCCGGGGCGAGCCGGGCGGCCAGGGTGAGGATCTCGTCACTGGGCCGCTCGTTCAGGGTGAGCAGCACGCCGGCTATCGGCGGGGTGCCGGCGCTGTGCGCGGCGAGCGCGCCGACGACCAGGTCGGCGCGGTCGCCGGGAGTCACCACCAGGCAGCCCGGGGTCAGCGCGGGCAGGAAGTTCGGCAGCATCGCGCCGCCGAAGACGAAGTCCAGCGTGTCCCTGGCCAGCCCCGAGTCGTCGCCGAGCAGCACCTTCGCACCGAGCGCGTGGGCGATCTGGGCGACCGTGGGCGCGGACAGCGCGGGCTCGTCCGGCAGCACGTACACCGGGACCGGCAGCCGCCCCTCGATCCGCCGGGCGATCTCGTCCCGGTCCTCGCGGGCGACCCGGTTGGCGACCATGGCCAGCACGTCGCAGCCGAGACCGTCGTACGCGCGGAAGGCGTTCCGGGTCTCCGCGAGCACCGACTCGGCGTTCTGGTCGCGGCCGCCGACCACCGGGATCACCGAGGCGCCGAACTCGTTGGCGAGCCGGGCGTTGAGGGACAGCTCGTCCGGGAACTGGGTGTCGGCGAAGTCGGTGCCGAGGACGAGGACGACGTCGTAGTCGCGGGCGACCAGGTGGAAGCGGTCGACGAGGGTGGAGACCAGTTCGTCGGCGCCGCGCTCGGCCTGGAGGGCGGAGGCCTCGTGGTAGTCCATGCCGTAGACGGTCGCCGGATCCTGGGCGAGACGGTACCGCGCACGCAGCAGCTCGAACAGTCGGTCGGGGCCGTCGTGGACCAGCGGGCGGAAGACGCCCACCCGGTCGACCTGCCGGGTCAGGAGCTCCAGCATGCCCAGCTCCACGACCTGGCGGCCGTCGCCGCGGTCGATCCCGGTCACGTACACGCTGCGCGTCACGTGTGCACTCCGTCTCTGTGTAGTTCCTGTGCGGCAACATAAAAATCGCCCACCGGGGTGAGCGGAACCCTCTTGACAATACCCCTGGCGCCGGATATGGCGCCCGCCAGGATCCCACCGCCTCGTGGGGCATGAAACAATCGGATCGGCTCACCGGCAACGACAGCGAGCAGGAGACACACCACCATGCGCATCGGAGTTCTCACCGCAGGCGGCGACTGCCCCGGCCTGAACGCCGTCATCCGATCGGTGGTACACCGTGCGGTCGCACAGTACGACGACGAGGTCATCGGTTTCGAGGACGGCTTCCGCGGTCTGCTCGACGGCCACTACCGCACCCTCGACCTGGACGCGGTCGGCGGCATCCTGTCCCTCGGCGGCACGATCCTGGGCTCGTCGCGGCTGGAGCGGGACCGGCTGCGCGAGGCGTGCGACCGGGCCACCGACATGGTCGAGGAGTTCGGCATCGACGCGCTGATCCCGATCGGCGGCGAGGGCACGCTGACGGCGGCACGCATGCTGTCCGACGCCGGCCTGCCGGTCGTGGGCGTCCCGAAGACCATCGACAACGACATCTCCTCGACCGACCGCACGTTCGGCTTCGACACGGCGGTGGGTGTCGCCACGGAGGCGATGGACCGGCTGAAGACCACCGCCGAGTCCCACCAGCGGGTGATGGTCGTCGAGGTCATGGGCCGGCACGCCGGCTGGATCGCCCTGGAGTCCGGCATGGCCGCCGGCGCCCACGGCATCTGCCTTCCCGAGCGGCCCTTCGACCCCGCCGACCTGGCCAAGATGGTCGAGGAGCGGTTCGCCCGCGGCAAGAAGTTCGCGGTGGTCTGCGTGGCCGAGGGCGCGCATCCCGCCGAGGGCACGATGGACTACGGCAAGGGCGAGATCGACCTGTACGGCCACGAGCGCTTCCAGGGCATCGGTACGGCGCTGGCGTACGAGCTGGAGCGGCGGCTCGGCAAGGAGGCCAAGCCGGTCATCCTCGGGCACGTCCAGCGCGGTGGTACGCCGACCGCCTACGACCGGGTCCTCGCGACGCGGTTCGGCTGGCACGCCGTGGAGGCGGCGCACCAGGGCGAGTTCGGGAAGATGACGGCGCTGCGCGGGACGGAGATCGTGATGGTGCCGCTGGCGGAGGCGGTCACCGAGCTGAAGCGGGTGCCGAAGGACCGGATGGACGAGGCGGAGTCGGTCTTCTAGGTCTGGGGTCTCGATTCCGGCCGCGGGTGCGCGGGGGCCGTTCGCGCCCCGCGGCGGAGCCGTATTCGACACAGCCCCGCCCCCTGTCAGGGGCGCCCGCCCGCCACCGTGTCCCAGAAGTGGCCGACGATGCCCGCCAGGAAGTCCCTCCCCCTGTCGTCGGCTGATCCGCCTGCCGGGATGTCGCCCCAGGTCAGGGTCGCCGTCATCCGGCCCTGGTAGTCCTCGTAGAGGGGTCGCAGCACGTTCTCCAGCACCCGGCGGTCCAGCGGGACCAGTTTGCCCACCGGGCGGACATAGGCCTGCCAGCGGGTGGTGACCGCACTGCGCAGCAGATCGGCCAGTTTCTCCTCCTTGCCGGTGACGGTGACGAAGTCCGGCAGGGACAGCCGGAGGGTGCCGGCCAGGACGGCGGACTGCCGTTCGGTGCCCTGCCACTGCCCGTCCTCCTCCATGGCGAGGTAGGCGAGGAGTTCGAAGCCCACGGCCAGCGCCACGTCCTCCGGTGCCAGCCCGCGCGCGATCCGGTGCTCGCGCAAGGTCCGCGGCCGGCCGATCAGTTCGCCCGGGGAGCACCACAGCACACCCGAGAGCGCGGTGAGTTCGGGGCTGCTGGGGAGCGCCGCGCCGCGCTCCCAGGAGAGCACGAGGTCGGGGGTGGCGTACGGCATCCCGTACGAGGCCCGCAGATGGTGGGCCACGTGCTCGGGGTCCATGCCGAGCGCGGCACGGAGTCTGCGGGCGGCGGGGGCGTTGAAGGGGGGACCTGGCTGGTTCGGCAGAGCTGGGGGTCGGCGCACAGCGCACAAGCTAGGGGCGCGCGGGGGCGCTGACTACGGTCCGTTCGGCCAGGAACACGGATTGTGGGAACGTACGGATGCGGACGTACGGCCGACCTGTTCATCCCTTCACAGCGCCGCCCAGGGCGAACCCACCACCCAGCCGCCGCGCCACCAGGACGTACAGCAGGATCACCGGCGTCGAGTAGATGACGGAGAACGCGGCGAGCTGGCCGTAGGCGACCATGCCACGGTTACCGAAGAAGTCGTTGATGCTGACCGAGGCGGGCATCTGGTCCGGTGAGAGCAGCAGCATGAAGGGGACGAAGAAGTTGCCCCACATCATCACGAAGGCGAAGACGGTGACGACGGCGAGCCCCGGCCCCATCAGCGGGAGCACGATCCGCACCAGCGACTGGGCGGGGCCCGCGCCGTCCGTCCAGGCGGCCTCCTCCAGCTCCTTCGGCACCCCGTCCATGAAGTTCTTCATCAGCCATATGGCGAAGGGGAGTTGGGAGGCGGCGAAGAACAGGATGGTGCCCTGCATGGTGTCGATGAGGTTGATCCGTACGAACAGGGCGTACACCGGCACCATGATCGCGGTGATCGGCAGACTGGTGGCGAAGAGGATGGAGAGCAGGAACGGCCGGTTGAGCCGGGAGCGGTAGCGGGAGAGCGGGTAGGCGGCGAGGGCGGCGCAGACGACGGTGAGCGCGGTGGCGCCGCCGCACAGGATCAGGCTGTTCAGGAGCGGAGTGTAGGTGATGTCGGGGGTGAGGATCGCGTCGAAGTTGGCGAAGGTGAACCCGTCCGGGATCCGCACCCTCAGGCCGGCGTGCGGGTCGACGGCGGAGAGCAGCACCCAGGCGAGCGGCAGCACGAAGGCGGCGGCCACGACGAGCAGTCCCAGGTCGGCGGCGAGGCGGCGCGAACGCCGGCGGTTGCGGGGCATCTGTCTTGTTCACACCTCTGTACGCAGCAGCCGCATGTAGACGACGGAGAAGAGCGAACCGACCAGGAGGAGGAGCAGGGCGACCGCCGTCCCGTACCCGATCATGCTGTTCTGGAAGGCCTGTTCGTACATGAACAGGGGAAGCGTCTGGCTCCTGTCGCCGGGGCCGCCCCGGGTCATCACCCAGATCAGCCCGAAGACGGAGAGCGTCTGGAGGGTGTTGAGCATCAGGTTCGTCCCGATGGACCGGCGGATCATCGGCAGCGTGATGTGCCACATCCGCCGCCATCCGTTGGCGCCGTCGACCTCCGCCGACTCCTCGATCTCGTTCGGTATCTCGTCGAGGGCCGCGGAGTAGACGAGCATCGAGAAGGCGGTGCCCCGCCACACGTTGGCGAACGACACGGCCAGGATGGGCAGGGTGTACAGCCAGTTCTGGGACGGGAGATGGAGGAAGTCCAGGAGGGCGTTGAGGGTGCCCTCCCGGCGGAAGAAGGCATACAGCAGAAACCCCGCGACGACCTCCGGCAGCACCCACGCGGTGATCACGATCCCGCCGGTGAGCGTCCGTACCGGCTTCGACGCCCGCCGCATCAGCGCGGCGAGCGCCAGCCCCAGCGTGTTCTGCCCGACGAGCGCGGACAGCACGGTGAAGACGAGGGTCAGCCAGACGGCGTTCAGGAACGCGTCGTCGTGGAACGCCGTACGGAAGTTGGCGAGACCGACGAAGGACGAGTGCGCCTGACCGGTGAGCTGGAGGTCGGTGAAGGCGATCCAGGCGCAGTAGACGATCGGCCCGCCGAGGAAGAGCAGCAGCAGGGCCAGGGCGGGGGTGAGGGGCAGGGCGCGGAAGAGCCGCCGGGTGATCGCGGGGTGACTCACTGGGTGACCACTTGGTTGTCGGTCACGTCCTTGAGGGTCGTGTCGTACTGGCTCGCCGCCTTGTCCACGGAGGCGTCACCGGTCGTCACGCTCTCCATCGCCTCCTGGATGGCGGTGGAGACCTTCGGGTAGGCCGGGTAGGCGGGCCGGTAGTGCGTGCTGGCGACGAGGTCCGTGAAGAACTTGATGCCCGGCTGGGCGGCCGTGTACGACGGGTCGCTCGCGACGTCCTTGCGCACCGCGATCCCGGAGTTGGCGATGTACCACTTCTGGGCGTTCGCCTTGGTCTGCATGGTCTTGACGAAGTCGAAGGCGAGGTCGGGGTTGCCGGCCTTGGCCGGGACCGCCCAGGTCCAGCCGCCGGACATGCTCACCTTGCCGGGTGCCTGGCCGTGCTGGGTCGGCATGTACGCCAGCCCCAGCTCCTTGGACCAGTCGGCCCACTCGTGCCCGCTGCCCTTGTTCCAGTCCTGTGGCAGCCACGAGCCGTCCAGGTCGATGCCCAGCTTGCCCTGGGGGAGGAGTTCACCGCGTACGGCGGTCCCGAAGTTGGGGTCGAGGGCGTCGGAGACGTCCGGCCCGAGCTTCTCCTTGTACACGGTCTCGACGAACGACAGCGCGTCCTTGAACCCCTGGCTCCCGGCGATCCACTTCTTGCTTCCCCTGTCGTACAGCGGGTCGCTGGTGCCGTCGTTGGTCCCGTACAGCAGCATCTCCAGGCCCTGCATGGTGGCGGCCTCGCCGGCGGGCTTGCCGGTGTAGACGTTGAGGGGGGTGACGCCGGGCACCTTCTTCCTGATGGTCCGGGCGGCGGCCAGCACGTCGTCCCAGCTCGTCGGCTGCCAGTTCAGCGGCAGCCCGGCCTTCTTGAAGACGCGCTTGTCGAACCAGAGGCCGCGGGTGTCGGTCCCGTCGGGCACGCCGTACGTCTTCCCGTCCTCACCCCGGGCGGCCGACTTCGCTGTGTCGATGAACTGCCCCCAGTCCTTCCACTTGGCGAGGTAGGGGTCGAGCGGCTTCAAGTACCCGCTGGTGATGTCCGAGTTGATGAGGAAGGTGTCCTCGTAGACCAGGTCGGGAGCGGTCCGCGGAGAGCGGAGCATCTGCTGGAGCTTGGTGTAGTACTCGGAGTCCGGAGCCTTGATCGGAACGAGCTCGACCTTCTTCCCCGGGTACTCCTTCTCGAACTGCTTCTTGATGTCCGCGAGATAGGTGTCCATCACCTTGATGGAGTTGTCCGTGGACTGCTTGAAGGAGATCTTCACGGTGTCGGGACTGCTCCCGGACCCGCTGCCGCACGCGGTGAGTGAGGCGGCGGCGGTGACGAGGGAGAGGGCAAGGATGCTGACGGCGGTGGGGCGCACGGGCACGACCTCCTTGGCGGCCACTGCGCTGTGGCCTGGGGGTTCGTCTCTTGCCGAGTGAAGGTAAGTGGAGTGGTCTAGTCAGGTCAATGAGTGTGCGGGGGTTTGCTGAGGGAGGGGAGAGGTGAGGATGCCCCCATGCATTCGGTGGACCGTAGGGGCAAGTTGGACGATTTCGTGCGTGAGCGGCCGCCGGCGCCGAACTTCAATCCGGCGCGGCGTACCGCAGGCCTGGGCTGAGTACCGGCCGGCGCTGACGGGCCCCGGTCGCCTCCCGGGGGCGGCAGGAGAACCCCTCGCCCGAACCCGGTCCTGCTCCCTGGTGTCATTCCCGGTCAGAGCCTTGTGCGCGGCCCGCAGCAGTTCTTCCGAGAGCGGGTTGCCGCGGGTGGCGCGGGCGAGGGCGCCGACAAGGGTGCAGAACTGGGCCAGACCGTCGTCGACGCCGGCCGGCGGGGCGGCGCGGTTCCGTACGCCGTCGACGTAGATCTCGCGGGAGCGGGCGGCCTGGCCGGGCTCGCGCCCGAGGCCGGCGGCGAATCCGGAGACCGGGCAGCCCTCCGCGGCGTGATCGCGGCCCCGCTCCGCACATCGGGCAGGTCCACGAGCTGACCGGGCCGAGCTCGGTCGGCCTCCCGGCGGCGGCGGAGTTCTCCCGGGTGCTGGGCCGTGAGGTCTCCCACGTGGACCTGCCTCCGGAAGGCTGGGAGGAGCAGCTCCCGAAGCTGGGCCTGTCGGCCCACGTTGTCCAGCACATCATCACCGTGGCCAAGCTGCACCGGGACAACCGCTACGACCGCACCACCGACGGCGTCGAGCGGGTGACGGGAGTCCCTGCGCAGTCGATCGAGGCCGGGCCGGCGGCGGCAGGGTGGCCGCCGTCGGTGCGGCCGTCGGACGGGGGAGAGCCGAATGCCGGACGAACAGGGCTTCACCGTCGGGCAGTTGCTGCTCGCCGAGGATCAGACGATCAAGGACGAGCACCGGGCGCGGATCGGCTTCCGGGACAGCCTGCTGTACGTGACGCTCGGTGCGGTGGCCGTCGTCGCCGCGGCGGCGCAGGCCGAGCAGGCGTCGACGCTGCCGGCGCTGCCGCCGGAGTGCGTGGTGCTCGGACGGACCTACCTGGCCAACGACGAGAAGATCGCGGCGATCGGGCACCGGGTGCGCGAGGAGCTGGGGCCGCGGCTCGCCCGGCCGGCCTCCGCCGAAGGGGACTTCACCGCCTTCGGCGGGGAGGCACACCACCGGACCGACGTCCGGCGGCGCACCCGCAAGACGATCCAGGCCGTGATCGACCTGACGGCGTTCCGCGCGGTGCCGCTGGCCGCGCCGGCGGTGTTCTGGGCCGCCGCACCGGCGGGGCCCGGCTCCCTCACCGCCCCCGCACCCACCGGTAGACCAGCTCCGGCCGCCCCACCTGCCCGTACAGGGGACTCCGCGCCGCCCGCCCCGCCTCCACCAGGTGCTCCAGGTACCGCCGGGCCGTGATCCTCGAGATGCCCACGCTCTCCGCCAGCGCCGCGGCCGTCAGGCCCTGCTCCGATTCGCGCAGGGCGACCGTGACCCGTTCCAGGGTCGGCGCGCTCAGCCCCTTCGGGAGCGCCGCGGGCGACGGCGCACGCAGCGCGCCGAGCGCCCGGTCCACCTCGTCCTGGCCGCTCGCCTCGCCCACCGCCCCGCGGAACTCCGCGTACCGGGTCAGGCGGTCGCGCAGCGTCGCGAAGGTGAACGGCTTCAGGACGTACTGGACGACCCCCAGCGAGACGCCCTCCCGCACCACTGCCAGGTCCCGCGCCGAGGTCACCGCTATGACGTCGGCCTGATGGCCGGCCGCCCGGAGCGCACGCGCGAACTGCAGCCCGTGCACGTCCGGCAGGTGCAGGTCCAGGAGGAGCAGGTCCACCGGCGTGCGGTCGAGGATCCGGCGCGCCTCCGCCCCGGTGTGCGCCTTGCCCACCGCGACGAACCCCGGCACCCGGCCCACGTACATGACGTGCGCGTCCGCGGCCACCGGGTCGTCCTCGACCACCAGGACTCTGATCGGCTCCCCGGTCACCGGGCCCCGCCTCCCGCCGGCGAGGTGCGCAGCGGCAGCCGCACCTCGAACACCGCCCCGCCCTCCGGCGCCTCGGTCACGGTCAGGGTGCCCTCCAGCCGGTTCACCGCCTGCCGGACCAGCGCCAGGCCCAGTCCCCGCCCGCCCGGTCCCGCCGGTTTCGTGCTGAAGCCGCGCTGGAAGACCAGTTCCGCATGCGCGGGGTCCACTCCCGCGCCCGTGTCCGCCACCCTCATCACCAGCTCGGCATCGTCGTCGTCCGCGTACGCGGTCACCGTCACGCGCGCCCGGACCGTCCCCTGGGCCGCGTCCACCGCGTTGTCGATCAGGTTGCCGAGGACGGTGACCAGATCGCGCGCCGACAGGCTCTCCGGTAGCAAACCGTCATCCAGCCGGCTCTCGTCCGAGACCACCAGTTCCACGCCCCGCTCGTTCGCCTGGGCCGTCTTGCCCAGCAGCAGGGCCGCGAGAACCGGCTCGCTGACCGCCGCCACCACCTGGTCGGTCAGCGCCTGTGCCAGCTCCAGCTCCGCCGTCGCGAAGTCGACGGCCTCCGAGGCCCTGCCCAGCTCGATGAGCGAGACGACGGTGTGCAGGCGGTTCGCGGCCTCGTGCGCCTGCGAGCGCAGCGCCTGGGTGAAGCCCCGCTCCGAGTCCAACTCACCCATCAGCGCCTGAAGTTCGGTGACGTCCCGGAGGGTGACCACCGTGCCGCGGCGCTCGCCGCCCGACACCGGTGAGGTGTTCAGCACCAGCACCCGGTCCGCTGTCAGATGCACCTCGTCCACTCGCGGCTCCGAGGCCAGCAGCGCGCCGGTCAGCGGGGCCGGCAGACCCAGTTCGGCCACCGAGCGGCCCACCACGTCGCCCTCCTGGCCCACCCCCAGCAGGTCCCGGCCCCCGTCGTTGATCAGGGCCACCCGGAACTGGCCGTCCAGCATCAGCAGGCCCTCGCGGACCGCGTGCAGCGCCGCCTGGTGGTAGTCGTGCATCCGGCTCAGCTCCGCCGCGTTCATGTTGTGCGTGTGGCGGCGCAGGCGCGCGTTGATCACGTACGTCCCGATCGCGCCCAGCGCCAGCGCGCCCGCCGCCACCCCGAGCAGCGCCGTCACCTGCTCCTGGACCCGCTGGCTGATCGCCTCCACCCTGATGCCGGCGCTCACCAGGCCGATCACCCGGCCGTTGTCCAGGATCGGCGTCACCGTGCGCACCGAGGGGCCGAGGGTGCCCTTGTAGGTCTCGCTGAAGGTGTGGCCGTGCTGGGCCGCCTCGATGTGGCCCAGGTAGTGCCGGCCGATCTCGTTCTTGTCGGGGTGGGTCCAGCGGATGCCGTCCGCGGTCATGATCGTGACGAAGTCGACCTCGGTGTCCCGCATGACCTGGAGGGCGTACGGCTGC
Organism: Streptomyces sp. NPDC026515; assembly: GCF_055567595.1. Taxonomy (NCBI): domain Bacteria; kingdom Bacillati; phylum Actinomycetota; class Actinomycetes; order Kitasatosporales; family Streptomycetaceae; genus Streptomyces; species Streptomyces sp. NPDC026515. Next base: position 544,458 of record NZ_JBVHQD010000002.1, read on the forward strand.
AACTCGGCGCTCGGGTCGGGGGTGTGGATCGCGGCACGGACCGAGGGCGCGTCGGCGACCGACCGGGCCACCGCCGCCGCCTGCCGGGCGGCCGCCTCCTGGGCCTGGTGGCGGTCGCTGACGTAGGTGAACAGCGCGTACCCGGCGACCAGCACCGCTATCAGCACGGCCTGCATGGCGAAGAGCTGCCCGGCCAGGCTGCGGGGGCGGGGGACGGTCGGGACGCGCATGTCAGCAGTGTGCCTCCCGGGTCGGCGATGAACTAAATGAACGGAAGGGTGACCGGGCTCACAGGGCGGGAGATAGTCACCGCAACCCCCATATCCCCCGGACGTGAGCCGCACGCCGGTGATGCCGACGAAGACGTCAAGGAGGGCAGCCGTGGCCGCCGCAAGCACCCCCAGTACGGCACCTGCCGCTCCCGCTGCGAAGCGGGACCGTACCCATTACCTGTACATCGCCGTGATCGTCGCGGTGGCCCTGGGCATCGCCGTGGGGCTCATCTGGCCCGACGCCGGCGTCGAGCTCAAGCCCCTCGGTACCGGTTTCGTCAACCTGATCAAGATGATGATCTCGCCGATCATCTTCTGCACGATCGTGCTCGGGATCGGATCCGTACGGAAGGCCGCCAAGGTCGGTGCCGTCGGCGGTATCGCGCTCGGCTACTTCCTGGTGATGTCGCTGGTCGCGCTCACCATCGGCCTGGTCGTCGGCAACATCCTGCACCCCGGTGACGGGCTGCACATCACCAACGCCCTGAAGGCCACCGGGCACGCCCAGGTGGACTCCGAGGCGCTCGGCGGCGTCGACTTCGTGCTCTCGATCATTCCGACCACGTTCGTCTCCGCCTTCACCGAGGGCCAGGTGCTGCAGACGCTGCTGATCGCGCTGCTCGCCGGGTTCGCGCTGCAGGCCATGGGGTCGGCCGGGCAGCCCGTGCTGCGGGGCGTCGAGCACATCCAGCGGCTCGTCTTCCGCATCCTGGGCATGATCATGTGGGCCGCGCCGATCGGTGCGTTCGGGGCCATCGCCGCCGTCGTCGGCTCCGCCGGGCTCGACGCGCTCAAGAGCCTCGCCGTGCTGATGCTCGGCTTCTACGTCACCTGCGTGCTGTTCGTCTTCGTGGTGCTGGGCGCGATGCTCCGGGCCATCGCCGGCCTGAACATCTTCTCCCTGTTCAAATACCTCGCCCGCGAGTTCCTGCTGATCCTGTCCACCTCCTCCTCCGAGTCCGCGCTGCCGCGGCTCATCGCGAAGATGGAGCACCTGGGCGTCAGCAAGCCGGTCGTCGGCATCACCGTGCCGACGGGGTACTCCTTCAACCTCGACGGCACCATGATCTACATGACCATGGCCTCGCTCTACATCGCCGACGCCCTCGGTACGCCGATGTCGGTCGGCGAGCAGGTCCCGCTGCTGCTCTTCCTGCTGCTGGCCTCCAAGGGCGCGGCGGGTGTCAGCGGCGCCGGTCTGGCCACGCTGGCCGGTGGTCTGCAGTCGCACAAGCCCGCGCTGGTGGACGGCGTCGGCCTGATCGTCGGCATCGACCGGTTCATGAGCGAGGCCCGCGCGCTGACGAACTTCGCCGGCAACGCGGTCGCCACGGTGCTGATCGGCACGTGGACGAAGGAGATCGACAAGGGGCGCGTGCGGCTGGTGCTCGCGGGTGAGCTGCCGTTCGACGAGAAGACGCTGCTGGACGACGGGGAGCAGGGGACGCCCGAACTGCCCGAGCAGCGGGAGGAGCTGGCGAAGGCCTGAGCGATCTGCCGGGCTGCTGCGGATCCGCGGGTGCCGGTCGCGGGTGGCTGGTCGCGCGGTTCCTCCCCCAGCCTCCGGCCGGGGTACCCCCGGCGCCCCCTTCGGGGCACTTCCGAACCGTCGGACGCCCGGCCCCGCCTGAACCGGGGCCGGGCGTCCGGCCGAAGCCTCCGGGCGGCCGGCAACTCCCCCCGTTCGGCCGCCCGGAGCCCGGCCCGGCCAGGGCGTGTTGCGAAAGTCCCGTCTGCGGTGCGACGCCGTGCACGCACGCTCGCCGCACCGGGCGAAAGCCCGAGTACATCCAGTACGAGGACTTCCGCCCGGCACGCGGAGAGTACGCGCCTGACGCCGCACGGCCCGCCCTTCGGACGAACGACGGGACTTTCGCAACACGACCTAGTCGCTCAACTCGGCCACCAGCGGCGTGGCCCTGGAGGCGGGTACGCCCGCCGCCGTCAGTGCGCTGACGGCGGCGGAGCGGCCCGCCTCCTTCGCGTCGAGGAGGCCGTCGTTGACCGCCTCCATCACCGCGAACAACAGCTGCTCGTGCACGTACGCCAGGGCCGGTGCCGGCAGCGGTGAGCTGAAGTGGCCCTCGTCGAGCCCGCGTTGCAGCAGCTCCACCTTCTTCTCGCGCAGGGGGGTGAGACGGTCGCGGATGCCCTGCATGGTCACCGTGCGCTGGGCGAGGCCGATCAGCAGCCGGTAGCGGTCGGCGATCTCCCAGACGGCGAGGACCGAGCGGGCCACCGCCTCCGCCGGGTCCGCCGTCTCGCGGCCGGCTCTCTCGTCGGCGGCCGTCAGCGCCTCCACCGCGCCGTCGACGAGAGTGCCGATCAGCGCCTCCCGGCTCGGGAAATGCCCGTACACGGTCCGCCGTACGACCCCTGCCGCGCGCGCGATCTGGTCCATCGAGGCATCGGGGTCGCGCAGCAGCTCGGCGAGGGCGACGTCCAGGATGCGGCGCCGGTTCAGGTCGGCGCGGGAGGGGTTGCCCGTGGTCATGGCTGCCATTGTGCCTGGCCCGCAGCGGGGCCCGCCGCCTCCGCGCACGTGCTTCACCCCGTTCGTTTGCACAGTGCTGTGCAGATCCCCTACATTGCGCATGGTTGTGCAATTGCACGGCGATGTGCAAGTCCCGTCCTGTGCATCGGACGGCACCGGACGCGTGAGGAAGGCGATCCCTGTCATGCGACTCGTCATGAAGGACCCGGTCGAGACGACGGCGCGGCCGTATCCGCGCCGCTGGTGGGCGCTGCTGGTGCTCTGCCTGAGCCTGCTGGTCATCGTGATGGCCAACACCGCCCTCACGGTGGCGGCGCCCGACATGACCGCCGACCTCGGGCTCGGCAGTGCCGACCTGCAGTGGGTCATCGACGGGTACACCGTTCCGTACGCCGCCCTGATGCTGCTGCTCGGCGCGATCGGCGACAAGTACAGCCGCCGCGGGGCCCTGCTCGTGGGGCTGGTGGTGTTCGGCGGTGGCGCCGTCCTCGGCTACCTCGCCGACAGCGCGGCGACCGTGATCGCGGCCCGCGCGGTGATGGGCACCGGCGCCGCGCTGATCATGCCGGCGACGCTCTCCCTGCTGGCCGCGACCTTCCCGCGGACCGAGCGGGTCAAGGCGATCACGCTCTGGACCGCCACCGCCGGGCTCGCCATCGCCGCCGGGCCGGTGGTCGCCGGCGCCCTGCTGCGCGACCACGGCTGGTCCTCGACCTTCCTCATCAACGTGCCCGTCGCGGCCGTCGCCGTCGTCGGCGCGCTGGTCCTCGTGCCGCCGAGCAAGGCCGGTCACCACGATCGCATCGACTACGTGGGCGGCCTGCTCTCCGTGCTGTGGACCGGCTCGCTGGTCTACATGATCATCGAAGGGCCGCACTTCGGCTGGGGCGTCAGGGCGGTCACCGCGGCCGTGGTCGCGGGCGCCGGCCTCGTCGCCTTCGTCCTGTGGGAGCTGCGCCACCCGCATCCGGTCCTGGACGTCCGCCGCTTCACCCACCGCCGCTTCGCCGGCTCCAACCTCGCCGTCGCCCTGTTCTTCCTGGCCGTCTTCGGCGCCTTCTACTACCTCACCCAGCACCTCCAGTTCGTCCTCGGCCACGACGCCCTTGGCACCGGCGTCCGCATGCTCCCGCTGGCCGGGGCGGTCTTCGCCGGCTCGGCCCTCACCGGCTGGCTCACCCCGCGCGTCGGCATGAAGTGGACGGTCACCGCGGGGATGGCCGGCGGGACGACCGCACTCGCCCTGCTCACCCGGGTGGACGCCGGCTCGGGGTACGGGGAGTTCGTGGCGCCGCTGATCATCCTCGGACTGGCCATCGGCCTCGCGCTCTCGCCCTGCACGGACGCGATCATGGGCGCCTTCCCGGAGTCCGAACTGGGCGTCGGCGGCGCCGTCAACGACACCTCGCTGGAACTGGGCGGCTCCCTCGGCATCGCCGTCCTCGGCTCGCTGCTCGCCACCTCGTACGGCAGCCACCTCACCGACGCCGCCGACGCCGGCGAACTGCCCGCGAGCGCGCTGGCCACCGCGCAGGACTCGGTCGGCGCCGGTTACGCGGTCGCCCAGGGCATCGGCGAGCAGGCCAGGCGGACGGCCGCCCGGGCCGCGCAGGCCACCGACCCGCAGCAGGCCGCCCAGCTGAAGGCGCAGGCGCAGCAACTGGCCGAGGGGGCCCGGCAGATGACGGACGCCGTCGGTTCCTCCTTCGCCTCCGCGGTGGCCCACACCAGCCTGGTCGGCGCGATCGTGCTGGGTATCGGGACCGTACTGGTGGCGGTGCTGCTGCCGGGGCGTGAGAAGGCGGAGCGGGAGGCTCGGGCCGAGGAGCGGGAGCCGGCGGAGAGCGGGGCGCACTGATCCCTGACCGGCACTCGTCAGCCGTATCCACTAACGTGCCGCTCCGGGCCAACCGGAAAGGCACGTTGGCATTCCTGGCAGGAGGCACGGGGGATGAAGATCGACTGGGACCGTCGGCACTGCGCGCGCAAGGGGCATGTGACCTACGCCCCCGACGACCCGCGGCTGCGGGTACGGCTGCACGCCCAGACCGCGGTCGGCGAGGCCTGGCGCTGCCTGCGCTGCGGCGACTTCGCGCTCGGCGAGCCGCACGGCTCGGGCCCGGCGGCCGACGCCCCGCTGGTGCCGCGCGGGAAGGTGCTGCGGGACCTGTTCATCCTGCGGTTCCTGGCGATCGAGCGGGCCGTGCGCGGGGTGTTCATCGTGCTCGTCGCGGTCGCGGTGTGGAAGTTCAGCAACAGCCAGGACGCGGTGCGCCGGCTCTTCAACGAGTACCTGGACACCTTCCGGCCGGTCTTCAAGCACTTCCACTACGACCTCGACCACTCACCGGTCGTCGGCTCCATACAGAGGGCCTTCGGCTACAAGCACTCCACGCTGCTGCTGGTGGCCGGGCTGCTGCTGGCGTACGCGCTGATCGAACTCGTCGAGGCGGTCGGGCTCTGGTACGCCAAGAGGTGGGCGGAGTACCTCACGGTGGTCGCCACCGCCGCCTTCCTGCCGCTGGAGATCTGGGAACTGACCGAGAAGGTGAGCTACCTGAAGATCGCCACCCTGGTCCTCAACATCGTCGCGGTGCTCTACATCGCCCTCGCCAAGCGGCTGTTCGGGCTGCGGGGCGGCCGCCGGGCCTTCGACGAGGAACGGCACAGCGCCTCCCTGCTGGAGGTCGAGGAATCCGCCGGGGTGCAGCCGAGCTTGCCTTGACGTCGGCGTCAAGGCCTACCGTCGTACCCATGCGAATCGGCGAGCTGGCCGCACGGGCCGGTACCACCACACGCACCCTGCGCTACTACGAGGCGCGCGGGCTGCTGCCCGCACGCCGCTCCCACAACGGCCACCGGACCTACGACGAGAGCGATCTCAAGCTGCTCACGCAGATCCGGACCCTCCAGGACTTCGGCTTCGAGCTGGAGGAGACCCGGCCGTTCGTGGAGTGCCTGCGGGCCGGGCACCCGCAGGGCGACACCTGCCCGGCGTCGCTCGCGGTCTACCGGCGCAAGCTGGCGGAGCTGGACTCGCTCATCGGCGAGTTGCAGGCCGTTCGGGCCGAGGTCGGGGCGCAGTTGGAGCGGGCCGAGCCGGCGCGTCACCGGCTGGCCGTCGAGTCGGAGGTTCCGGGTGGTCCGGAACCGGTGTGCGAGCTGGGAGGGGACGGCGGATGACCAGGGCAGCGGGTGTGGCCGAGGTGACGGACGCGGACTTCGCGGCGGAGGTGATCGGGGCGGCGGGGCCGGTGCTGGTGGAGTTCACCGCCGACTGGTGCCCGCCGTGCCGGCAGATGGCGCCGGTGCTCACGGCCCTCGCGGCGCAGGAGGGGGAACGGCTGAAGGTGGTCCAGCTGGACGTGGACCACAACCCGGAGACGACGAACGCCTACAAGGTGCTGTCGATGCCGACGTTCATGGTGTTCCGGGACGGCGAGCCGGTGAAGGCGATGGTGGGAGCGCGGCCCAAGCGGCGCCTCCTGGAGGAGCTGTCCGAGGTCCTCTGAGCTCACCCCGTACACAAGAAATCCCCCGGCAATTGCGCCCGGGGGATTTCTTTGCGTATATTCAGGAGTTCGTGACTTCAGACCGACAATGAAATCGATGAGGTCGCGAAGAAGTTCAGTGGGCACAGTATATCCGGGCGGGAGCGGAATTGTCAAACACCGAATTTCCGGACGATGAATTGCGGCACGAGCAGGAATTCATCGACGGACTGTACGCACGGGTGGACGCGCTGCGCGGCGACACCGAGGCCTCGGTCGCGGACGCCCTCTCCCTCGGCGACAAGCCGATGCAGGCCCGGCTGGAGCGGGACATCCTGGTCGCCGAACGGTCCGGGCTGCTGGCCGCGCTGGACGCCGTGGACGGCTCGCTGTGCTTCGGCCGGATCGACCTGACCTCCGGTACGAAGCACCACATCGGCCGGATCGGACTGCGCCGGGACGACGCCGAGCGCACCCCGCTCCTCATCGACTGGCGCGCCGCGGTCGCCCGCCCCTTCTACCTGGCCACCGGCCACACCCCGATGGGCCTGCGCCGGCGCCGGCACATCGCCACCGACGGCCGCAGGGTCGCCTCCCTGCACGACGAGATCCTCGACCTCGGCGACCGGGAGCGCACCGGCCACGAGGACCCGTCGGGCGACGCGGTGCTGCTCGCCGCCCTCGACTCGGCCCGCACCGGCCGGATGAACGACATCGTGCAGACCATCCAGGCCGAGCAGGACGAGATCATCCGGGCGCCGCACCGCGGGATCCTGGTGGTCGAGGGCGGGCCGGGGACGGGCAAGACCGCGGTCGCGCTGCACCGGGCCGCCTATCTCCTCTACGAGCACCGGGAACTGCTCGCCAAGCGGGCCGTGCTCATCGTCGGGCCCAACCCGGCCTTCCTCGGTTACATCGGCGAGGTGCTGCCCTCGCTCGGCGAGACCGGCGTGCTGCTGGCGACGGTCGGCGAGCTGTACCCGGGCGTGAAGGCCACGGCGGCCGACACCCCGCAGGCGGCCGCCGTCAAGGGCCGCGCCGACATGGCCGACGTGCTCGCCGCCGTCGTACGGGACCGGCAGGCGCTGCCCGACCCCGTCATCGCCGTCGAGCACGACCGGGAGGTGCTGATGCTCGACGACGGCCTGGTCAACATGGCCCGCGAGCGCACCCGGGCCGCCGGGCTCCCGCACAACGTGGCCCGCGAGTACTTCGAGGGGCACATCCTGAACACGCTCACCGAGCTGTACGCGGAGCGGGTCGGCACCGACCCCTTCGACGGCAGCAGCCTGCTGGACGCCTCCGACATCACCCAGATCCGCGACGACCTCGCCGAGAACCCGGAGGTCTGGTCCGCCGTCGAACGGCTGTGGCCGCGGCTGACCCCGCAGCGCCTGGTCGCCGACTTCCTCGCCGCTCCCGAGGGCCGTCTCGGCGCGGAGGACGCGGCCGCGATCCGGCGCCCGGTCACCCGGGCCTGGACCGTCTCCGACGTACCCCTGCTCGACGAGGCGGCCGAGCTGCTGGGCGTCGACGAGCGGGTCGCCCGGGCCCGCGCCGATCGTGAACGGGAGACCCAGATCGCCTACGCGCAGGGCGTCCTCGACGTCTCCTACGCCTCCCGGACCTACGAGTTCGACGACAAGGAGGACAGCGACCCCGACGCCTCGGAGGTCCTGTCCGCGCACCACATCATCGACGCCGAACGCTTCGCCGAGCGCCACGAGGAGGAGGACTTCCGCAGCGCGGCCGAACGCGCGGCGGCCGACCGCACCTGGGCCTTCGGGCACATCATCGTCGACGAGGCGCAGGAGCTGTCGCCGATGGCCTGGCGGCTGCTGATGCGCCGCAGCCCGACCCGCTCGATGACCCTGGTCGGCGACCCCGCCCAGACCGCGGAGGCGGCGGGAGTCGGCGCGTGGGACGACATCCTGCGCCCCTACGTCGAGGACCGCTGGGAGCACACCCGCCTCGGCGTCAACTACCGCACCCCGTCCGAGATCATGGACCTCGCGGCGGCCGTGGTCCGTGCCGAGAACCCCGCCTTCGAGCCCCCGAGCTCGGTACGGTCCACGGGTGTGACCCCGTGGATCCGGCAGGCCCACGACGACCTGCCCGGCGCCGTCGGGAAGGCGGTGGCCGAACTGACCCCCGCCGAGGGCCGCCTGGCCGTGATCGCACCCCGTGACCTGCACCGCGCCCTCGCGGCCCGCCTGGACGGCGTCACGCCCGGCACCGAACCCGACCTGACCCGGGCGGTCGTGCTCCTGGACCCGCGCCAGGCCAAGGGCCTGGAGTTCGACTCGGTCCTGGTGGTCGAACCGGGCCGCTACGGCACCAGCGACCTGTACGTGGCGCTGACCCGGGCCACCCAGCGCCTGGGCGTGCTGCACACCGGCCCGCTCCCGGACGGGCTCAGGCAGGCCGCAGCCACACCGTAGCCAGCGGGGGCAGGGTCAGGCGGATGCTCGCGGCGCGGCCGTGGGACGGCTGGTGTTCCGGCTTCACCGGGTCGGGGTTGGTGATGCCGCTGCCGCCGTACCGGGCCGCGTCCGAGTTGAGGGCCTCGTGCCAGGCGGGCACCTCGTCCGGGACGCCCAGGCGGTAGTCGGCGCGGACCACCGGGGCGAGGTTGGAGACCGCGAGGAGCGGAGCGCCCTCGGCGTCGTACCTCAGGAACGCGAAGACGTTGTCCTCGGCCGCGTCGCCCGCGATCCACTGGAAGCCGGCGACGGAGGTGTCCCGCTGCCACAGGGCGGGGGTCTCCCGGTAGACGGTGTTGAGGTCGCGGACCAGGTCGCGCACGCCCCGGTGGTCGGCCTCGGCGCCGTAGGCCGGGTCCAGCAGCCACCAGTCGGGGCCGTGGGCCTCGGACCACTCCGCGCCCTGGGCGAACTCCTGGCCCATGAAGAGCAGCTGTTTGCCGGGGTGGGCCCACATGAAGCCCAGGTAGGCACGGAGGTTGGCACGCTGCTGCCACCAGTCGCCGGGCATCTTGGAGACCAGCGAGCGCTTGCCGTGCACGACCTCGTCGTGGGAGATGGGCAGCACGTAGTTCTCGCTGTAGGCGTACACCATCGAGAAGGTCATCTCGTGGTGGTGGTACCTGCGGTGGACCGGCTCGTGGGCCATGTACTCCAGCGAGTCGTGCATCCAGCCCATGTTCCACTTCAGGCCGAAGCCGAGCCCCCCGCTGTCGGTGGGGCGGGTCACCCCCTCCCAGGCAGTCGACTCCTCGGCGATCGTGACCACACCCGGCACCTGCCGGTAGACCGTCGCGTTCATCTCCTGGAGGAACGCCACCGCGTCCAGGTTCTCCCGGCCGCCGTGCTCGTTCGGCGTCCACTGGCCCGGCTCGCGCGAGTAGTCGAGGTAGAGCATCGAGGCGACCGCGTCCACCCGCAGCCCGTCGATGTGGAACTCCTCGCACCAGTACACCGCGTTCGCCACCAGGAAGTTGCGCACCTCCCGGCGTCCGAAGTCGAACTCCAGGGTGCCCCAGTCGGGGTGGGCCGCCCGGAGCGGGTCCGAGTGCTCGTACAGCGGCCGTCCGTCGAACTCCGCCAGCGCCCAGTCGTCCCGCGGGAAGTGCGCGGGCACCCAGTCCATCAGCACCCCGATGCCCGCCCGGTGCAGGGCGTCGACCAGGTACTTGAAGTCGTCGGGGGTGCCGAGGCGGGCCGTCGGCGCGTAGAAGCCGGTGACCTGGTAGCCCCAGGAGCCGCCGAAGGGGTGCTCGGCGACCGGCATCAGCTCCACATGCGTGAAGCCCAGGTCACCGACGTAGCGCGGGAGCTGCTCGGCCAGGTCGCGGTAGGTCAGACCCGGGCGCCAGGACGGCAGGTGCACCTCGTAGACCGAGAAGGGGGCCTCGTGCACGGGGATGTCGGCCCGGTGCGTCATCCACTCCTCGTCGGCCCACTCGTGCCGGGACGCGTCCACGATGGACGACGTGCTGGGCGGCACCTCGGTACGCCGGGCCAGCGGGTCGGCCCGCAGGGTGCGGGAGCCGTCCGGGCGGGTGATCTCGAACTTGTACAGCTCGCCGGCGCCGACGCCCGGCACGAACAGCTCCCAGACCCCGGAGGAGCCGAGCGAGCGCATCGGGTACCCGGTGCCGTCCCAGAAGTTGAAACCGCCGGCCAGCCGGACGCCCCGCGCGTTCGGCGCCCACACCGAGAAACGCGTGCCGGACACGCCCTGGTGGGTCATCGGGTGCGCCCCGAGCACCTCCCACAGCCGCTCGTGCCGGCCCTCGCCCAGCAGGTGCAGGTCGAGGTCGCCCAGGGTGGGCAGGAAGCGGTACGCGTCCTCGGACTCCTGGGCCGTCCCCTCGTACTCCACCAGCAGCCGGTAGACCGGCACGTCGGAGAGGGGGAGCAGGACGGAGAAGAAGCCGTCGCCGTCGTCGTGCAGCCCGGTCCGCAGATCCCGGCCGGCGACCACCGTCACCGCGCGGGCGTACGGACGGAACGCGCGCACGGCTATCCCGCCGCCCGGCACCGGATGGGCGCCCAGGACGGAGTGCGGGTCGTGGTGCGTGCCGAGCAGCAGCCGGTCGCGGTCGTCGGCGGTTACGGATACGGACGTCTTGGAGGTCACGGACGCGTCTCCCGGAGAGGTGTCAGGTCGGGTCGGAGGTGGCGAGGCGGTGCACGGCCGACAGGGGCACCGCAAGCCAGTCGGGGCGGTGCCGGGCCTCGTAGACGACCTCGTAGACGGCCTTGTCGGTCTCGCAGGCCCGCAGCAGCACGGGGTCGGTGCGGGGGTCGACGCCGGTGATCTCGGCGTACCCGGAGCAGTAGGCCGCCCGGCACAGTCGCGCCCAGGCGCGGGCCGCCGGGGTCACCGAGTGGGCCGCGTAGTCGAAGGAGCGCAGCATGCCCGCGATGTCGCGCACCGGCGGCTGCGGCATCCGGCGCTCGGGCAGCGGGCGGGCGGGCTCGCCCTCGAAGTCGATCAGGGACCACTCCCCGGACGGCGAGCGCAGGCACTGCCCCAGATGCAGATCGCCGTGCACCCGCTGGGCGGTCCAGGTGCGGCCCTCGGCGGCCAGGCCCCCCAGCGCCTCGTAGGCCGAGCGCAGGCCGTCCTCGTACGGTCGCAGCGCCGGCACCGCCTGGGCGGCCGCCGTCAGCCGCTCGGTCATGCCCGCGACCATGGACTCCAGTTGGCTGTGCCCGAGGGTGACGGTCGGCAGCGCCCGGGCCAGCGCGGTGTGCACCTCGGCGGTGGCCCGCCCCAGCGCCCGTGCGTCCGCCGCGAAGTCCTCGCCCTTGGCCAGCTCGCGCAGGGCCAGTTCCCAGCCGTCGGTCGCGCCGCGTACGAAGGGCTGAAGAACGGCCAGGACGTACGACGCGTCGGGCTCGTCGGACAGCTCCGCCCGCAGCCACGCCGTCGGGGCGGGCACCCGGGCGCAGCCCTCGCGGGCCAGGGCCAGGGGCAGCTCCAGGTCGGGGTTGACGCCGGGCACGACCCGCCGCAGGAGCTTCAGGATGAACGTATCTCCGTAGACGACCGAGGAGTTGGACTGCTCGGCGGTCAGGAGCCGGGCCACCAGCCCGTCGCGTATCTCCGTGCCGGGGGCGTGTTCGAAGAGCAGGCCGCCGATGCGGGCCCGGGTGCGCAGGGCCTCCAGGAGCACCTCGGCCGGGCGGGGGTCGTACAGGGCGTCGTACACCGTGCGTCCGGCCAGCGGGCCCTCGGTGAGGTGGCCGATCAGCGCGGGCGCCAGCCGCGGCGGCAGCGCCTCCCGCGTGCCGATGAGCAGCTGGTAGCAGTCGCCGGCCGCGGCGGGTGCGGGCGGCTGTTCGGCGCGGACCAGCAGATGGTGCAGGCCCAGCTTGCCGTCCGACGGCAGGAGTTCGGTCTCGGCCACGGTGGTGAAGCCGGTGACCGGACTGCCCTTGCCCGCGAACCAGCGCTGCCGGGGCAGCCACTCGCGCAGGAGGGGATCGAGCGAGGCGAGGAGAGGGGGCGTGGAGGGGGTGACCGTTTCCGCCATGGCGGTACGTCCTTTCCCCGGTCGTCGGGGGCGTGAGTGATGCGTGCCCCGGGCGGGCCGGCGGAAACCGTCGCCGCCCGGGGTGGACCGTGCCTGGGTTCCGGTTACCCGTCCGCGCGCAGCCGGAACCAGTAGAAGCCGTGCCCGGCCAGGGTCAGCAGGTACGGCAGCTCGCCGACGGCCGGGAACCGCACCCCGCCGAACAGCTCCACCGGATGGCGGCCGTTGAAGCGCCGCAGGTCCAGCTCGGTGGGCTGGGCGAACCGGGAGAAGTTGTGCACACACAGGACGAGGTCGTCCTCGTACTCCCGCAGGAAGGCGATCACCGCCGCGTTCGACGACTGCAGCTCGGTGTAGGACCCCAGTCCGAAGGCAGGATTCTGCTTACGGATCTCGATCATGCGGCGGGTCCAGTGCAGCAGCGAGGACGGGGACGACATCGACGCCTCGACGTTGGTGACCTGGTAGCCGTGGACCGGGTCCATGATCGTCGGCAGGAAGAGCCGTCCCGGGTCGCAGGACGAGAACCCGGCGTTGCGGTCCGGTGTCCACTGCATCGGGGTGCGCACCGCGTCCCGGTCGCCGAGCCAGATGTTGTCGCCCATGCCGATCTCGTC